>CABIWJ010000003.1:280341-398165 GCA_902362455.1 Eubacteriaceae bacterium
CTGCGGCGGGTTGCTATAGCAACCCGCCGCAGTGCAATCCTCGCGGAGCGTTTTTTACTTACCAGTACAATTTCAACGAAATTTCCTGGTAAGTTAAAAATAATGTGACAAATAATCCCCCTGGACTATTTGTCACATTAAGTTTGTTCAAATAAATTAGTTTATCCTGACTTTATTAACATTAATTTTATTCACATTATTTAAGAATTACTATTGAATATGGTGGAAGAACTATTGTGTCCTCTACCTGATATGGTTTGTCTTCACCAACTGTTAACATTCCCTGAATACATGTGTAATTATTTTTTTCTCTTGATAAAGTTACTGTCTTTGTTTCTTCTTTATCTGTATTAGCAAGAATTATTATCTTACTGTCATTGTATGTCTTAGAAACTGCGAATATATCCCCATCCTCAACATCTGATAATATTTCAATTGTTCCTCTTGCTATTTCTGGGAAAATATTTCTTAATTTTACTGACTGCTTAACATATGAAAGAATTGATGTCTCATCTTTCTCCTGTTCTTCTACAGAAGCAAATTTGTTAATTACATAATTCTTATCCATATTAATAGGTCCTTTACATTCGCCTGTCTTATCTGTTGACGACCATATCATTGGTGAACGTTTATTCTCATCTGCACCTGTTCCACCGATACCGATTTCATCACCATAGTAAATGTATGTGCAGCCATTCATTATTCCTAACAAACCATGTACAAATTTAATCTTATTTTCATCAAATGCAAGATAATGTGCAGCTCTGTTTAAATCGTGGTTACCAACGAATGTTGCTGAAATTGCATCTTTAGAATATCCCGCAAGTGTATCTTGTGTATTCTTAAGTGCTGTTGCAAAATATTTCCCATTATAAGCAGGATCAACGCCCTGTGTTACAAGACTTATATTTCCATCAAAACTTGAATAACTAAAATCAAATGCACTGTCAATTCCGCTTTCAACATATCTTGCATAGTCTGCACACCATGTTTCAGCTACTATATATGCATCTGGTTTTACTGATTTAACGTAACCATTAAACCATCTTAATACTTCTATATTCTTGTCTGTTTCACCTGAATAATACTCTTTTGCTCCATCTAATCTGAATCCTGCTGCACCTAAGTCTAACCAGAATTTAGCAATATCTTCGAATTCTTTTCGCACATCTGGATTACCAAGATTTAAGTCTGGCATCTGCTGTGAGAATACTCCCTCATAATAATATGCTGAAGTTCCTGCCTGATAATAATTACCAGTCTGCTCGCCTTTTTTAAAGGTATAATAATTAACATATTTACATTCTGATGCATCCGGTTCTTTATCATCAGGAAGATTTTGTAAGTATTCTCTCGCTTCCTTGAACCAAGGATGTCCGATTGATGAATGGTTCATTACAAGGTCAATGATAACCTTAATTCCACGTTTATTACACTCTTCAATTAACTGCTTGAAATCATCAAGTGAACCATATGCTTTATCAATATCGCAATAATCTGTTATATCATATTTGTGATATGATGGTGAGGGAGATATTGGCATAAGCCATATACCATTTATACCAAGGTCTGTATCTGTTGAATCGTCACCATCATTCAGATAATCGAGCTTACTGATTATTCCCTGAATATCTCCCATTCCATCACCATCACTGTCACAGAATGAACCAACAAAGATTTCATAAAAGTTTCTGTTCTTATCATCAATTACATTAAGTGTAGACTGTAACTGTGCCGGAACTTCCTCTCCGTCTATCTTAATCTTCTCAGTTGTCTTATCATTAGCTGGTTTTTTCTTAGTATTGTCTGACTTATTACTCTTTCCACAACCTGATAGTGCAACCGATGTTGCTAATAAAAGTGCTAATGCACTGGTGGCAAGTTTCTTACCAAAGAATCTTTTTCTCATTTTGTTCTTCCTTTCCATAGTTCTTTATATTTTCATTTTATTATGATTTATAATTTATATTTTATTTGATAATCGTCTATTTTTCAATCTTTTTCATTCCTGATTTTTCTTTTAATTTCTTCTTATATGTCATATCAGACGTAAATATATAGCAAATAAATATAACCATTATCGCTTTTTCAAATATAAAGAATGTTAATGCTACTGATTCTATCGGCATAGAAATGTATTCACATAATATGCATAAGAACATTATCTTCCATAACATATTCATCCTCTTAATCTGATAATTACTTTCATTTCCCTGTAATGCGGAAAGATTCTGTATAAACATAAATATATTAAGTAAAAATGCCAATTCCAATATAGCACTTAACATCACTATTATATTAGCATTAATCTTATATAATATTCCGTACATATCAAGAATATATGCAGCATATGATATCACAAATGTTATCACTGCCGTAATCATTCCCTGCTTCGCGGCCACCTTAAGTGAATCATTTTCACTGTTATCTTTCCATAATTTAAAAAATTGATATATCAATATCGCATATCCTATGAAATCAGGTAATAAATCAAGATTTGCTTTCTTGTCCGGACTTACAACGATATCTATCGATATAAACAAAAATGCAACTATTACTTTTAACACACTAAACTCCATTCCGCAGACGTTTACGTCGGAGGAATCGCGAGCAAAATTTAAGATTTTGCTCTGCGATAATGCTATTTGTGACGCCTGCGAAACAAATAGCGGTGCGAAAGGATTGGCGCATCGGCGCAATCCTTTCACACTATCTCCATTCCGTATATACCATTTTAAGAGGTAAGGAGGAGCTGCATATGCAGTTCCTCCTCTGCCATAAAATGTCTGTTATTATCTGTAATCTTACATATACCAGACTTATATTCTATACTTTATAACCGGTTGTATACTATTAGTTCTTCTGTTTTCCAAATATACTTAATAATCTTAAGAATAAGTTAATGAAATCAAGATATAATTCCATACCACAATATAATGCAATAATATTCATATCTGACATCTCACCACTACTTGCAAGTTTCTTCATCTTCTGTGTATCATATGCTGTTAAGCCTACAAAGATAGCTACTCCGACATAATCCATAAATAAATCAATGCCTGAACTATGAATGAAAAATATATTAGCAAGTGTAACAAGTATAACACCCCAAAGAGCCATCATTAAGATTGAACCCATCTTAGTTAAGTTAATACGTGTTGTTGCACCAATTACTGCCATTCCGGCAAACATTCCAGCACAAAGTAAAAATACTTCCTGTATTGAACCAAAATCATATGCATAAAAGATAACTGATAATGTCAGACCATTAATTACTGAATATGCTGCAAATAACACTGCTGCAAGTACTGTCTTTCTCTTTGCAATTGCAAATGACGAACCCATTACTACCGCAAACTCAAGTACAAGCCAGGCTGTAAATCCGGAAAATACCATTTCCTCAATACTTTTGCTGACTAACACTAATGATGCTGAAATTGCTGTAACTAATAATGCAGCTAATACAATTATAAACGACCTTGTCATAATCTTTGACTGTGTCTCTGCTGAATCATAAACTGTTCCATCGTAATAATTACTTGCATTGTAGTTATTATTATAATTATTGTTATAATTATTATAGTTGTTATTATTGTATCCACCATCATTTCCATAATAATTATATCTGTTATCATTAGAGTAATTGTTGCCTGAATAATTATATGTGTTATTATTGTTATTATTCGAATACTGATTACTGCTTGAGTTATCATAGTCCGAATAATAATTGTTATTATCTTCGTTCCTCATATCACTCAGCCCTTTCCACGCTTTTATAAACGTTATTAAATTATATTTTTATTCTTTCGTATCATAGCATAGCGAATTTTTATAGTCAATGCATTTTATACTTTTTTAATAAGCATTTTAGATATGTGATACATTATAACAATGGCGACAACACTCGTAAAAGTGCATCAATGATTCTACCAATAATTCTCTGCTTTCTATCCTCTAAAGTTACCTGATATGATTTTTCAAATGTTTCTAAGCAATCTTCTTTTAAAGGCTGTATTGCTGAAGTCTTATACATATATGTTCCACATTCAAAATGTAGATACAGACTTCTATAATCCATATTAATTGAACCGACTACAGCGAATTTATCATCACATACATAACTTTTGGCATGTATAAATCCTGGCAAGTATTCATAGATTTTAACACCCGCCTTTAAAAGTGGTGTATAGTTTGACCTTGTAAGCCTGTATATTATCTTCTTATCAGGTATGCCCGGTGTGACAATTCTTACGTCTACGCCCCTTTTTACTGCAAGACAGAGTGCATTTAACATTTCATAATCTATAATCAGATATGGTGTGTAAATATATACATATCTTTCTGCCTGATTAAGTATTTCTATATATACATTTTCAGCTATTGGCTCATTCTCTAACGGAGTATCACAGAATGGCTGCACAAAACCATTTGACAGTCTGTCATCTTTCTTAAGTGGCTCTGTCTTGAATTTCATAATATCTTCGTCATCTTTTCTATATGCACGCCACGTTTCAAGAAACATTAATGTGAAATTCCATACCGCTTCACCTTTAATCCGTACTCCTGTATCTTTCCAATGTCCAAATCTTGAATTCTCATTGATATATTCATCTGACAGATTGATTCCGCCATTAAAAGCAACTTTACCATCTATTACCATTATTTTTCTGTGGTCACGATTATTCATAACCAGTGAAGCAATCGGTACAAATGGATTAAATGCAAGACAATGTATATTTGTTCCAAGGCTTTCTAAATATAAATCATATTGTGGTGGTAATGTTGCAACAGAACCAATATCATCATATATAACTCTTACTTCAACACCCATAGCAGCTTTTCGTACAAGAATCTCTAAGATTGAATCCCACATCTTACCCTCCTGAATAATAAAATATTCCAAAAAGATAAAATGCTCTGCTTTCTCTAACTCCTCAAGCATGTCCTCATACATTTCCTCTCCCACTTTATAGTAAGTAGTCTCTGTATTGGTCCATACCGGATAATCTGAATAGTTAGTTATATATTTTGATGTCTGTGCTGCTCTGATATTCATCTCTTCTAAACGTTCTAATGTATCATTATCCTGTGGCATAAATTTCTTAAGCTCATTATGTGCCAGATTAAATTTTCTTCTTAAACGTTTAGATGGCTTCTTATCGCCAAATGACAGGTATAATAAGCCTCCGAATAATGGCGATAATAATATCAGAACTATCCATATAATTCTATATTCGGGGTTATCGTCCTTACTTATCAGATATACGACCATGGCAAGACTTAATATTACTGAAATCACCTCGATAATATCTGAGTATTTCATCAACTTCATCACAAGTAATGTCCACCATGCGATCTGAAATAAAATAATTATAACTGTAAGAAAAATCCTGTTAAATACCTTTCTAAAATGTTCTTTCATTACATCAAATCCTTAAATTTAAAATTACGTTTTCCATCTGCATAATCAGCTACAACATTTCCATTTCCAAATAATTTGTATTTATAAGTACAAAGTCCCTCAAGTCCTACCGGACCTCTTGCGTGTAATTTACTTGTACTGATTCCGACTTCTGCACCAAAACCATATCTGTATCCATCCGCAAATCTAGTCGAACAATTCTGATACACTCCTGCCGAATCTACATACTGCATAAATTTCTCTGCTGCCTTATTATCTTCCGTAATAATGCAGTCTGTATGATGTGAACCATATTTATTGATATGATTAATCGCTTCATCTATATCATTTACTGTTTTTACAGAAATTATTAAATCGAGATATTCTGTCTTAAAATCCTCTTCGGTAGCTTCTTCACAGTCAATTACTTTTCTGATTTCATCAGTACCTCTTACTTCTACTGATTTTGCCTTAAATGCTTCATTTAACTTAGGCATAAGTTCATTTACTATGTCCTTATGTACAAGCAGTGTTTCTGTCGCATTACATACTGCTGTATATTGTGTCTTAGAATCTATTATGACTTTAACTGCCTTATCTATATCAAGATTTTTGTCTGCGTAAATGTGGCAGATACCGTCAGCATGTCCCATTACAGGAATCTTTGTATTACTCATTATATACTGAACAAATGCGTTTGAACCTCGTGGTATAAGTAAATCTACTGACTCATGGCAGGCCAACAATTCATTTATCTCTTCTCTTGCCTCTACCTGCATCATACAATTCTCTGGCAAACCTGCTTCTATTGCCGCATTATATATTGTATCAAATACTATCTTATTCGTATTCATAGCTTCGCTGCCGCCCTTTAATATCGCACAGTTACCACTCTTTATACATAATGTAGAAATCTGTACCATGGCATCAGGTCTGGATTCAAAGATAACTCCGATTACTCCGATAGGACATGATTCCCTGATTAATAATAAATCTGTATCAAGTTCTCTTTTCATCTGTACCTTGCCAAGCGGATCAGGTAATGCAATCAAATCACGTATGCCTTTTACCACATCATTTATCTTATCTTCATTAAATTTTAATCTCTTTAATATAGGTGCGGCAATTCCATCTTCTTTTGCTTTCTCTAAATCTGTTTCATTTGCCTTTTTAATGTTCTCTTTATTAGCCATAATAGCATCTGCTATCGCAATAAGTGCTTTATTTCTATCTTCAAATGTCAGAGCTGACATCTTTGAGCTGTCTAACTTCATCTTTTCTGCCTGTGTTTTGATATCCATTTTCATTCTCCATTTCTATATATATTTCTATTCATTTCTTTAAATGATTGCAAAATAATCGTAAAATTATTATTTTGCAATCACATTTATTAACTATCAACAATTCTGATTACTTCAGTTTACCATACTTTCTGTAAATTTGCACCTTACAAATTGAATTTTCTAAGCCAATAATTAATCTGCAACAGATATGCAAGCATCTGCGGACCTGCCATAAGCTGGCCATACCATGGCTTTCCATAGTCTTTCTTCTCATTAATGAATGCATATACTTTATTTTTGTCTACCAATCGGTTCACAGGTGATGACGTATCTTCGATTACTTCTATCAGGTTGCCTGCAAGAAGTTTCTCGTAATGCGGATCATATGTCTTAGGATATGGACTCTTTTTTCTAAATAATACTTCGTCAGGAAGAAGTCCTTTCATTGCATTTCTAAGCAGACTTTTTTCAACACCATTTTCGCTTTTCATCTTCCATGGAACATTGTACATAAACTGCATTATTCTGGTGTCTGCAAATGGAACTCTCGCTTCAAGTCCCGAACACATACTCGCCCTGTCCATTCGGTCTAATAATGTCTGCATAAACCATTTAATATTAAGATACGATATCTGTCTTCGTCTTGTTTCAGTTTTATCCTCATCATCTAATTCCGGAGTCTCATTTATCGTATTCTCATAGGCATTTCTTATATATTCGTCCATTCGAAGTTCTCTGATGACTTCATCTTTTAACACACTCTGTCTTGCTGTAATATCCATAGACCATGGAAATGTATCTGCTTCAAAACATTCCTTCTTATGGAACCATGGATATCCTCCAAATATCTCATCTGCACATTCGCCTGTCAGAACCACCTTATAATAAGGTTTTACCTGACTACAGAAATACAACATAGATGAATCTACATCAGCCATAGTCGGCAAGTCTCTTACATCAACTGATTCATAGAGTTTATCATAGAGATTACTGTTATTACATTCCAGATAATGATGGTCTGACTGCATATAATCAACCATTATTTTCACAAATGGTTTATCCTGCGATGGTTGAAATGAATTTGCCTTAAAATATTTATCATTATCCACGAAATCAAATGAAAATGTTCCAAGCACCCCTCCCCTTTTCTTTAATTCATCTGAACATATTGCAGAGACTACGCTACTGTCGATTCCTCCCGACAGAAATGTGGCAATCGGAACATCTGAAATCATCTGTCTCTTTATGGAATCTGATACAAGAAAACGGGTTTTCTCAACTGTTTCATCATATGAAAGGGTATGATATTCTGCCTCTAATCCCCAATATTTATGTTCCTGTATCTCTTCTTTATTTATCCTTATAAAATGTCCAGGCTTTACTTCAAGAATATTCTTAAACACACCTTTTCCATAGGTTTTTGCGGGACCTAAGGATAGCACTTCATTAAGTCCCTCTGTATCTATCTCCGGTCTGATACCCTCATATTCAAATATGCCCTTTATCTCCGAAGCAAAAATTACTTCTCCATCTCTAATGCTATAATAAAGCGGTTTTACCCCGACCTGGTCCCTTACTAAATATGTTTCTTTACTCTTGTCGTTAACTACCATAAATGAAAATATTCCGTTAAGCATTTTAAATGCATCACTGCCATACTCTGCAAATGTCACAAGTATTACTTCTGTATCTGAAGTGGTCTCAAAACTCCAGCCTTTACTAATTAAGTCATTTCGAAGCTCCGATGTATTATAAATCTCTCCATTGTATACAATACTAAAGGTATTCCCGCCTACTTTTAATGACATTGGCTGTTTACCATTTTTTAAATCTATAATTGACAATCGTGTATGTGCAAGTCCATAATTTTCTCTTAACACCCGCCCACTTTCATCAGGACCTCTATGGTATAATACCTGACACATTTTCATTAAGATATGTTCATATTTACCTCTGTCTGACAGATAATTTCTTCTATAATTCACAAAACCTGCAATTCCACACATATTCCGCTCCATTCCGCAGTGACTCGTCACTTCACCTGATACATTTGTATCTAGTATATGTGTCGAAATTACAGGTTATTCTTTTTAATCATTCCGTTTGAATTTATATTTTCCTTTACCATAACCCGATACATTTTCGATAATATCAGATTGTAATAATTTAGAAAGTAATTTAGAAACACTTGAATCTTTAAGTTCTAATAGTTCTCTGACAGCACTTCGTCCAAAGACTTCATTATATCCATACTTATTGAACATTTTATAAATATGAGCAATTGTCTTAGTTGAAAAACTACTTAATTTATCAGAAAATACACATTCATCTTCAATGTCTAAATCTTCCTTAACAATATCTGTTCTCACATTATCAAATTTACCACTTATGTGCAAATTACGATTATGAAGTTCATTTTTCTCATTTAAGAGCATATTTCTTAGAAATAATTCAAGATACTCTGTTGTTTCGTGAATACCTATTTGAAGATTTGTATAATTAGCACGTACAAGCGCATTTCTAAAATACCAGGCATTTTCAGCAAAAATATCATTCGTTGTGTAAAAGCCAAGTGTTCGCAGATATTTAATAAAAAATACTGCTGTTGTCCTGGTGTTGCCCTCTCCGAAAATATGAATTTGCCATAATCTCGATATAAATACTGCAAGATGATGAATAATCTCATTCATTGAAAGACCTTTATAACTAAAGTTCCTCTCTTGTGAAAAATCATACTCAAGCGTTGCACGAAGTTCTGAAGCGCTGCCATACATAACAGTTGCTCCATCTAAAACCCATTCTTTTTTAGTAATATTGTAATCTCTTATTCTGCCTGCGTGGTCATAAATTCCTTGAAATAATTTACGATGTATTGAGATATATTCATTTGGTGAAAACGAAAATGCGGTTTCTGACAATATCTCTGCAATACGTGATGCTACCTTATCAGCTTCTTCGGTCCTATCATCATCTGACATATGCACAGGTCTTTCCTCATAATAGCTGTCAATAAGATTCTTAGCTTCCCTAACAGTAATTTTACCATCAATATTCTGTATAGCAGTTTCAACCAGATACTTAGATGGTCGTAGTCCATCTACTGCCTGAAGTCCTATTGCCGTACTCCACGCATATCCTTTACTAACCTTATCAGGTTCAGACTCTTTCAAATACTCCTTAAATGGGTCCCTTTCCATATTCGCCTACCTCATTTCATAATCTTGCATTTTACAACAATAACTACAACTCATTTATACTGATAATTATACCACTTTTTACTGTACTTTTGTCTACTTTTTTGTTCTGAATATCTACTTTTTCGGATTGAATGTCTACTTTTTGTTTTGCAATATTTATTTTTTACACATCAATGTCTACTTTTTATTTTGCAATATCTGTTTTTTACATATCAATGTCTACTTTTTATTCTCTACAATATTATAATATACCTTAGATGTAAGAAGATATACCACTGCATAGACTATAACAAATATTCCTATTGTTCCAAGTGTACATCTTATGAATAATGAATCATTTTTAAGATTTAACGTCATAAGTATATTCTTTATCATTTTAAATGCTCCTGCTACATGAATTGTTGCTGCCACAATCGGAAGCATAAATACCATTAACACCTGGGTTTTAATCGACTTCTTCACTTCTGAATGGCTCATTCCGACTTTCTGCATTATGTCGAACCTTTCTTTATCCTCATAGCCCTCTGTAATCTGTTTATAATAGATAATCAGTACAGTAATGCTTAAGAATAATATGCCTAAAAATATTCCAATGAACAATAAGCCACCATACATTGTATAGAATTCATCTTTTACATAAGCACGACATGAAAACATCACATCATAGTTCAATTTGTCACAGGCATCTAATATTTTATTATAACAATCCGATATTTTTTCATCGGATGCATTAAAATCAATCTTCATCATATAACAAACAGGCTTTACATCTTCATCTTCTGAATTCTCTGCCGTAATTCCTAACTTATCACATTTATCAAGATAAATCTGTCTTAGGACTTCGCTATCTTTAACTACAAGCAAATGCATATTTCTCATATAATCAGCTTCCATATCGAATTTGGCGATTCGTCCTTTTACCTTAAAGCTATAATTACCAATGGTAAACTCGTCTTTTACTTTCTTATCGGCGCTGTATATGTATACTTCGTCACTATTAAGTTCAATCTTTTCTCCGGTAAGATTTTCATAATCCTTAGCTGATATGACATGAAACTCATGAGTATCATCATTTCCATAATATCCGATATAATTATATTTACCATTTTCATAAGTAGTTGTTATAGTACATTCTTCGTATGCTCTGAAATGCTTTACCTGGATCCCTGTTTTAGCTACTGTATTCAATATTATTTCTCTGAAATCTTCATTGGATTCATCCATACCTTCAATGTTATCAACTTCAGAAAATCTATATATTTTCTCAATAGTAATATCATTTGGATAGCGGTATTTCATCTCATCTTCAACACCAGCATACATAGATACCGTAGTTGACACAACGACTAATACCATAGTTGATAGAATACAGATACTTGCAAGACCGGTTGCATTCTTCTTCATTCTGTAAATCATTCCTGATACTGCCGTAAAATTATTAACCTTATAATAGAACTTCTTATTATTCTTAAGCATCTTAAGTATAGCTATACTACCTGCAATAAATAAAAAATATGTTCCAACAATTACGAATAATACTGCTATGTAGAATCTCTTAAGTGCCTCTGTTGCCGATTCCGTTGTCATTGCAAGATAATAACCGATAACTAACATCGTCACACCTAAAATAGCTATTAGTAACTTAGTTTTAGGCTCTTTTTCACCAACATTACTTCCACTAAGAAGCTCTATTGTCTTAGAACGTCCGATTGCAATAAGATTTCCAATCAGAATTATCATAAATATCATTACAAATACTGCCACAGTAATTAAAATTCCTGTTACACTTATGTCAAACTTAATTTTCGAATCAAAACGTACCATTTTGCTAAGAATCATAAGCATCAATCTGCTAAATACTATTCCACTCAAGATTCCAGCAATCAATGTTCCTATTGTTGTATATATATTTTCAATTACCATTATTTTGGCAATGTGTTTCTTCTCCATGCCAAGTATATTGTAAATACCAAATTCTCTTTTTCTTCTTTTTGTCAAAAAGCTGTTCGAATATATCAGAAATATAAATGAAAATATTCCGATAACACCCATTCCAAACTTTAAAATAATTCTTAATGATTCTCCACCTCTTATAACGTCAAGTCCGGTATTAAACGATAAGAAACTTATTATATAGAACATTGCAATTGTAAATATACATGTTATAAGATATGGATAATAAAATTTACCGTTTTTTCTGATATTTTCTAATGCAAGCCTTGGATAAAATGCTTTATTTTTACCTGTTTTCTTCATTTTTCCTCCATTTTCAATGCAATCTCTTAGTTCTGTATGTGTATATATTTAAGCAATTGCATTACACATTTATGATTAATTAAATAATTGTATTATAATATCTGTCTATTTCTGCGAAGTAATCATTGTAAGAGTATCCGAAATCTTTGCAAACATTTCTTCTCTGCTCAATGTGCCTCTGTATAACTGATGATACACCTCACCATCTTTAATAAACATTACTCTTTTCGCACTGCTTGCTGCTTTGGTCGAATGTGTAACCATAAGAATTGTCTGACCATCATTATTAATATCATCAAATAATCTTAAAAGCGAATCTGTTGCTTTAGAATCTAATGCTCCGGTTGGTTCATCTGCAAGTATGAGTCTTGGTCTTGTTATCAATGCTCTTGCCACTGCCGCTCTCTGCTTCTGTCCACCTGATACCTCATATGGATATTTATCTAAAATATCACTTATCCCTAACTTTTTAGCTATCGGCTCAAGTCTTGACTGCATTTCATCATATTTGCAGCCCGATAATACTAATGGAAGAAAAATATTATCTTTTAGTGAAAATGTATCCATTAAATTGAAGTCCTGAAATACGAACCCCAGATTATCACGTCTGAAGGCTCTTTATCTTTAAGTGTCATAATATTTTTTCCGTCTAATAAGACTTCTCCGTCACTTGCTTTATCAAGTGCAGCTAAAATATTTAATAATGTCGTTTTACCCGAACCACTTTCACCCATTATCGCAACGTACTCACCCTCATCAACTGAAAATGTAACATTACTTAATGCCTGGACTTTATTGCCACCGAACCTTGTTGTGTATATTTTCTTTAAATTTTTTACTTCTAAAATTGCTTTATTCATTTTAATCCTCATTTCTACTAGAATATATTACCTGATTACAGATAAGAGTATAATTAAATTTCTTTATTGTTTCCATAGATTTGACTTACAATACAAAAATAAACCTTACATTTTCGTAAGGTTTATGAAAATCTTTGTTCCCTTATGTATCTCTGAGTCTGCTGTTATGTCTCCGCCAATATTTTTCATCACATTTTTACACAGATATAATCCGATTCCTGTCGACTTCATCTCGATTCTTCCATTATAGCCCGTAAAACCATTTTCAAATATTCTTGGCAAATCTTCCTTAGCTATCCCTATTCCGCTATCTTCAATTACAAGCCTTTCATGAACATCCGTGTATATCTTTATCTTTCCCTCATTCGTGTACTTAAGCGCATTTGATAACACCTGTCCGATTACAAATAACAACCATTTCTTATCTGTTATTATTTCCATATCAAGATTGTTAAGTTCTACATTTATCTTCTTTCTGATAAATTGCCTTGCATATTTTCTTACAGACTGCTTTACTATGTCCTCTAAGCAATATTTTTCAAAATCATAATCCGTACTGTCACTTTCCATTCTAAGATATGACAAAACCATTTCCACGTATTGTTCTATCTTAAATAATTCGTTCTCTAATTCCTTATGGTTAGCTGACTCCTTAACTTCATCCTCCTGTAACAGAAAATTAAGTGCTACTATCGGTGTCTTGACCTGATGAAGCCACATTGTATAGAATTCCATCATCTCTTTACGCTTTATGCCATTTTCCGACTTAAGCTTTTCTATCTCTTCTACCTTTTCATTAATAATATCCACATATGCTTCTTCTATCGGAGTTAACTTCTTAGGAATTGATTTTCTCTCTAATACTTTGCTTTTCTTATAGAATCTGAACATACCAAATAATACAACCACAATTCCAATATACAGAATTACACTTGTCGAATACATTATTGCTGTTTTATCAACATTTTCGAAATATAAGATAACAGCATTTAAAATCATTATAGTTATATACAGACTTATCATTTTAATATTCTGTTTCAGATATTTATATAACATACTACTCTCCATTCGCTATATAGTAGCCCATTCCTTTTTTCGTTTCAATCAATCCTTCTAAACCTGCATTTTCTAATTTCTTTCTTAATCTGGTCACATTAACCGTCAATGTATTATCATCAACATAACTGTCTGATTCCCATAATACAGTCATTATATCTTCTCGGCTTACAGTTTTGCCCTTGTTATCCATAAGAATTTTTAATATCTTAAATTCATTTCTGGTAAGTTCGATTGCATTACCATTATATGTAGCAGTCGCATTTCCCATATCTAATATAAGTCCATTATGCTCTATAAGATTAGTCTGTGAAGCGAAGTCATAGGTTCTTCTAAGCATTGCCTGAATCTTCGCTAACAGAAGCGATAATTCAAAAGGCTTTGCAATAAAATCATCTCCACCCATATTTATCGCCATAACTATATTCATATTATCAGAACTTGATGAAACAAATATAATCGGTACTTTAGAAATCTTCCTTATCTCACTGCACCAATAGAAACCATTATAATAAGGCAGGGAAATATCCATTAATACCAGATGCGGATTATATTCCGCAAATTCATTCACTATATTATCAAATTTTCTTACATGTCTTGTCTCATATCCAAAACCATTCAGATACTTCTCAACCGATGATGCAATTATACTGTCATCTTCTATAATAAAAATTTTCTGCATTCTTTTCTCCAATATCAATTCACCAACTTATATATATTTTTATCTTCTACAAAATTTCCAACATTATACAGCACCAGAATATCTGTATAACCACCTTCTTCTATCATCTTTCTAATACTCTCATTATAATATCGCAAGTCAACTACATCTATCTTACTAAACCCACTAATCATAAATGGAATAAAGCAATGTGCAAATGAATCTTTTATAACCAGAACCTTTCTGTCATTCTCAGCATTAGTAGTGATTTGTACTAATGGATTATTGCCCCCAAGAAATATACTGTATTTATCTTTCTTATCAAGTGCTGACATTTCATACAGACTATCTTTAAGTTCTGTAGAATTATTATAACGCACTGATACCTCTTCTTCCTTATCCGGCTCATAGATGTATACCTTATCAGCTTCAATCTCTAAATTCGCCTTTGAACTCATTGTTCCGTAAAATTTATCCGTTACTAATTTAGTCATATATTTTTCTATATTAATTCCTGTTTTATCCGCATACTCCGTAAATGCATAATATGCTCCAAGTGTTGTCCAATGATGGTCTGTCTTATAATACAGATATTCGTCTTTATGAGCCTTAAGCATCTGATTTACATCTACTGTATTATCCTCTCCGATTTCCTTGTAAATGTCATTAATATACCTAGTTTCGTTGAAATTATATGCATACTTTGGAAGCTTTTTCTTTAAAATCTCCGAAGTATTTGGAACTAACATTACACATATATCGGTATTTTTCTTGTAATTATCCACAAATTCTTCTAAATATTCACAGTTTTTATCCGCATTTTCCGTTTCGAACTTATCTTTATCCTGTCTTGCTATCAGATAATTATCTTTACCAAAATACACTCCATTTACGTCCTTTTTAAGGCTTGCAAGCTCGATATACGTCTTTAATTCTATCCATTTATTTCTAAATATGGTCTTATCCGCAAGATACGTTTCGTAATCCTCCTGATATTTGCCATTTAACAGATTCCCGCTGTCTAAATCAGGCTTTATCGCAAGATAACGGTTCTCTTTTTCTGAATATCTTTCATCACCTGCCGCAAAGCCAAATACTGACATTCCTGATAAAATTAATAAAAATATTGTAACTGTAACTTTACTTCTTATGCTTCCTTTTAATTTCTTCATTTTTCACGCTATCCTTATTCAAAATCTGAAATACAGAAATGGATTATAGCTTGAATCAACAAGATAAGCTATTACCATTGCAAATACAACAACATAGAAAACATTTGCAAGGACTGTTTTAACTGCCTCACTCTTTATAATTTCAAACAGCCTGTTTACTAATTTCTTAGCAGCAGGTGTCGATGCCACTATTAATATAATCAATAAAACTACGTGTGTATATAACAGATAAATTGACTGGTCATCATAGATTTTTCCGCCTGTAACATTAAACATTGTTTTAAGATATCTTCCTAACTGTCCCATATCTTCAAACGAGAAAATTACCCAGCCTGTAATTATAATAAGTAAAGTGTATATATGCTGTATAAATGCTGGAAGTCTGTCTATGTATTTCTTAAGAAATATCTTCTCTAGGATAAGAATTACACCATAATATAATCCCCACAACATGAAATTATAACTTGCACCATGCCACAAGCCTGTAAGTATCCACACCACCAAAATATTACGGATATGTTTATATGTAGAGCAACGGTTTCCTCCAAGCGGAATATAGACATATTCCCTGAACCATGTGCCAAGTGAAATGTGCCATCTTCTAAAGAATTCCGTAACACTTTTAGAAATATACGGATAATTGAAATTCTCCTCAAAATTAAAACCAAACATCTTACCTAACCCGATTGCCATATCTGAATATCCTGAGAAATCGAAATATATCTGGAATGTAAATGCGATAATTCCAAGCCATGCAGATAACACCGACATATTTTCCGGATTAACAGCCTTTATTGTGTCCCACAGATTACCAATGTTATTAGCTAATAACACTTTCTTACCTAATCCGGTTATAAAACGCCCTATTCCATCTGCAAATGTATCAATATTTCCCTTGCGGTTATTAAGCTCGTCTGCAACACTTTTATATTTAACAATCGGTCCTGCTATCAATTGTGGAAACATTGTTACATATGTTCCAAATGTAATAATATTTCTCTGGGCTGCAACATTTCCCCTGTATACATCAATCGTATATGACATTGTCTGAAATGTATAAAAAGACACGCCAACAGGAAGTGCAATTTCAAGTAACTGAAACCCACTTCCTGTTAATTTATTTGCTGTGTTAATAAGTAAATCTGCATATTTAAAGAAGCCAAGCACCGACAGATTAACAATAACTGATGCCACAACCATATATTTTGATGCAGAAATCTTATCTTTTTTCTTAAAATCTTCTATTAATATTCCGAAAATGTAATTTACAAGTGTCGAGAAAATCATTATAAGAACATACTTTGGCTCGCTCCAAGCATAGAATACAAGGCTTCCTGATAATAAAACCATATTCTTAAATTTTCCTGGTACTATATAATAAATCAGTAATATTAAAGGTAAAAATCTAAATAGAAATATTAAACTGCTAAAAACCATCTTTATCCTCGTTTACAGTAAACTCTTTTCCGTCATTATAACATCATTGTGTTTAACTGGCTAGGATTAATTCTATTGTGTTACCGAATAGAATTCTGATACAACAATATTTCCACCATCCGATACTCTAAATACTAATTTATGGGTTGTAACATTCATATTTTCTGACATACCCTTATTTGCTATATAATCGAAATATGCTTCCTGATTCTGCGGATATCCCGAACCTTTGAATGTTCCATACATATTTATGCCATTTCTGTCTTCTAATGCATTATTATAAGTAAAATATAATCTGCATTTAGCCCATTCATTTTCAAAATCTGATACCATATCACCAACATATAGAATTGTAATATCTGCCACATATTGGTTATCACTTTGTCTAAGGCTGTCAAGTTTATAATATGCCGGTACTGCTAATGATACACCTCTGGCTTTAAAATCTTCATTATAAATAAATGTATCACTTTTCTTATCGTAATTATAGATAATATCACTGCTGCCATAATATCCGATATCCGTAAGTTCAAGCCCGCTGCTGCTTATACAACTCTTCTGGAAGTAATTTCTTATAAGTTCTCCACTTATTTCCGGTTCACTAAATATGTCAATTTTTTCACCATTACCTACAAGGTTAAGTATATACCATAGTTTATCGGCATTAGTAAGGTTAGTTCCTTTTTCCGCAGATACTTCATTTCTATATAACCATAGGAAATTATTATTATATACTGTCTCTTCTATTATATTTTTAATTATATCCTGTGGAATATCGTTATTATTTGTATTAGTATTCTTAGTCATCTCCTCAGATGTTATATTCTCAGTGGTACTTGTATTTTTACTGTCTGTTTCTTTATCATTTGATTCATTAACAGTATCAAATTTTGTTGCCACCCTCTTAGTAGTCTGGGGTTCATCACCTAACTTAGTTCCATTCTTGATCACAACGGTTAATAAAATAACTATTGCCGCCATCTGTACACATACAACTCCGATGAAAAATACACTTTTTTTCTTCTCTTTCTTATCCTTTACTGCTGCCATAATATCACCTAACATTCTTTCTGTTTTGCTATTATCAACTGCAATTTTGGAATATGAATCTTTTATTTTTGCTTTTAATCTATCATTACTATTCTTCATTATTCTCACCCAGTCTTTCTTTTAAAATCTCTCTGCCACGTTTAAGCAGACTACATACTGTTGATTTATTTTTCTTCAATATTTCACTTATCTCCCGGGTAGAATATTCTTCATAATAGTACATATAAATAACAGTTTTATATTTAGGTGGTAATTTCATAATCTCTATGAAAGTCTCATCAATATCAAAACAATATTCTCCAATCCATTCCATCTTGCAGTCAGATAAAACTGTAAATTATTTGCAAAACACCACCTGATACTATCAGTTCATATTATTATTCGCGAATGTATGTGTTTTGTCTTTCACTATGTATACGTTTTAAGACTTCTTTTGATTGCATAAAATAAAAAATAATTTATATAAGCAGACTTCGCACATATAAGGACTCGTTTTTATTTACTGCTGTAGAATGAATTTGACATATATAAATATTAGAACTCATTGTAAGAATTGCGTAAATTTGTCAGATGTTATCTTTTTGCTCAAAGTTTGTGTACATTCACGATACAGACATTAAGCCGAGGTGTCCGTCTATGACACACTCTCTCATATTTCTTAATCTAGTGGGTGTAAATGCCCACACGATACGGCATAAATCGAGCGTGTGTCATAGACGGATACCTCGGTTTAAATGTCTGGATATTGAATGAACACAAATAATCAAAAGAGCAAAAAGATAATATCGACAAATTAGCAATTTGAAACACGAGTTCTAATATTTATATATGCAAAGTCATTCACCGGTAGTTTCTAAACGAATCCTTATATGTGCGAAATCTGCATTATAAATTATTTTTCTTTTATAGTTTTGCGTAAGAAGTCTTTATAAAAGTATATGCCTAGTGAAGACGTAAGTAATTCGGTAATTATGAACGTAAGCCAGAATTTATTAAGTCCAAATCTTGAGAATATATAGCCTAATGGAACAAATAATACGACAGTTCTTACTATTGTTAATACTGAACTTTTTACTGCACGGCCTATCGCCTGAAAGAATACTGGAAATATTAATGAAGTTACCATCGGAATAAAGCTAAAACCTATAAATCTTAAGCCTATTGTTCCTATTTCTATTACTGTTTTATCGCTTGTGAATACAGAAAGCATCTGTGACGGAATGGTTTCAAAACACAATGTTCCGACTGCCATAAGGCATACCCCTGCTATTAAAGAGGTCAATAATGTCTTTCTGCACCTGTCCAAGCTTCCTGCTGCATAATTGTAGCTTATTACAGGCACTATGCAGGTCTGCAATGCTCCTAATGGAATAAAGAAAAATGTCTGCCATTTATAATATAATCCAAGTGCGGTCACTGCCTGGTCTGAAAAGCCTGCCAGAATAAGATTTAATCCCAATATGTAAAATGTATATGCTGACTGCATTAATATATTAGGTATTCCAAGTATATATATTCTCTTGATTTCAGGAAGAAATTTAGAAATATGTGGTGGTTTATGATATGCTTTTCTGAATACAATTACGGCTGCCACTATCTGTCCTGCCACTGTTGCAATTGCTGCACCTGCGATACCACATTTTCTTACACCAAACATTCCAAAAATCAAAACAGGATCTAATATTATATTAGTTATCGCTCCTGCAATCTGGGCATACATAGGTGTTTTCATATCGCCTCTTGCCTGAAGAATTTTACTCCATATGCTCTCAAGAAATAATCCTATACTTGCCACGCACACAATTCGCCCATATATCACTACATATCTTATGACTTCTTTCGAATCTGTAGACATTTTCGCATACACCGGCATAATAAAAAAGCATATTACCGCAAATAATATCCATAGTACAAGTGCTAACGGAGTTCCGATTCCTGCGTTTTCGTCAGCCTTACCTTTCTTCTTTATTCCAAGATAATAAGCCATATTTGTATTAATACCCACACCCGTTCCAACACCTAAAGCTATCATTAATAACTGCATCGGATAAATTATTGATAATGCTGTAAGACCACTTTCTGAATATTTTCCCACAAACAGGCTGTCAACAATATTATACAATGCCTGAATTAACTGTGCGAGCATCACGGGTGGTGCAATTTTTAGTAAAATCTTCCCAATTTTCTCCTTACCATATAACTCACCCTCTGGAACTATATTTTGTTTATTTTCTGATTTATTATTCATTTTCTTTCACTTCTGCTTACTTATTTTTTATTATCTCTCTACTTACAAGATTCTCTGAAATTGAATAGGATATTTGTCATCTATTTATCTAAATTTCCAAATCTTCAAATTTAATGACTGCCGGCTGGTTATCAGTATGTTCTCCGAGTATTTTCTCTAACCACACCATATCATACCATCTGTTAAATTTATATCCACATTTATGAAATTCGCCAATCCATTCATATCCCATATGTTTATGGAATTTTACACTTGCATTTGTTAAATATTCGTCTTCAACCTCCGTATATGCGATGCAGGCATAAAGATTTACAATATTCTGTTTCTTCAAAATCTTCTCTAACTGGGCATATAGTAATTTACCAAGTCCCATTTTTCTCATATCTTCCTTGATATACACACTTGTCTCAACCGCCCAGTCGTATGCTGCCCTTCCCTTAAATGTACTGGCATAAACATATCCAGTCACTTCTCCATTAATTTCTGCAACTAAATATGGATATTTCTTCAATGTTTTCTCTATACGGCTTCGAAATACATCTACTGCAGGTACATCATATTCAAATGTTATTGCAGTCTTTTCTACATATGGTCTGTAAATATCTAACAGTACTTTTGCATCATCTAAAGCAGCTGTTCTTATTATAATTTCATTTTCACCATTTTTCTCTTCGTATATTTTACTCATAATAATCTCCATTTCGCAGGTACCACAAATAGCTGTGTAAAAAATCAGATATCAATCTGTATTTTTCACACCATCATATTTTATAATTCCTTTGTCATCTGCATATATGGTAACTTTTTATATCCACATTTCTCATATACTGCAACTGCTCTTTCATTCTCCGGTTCCACCTCAAGTCTGAATCTGACTGAATCATCTCCGTACATATCCTGTAATTTTTCAAAGAATTTAGAGCCTATACCCATTCCCCTGTACTCATTTTTAATATATATATCCTCAATCCATACACACATTCCGCCATATTCCGTTGAATAACTCTTTGCAAGCATAGCATAACCTGCAAGTTTATCTTCTTCATTATGTCTCTTCATATTATCTGAATTACATTCAAATACATATCCCTCGATAAATGGACATTTACCAATACAATCGTCTATGTCCTTCTTCAATATTTCCTCAGAAGCTTTATGTAAAACAGCAGGTGATGCGTAAAACACTTTCATCATCTCTAGAACTTCTTCTTTATCTTTATCTTCTATTAATCTGATTAACATTATTTCATCTCCATTTTTATCACTTTATTTTATCGTTTTATTTTGTTTTTTCATTTATTTTTGTGTTTTCTAATATTGGTTTTTGTATTTCATATATATTATTACGTTTGATACTTTTAATTTGACTTTTCATTTTCTATTATCTTCTATATCTTACTATGTAAATTAAAAATGTCAATCCATATAAATACTACATATTATGTTATAAACCTAAACTTCACACACATATTGCAATCAAATCTTCTTTATTAAGTGAATTTGCAAATATAAATATAAAAATTATTGACTTTCCAATTTTTATAAGTAATTTTTCTTATCTTTTGGTTGCCATAATCCATAAAATTTGTTAACCTATTCTTAATATATTGTAGTAGAAAAGAGGATAAAGATGAATTTTTTAGAAGAACGAATTATTAAAGACGGCATTGTTAAAGAGGGTAATGTATTAAAAGTTGACAGTTTTCTCAATCACCAGATGGATATCAGCTTATTTGAACAGATGGGCGAAGAGTTTAAACGTCGTTTTGCAGATAAAACAATCAATAAAATCTTAACTATCGAAGCATCAGGTATAGGTATTGCCTGTGTTGTTGCTAAATACTTCAATGTTCCTGTTGTATTTGCAAAGAAATCAAAAAGCATAAATATCGAAGGTGAGATGTATATAGCTGAAGTAGAATCTTTTACTCATAAATGCAGGAATCAGGTTATAGTATCTAAGAAATTTTTAAATTCTGATGATAAAGTCTTAATTATAGATGATTTTCTTGCGAACGGCTGTGCATTACAGGGATTAATCTCTATTGTAAATGAAGCCGGTGGAACAGTTGAAGGCATCGGTATCGCAATCGAAAAGGGCTTCCAGTCAGGTGGACGTATCATAAGAAATCTTGGTTATCAGTTAGAGTCACTTGCTATTGTCGAAAGTATGGATGCTGCAAACGGTACAATACAGTTTCGTGAACAGTAATTTGGTGTCAGAAAATCTTTTGCCCAACATCACATCTGTAATATTACTGTAATACTATATTAAAAGAGGATAAGAAAATAAATGAAAAGTACAAATTCTACTGTTTCGACAGCTAATCTCTATAAACTTGATGGCAAAATTCCAGTTACTCAGGCTATACCATTTGGCTTACAACATATATTAGCAATGTTTGTTGCTAATATTTCACCTATTCTTATAGTGGCAGGTACTTGTAATCTGTCAGCTTCACAAACTGCAATGCTTATTCAGAGTGCAATGATAATTGCCGGAATAGGTACACTCATACAGCTTTTTCCTATATGGCGTATTGGTTCAGGACTTCCAATTGTTATGGGTATCAGTTTTACATTTGTTTCTGTTTTCTGCTACATCGGACCTACGTATGGCTATAACGCAATTGTTGGTGCAATTCTTGTCGGTGGTATTATCGAGGGTGTACTTGGTCTTTTTGCCAAATATTGGATTAAACTTATTGCACCAATTGTAGCGGCAAGCGTTGTAACTGCTATTGGTTTCTCACTTCTTTCAGTCGGTGCCTCATCATTTGGTGGTGGTTCAGGTACAGAGAATTTTGGTTCAGCTAAGAACTGGATTATTGGAACAGTTACTTTATTAAGCTGTATTGTATTCAATATATTTGCTAAATCTTATTTAAAACAGCTTTCGGTATTATTCGGTTTAATTGTCGGCTATATCGTTGCTGCCTGTATGGGTATGATTGATTTTTCTGCATTACAGAATACTTCGTTTATTGCATTACCATCAATTATGCCTTTCAAACCTGAATTCAATATTAATGCAATTATTTCCGTTACATTAATCTTCTTAGTATCTGCAACGGAAACTATCGGTGATACATCTGCATTAGCTGCTTCAGGATTAAATCGAGATGTGACTCTTAAAGAAACATCCGGCTCTATTGCCTGTGATGGTTTTATAAGTGCATTATCATCAATATTGGGTTGCCTGCCAATTACTTCATTCAGCCAGAATGTCGGTCTGGTAGCTATGACTAAGGTTGTCAACAGATTTGCAATCGCTGCCGGTGCTGTTATAATGCTGCTCGCAGGCATCTTCCCATTCTTTGGTTCGTTGCTCGCAACTCTTCCTGATGCAGTTCTTGGTGGTTGTACACTTATGATGTTCGGTAACATTGTCGTAAGCGGCTTACAGATGATAGGAAAATGCGGATATACACAGAGAAATATCACAATTGCTGCACTTTCATTAAGTATTGGAATCGGTTTCACACAGGTACCTGAAATCTTTTCTATTTTTCCAAAGATTGTAGAAACTGTATTTGCTGAAAACTGCGTAGCTGTTGTATTTATAGTCTCTATTATATTAAACCTTGTATTACCTAAAAATATGGACGTAACACCTGCTTCGAAATAACAATGTCCGTCTATGAAACATACACTATTATTTATAAGTGTGTTCCATAGGCGGACATTTAATTTTCACTATACCAGATTTATCTTAACCTTTAAGTCCTCTTGCCTGTCTGTCCATATCTTCAACTACGATATCATATATCTCGCCTAATGATGAACAGTATTCTAATACTTTCCAAGGCTCATTTGTATGAAAATGAATCTTAATTAATTCATCATCACCTACTGCTAACAGGCAGTCACCTTTAAAATTGTTTGTAAAATAATCACTAATGACATCTTCGTCAAGGTCTTTTCCCTCAATTAATAACTGGGTATCATATTTGAATTCTAACATTTGTCCTCCATTCCACAATGCGTATTAAATTAATTCTCTCTTTGGTAATAACAGATTTTACCATTTATGTCAAGCTATAAAGAATATCATTCAATCAAATGTAACAATTTTCTCATTTATGGAGATATCAACTATCTTAGAGATTTCTATTGATGTCTTATTCTCCATAATTATACAGCCATTATCTTCATCTATTTTCCGGACATTTCCTCTGTATTCAAGATATTTTCCTCCTGCTTTCCTATCATCAGGCTTAAAATATCTGATATATACATTTACTGATTGCCGGTTCTTTAGTTTCTCCCTCAATAGCTGCAATTTCATATCTATTTCAGATTTGATATATTCGTCCATATCAGTTAATTCATCTGTAAGCCTTGCAGTTTCATTTATTACCTCTTCATAACCTGTTAATGCCGAAAATGGTGCAAACTGGGCAGCTCTGTCATGAATTGACATCTGCATATGGTTCTTTGAAACGTGATGTGGAAGATTAATTATATCATCATAATTCACGCTTTGTGTCCTCCTATCTGGCTGTTTCTCTCTCTTCCTGTTGCACCCTCTTCAAAGTTAATTCCTTTAAGCATTGAATTTTTACCATATTTATTTTTAACAGTAAGCATAGCTTCCTGTAATTTTCTTTCTTTATCTAATGCAGCTTTTTCTTTCTTCTTCTCTTTTTCTAATGCCTCATAATCCGTAAATAAGTCCATCTGCATATATTCTTCTACTGCATCCTTTACTTCATCTTCATTTACAATTCTATTCGCTGTAATATTTATTCGTCGTACTAGCAGATTATAATCTACTATTTCATCAAATAGCTTTGAAACTGC
Source organism: Eubacteriaceae bacterium (assembly GCA_902362455.1). Lineage (GTDB taxonomy): Bacteria > Bacillota > Clostridia > Lachnospirales > Lachnospiraceae > Bovifimicola > Bovifimicola ammoniilytica. Next base: position 305,766 of record CABIWJ010000003.1, read on the forward strand.
ATTCATGATAACATTTGAAGATGATGTTTTCATCTTAAGATTTGTAGTTCCATGTGCATGTTTAGGTATGGAACGTCCATATCTGTCTATTGTGATTTCGCCCGAATATTTCTTACGTCTGTTGACATCAGTAATATTTTCTATGTCATATCCAATTGTTAAAACTATCTGGTCGGTAAGAAGCCGTTTCTCCACAAGGCTCAATGCTAACTGGTCGCTCATCTCCATTACAACTACCTTTGCTTTATCCATTGTATAAGGACAAGTAAGCACCTGTCCTGCCCCAAGACTCTTTGTCTCCGGCTTATAAGCTTTAATATCTGCAATTGTACAGGGTTCATATCCCCAGCTATGGTCTATCAGCAATTCCGCATTTATTCCAAATAATTTATATAACAATTCTTCATTGTAGAAATCTCCAGCTTCACCAATGCTGCATCGTGCTACATCTCCCATTGTATATATGCCATTTTCTTCTAATTTCTTTGCATATCCTCTTCCAACTCTCCAGAAATCAGTTATCGGTCTGTGGTTCCATAACATTTTCCTGTATTTCATCTCATCTAATTCTGCAATTCGTACACCATTTTCGTCCGGTTCAATATGTTTTGCCACCACGTCCATAGCTACTTTACATAGATACAGATTTGTTGCAATTCCTGCTGTAGCTGTTATTCCCGTATTCTTTAATACGTCCTCAATTATTTTCATCGTTATCTCTTTAGCAGTCATTCCATATATTTTCAGATATCCCGTAATATCCATAAACACTTCATCGACTGAATATATATGAATATCCTCAGGTGCTACGTATTTAAGATAAATATCGTATATTTTCCTGCTATATTCCATATATAATGCCATTCTTGGCCTGGCAACTATATAATCAAGTTCATACTGTGAATTTCTCAATTCTTCTGAATCATATGAACTGCCTGTAAATCTTCCATCCTTTGTTCTGCCACGCCTTATACGGTTGACCTCTTTAACTTTCTGTACTACTTCAAATAATCTTGCACGTCCCGGTATTCCATATGCTTTTAATGAGGGTGATACTGCTAAGCATATTGTCTTTTCAGTTCTTGACCTATCAGCAACCACAAGGTTCGTTGTTAATGGATTTAAACATCTTTCCACACATTCTACAGAAGCATAGAAAGATTTTAAATCAATTGCAATATAAATTCGGTTATTATTATTTATTTCCATCTTTCCATCTCCTCCTATTAATACTAAAGGTGTCTGATAATTATACCAGACACCTCTATATTCGTCTAATGCTTTATATATCTATAGTCTATACAATTTGTACATTTTCTATATAATATTCATCAGATTTATTTTATTCAGATTATAACTGTGGACCTGCTGAAACAAGTGCTTTACCTGCTTCATTTCCTTCGTATTTAGCAAAGTTCTTAATGAATCTGCTTGCAAGGTCTTTAGCTTTTGTCTCCCATTCAGAAGCATCAGCGTAAGTATCACGAGGATCAAGAATTGCGCTGTCTACACCTGGAAGTTCTGTTGGAACTTCAAAGTCAAAGTGTGGAATCTTCTTTGTTGGAGCTTTATTGATGTCACCGCTAAGGATTGCATCGATAATACCACGAGTATCTTTAATAGAGATACGTTTGCCTGTACCATTCCAACCTGTGTTAACAAGGTATGCTTTAGCACCACTCTTCTCCATCTTCTTAACAAGTTCTTCAGCATATTTTGTAGGATGTAACTCAAGGAATGCCTGTCCGAAGCATGCTGAGAATGTTGGTGTAGGCTCTGTAATACCACGTTCTGTACCAGCTAATTTAGCTGTGAATCCTGAAAGGAAGTAGTACTGTGTCTGCTCAGGTGTAAGGATAGATACTGGAGGAAGTACTCCGAATGCATCTGCTGATAAGAAAATAACATTCTTAGCTGCTGGAGCAGAAGATACTGGACGAACGATGTTCTCAATATGATTAATTGGATAAGATACACGAGTATTCTCTGTTACACTCTTATCTGTGAAATCAATCTTACCATTCTCATCAAGTGTTACGTTCTCAAGAAGAGCATCACGTTTGATTGCATTGTAGATATCTGGCTCTGAATCTTTATCAAGGTCGATAACTTTTGCATAACAACCACCTTCGAAGTTGAATACGCCATTGTCATCCCAGCCATGTTCATCATCACCGATAAGTAAACGCTTAGGATCTGTTGAAAGTGTTGTCTTACCTGTTCCTGATAAACCAAAGAAGATTGCTGTATTTTCGCCATTTAAGTCTGTATTTGCTGAGCAATGCATTGAAGCCATACCTTTAAGTGGTAAGTAGTAGTTCATCATTGAGAACATACCCTTCTTCATTTCTCCGCCGTACCATGTGTTGATGATAACCTGTTCACGGCTTGTAATGTTAAATGCTACTGCTGTCTCTGAGTTAAGACCAAGTTCTTTGTAATTTTCAACTTTAGCTTTAGATGCGTTGTAAACAACGAAATCTGGCTCGAAGTTCTCTAACTCTTCTGCTGAAGGTTTGATGAACATATTTGTTACAAAATGTGCCTGCCAAGCCACTTCAACGATGAAACGGATTGCCATACGTGTATCTTTATTAGCACCACAGAATGCATCAACTACGAAAAGTCTCTTATTAGAAAGCTCTTTCTTAGCGATGTCTTTTAATGAAGCCCATACTTCTTCTGAAAGTGGGTGATTATCATTCTTATATTCATCAGATGTCCACCATACAGTGTCCTTTGAATTTTCATCCATTACAATATACTTGTCTTTTGGTGAACGTCCTGTGTAAATACCTGTCATAACATTTACTGCACCAAGTTCACTTTCCTGACCTTTTTCATAGCCTTCAAGACTTGCCTTTGTCTCTTCTTCAAATAATACTTCGTAAGAAGGGTTGTGAACAATTTCAGTTGTTCCATTAATACCATACTTGCTTAAATCAATTTTTGCCATTTGAATCTAACTCCTTTTCTTTAATAGTTAGTAGAAAGTTTTACATCTGCATGTGCAGAATATGTCATTTCTTTCTATCGAAGTCTTTTTTCAACTTCACTCATAATATTATACATTATTACAAAACAAAATCAACAAAAAATCTTGATTTTCTGAAAATTGTTAATTTTTTATCATTTTTATTCTTTTTTTGCACTATCCTTTATTCATTTTATTTTAATTTTTCCTTTTCTTAGGTGCATAATCTTTCATCTCAGTTATCGCCCCACCTGAAACTGCCCACAAATACAGACTTGCTACGCTACAATACGGACTGAAACGTCTGCGATATTTTTCAAATAATTTTCTGTCAATCTTCCTATGATGATATACCATTCGAAGCCCTCTCTGTATTGCCAGATCATCAAAGCTGAAGATATCTGGTCTTTGCAGACAGAATAGTAAAATCATTTCTGCTGTCCATACGCCAATTCCCTTTAAAGAAGCAAGTGCCTTAATGGCTTCTTCATCAGACATCTCTGAAATATCCTGTAAATTAAAGTTTCCACTATGTACCTTATCCGCAAAGTCTTTTATATACTCAGCTTTTCTAAAGCTCATTCCCAAGGACTGTAATCTTGATATGTCTGTTTTATAAATATTTTCTGCATTAACTTCTCCTAACTCATCCTTCAGACGTTGCCATATAGTCTCCTGTGCTTTAGTAGAAATCTGCTGTCCTATGATATGATGTACAACCGATGAAAATAAATCGGTATCTGTTACACGTTCAATGTGTCCAATTTTCTCAATGACCCCACCTAATATTTTGTCTTTACTTTTTAAATATTCAATTTCTTCATCTCCATATATAAAATACAAACCGATTACCTCCAATTTGACTATTCATTTTGATTACATTATCTTATCACTATTTTACAGAAAAATTGAATATTCGCCAAGAGAATACAGAAAAAAGAACGGATAAATGATTACTTCATAACTTCATCATTTATCCATTCTATAATACTTTATATCTTAGAGTTATAGGGCTAATCGTGTTAATGACTAATCTCAGCCATCAAATGCTTTATCCTATAACTCTCTTTATAAAATTACTTCTCTATAAATTTATTTCTTTGTAAATTTTGCCGTAAGTGTTATCTCATCTGTACCATCATCTGGTATTCTAACTTTGCCATCAGTAACTGTCAACGTTTCACTTTCATAACTAAGTGTATATCCATTGCGTTTAATATCAGGCAGTGTTATTATTTCGCCTTTATTTACAAACAGGCTATAATAATTGTCTGTAACACCATCAATGCTTATCTCGATACCAAGAATAATCGTGTTCTCTGTATCTTCGCAATATCTGCCCCAGAAGTAAACATCACTGTCAGGCATAGTATATATTCCCTCTTTGTTGACAAGTGAAATATCTGTCAGACATATCCATGTTTCATTAAACATATATCCATCTTTCTGCGGCAAATCAATATATGAAAACATTTCTTTACCTACAGGAACATCTGAAATAGTACAATATGGTTCAGTTTCACCATCTATTATATAGTAGATATTATGTGTTGCTGTTGTATAAATACATTCCACACTGACATCATTATGTGGCATTATGAATTTATATTCACCATTTTCTTCATAAATATCTACATCATCCGATTTCCAGTAATAAGTATAGCCACTCTTCTGTGGCGGAACCGGAAGTGTCACAACATTCATGTATTGCTCACTTAAAGGACTATCCTCACTTATTGAACCGTCAATTGTGATACTTATATCATAGAATTTAGGTGATGACGTTGCTCTAAATATAACATCATGAGCAGGCATTACAAATTTTCCATCTGTTACAACTATACCATCTGCTGACCATTCCGTAACATCATAATAGTCTTTTACCGGTTTATCAATAACCGGAATTGTATCACCTATTTTTGCAACTTCCTTAGTCTTATAAATCTGTCCGTCAAACTCATAGGTTATATAGCATTTTGTAGTTGTTGCAATTGCAGTTAATCCTGAAGCAGGCATTGTTTCCGGCTGTTTTACTAAAGCACCTGCTGCCCCTGACCATGACCAGCCATTGAAAATATATCCTGCTGCCTCTGAAGGTGCACCAAATACCGGAAGCATATCGCCATAATGATAATTCTTCCTTTCAATAACTGTACCATCAATCCATATTGCAGTAAGTGTTACATCTTTAGTAAGTGTTATTGTGTCATCTGCTCCATAGATATTTCCATCTTCATCTATCCAGCCTCCGAATATATAATCACGCAAATCATCTGTCTTAGATACCTCTGCCATATCTGACAATTTAATCTCTGCTCCGTAAGCTTCAGTTCTTTCATCATTCCCCGTCAGCTTACCACCATTAACATCAAGTTTTAATGTATGTCTGTGTACATTCTTTTTCCAATTGCCAAATATTATCTCAAGTGACAGCCCATCTGCTGATGGAATACTTGATGAACCCTGATACTCAAGAGTATAACCTTCACCCTCAACATTCTGAGGTATATAGTTGTTATATTTCTCAACAAATGCCAGGTAATCATCATAACCGCCTGTAAATGTATCAGTAGTTTCACCATTCAGAAGCTCACCATATGGAGTTGAAACTTTTACAGTATATGTCTTAGGATTTACTTTATAAATTGCTGTAAGTGTTGTAGCATAATCAATTTTAACCTGTTGACCGATACTATAAACCTGTCCTGTTTTATTATCTTTCCAGCCTATCGGCTCGTAATCATTATATTTATCAGAATCTTTTACAGCCCATCTTGAAATAGTCACTTCATAATCTTCTGAGTCAAAGCTATCTAAATAATCATAGAACAGATTTCTTCCATCACCTGCATCAAGATTAATCCTTACATTACGTCTGATAATCGGACGTATTCTAAGGTCTCTATATATAAGCTTATCTAATTCAAATTCTCCAACATTGTAACCATATTGGTCTTCACACCATTGTATAAATTGATATGAAGTTCCTTCCTGCCAGTTACATGCGGCAAATGCTTCATCTAATTCAGACTTTGGTACAGACGTTCCACCATCAACCTTTAATGTCTTATAAATCTTGAACTCGCGTGCTATGTCATCATAATAGAACAAGTCTACATTGTATACATTGGTTTTATATATAGCTTCATAAACCGTATCTTCATATACTTTTGGTAATTGAGACCATAATTTATAAATTGTCTTACCACCATCTGAACTATATCCAAGTAATGTTTTGCCAAGCGGTGTTGCTGCATAAGGCATATCAGGTGATTTACCATAAGGTACTTCCATTTCTCTGACTACCGGCTCTCCATACATTGTCTGCGATTTGAATTTAACTGACATATTTTTTAATGTATAACCGGCTCTGTAATAATAAATTACCTGATGATATTCCTTGTTATAACTATAAAACAATTGTCTTTCTGCTCCATACAAATCAGATGATGTAACCTAACCGAACACAATGCCTTATCAGTAGGAAGTCCGCTCTTAAGATAGTATTTATCTACCTTATAATCGATTTTCTTCATATTATTTGCGGCATATTTAAACATATTATAATATCCTTGTGGCACACCATTTATTGAATACCAGCCACTAAATTTTATATTTTCATTATCGACTATATCCGGAGGTGTTGCATCATCACCAACATTAACAGCTCTTACTTCTGTCGTCCATATGTCTTTATTAACATCATAATAAGTGAAGCTGACTAATGCCTGCGCTCTCTTTGCATGGTATATAATTTCTGTATTATCTTTAGATACCGGAGTAAAATACGGATCACTTTCCCATTCTTCATCCATGTATTTCCAACTGTCTACAGCTCCATTTGTATCAAAACTGCCTGCATAATTTCCAGCCGGTACCTGTCTTGTACCAACAAGTGTTTTTTCTCCATCAACTTCTCTGAAGAAATTAACAGTGTACATCTTACCTATGTCATCAAAATTAACTCTTGATTTATCATACCATATTACTCTAACTGTTTTAGTTGTACTTGCTTTAGAATCAGCAGTCTTTGTAAACTGTAATGTATTGCCATAATAGTGGACCTGAGCTGTACATTCGTCAGAACTTTGCCTATATGATGAATATGGCTGGTCATATGTCAGATGCCTTCCCTGACGGTCATAAACTACTCTGAATCCCTTACCCGAAACTTTTAATGTCACCTTATTCCATGGTATAGTCGCATTTTTATCAAGTACTCCGGTAGTAATATCTACTACCTGTCCGGACATTGGTGAAAGGTCATTCACGTCTATGCTGGCATATGAGCTTCCATTAGAATAAAATACTATTGGCGTTACCGGATCATTTAAGCATACAACAAGTTTCTTATCACCCATTGAGAATAACGGCCACTTACATTCCGGTATCAATGGTGCATCAACTCTTATATTAAATACTTTAGATTCCGCTACCAGATTTACCTCCAGATAAATACCATCTTCTAAATAGAAGCCGCCCATAAGTGTACTATATACTGTATCATATCTGTGGTCAGGTTTTACAACATGATAACGTGCGTATCCATAGATATCAAGATAAGCCCCTACCTGTACTTCGACTCCGACTTCGCCAAGTCGTCTAAGCCCAATAAATGATACTGTAAGCTGACCTGCAATTCCCATCTTAATTCCTGTATATCCGCATAAAGTCAGATCAAAGCTATATCTGTCAGCTCCAATCAGCTTATTCTTGTACATACTGAATTCTTTTTCTTTAGAATTACCATATGCACCCACCTGTCTTGCATCAAGTACAGAAAATTTACTTCCTATACCACCTGCAAAACTCATTTTTACCACAAAATCAAGTTCAAAGTTAAGCTGGAATAATGCTAACGGCTTTGCCGTAGAGAATAATGGCAGTCTGCAAAGTTCTATATAACCGCCTTTCTTGTTAAGCATGTCCTGAACTTCTTTAACAAGTCCCTGAGTATCATTTTCTTTATCACTTCTAAGCATCTTTGTAACTTCATCAGTGATATTTCTATAACTGTTTGCCCCTACAGAACATACAAGTACCTGCAATTCGATATCAGTCTGCGTATACATATTAGCCGCATAGTTAAATTCAAGTTCAGGCGTATCAAACCATTTAAACTCAAATTGCTTATATCCCTGTAAAGATACATTAATATATTCGGTAATGGTAAATGTTGCATCAACTTTTAATTTACCTTTGACATTTCCCTTATAACCGAGTGTAAATGTAATTGCTGTCCAATAGTCAGGATTAGGATATGTAAAATTATTATTTTCTGCCTCTCCTATCTTAACAGATACCTTAAGGTTCTTGCCTAACCTCTTAGCAAGATCAGCAAGTGTATCCTCCTTAGGATGCGCATAATCAGAAAAATCCTTCAGCCTGTCATCATCCAGCGTACTTCCTACCAGTGATTCCCCATCTAACTCTTCTTTTACTGTCTCACTTTCTGCAAGCACAGCTGCAAGTACATAATTTAATTGTTTTGCTCCCTCGCTGTTATAGATTTCCTGTTCAAGTGCTGCAGTATCGATACCATCTACAAGATATTTATTCTGTGCAGGATCAGTAAAATATATATCAACCTTATCATATACATCTTCAACATCACAATCATCTGTCTGTATATAATACTCGTCATCATCCTTTATGCTGTCAATGATTTTAACAAAAAGACAATCGTCCGTAATATTATTTGTACCATCTCCAATACAGATAACATCATCTACTGCAAGCGTATTTGCCTCGTAATAATCTTTCTGAATAATATATTCATATTCATTAGGTGTCTCTGTAAGCTTCGCTTTATCAAGATATTTAATGCCATCCCTAAGCTCTACTATATTAGATTCTTCTTTATATATTTTAAATGTATATTCTGAAACTACTTCATTAAGTCCCTTAAAATGTACCCCATCATTGGCTGTCATACGATACATACAACCCTTTGTATATGGAGTTTCAGGAACTATGGTGTACTCATTTTCACCATTTGGTGTAACCGTAAATCTCTCCGGAGTATCACCTGTATATGCAAAAAGTGTAATAAAACTGTTAATATTATCAGCAGTTATTACTTCATCGCTGATAAGAGTTATCGAATGATTTTCATCGCAATTTTCCTCATAATAAGTTGTATCTTCCACAGGTTCATAATCATCCGAAGAATCCTTAAATGATGCATAAACTGTCATATCTTCATTTACAGGCGTATCTGAAAAGAATTCATCGGTAAATCCTGTGTCGGTAAACCATCCCATAAATGCCTTACCTGCTCCGAAAGACTGTGGAAGCTGTTCTATTGTTCCGCCTTTTTTCACTGTAATTGGCTCAACAGGTGTTCCATCTCCCGTATCAAAAGTTACAGTAACCTCTTCGCCCTCGGAAGGCTCATTGTCTGTATATGCAACCTTTGCAGTTATCGTCTTTTTAACACCATTTACTGTTATATCCTTGTTTGCAATTACACTTCCACCTGAAGCAGTTGTGTTTGTACCATTGTTTGCAAATGCATCAGCAGGTAATATCGAGAATAACATTATCATACATAAAAATATTGAAAATATTTTCTTTAATTTTTTATTTTTAATGCTGAATGCCAAAAATATTATTCCTGATAAAATTGCGAGTATTATCCATATATTACTGTGTGAATCTCCTGTTTTAGGATTAGATGATTTATCAGGTGTTGTTGTCTTCTCATCTGATGTTGTCTGTTCCTGAGTAGTTGTCTCTCCTGATGTCGTTATCTTCTCTGGGGTTGTTGTCCCTTCTGTTGTCAACTCTTCTGATGTTGTCTCCTCTGGAGTTAATTTCTCTATGTACGCTGTTAATTCTGTTATTCTGTCTTTCCCGGCTGCCAGCGAATATTCCCCCTCAGAAAGCCCTCCACTTTTAAGAGTCAATCCATCAGGTAGTGTAATTTCAGATATTATACCACCGACATCATATGTACTGTTATTTGTAACCTTAAGTACGATATTGATATCTTCGCCTTCATTATAGCTGTCCTTGTCCGTAGTCAATACAGCTGATACAAGTGCAGATTCCTGTGCCTGTATCACTGTGGTTACCGCCATCACACATGAAATCGCAAAAAACACTGCTGAAATTAGCCATGCAATTAGTCTTTGCCTTTGCTTTAATGCTTTTCCATTCAATAAGATGCACCTCCTTGATCATTTAAGTTATCTTGTTACCTATAGCTTCTTCAAGTCCTGTTTCTGCCTTTGCTACAATCTCCTCTATCAATTTAGCTGCAACTGAATTAAGGTCAACAGCAAGTACTGCCTCAATAAGGCTATTGCGTTTTTCTGTTGGTACATTATACAATTTAAGACAACAATCCAGATATCTTCTTAGCTTTCTATCTAATGTAAAATACATATCGCAAGGTTTTGCCATAAATCCTCTTGTTATACTTCCCGATGCTATATCCATTTCGTAAAAATCCTTATCCTCTGCATCTGGCATATATGCCGCAAATATATTTTTAATCTGAATAGCTGTACTACGATAGATATATTCAGACGTACTAGGCAATGTATATGCCATAACATATATTTCTCTAAGTGATTCAGATAATTCTGTTATGTTTATCTGTAGTGCCGTTTCGAGGCAATATACCATAAGTGGTTCATGATTTTCGGCAAATGAACGTGCCTTTTCAAACTGATTTTCGAACATTATCTGTGTCAATTTCAAGAGCAATGCCTCTTTATTTTCAAATGCTGCAAAAAAAGATGTTGGTGACATTCCTGCTGCCCTTGATATCTGGGCTGTAGTCGTTTTCTCATATCCTTGTTCTAAGAACAGCTGTATCGCAGCAAGCAACATTTTATTGCGTCGTGCTATCCCTTTAGGTTGTAGTCCTTTCAATGTATTTTCTCCTTTTGATTGTAATTATGAGTTTAGTTTTGAGTGTACTCAATTATAACATTTTCTACCAAAAATGTAAATATCTATTGTAAAGAAATGATGAATTAACAATATTTTACACTACTTTTATATCGAATTATGCGATATTTTTTTCAAAAGAAAAAGGTAGCTATCGAAATGATAACTACCTGATACTTCTTGATTTATTCAATTGATTTTATTTTTTCGCAGTGCCCTCAATCTTCTGTGACTCACCTATAATTACAATCGGAATGTAATACACTTAGACCTCTGTTTCTCCTCCGACTTTTTTCTCTTCATCCTTCTGTTGTAAATAAAACATAGCTTTTTGTGTTTCTATCTCTTCTCTCAGTTCTTCTTCAGTTGGTAAATATAATTTATATTTGCTGGCAAATAATTGCTCATTACCATGTAAAATCGAATATCTAGCAATGTCTTCATCCGTCTCAGAACACAGTACAATACCCAGTGTCGGATTGTCATCTGGAGATTTCTTTAATTCATCATACATGCGAATATACATATCCATCTGCCCTACATCCTGGTGGGTAATACGTTCCGTTTTCAAATCTATAAGTACAAAGCATTTCAAGATATAATTATAAAAGACCAAATCTATATAATAATCCTGTTTTTCTGTATGAATATGTTGCTGTCTTGCTACAAATGCATACCCTTTTCCCATTTCCATCAAAAATTTTTGCAAATTACTGATTATACTTGTCTCTAGTTTCGTCTCATTAAAAGATGTATCTGGTGTTAAGCCCAAGAACTCCACTACTACAGGATTTTTTATAAACTCAAGTTTATCATTCTGATATGAGGATGTCTTTTCTTTCATTTCAGACTCTACAGCATTCTTATCCTGTGATTGAAGCATACGATAATAATACTGGGTATCAATATTTCTCTGTAAGGTACGAACACTCCATGTCTGCTCATAAGCTTCTTTCTCATACCATTTGCGAGCTGTTTCATCATGAACTTGAAGCAAAGTACGATAATGCGACCATGATAAACACATATTAGATTTTCCACACGCTGTGTGGAAAATCTCTGGAAAGCATTTATAGAATCTGTAAAAACTATAAAGATTTGTTTTTGTAAACCCTTTTCCATATTTTGTTGTAAGTTCCCTTGACAATCTTTTAATAACTTCAGCACCATATTCTGCACGTTGTTCACTAGCTAATTCTTCTTCTGCAATTCGATATCCAATCAGCCAATTCCTTTGCGTTAATATCATATTTACAGTACGGTATGCCTCTTTTTGAGATACTTCAATAATATTTTGTACATCATTTAATATGTTGTCTGTTTTTTCAAAATTATTCATAATAGCATTATTTACACTATTCATAATTTCATTCATCGGTCTGCTCTCCTTTCAGTAGATTATAAATCTGCCATATTTTCTATATAAATCCATTGTATATGTAGGTTTGATAGTCTGGCTCTGATTTATCTAATCATTACAATTTATTTTGATAATTCTCTAACTTAATGAAAATTCTAACTACATTTACTTATCTATATTGCAACCTAAATGCTCAATTACTTCTTTTCTTCCTCTTTTGTATCAGAATCTATAAGCATTTTATATCTTTCAAAAGACATTGACCTAAGAATTCTTATGTTAAGCTTGACATTACTATTTTCAAATACTTTTCCCGCCACATCAATTAGCCAACCAAATAATAGTAAAGCAATAACATTTCCTATTAATACATCATTTACTTCACCTCTACTGTTATCAGTAATTATTGTTGCACACATACCAAGCAAAAATGTTATTGAAATTTGAAGCCATCTTAAAGCGCCACTACCATATTCATTAAATAAATATTCTAAAATAACACTTACTCCTGCTTCTTCATTCTTTATTAACATTTCTTTTGCTAATTCAAAGCCTGCTTCACATTCTGACAAATCTGCATCTTTTATAGTATCTCTTACTTTCCTTGCCGCTTCACGTTGCTGTTCTACTTTGTATGCTATATTTTCTTTTTCAAAATTTCTAAATTTCATTTCATTCTCCTTATCCTTTAAGTACCTATAAGTGGTTGACAGACACCACAAACCTCATAAATATTTCATTTCTTATTAAAATAGAACCATCTAAAGATGACTATATCTCTTATCTTTTGCATAATCGTATCATTTTGCCAGTTCCTCATAAGCCTCCATATTTTGTTTAATAAAGCACTCCGAAATTGCAAATACATCTTCTGTTGATGCAATTTTTTCCTGTTCCGCTTTACTAAAATCAATAGCCTGTGTATTAGAAACCATTGTATTAGTATCAACTGACATAATATCCACCTCACTTATCCATATTCTATATTACTGAATAATTATGTTACTTTTTAACCCCTTTGCAAATTTTTTAAATTCAATTATTTTCTAAACTTATACTTAAAAACAGTCAATTTATACAATCGACCGTTTTCCATTGCTCATTTTACTTCTAGCATCAACAAAACATCTGATTCATAATATCTATATTATTCAGTTACCAAAACTAAAGCCAAAATATACTATATTGATAGCAATCTCATAAATTCTTCTAACTATGCATTACCCTTTGGCATAACTGGCATATCAAATTCATTTAATCCTCCAGCTTTTTTGAGTTTTTGAATCTTTGAAAAACTTTCTTGATTAAAACTACACCATGTTTCCAAATTATAAAGGACATTTATCTTTATACAGGCATCTTGATGATTTTGTAGCGACTCATAAAAATTAATGCCATCCTCAATTATTACTGCATACTCATTTTTATCCTTAATTGTTCTGATATCCTCAGTCTCCTCAAATACTTTCTTTGTTATAAAATTTCCTGACTGTGGTATCTTGCCATATTCAGGATACTTTATACATTTTATTTCTTCTTCCTTTTCAGCAGTAATTCCATATATTAAACGAAATAATTCCCTATCATGTGATACAAAATCCAATGTAATATTATTAGGAAGTGAATCCTTGCAAACCACAAGTACTTGCTGTATCTGTTGTTTCATCGTTTCAATCATATCACTCAATTGATTGAACTCTGGAGATTTGTAATCATCATCTCTATGCGCACAATTCTTATCACGTTCATAATAAATCGCCTCAATCAGCTTGTCTTCACAAATTTTCTTTTTGTTTTTAGGATGTGATTTATCAAGTACAACACAGCAGTTTATGTAGAATTCTCTCCTTAATTCCTCAATTTTTCGTCTAAGGTTAAGATTGCACACCTTATCAATGTTTTCTTCTATAAAAAGAATGCTATCCACATTCTTTTTTGCATCAATCAAATACTTTGCCATACTCCATTTATCTATGACAATACACCTCCTCGCACAATTCAATTTACTTGATAAGCTGGTCACAAAATGGTAAAAACTCCTCTATCTTGGCAACGATACGCTTCTGCTCCTCAAGTTGTGGGAGTGACACTATAACATTACTTAGTTCCTTAGCAGGAAGTTGTTTTACTGCAGTTCCTGTTGTTTTCAATTTAATTATTTCAAAATAGTATGGTGATTTTAATACACTATACAAATATTCCACACTGTCTTTACATATAGAACTTAATATTACCATTTGCGCACATATAGATCCTGTATTAGGGGTTTCATCTGATTTGAAAATTTCAACCTTTCCTACAGAACCTCTTAACAGGCAAACAAAATCCTCATATTTAAGTTTTCCATTCCCTAATACATTAAATTTTTCTTGACTGATGTACCTAACATTATCATAAGACAAGTATTTTTCGCCCATATCTTTTGCACCAAAAAAGAAATTCCATTTTCTACATAGTCTGACTCTACAGGGTATTTGCTACTTCTATCTCCATTTTGCAATATAGCAAGCTCTCCTAATCTCACCCATTTCCAACTACTAGGAATCTCAAAAGGAATTTCATCCTCAGTAATCTCAGGCAATGGCTTTTCTTTCTTAATCTTGCCATCCTTGATAAGCTGGGTTTTCTCAGCAACAATCTGCTCATAAAGCTCATCGGCAGTTCCTTCTTCTGGTTGTTGTTCCACAGCTTTCCCTGCATAGCCATTTGCAAGATACTCTTCTTCATATCCTCTGGGAATTTTTTATTAAATGTTTCCAACTTCGTATAAGCCTTGTCATACTGGTCAATATATTGAAGAATTCCCTCTATCTTGGCAACAATGCGATGCTGCTCTTCAAGTGGCGGGAGTGGTATCAAAGATATAACTATTTTTTCTTTTGATATGTTTGGTTGTGCACCTCCGGCTCCCATTTTAATATAATTTCTTCTTTGTGACATCAAATAATAAAATAGGTACTTATTCATAACACAACTATATGGTATACAAGCACAACATGCTTGATTAGTAGTTGCCTCAATTTTAAGAATACCAAGCATCACTCAATTACAGGACTCTCCCACATCCAATTCTTCAGCTCTCCGCTTTTGCTAGCAGTTTCTCAAAAAGCAAATTCAGATTGGTATGTCTATGTAACGAATTCTTATCTTCTTTAATATAATTCCAAGATTCGTCATAACTCATACCTTTTACTGCTCCTGGATCATCAGAAATTTCTTTAACGAACCCTTCGACATCACCAATATACGTTCTTGCAAATGTATCAGCTAATGAACGTTTAATACGATAGTCTAAATTAGCTGATTGATGAAGGTAATGATCCAAATTACAAGAAACATAGTATACCGAATACGGAACTGTTTTCTGCTTAACCTTTATATTTTTGCAAGAACTTAAATAATCCAAATTCTCACTTTTTTGCTCGTTTCTCTTAACAATCTTATCCACATCCAAACAAGCAATTTTATCATCCTTATAAAATGGAGAATCTTCTTCAGATAACGATGAATCTAAAACCACACATTCATCTGGGATATAAGCCCCATCTGTATCGACAATTTGAATTATCTCTGAAATGTCCTTTGGTAATATTTTCTCTTTATCAAAGAAATCATCTAGGAATAATTCATAAATCGCTTCTTCGATGTTGCTTGGATGTACCCAGTAACGCTTTCCTTGCTTATTCACATAATTTGTAGATGTGATATCTCCGCCCTTTTCTTCCTCTTCTTTTCTAATTATAGGAAAATAGACTTCAATATCCTCATCTATCTCATCATATAATTCAGGAATGGCAAGTTGAAGCGCCTCTCGATCAGATTTACCTTCTACAAGGAACAAAACAATCTTTCTCTTTGGTCTTTTTCCCATTAACGTTCTCCTCCTGCCTTCTTCAACGCAGCAATTATCTTAAAGCGCTTGGTTTTATTGTATATTCCTTCTTCCTGCTCACATAGAATTATTTCTCTAAAGTATGTGTCTCTCAAATTATTTGTAGCAGAAATATTTTTCAGTCTAATATATCTGTTATCTGGATTAGTCGTTGTAAAGTATAAGAACTTTTTATCAATTACTTCCAATGGTCTGAGATTATGAGAAGTAAAGATAAACTGTCCTCTTCCAGACTCCTCAAGTGCCTGAAGGATTTCTCCAAGTAAGTATTCGAAAATGCCTGCATCAAATTCATCAATTGCAACAGTGACCGACTTCTGATTGAATGCTGCAATGATCAAACTTAATACAGAAATAATCTTTCGTACACCATCAGACTCATCTCTAAGTGGCAATTCTTTTCCATCTCTATAAGCTGTCAACATCATTACTGTTGCCGGATTGCCATCTTTGTCCAATGTTTGCGAAAGTTCCTTAAATCCGATAGCTAAACCTGGTACCAATTGACCTAACACCGAACTAATATTATTTAAATCAGCCCTTAAATCTTCCACCATTTCTGCTGGAATAACTTCCGGTCTTTTTGCATTGAACATCATCTGCCCATCAGTTGTATATATAGGAAGCGCAAAATTAAGGCGAATTAATCCCGAAGACTTTGTATCAATCACATATAGATAATGACGTGCATACAGTCTCAACTCTACAAGCACCCTAAAGAAAACAGACTTATCGTCATTTTCCGAAAACAGTTTCAGCGTGTCATGCATAAAAATAAAAGACCGAGACTTGCTACGTGCAAGTTGTTTGTTTACTTCTAATGCAACCAATACCTTTTTCCCGCCACCCGCAATTTCTTTTCTTTTAGTTGTTGGTACAAAGGCATTTTCTTCTGAAGAAGTATCAATTATCACCTGACATTTAGATGCGTCTTCCCATAGTAATGAAAACTTCTCATCAAAAATAATAACCTTGGAGTCTTCATCCGGAATATCGAACTCATCTGGTGCGCCCTTATATTTTTCATCTATCTCTTCCTTAGACAATGCAGCACTGGACATGCAGAATGAATAGGCCGCCTCTCGTATAACTCCGTTTTCATATTGCAAATCAAAAACAAATTCCAATTTAGCAAAATCCTTACCAACCGCAACGCAGTCAGCATATACGCTAGGCACGGAAGCTCCAGCCATAAGCCCTTTTAAAATGGAAAGTGCTTCGATAAAAGATGTTTTTCCAGATCCATTCTGTCCATATATGCCTAAAATGTCCGATTCTGTATCGCATGGAATGAATTCACGACCACAATTGAATGTAATCATCCCATGTCCAACACTCTTAAAATTATCTAATACTACTTTTTTTATTCTTACAGTCGGTAAGTTATTACCATGCTCTTCAGTAATAAATGACTGTTCTGTAATTTGTCCCATTGTGTTCACCTTTCCGTAAATACTTTTACCACTATAATGCATTATACACCTTCCTTATAAAATGTCAAGCAAATCCTCGTTTTTGTATTTTTTACTTGTTTTTTCTATTTTGATTGCACTTTTGATGTGATTCTATTTATAAATATATGCCTCTAACTCAAAAAAATACCTGGAATCGTCGACCAACTTCCCAGATATTCCTAAATATTATTTCCTTCCGCCCATCTGCCACTTATCATGGCTCTTAATCCCTCTCACCGCCTGTCTCAGCGTATTCGCTCTGCCATGCTGATGATATGGATGTGAAAACTTATGCTTATGTAAAATAACCACTAAGTCCTCTCCCGGATACTCTGGATTATGAAGGTGACAGTAATGTCCAGTATTTCTGGACATTACTGTCACATCATAATCATCAACTGATATGATATTAAAATATCGGGGATCAAGGCACTTCAAATCTTCTGCACTGAACAACCGAAGCCTCATTCCCTTCAAACCACGCAGCCAAAGCCTGCTCCACAACTGCTTCCATCTGCTTTGAATCCATTCCATCAAAATACTTACTACCGATAGACTTTGGAAGCCTAAAGATTACACCGTCATTGCCATCCGTGTGCTTCACCTGCAACGTTTCAAGGATTTCTGCCATCTTCTCTTCTGTCAGATTTCCGGATGCCTTACGAAGCTTTTCTGCGTATACAGGCTTCACCTTAAGTCCCTGACGCTCCACAATATTCCAAAGCTCTGCTGCTCTTCCTCTGTGAGATAAGACACATCCACTGCTGCCAACAGAGCAATCTTGTTTTTGCCCATCATATCCTTAAATGGCTGAATCAGATGATTGAGTCGCAGATACCTTGCCGCATTTCTGCTTGAAAAGCCATATTCGGAAGCTGATCTACCCCCAGCATATTATAATTTATTTTGGTAATTCTCTAACTGGTGGAAAATACCAACTACATTTACAACATCATCTCTCACATCGAAAATGATAATATAATTCATCTGTGGCACAACTGCTTCTCTATACCCTTTCTTTACAAGATATGAATCCCTACATTCTGCAAATTGAAAAGGATTGACCTCCAATCTATCATAGATTACATCTATACAATCTAACAAATGCTTCGCTGCCTGTTTATTCTTTAATCGATAAATCAAATGATATATAAGATTATCAAGCAATTCATCAGCATGCTCTGTAACATTTAATTTATAAGCCATACTTTGCCCTCGTTTCTCTAAGTGCTGTTCTGGCATCCTTTACCTGTCCTGCCTCTATCTGCTTTTCAGATATCTCTATATCTCTGTACATGGCAATCTGTCTCATTGTTGACTCATAAATCTCCATGCTCATAATTACCATATCACCATAGCCATTTTTCGTAACATAAATTGGCTCCTCTGTCTTATGGCACATATCAGATATCTCCGATGTATTCTTCAAGTCTTTAATTGGAATTATTTGTGGCATAATATACACCTCCTTATTTATGGTTTAATTATACCATAATTATGTCTTTTTTCAACCTCTTTTATTCATAAAAATCACATTAAAAACAGAATAACCCATCAGAATTTTAGAATAATTTCTTGACCTGAAAACTACATAAAAATACCAATACAATCACATATTTCACATCTTCCTGAAAATACCCGTTATTCGACAACTACACATAAAAACCATAACCAATCAACATTTGAAGTTTTTAAAATGCTTTCTATGCTGGACACCTGCAAGAAATATTCATTCACAAATAACAACCAGTATTGCTTGATACACCTGATATCCAAAATTACCGATAGTTGTATGCAGTTTTTCAACCATATCTCCATTACAGCCTCCGCCAAATGGATACTGTACAGAATAGACTGCCACTTCTACTAGTCCTATCTGGCATCAACAGTTCTGTCTCTACACAAATATCATATCCCTGAATTTAACAGAAGCCAGAATACAACATGCATATTCCACTGTAGAAAAACATTCTAATGAAATAAACTCTATAGATACATTATTTGACCTTCTAAATTTTAAAGAGAAGTCAGCTCAAACTCAACTAACTACAGGACTTTTAAATTTGTATATGAATGCAAACAATAAAATTAACTAAAGTTAACCATAGGTCTATAAATAAATACATCCAAACCAAAAAATAAGGGTGTACAGTGCATCTAAACTATATGCTCAAAAGAAAAACGGTCGATGACATATGTCAAAGACCGTTTCAATTACGATTTTATTTAATCCTCATTCATCTTCGCTAACTTAGCAGCCTGGTCAGCTGCAATACAAGCATCAATTATCTCCTGAATGTCTCCATTCATAATCTTATCTAACTTATAAAGTGTAAGACCGATTCTGTGGTCTGTAACTCTTCCCTGTGGGAAGTTATAAGTTCTGATTTTCTCTGAACGGTCACCTGTACCAATCTGGCTTCGTCTTGCCTCAGCCTCAGCATCATGGGCTTTCTGACATTCAATATCATATAATTTAGAACGTAATAAAGCAAATGCCTTAGCTTTATTCTGTAACTGCGATTTTTCTGTCTGGCTGTATACAACAATTCCTGATGGAAAATGTGTTAAACGAACCGCTGAATCGGTTGTGTTGACACACTGTCCACCATTACCTGAAGCACGCATAACGTCGATACGGATATCTTTCTCATCAATCTGGACATCGACTTCTTCGGCTTCCGGCATAACTGCAACTGTAATTGTAGATGTATGGATACGTCCGCCTGATTCTGTCTCCGGTACACGCTGTACACGATGCACACCTGATTCATATTTAAGAACTGAATAAGCACCCTGACCTGTTACCATAAATGTAACATTCTTCATTCCGCCTATTCCGATTTCTTCACATTCCATTAATTCAACTTTCCAGTTCTTGCTTTCTGCATAATGCACATACATACGATAGATTTCATAGGCAAATAATGCTGCCTCATCTCCACCTGCACCTGCACGAATCTCCACGATAACGTTCTTGTCATCATTAGGGTCCTTTGGAAGTAAAAGAATCTTAAGCTGTTTTTCTAATTCTTCAATTCTTGCTTTAGCTTCATTTAATTCCTCTTTAGCAAGTTCTTTCATCTCTTCGTCACTCTCTTCATCGAGAATGGCAAGACTGTCCTGTACAGTTTCCTTGCATTTCTTATATTCTTTATATGCTTCAACAATAGGTGCAAGGTCTGCCTGTTCTTTCATAAGCTTTCTAAATCTGGCCTGATCATTTGCAATTGACGGGTCATTAAGCTCAAGCATTAACTCTTCATATCTTCTTACAAGATCATCTAATCTGTCAAACATAAATCTGTCTCCTTTTTCCTGTTACAACTCTGTCATTTCCTGACAAATCTTTTAGTACCTCTATATCAGTAAACCCTTTTTGACGAAGCAGTTCCTTAACCTGCTCGCTCTGGTCATATCCGATTTCAAATATAATGTAACCGTCTTTTTCCATATATTCCTTACATTCATCAATTATTTTTCTGTAGAATTTAAGTCCGTCTGCATCACCATCTAATGCCATTCGTGGCTCGTATTCCCTTACCTCCGGCATAAGCTTTTCTACTTCTTCTGACTTAATATATGGTGGGTTTGATACAATAATATTATATTTTCCCTTGATATTAGTAAATAAATCGCTTTTTTCAAAATGTACATTGTCCACCTTATTCAAATTCGCATTTTCATTAGCTACCTCTAATGCTTTTTCTGACAAATCCGAACCTGTTACTTTCGTATTTGGACACATTTTCGCAATGGATATAGCTATACAGCCACTTCCCGTACACAAATCAAGCACATTTACATCCTGTTTATCCACATAATAATCAGCACCGATGACTTCAACCGCTTTTTCAACAAGCAGTTCGGTGTCCTGACGAGGAATCAATACATTTTCATTCACCTTAAATGGCAAACCCATAAATTCCCATTCTCCAACTATATATTGAAGTGGATAATGTGTCATTCTCTTCTCAATTGCCTGAAAATACTTCTCTTCAATATCTAATGGTACTTCATCATGCATTTTGATAAAATACTCCGTCCTTGATATATCACATATTTTCTCTACGAGAATCCACGCATCATAATCATGGTCATTAATCCCTGATCTAAATAGTTTCAATTGTCCCTGTTTTACCAATTCTGCGTACTTCATACTTCCTCCGCCTATTGATTCATATAACAGTTATTGATTAGTTTCTTCACTATTTTCTGCTAAAAATGTTCTCCAGTCGAATACTGCTTCGACTGCCTTAATTGCCACTTCTGCCATTTTCTCATCCGGCTCTTTAGTTGTAAGCTTCTGTAATGCCATACCCGGCGCACTTACTATATCCACTAATTTACCCTCATGTTGTCCGGCAAATCTAAGCACTTCATAAGATACTCCTGCAATAACAGGTATCATTAATATTCTTACTACTATCTTCATAACCGGCTGCTGAACCGGAATAAGAATAAAGAATATAATACTGATTGCCATTACAAGGAATAAGAAGCTCGTTCCACATCTCTTATGCAGTCTTGAGCTTTTTAATACATTATCTACATTTAATTCCATACCATGTTCAATACAGTTAATACATTTGTGTTCTGCACCATGGTACATAAATGTTCTCTGTATATCTTTCATTCTCGATATTAAGAATATATATATAAGAAATAATGTAATTCTTATCAATCCCTCGATTAACGAAATTATTGTATACGAAATAATATGGAAATGTTTCTTAATTAAATCAGAAGCAATGCTTGGCAATACTACAAATAAACCAATCGCAATAAGTGCCGCCACAATTACCGTTATCGTCATTACCGCACTTTCTGCTTTCTCCTTGAATAAAGAATCGGCAACTTTATCACCTTTCTTTACTTCTTCTGTTTCCTCTTCTTCATAAAATTCAGCCGAAAACATAAGAGTTGACATTCCTATGATTAACGAATCTATAAAATTAAATACACCTCTAATAAAAGGCAGATTAAGTATTTTATTACCTTTCGTTATTCCTTTGTATTCTTTAACACATACTTCTATTTCCTGATTAGGTTTTCTGACAGCTACGGCATATTTGTCTTTATTCTTCATCATTATGCCTTCTAATACTGCCTGACCACCAATTCCTGATGGTTTCATTATGTCACCTCCCTGATGTGATTATTATATCATATCTTTTATGATAAAAATAGAGGCTGTCACAAGAAATTCCATTCATTAAAATAGAACATTCATGCGACAGCCTCTATAACTATTACTTATTTATTATCTGCCATACCATATTTACGATTGAACTTATCAATACGTCCACGAGCAGATGCAGCTTTCTGCTGACCTGTGTAGAATGAGTGACATTTTGAACAAATTTCTACGTGGATATCTTCCTTAGTTGATCCTGTTACGAATTCATTACCACAGTTGCAAACAACCTTTGCCTGGTAATATGCTGGATGTATACCTTCTTTCATTTCATTTCACCTCTTTACAAATTAATGATATGCAAATGGCTTTCGCCAATCATATTCTAAAAACAGCTTTTATATTGTAGCATATATCAATTTTTAATGCAAGCACTTTTTAATCATCTGTATAAATTCTCTGTTATTTCTTGTTCTTGCAAACATATCCAGTATTTTTTCTACTGCATCATCAGGTTTCATACCATTTGTAGCCTTTCTTATAAGATATACAGCTTCCGCTTCTTCTTTAGAAAGCAATAAGTCATCTCTACGTGTACCTGATTTAAGAATGTCAAGTGCCGGAAATACTCTCTTCTCAGATAATTTTCTGTCTAATACAAGTTCCATATTACCTGTACCCTTAAATTCTTCGAATACAACATCATCCATCTTACTTCCTGTATCCACAAGTGCTGTAGCTAATACGGTAAGACTTCCGCCCTCTCTCATATTTCTTGCTGCGCCAAAGAATCGCTTTGGCATATGAAGTGCTGCTGGATCAAGACCTCCTGATAAAGTTCTTCCTGATGGTGGAACTGTCATATTATAAGCTCTTGCAAGTCTTGTAATACTGTCTAACAGAATTATTACATCTTTCTTCATCTCGACAAGTCTCTTGGCTCTCTCGATAACCATTTCTGAAACTCTCTTATGATGCTCTGGTAATTCATCAAATGTCGAGTAGATAACTTCTACATTATCTCCCTGAATCGCTTCCTTAATATCTGTTACTTCCTCAGGTCGTTCATCTATAAGAAGAATTATCATATGCATATCAGGATTATTTATCTGGATAGACTTAGCAATCTCTTTTAATAATGTAGTCTTTCCGGCTTTAGGCTGTGATACAATCATACCTCTCTGCCCTTTTCCTATCGGAGAAATAAGGTCAACTATTCTCATAGCCATATTCTCACTGCTAGTCTCCATTCTCAATCTCTTATTAGGAAATATAGGTGTAAGTTCTTCAAAATTTGGTCTGCCCATAATCTCATCAGCTAATATTCCGTTTACTTTATTCAAATGTGTCATCGCACCGAATTTCTCGTTTATATTCTTCTGGCGCATATTACCATTTAATATATCACCTGTTTTTAACCTAAATCTTCTTATCTGAGATGGCGAAACATATACATCATTTTCGCCCGGCAGGAAATTCTCACATCTGATAAAGCCATATCCGTCTGGCATTACCTCTAATATTCCCTCTGCAACTGGCTCTTCTTCCTTAATCTCCGGTTCTGGATTTTCCTCTATAATAAATTCAGACTTTGGCTCAGTATTATCCAATTTGGAATTTGTTCCATTTGTTCTGCCATCCTCTGTTTTAACTGATGATTTATTCTCTTTATTATCTGATTTTGAAACCGATTTCGCTTTCATCTTATCTGCACCTTGCAACTCACTTTCCTTAGCCATCTTCATTCCAGCAGCTAAAATCTGTTCAATCAGTTCTGTCTTTTTTAATTTCATTACATATTTAATATTCTGACTTTTCGCAATTT
The DNA here is from genome assembly GCA_902362455.1 of Eubacteriaceae bacterium. Classification (GTDB taxonomy): domain Bacteria; phylum Bacillota; class Clostridia; order Lachnospirales; family Lachnospiraceae; genus Bovifimicola; species Bovifimicola ammoniilytica. The sequence continues at coordinate 330,307 of CABIWJ010000003.1, forward strand.
CACGTAACTGAGTTACTGATAAAGTTTCTAATTTTTCTCTCATACATTTATTGTGGCACATTCATATATGCCATTATCCTCCTAAATATATTAAATTATAATAACGGGATTGTATCTGATTATAGATTATTTAATCAGACTTAATGATTCTCATGATTTGCAAAACACATTATACACCAATGTTTTCAAAATTGGTAGTATAAATTTTCTAAATATTATGATATTATAGATTATATATGGTTTCTATATATGTTTCTGCATTTAGCGACCACTTATCAGGATAAAAATAAATATACGGAAATGGAGATTACAATGACAACTAACGAAAAAGCGTTAAAGCTTCATGAAGAATGGAATGGAAAATTAACTACTGAACCAAAATGTACAATTGCTTCAAGAGAAGACCTTGCTCTTGCATATACACCGGGCGTTGCTGAACCTTGTAAAGTGATTGCCGAAGATAAAGAAGCAGCATACAAATATACTATTAAATCCAACACAATTGCCGTTGTTTCAGACGGAAGTGCCGTTTTAGGGCTTGGTAACATCGGACCATATGCCGCTATGCCTGTTATGGAAGGTAAAGCCGTATTATTCAAATCTTTTGGTGATGTTAATGCATTTCCAATATGCTTAGATACACAGGATACTGAGGAAATTATTAAAACTGTTGTAAATATCGCACCTGCATTTGGCGGTATTAACCTTGAAGATATTTCAGCTCCAAGATGTTTTGAAATCGAGACAAGACTCAAGGAACTCTTAGACATTCCTGTATTCCATGATGACCAGCATGGTACAGCAATCGTTGTTCTTGCAGGTATTATCAACGGACTTAAGATTACTGGTAAATCTAAAGAAAACTGTAAGGTAGTAATAAATGGTGCCGGAAGTGCAGGAATCGCAATTACTAAATTATTATTAACATATGGCTTTAAAAATGTTATTATGTGTGATATCAACGGAATTATTAACGAGGAGTCACCTAATTTAAACTGGATGCAGAAATCAATGTTAGATGTAACTAATCCCGACAGACTTTCAGGTACTCTTAAAGATGCCTTAGTTGGTGCTGATATATTTGTCGGTGTTTCTGCTCCTAATATCGTTTCTGCCGAAATGGTTGCTTCAATGAATAAAGACTCTATAATATTTGCAATGGCTAATCCTGTTCCTGAGATTATGCCTGATGTTGCCAAGGCCGCAGGTGCAAGAATCGTGGGTACCGGCCGTTCAGATTTCCCTAACCAGGTTAATAACGTAATCGCATTTCCAGGAATATTTAAGGGTGCTTTAGAGGGACGTGCTTCACAGATTACAGAGGATATGAAGTTAGCCGCGGCACATGCAATCGCCAACTTAGTTCCTGATGACAAATTATGCGACGAATTTATTCTTCCTGAAGCCTTTGATCCTGATGTCAAAGATGCAGTTGCTAAGGCAGTTATGGATAACATTAAACCTGATGGCAGAAATATACACGCTTAATAAATATTATCGTGAGCGTTTCGGGCAAAAAGTGTATAAACTGTCTCTTGACGGTGGTATGACCTGTCCTAATCGCGATGGTACTTTAGATACACGCGGGTGCATTTTCTGTAGTTCGGGAGGTTCCGGTGATTTTGCCGCCTCCCGTTTTTTATCCGTTAAGGAACAGATAAACGAAGCAAAGAGTCGCATTTGCAATAAGATTACAGACGGTAAATACATAGCCTATTTTCAGGCATATACCAATACTTATGCCCCCATTGATTATCTTAGAAATATATTTTATGAGGCTGCATTCTGTGATGACATCGTAGGATTATCCATTGCCACAAGGCCTGACTGTTTAGGCTCCGAAGTTTTAGAATTACTTGACGAACTTAATTCAAAGATTCCGGTATTCGTAGAATTAGGCTTACAAACAATCCATAAAGAGTCAGCACATTTCATAAGACGTGGCTATGAACTTGAAGTATTTAACTGCGCTGTCGCTAATCTCCATAGAATAAATATCAATATTGTAGTTCACCTTATATTAGGGTTACCAAATGAGACTTTTTCTGATATAATAGCCTCTGTACGTTATCTTAACAACCTGCCTGTTAATGGAGTCAAATTACAGCTATTGCATATTTTAAAAAATACCGATTTAGCTGACTATTACCTTAATAAAGAAAATGATTTTCATACATTATCACTAGAGGATTATACCATACTGTTATCTGAATGTATCGAGAATCTCAGACCGGATATCGTTATCCACAGAATGACAGGTGACGGCAACAAGAAAGAACTTATAGCTCCTTTATGGAGTGGAGATAAAAAAAGGGTATTAAATTATATTAATACCTACTTTACTAAAAACAACATTATCCAGGGAAGGAAGTACAGAAAAAATGGCACTTGAGTCATCAACACTTTATAAACTAATTATATTATATATGCTGAATAAGGTTAATTTTCCATTAACTAATTCGCAGTTATCAGAATTTTTTCTTGAGAAGAATTATACAACCTATTTCACATTCCAGCAGGTTATAACTGAACTTGTGGACTCACATCTTATAAGTGTAGAAATCGTCCGTAATTCTTCTTACTATCATATAACCTCTGATGGCAGCCAGACCCTTGGTTTCTTCGTTAATAAGATTCCTGGAGCCATCGTAGATGATATGGATATCTATCTTATGGAGAACAAATATGAACTTCGAAATGAAGTCGGAACAATCGCTGATTATTATAAGTCTACTAATCAGGATTACATTGTACATTGTCAGGTTAAAGAGGGTGAGGGAACTTTAATAGAAATCAACCTTTCTGTTCCTACAAAAGAAGAGGCATCTTCCATGTGTAACCAATGGAAAGATGCCAGTCAGCAAATCTATGCATTTATTATGAAGTCACTGATGAAATAAAATCAAGAATTTCTTCTCTTCCCTGCTTTGTTTTAGCAGAAAACGGTAATATAACCGTATCAGGCAGCACATTAAGACCTTGTCTAATCATCTTAATGTGCTTATCTTTTTGACTTCTGTTAATCTTATCTAATTTAGTTGCTATAATAACAGGTTTATAGCCATTGTAAACTATCCACTCATACATATTTCTGTCATTAGCAGATGGCTCATGTCTGATATCAATAAGAAGCATCACAGCTTTAAGCTGCTTAGAGATCTTTAAATAATTCTCTATCATTGCGCCCCATTTCTGCTGCACTTCCTTCGATACTTTTGCGAATCCATAACCCGGTAAATCTACAAAATACAATTCTTTATTAACATTATAGAAATTAATTGTCTGTGTTTTACCCGGCTCCTGTGATGTTCTCGCAAGAGATTTTCTGTTAAGCAATCCATTTATTAATGAAGATTTACCAACATTTGACTTACCCGCAAATGCTACCTCAGGCATCTGATTATCAGGAAGTACACTGGTAATTCCACATACTGTTTCTAATTCTGCATTCTTTATAATCATATTCTAAATTCCTCTCAGGTTTCTATTTTATCCTGTTATAATTCTTTTATTATGCACTTATTTTACTTTAAGCCGGCTTTACTAAGACTTTAATCTTCTTAAACCGGCTTTAAATATTTAAAAATAGCTTATTATTTTATGCCTTAAATCTCTTCTTTACGCCATTTTTCTTAATCTGTGTTTCATCTAATCTGACTAATTCAGGTTCTGCTTTATTCTCGATAACATCTTTAGTTATCGTACACTTATCGATTGTCTCATCTGATGGTACAGTATACATTATATTCATAAGTGCATCTTCCATAATTGAACGTAAGCCTCTTGCACCTGTCTTTCTCTCAAATGATTTCTCAGCAACAAGTTCTAATGCTTCGTCTGTAAATTCTAAGTCTACACCATCTAACTCTAAAAGCTTCTTATACTGCTTAACTAACGCATTCTTAGGCTCTTTAAGTATTCTTATGAGTGCTTCCTTATCTAAAGATTCTAATGATACTGTTACAGGTACACGACCAATAAATTCAGGAATTAAACCGAATTTAACTAAATCCTGTGGCATTACCTGTGGGAACAATACATCTATTGATTCTTCTTTATGGTCTGCTATCTCAGCATTGAAACCGATAGATTTTCTGTCCATTCTTGTCTCTATAATCTTCTCTAATCCATCAAATGCACCACCACATATGAATAAAATGTTAGTTGTATCAATATGAATCATCTCCTGATTAGGATGCTTTCTTCCACCCTGTGGTGGAACTGAAGCCTGCGTGCCTTCTAACAATTTAAGTAATGCCTGCTGTACACCCTCTCCTGATACGTCTCTTGTTATAGAAACATTCTCACTTTTCTTAGTAATCTTATCTATTTCATCAATATAGACAATTCCGTACTGTGCTTTTTTCACATCATAGTCAGCTGCCTGAATTATCTTAAGTAAGATATTCTCAACATCTTCACCTACATAGCCTGCTTCAGTAAGTGTTGTAGCATCTGCAATAGCAAATGGGACATTAAGTATCTTAGCTAATGTCTGTGCAAGATATGTCTTACCTGAACCTGTAGGTCCTAACATCAGAATATTACTCTTCTGAATCTCTACACCTAAGTCTCTTCCTGACAAAACTCTTTTGTAGTGATTATACACTGCAACTGACAAGACTTTCTTAGCTTCTTCCTGTCCTATGACATATTCATCAAGAAATTCCTTTATCTCCTGTGGCTTGTATAAATTAATGTCGAAATCAACATCATCATCTGTCTCATATGCCATTTCTTCCATCATTATATCACTACATATCTCTATACATTCATCACATATAAACACACCGCTTGGTCCGGCAATAAGCTTTCTTGCCTTACTCTCCGGTTTACCACAAAACGAGCATCTGCTCTCATCATTATTCTTTGCCATATGTTCTCCAATCTAAATTAATGATTAATTAACGATTTTCAATCACCTTATCTATTAAGCCATATTCCATAGCCTGATAAGCATCCATATAGTTGTCACGTTCTGTATCCACTTCAATCACTTCTAATGGTTTTCCGGTATTCTTTGCTAAAATTTCATTTAACTTCTTACGTGTCTTTAAAATATGATCTGCTACAATCTTAATCTCTGTTGCCTGTCCCTGTGCTCCACCAAGTGGCTGGTGTATCATAATCTCTGCGTTAGGTAATGCGAATCTCTTACCCTTAGCACCACCTGAAAGTAAAAATGCTCCCATACTTGCTGCCATTCCCATACAAATTGTAGATACATCACATTTGATATAATTCATTGTATCATAAATAGCCATTCCTGCTGTTACAGAACCACCCGGGCTGTTTATATATAAATGAATATCTTTATTAGGGTCTTCTGACTCTAAGAAAAGTAACTGTGCTACAACAAGACTTGCTGTTGTCTCATTTACTTCTTCACCTAAAAAAATAATTCTATCCTTTAAAAGTCTTGAATAAATATCATAAGATCTTTCGCCTTTTCCAGTCTGCTCTACGACATAAGGTACCAAACTCATACAAAATCCTCTCCTATCTACTAATTTTATTTATGGGTCCGCCATAGCGAACCCATTTTCTTTATCTCATTTTATAAACTTCTGATCAGGCTATTGATTATACTTCCTTAGCATTCTCTGTTACGAATTCAACTGCTTTCTTAACCTGGATATCTCTCTTCATATTCTCTTTATCAGCGTCTGTTAATAAGTCTTTAAGCTTATCAGCTTCCATCTGGTATGCTGATGCCATATCATTTATTTCATTATTAACGTCTTCATCTGTAACTTCAAAGTTCTCTTTATCAGCAACTGCTTCAAGAACAAGTCTGCTCTGGATACGTTTTAATGCCTGTGGTCTCATCTGTTCTAACAATTTATCAGATGTTAATCCTGTATATTGGAAGTACTGGTCGATTGTAAGTCCCTGTGCACTGATTCTTCTTGCAAAATCTTCTGCCATCTGTCTAACCTGTGAATCTACCATTGCATCAGGTATCTCCATCTTAGCACCTTCGATAATCTTCTCGATTGTTGCTTCTTCTTTTGCTGATTTAGCTTCATCAGCCTTTTTCTCTTCGATTTTTGTCTTAATGCTTGCTTTATATTCATCAACTGTTGAGAATTCTGAAACATCTTCTACGAAATCATTATCAAGTTCTGGTAATTCTTTCTTCTTAATCTCTTTAACAGTAACTTTGAATAATGCTGGTTTACCCTTTAATTCTTCTGCATGATATTCTTCAGGGAATGTAACGTTAACGTCAACCTCTTCTCCAATGTTCTTACCAATTAACTGTTCTTCAAATGTATCAATAAATGAGTGAGAACCAATTGTTAATGGATAATCTGTTCCTTTTCCACCTTCGAATGCAACACCATCAACAAAGCCTTCGAAATCGATAACTGTCATATCGCCATCTTCAACTGCTCTGTCATCTACAGTGATAATTCTTGAGTTCTGTTCTCTTTCTTTGTCTATTTCAGCCATAATCTCTTCATCTGATACTGAAACATCACTCTTAGGTACTTCTACGCCTTTATATTCACCTAACTCAACTTCTGGTTTAACTGCAACTTCTGCTGTGAAGATAAATTCTTTACCGGCTTCAATCTGTACAACATCAATCTTAGGCTGTGAAACTATCTCTAATTCACTTTCCTTAACTGCTGCTTCGTATGCTGTAGGAATCATATCATTAACAGCATCTTCATAGAATACACCGACACCGTACATTTTCTCTACCATTTTACGAGGTACTTTACCTTTTCTGAAACCAGGAACGCTAATTCTTGATTTCTGTTTCTGATAAGCCTTTTCAATTGCTTTTTCTACCTCTTCTGCTGATACTTCAATTGTAAGTTTAGCCATATTTTTTTCCAGTTTCTCAACCTGTAAACTCATTAAACTTCCTCCATTCTGCCGTATACTACGGCTTAGCTATTTTTAGCAGTATATCTGCAATATTTTCTTTCTAACCTTTTCATTTTAACTAAAGGCAATGTGACATCGTAGTATTATATCATAAAGAAATCTTTTAGTCTATCTTTTTTTCTACAGTTTCTAAAGTCTGTTCTACACCTGTGTTAAATAATACAATTAATTTTGTCACTTTATAATTATGTCCATTCTTCTGCACCGTACTTTCATCAGTCCTTGTCGATACGATATATTTATTAGTAGAACAGCTTATTGTCACTACATCTCCTGATAACAATTCGATAGTAGCATTAGGTATCTTAGATACTCTATAGGTCTTACTTCCGTCTGTAATAAGCTCCTTCGGTGCTGTCGGCTTAGTCTGACTGCCTCCGTTACTTTCTGAATTTGAATTATTTCCAGAATTACTGTTTCCATTATTGTTTGAAGTGTTTCCATTATTGTTTGAAGTGTTTCCATTATTAGAAGTGTTTCCACTACCTGCACCATTATTGCCGCTGTTACTTCCACTATTTATATCGCCTGCATTGGCAGCTGAATTGCCTGCCTGGCCATTTTCCGAGTCACTATTTCCATGATTCTCAGCTTCCTGTGCGTTCTTGCCATTATCAGATATTGTTACCTTAATGCTGTCTGTATATGTACTTCCACCTGATTTGACAGTATAATTAGCAGTATATGTTCCTGGTTTATCATTTCTGACATTCACTGCATTTACCTCGAGTGAATAATCATCTGTTTCACCCGATGTCTTAATACCTGATGTGTAATCTATGTCACTTCCCGCTGGTGCAATTACATTATCAAGATTAAATTTCACACCACTATCATTAATATCTAACGAGCCAGTAACAACGCCCTCTGTATCTCCGTATGAAATCTTTTTCTTCTTACCACAGGCAGTCATACTTCCGATTACTAATACTAATGCACCGGCAACACATATTATCTTCGTTAATCTTATATTTAATTTCTTCAATATTAATTCGCACCTTTCTAACACGATATATGCATTATACTAACTGTATCTTCTCTGCTATTGAATCAGCCTCATCTTTACTCTTTAATATCGCAACTAATTCAAGTCCCATATCAATAGCAGCACCTAATCCTCTTGCTGTTGTTACATTTCCATCTGTTATGACTTTCTCACGTTTATAGGTTGCACCTTTTAACGAATCTTCATATCCCGGGTAGCAGCTTACTAACTTACCTTCTAAGATTCCGAGTTCTCCTAAGATACTAGGAGCTGCACATATTGCCGCAAGTCTTTTGCCTTTATTATTAAAATCTTTAATATTAGCCACTAATGTCTTGCATGCTGCAAGATTAGGTGTTCCAGGTATTCCTCCTGGCAGGAATATTAATTCTGCTTTATCAAAATCTACATCTTTAATTAAAGCATCTGCCTTAATTACAATGTTATGCGAACTTTTAACTTCATAATTATCTGAGACCGATACAGTAACTGTCTCAATACCAGCTCTTCTTAATATATCAACTACCATTAATGCTTCTACTTCTTCAAAACCATCTGCTAAAAATGCGTATACCATAATTTTTTCTCCTTTTCCATAGACTTAGCCTTATAACACTGACAGTATAACATATTCCTGATATTTTTTCATCATTTTAGATTTTTTTTATTATTTAAATATACATTTTTCAAGGCTTATATGTTAAAATATTCTATATAAAAAATCGTAATACCAAACGGAGGTTGGTGTAAAAAATAATGGAAATAGAAAGAAAGTTTCTAATTACAAGTTTACCTGACAATTTAGAATTATGCAGATTTCATCTTATAGAACAGGCATATCTGTGTACAGAGCCGGTAGTCCGTATCCGTAAAGAAGATGACACCTATTATCTTACTTACAAATCAAAAGGCTTACTATCCCGAGAAGAATATAATCTTCCGCTTACTGCAGATAGTTATTCCCATCTGCTTAAGAAAGCTGATGGGAATATAATTACTAAGAAACGTTACCTGATTCCTTATAATAATTACACAATCGAATTAGATATATTTGAAGGAATATTTAAGGGACTTATAATCGCAGAAGTCGAATTCAGCTCTGAGGATGAGGCTAATTCTTTTAGTGGTCCTGAATGGTTTGGCGAAGATGTAACATTTTCGAGCAAATTCCATAACAGTACCCTTAGTAAATTACAAAATCAAAGTGAACTTGAATTTTAAGAAATGAGGTTAGTGTGAAAAAATAATATTGATACACTTATTTTTCACACTGTTATTTGCTTCAGAGCAAAAGCAAATAGCTTTTATGGCAGAAGAGAAATCGCCTGTGCAAATTTCTCTTCGTCTCTTCACAGCAAGTCGCTCAGAAAAGAGGTAAATATGAATTTAGCAGCTATATATCATCGTTGTACTGATAACTACTGTTATTGTCTCGATGATGACAATATTATTATTTCAATTAAGACAGGATATGACGTTGACAAAATAACACTTTGTTATTGTGATCCTTTTTCTACAGGTATTATGGGTTCTAACAGTCGCTATAAAATTGAAACAATCGAGATGACGGATGTAAAATATCTTGAGCATCACATCTTCTGGAGTATTAAGATTGCACCTAAGTATAAACGTCTTGCATATCATTTTATTATTGAAAATGAAAACGAGAAGTATCATATGTATGAGGACCGTTTCTATACTCCTGCCGAACTTAAGAATTTCAAAGGTCGTGAACAGGTATTTATGTTCCCATGGATGAATCCTTCTGATATTATAAGAACTCCTGACTGGGTAAATGACACTGTCTGGTATCAGATTTTCATTGACCGGTTCTGCAATGGCAATCCTGACATCAATCCTAAAAATGTTAAACCATGGGGTTCTGCCGATAAACCTGTTAAATATAATGACTATTATGGTGGAGATATCAAGGGAATCACAAGCAAACTTGACTATCTTGCCGACCTTGGAATTACAGGTCTTTACTTAACTCCTGTATGTAAGGCTAAAAGTAATCATAAATATGACACTATGAGTTTTACAAAGATTGATCCACACTTTGGTACTGATGAGGATATGATTGAACTCGTTTCTGATGCCCACAACCACGGTATTCGTGTAATGATGGACGGTGTATTTAATCATACTGGTATATTTTTTAAACCTTGGCAGGACATTTTGCAAAATGGTCCTGAGTCTAAATATTATGACTGGTTTATGATTAATTCATGGCCTTTTAAGAATACTGGAAGGTCCTCTGATTCGAAGTCAGGCAACTACTATACTTTCAGCTTCTATGATGGTATGCCTAAGTTAAACACTAATAATCCGCGAGTAATCAGATATATTATCAAGGTTCTTAAAAGCTGGATATTAAAATATGATATTGATGGTATACGTCTTGATGTGGCAGGTGAAATTTCCCATACATTATGCAAAGAGATTCATAGGGAATTAAAGGCTCTCAAATCTGATTTCTATATACTTGGCGAGTTATGGCACGACAGTATGCCTTGGCTTCGTGGTGATGAATACGATTCTGTAATGAATTATCCTTTCGGAGACAGTATTGATGCTTTCTGGCAGGATTCTAAGAAATCTTCTACTGATTTATTATATGCCATAAACAGATGCTTCACTATGTATCCTGAGCAGGTTAACCGCGTATTATTCAACCTTTTAGACTCTCACGATACTATTCGTCTCGCAACTAAATTAAATAATATTCATATATTCTATCAGCAATTAGCAGTATTATTTACAATGCCCGGAACTGTATGTATATATTATGGTACAGAAATAGCTATGGAGGGTAGTTACGACCCTGACTGTCGTCGTTGTATGCCTTGGAATAAAATTAACCGCGGTGAATATCATGACAGAATTTCTCTTATGAAATCACTTATTGCACTTCGTAACGATAATCCTGCGTTTAGAAGTAATCTGTATAAATTTATTAATATACCTGATAATCCGAGAATAATCTGTTATGAAAGATTTACCGATGATGGCAAAAATAAAATAACCGTCGTACTGAATTGCAGTACAAACGATTATTCTATTACATTTCCTAAGAAATCTGTTCTGTTCTCAATAAATTACAAAAATGAACTTCTTCTTCCGAACGGAATATTAGTCTACACAACTAAATAAGTTTAGCAATTTTAATAGATTTGTCCTTGGACAAATCTATTGCTTTGTTATTAGTCGATAATACAACAGGTCTGCCTAGCGAAGTACTATTAATCATTATTATCTTTCCCTCTGTTCCATCAGTAAGAAGAACTGTACTCCCCACATATAACAATGCTATTTTCTGAAGAAATATCATAAGATATCCCGGTTCAAATATATCGATACACATTTCAAAATATTCGATAACATCAAACGGTGACATTCCCTCTCTGTATACACGATTCGCCGTCATTGCATCATATACATCTGCAATCGCCACAATTTTTGCCACATCATCTATCTGGTTTCTCTTTAATCCCTGTGGATATCCCGAACCATCGCATTTCTCATGGTGCATTAATGCAGCATTTCTTATCCTGTTATCAACCGGCTGACTCTTAAGTATCTCATAGCCTAATATCGGATGCATTTTTATAATTCTATATTCCTCATCAGTAAGTCGTGATGGTTTCGCAATAATCTCTTTAGGTATCTTAATTTTACCAATATCGTGCAGAAGTCCTGCTGCCGTTAATAATTCAACATCTTTCGCACCATATCCCAGCCATCCAGCAAATACATTGCATATCAGCGAAACACTCATAGAATGTGCGAATGTTAAATCATCATAACCTCTCATACAGCTCAAGATATCCATAAGATTATATCTGGAACTATTAGAATTAATGACTTTCTTAACGGATTCTAACAATCCATTTATATCGATTTCTTCATTCTTGTATACAACTTCATTTAACTTATTACTAAGTTCGTCAACGGATTCTTCAAAACTATATCTGAATGTCTTAAAATCTTCTGATTGTTTTATCTTCTCGAAATATCCTGATTCCTCACTTCTCTCATAAGCACTGCTTTCCATAAATATATCATCTATATCAGATTTCACAATAATTTTAAGTACAACTACATCATAATTCTCAAGTTTCCTTATTATCTCTTTATCAAGCACTGTACCAAAAGGCGCAATGAGTCTGCCTTTAGTATCATAGACATCCCCCGCAAGTTCCATGCCTTCTTTCGCTTCCGAAATAAGTATTCTCTTAACTGCCATACTACAATGCCCCTTTCGTCATCTTTTTAATATATTCTTCCGATGAAATTGGTCTTGAGAAATAATATCCCTGTATCTCATCACAGAAAATATCTCTTAAGAACTCATACTGTTCTTTAGTCTCAACACCTTCTGCAACTATCTTCATATCAAGTAACTGACCTAATGATACGATAGTTGATACAACTATGTCACCTTTCGAATCACCAATGTCATCTACAAAACTCTTATCTAATTTCAGAATATCTACCGGAATGCTTTTAAGCATATTAAGTGACGAATAACCTGTTCCGAAATCATCCATTAGAATCTTGAATCCTGCTTTATGTAACTTATCAATTGTATCTATTAAAGCATCCGTTTCAGAGAATAATGTTGTTTCTGTCATCTCCAATTGGATATATTCAGCCGGCACATCATATTTCTTAAGTATTGCTGTATATTCTTCTATAAATCTTGAATTATATAACTGTAACTGAGACATATTAACTGATACAGGCACTACATTATAACCTGAATCTAACCATTTTCTTATATCCATACATACATGTTCAAACATATATTCATCTAATTCAACTATGAAACCATTGTTCTCAAATACCGGTATGAATTCATTTGGAAAAAGCATACCACATTCTTCATTATACCATCTTACAAGCGCCTCTGAACCTGTTAATTCACTATTTGATGAATTATATTTTGGTTGATAATACACTTTGAATTCTTCATCTTTAATGGCTTTTTCCATCATATTTTCAATTTCCTGGTCTCTAAGCTCTTTCTGTCTCAATGTATCATCATATATGGCATATACTTTACTATGCTTACCTTTAATAGATTTCTTAGTAAGGTCTGCCCTGTCTATCGCCGTATCAATATTAAAGAATTTTCTATCTACCGGATATATACCAATCGATAGAATTATCTCATAGTTCTTCTCTTTCTGGACTCCACGTTTCTGTACAGTTAACGATAACATTTCCATTCTCTTTATGACATGATCCATATCATTTGCCTTCAGGAACAATACGAACTGGTCCGCTCTGTAATGTGCAAATACTTCTCCCGTCTCCATAATGTTATTAATCTCTCCCCATATAAATCTTATAACATTATTACCTTCTTCATATCCAAAAATGTCGTTAATATATTTGAATTTATCAACATCTAAATCTACTAATGCATACTCATCTGATGCACTCTTAATAAGTTTGTCTACCTCATCTTTAAATTTTGTAAATGATTTGCCACCTGTTACCTCATCTACATATGCAATATGTTCAATCTTCTTTCTATTCTTGTTCTGAATAACTAATACCACAAGCAGGGTTGCACCGTAGATAACTGCAAATATATATACTAACTGATTAAACCTGTCTAATGACTGAGCCATATATTTATTAAACTTATCATGCGATATAATAGTAATTATCTTCCAGTCGTTCACATCCATAGGTTTAACATATGCTATCTTCGCCTTATGATATTTTATCCTTATAAATGCTGGTTCATTAGAACTTACTGCCTTAGATAACTTATCAGTTGTACGTGTTGAATTATCTAATTCTTCTAACTTATCTATAAAATTATGAGTTCTTACCTTCTTATTCTCATTCTCAGGCATCTCCTCGCCTGTTGTATCAAAAATTATAGTTCCATCATGATCTACAACCCATATATCTTTCTCTATCTCCATATCATCTTCATTAATTCCATATTCAATTTCGTCTGTGTATTTTTTGGCATAAAGAACCCCAACCACGTCTTCTTCATGTTTGATTGGTATACTATAAATATTATACTTCTTATTTTCATCAATTATTGTATTAGTAATAACGTATTCATTGTTCATCGAATTAACAAAATATTCTTCTGATGAAATATCATATTTATCCCCATTAATATCACACGCATTACCGTCTTTGTCTGCAATACCAATTAAATAAAATTTTTCACCTGTCCTAACAGACTTGATTTTGTTAACTTCTAAATCACACTTTAATTCAGATGTATCCGAAATATTTTTTGAAAAGTATTTTAGATAATAGAAATTATCAGCAATCTGTTTCTTTATGTTCTTAACTACCTGATCAGTTTCATAATTAATTTCCTTTTTCTGTATGGTGTCATATCGACCTTCCATATAACTTATATATATGCTTCCGATACTTATAACAATCGTCATCATAATAATTACTACAATAATCGAAGAAGATATTCTATTCTTGCCAATTTTCAAAGTACTTCTCTCCTTCTTGCCAAACCACATTTTATATATAAATTATACCTTATCTGGGTTAATTTATCAACAACTTAGTGTAGTATTTATTTGTTTAACAAATGAATTTCTTCTTCTGTAAACTCCCTATATTCACCTGTTTTCAAATTCTCATCAATTGACACTTCTCCTATCTGTGTCCTCTTTAGATATATCACATAACAACCTACTGCCTTCAGCATTCTCTTTACCTGATGCTTCTTACCCTCAGTTATTGTTATTTTACCTGATATAGTCTGTCCGTTTCTCGGGTTTCTTGCTGCTTTTTCAAACTTTGTACCTGCTATAAGGTTTGAAATTTCTTTAATATTGCCCGTTCCGTCAACTTCAATGCTTTCAGCCTTGAATAAATCTTTTTCCCCTATAAGTTCTACACCGCTTTGTAACTTTCTTATCTTCTCATCATCAAGAATTCCCAACGCATGAAAATAATATGTCTTTGGCACATGAAATTCCGGATGCATAAGCCTCTGATTAAATATTCCGTCATTCGTTATGATAAGAAACCCCTCCGTATCCTTATCAAGCCTGCCAACCGGATGCAGAATATGTCTCATATCTTCCGGAAAATAATCCATTACTGTTTTATGTTTCTCATCTGTCCTTGCTGTTATACAACCTTTAGGTTTGTTAAACATATAATACATTTTATCCATTGCCTCTCTTCTGATATAATATAAAAGCTTTCTTTACAAAAGCTTTTACTGTGCAATAAGTGCAATAAAATGAATTGACATAGCAATTCACTTTATCGAATCAGACTAATTTTCTGACTATTTTATCTGCATATCTAATATTTTTTTATATCTTCTTTTATCCATTATCCTTTTGACCAAAATCACAATTCCACCAATCATAAACGGAAATATATATGTAAAACAACGATACATAAGCATTACGGCTACTGCCTCTGCCTTATCTGTTACTGCTAAGAATAACACATAAAACATTGCCTCTGTTGAACCACTTGCCCCGGGTGATGGTATAACCCCTATGAGTGCTGAAGCTAAAGCAGATATACATAAACCTCTTATTATATTACTTATATCCGTATAGCCTAATACAACGCACGGAATCATATACCAACCCAGATATTTAATCATATTAAGCAGGAGAAGTTTTAACATTGTTCCCTTTTCTTTAAGCATTATCCTGCTTTCTTCCCTTAATGACTCTAATTTATTTTCTAGTAATTTTATACGTTCCTTTAGTTCAATATTCTTAATTACTTTTTCAGCTAAAAACAACAAAAAATCATGGATTTTCTTCCAGAGTACCACAGTAAGAAGTGCTATTGCTACAAGTACCGTTACAATTACGCCAAGTAATACATACTCAAAATACTCACTATAGTATTCTTTCATAATTCCATAATTTCCTATAAAGAAGATTAAACACATTAATACAATGGCAATCTTCTGGACTATATAATTAATCGTAATCATTCCAAAACTATTCTGCATCGGAACATTATATTTATGAAGATAATACATTCCGGAAGCAGCCGTACCGCTTCCGAATGTAGTCAGCCTGAAAAATGCACAATAATAAGAACATCCAACTCCCTGATACCATTTGAAATTATCATTATATCTTTTAGCCATTACATAATAGGCAAGTCCATCTGCTGCATTAAAAAATGCACTGCATAAAATTATAATAAATAATGTTGCAAATGTCATTTTACTAATCTGCTCAATTATTTCTTCTGACTGTCCGCCAAATACTTTGCAGATAACGCCTATTATTATCGCTATAAATACAATATTTATTAAAATCTTAGCTCGGTTATTCTTCTTCAATTATATGTTCACCTTTCATCTTTGGTCAGAATTATTTTTCTAATACGGCATCATATCCGGCTTCTTTAACTGCTGCAATCATAGCATCTGCTGAAACATTTTCAGGATTGTCAACTGTTACAAGTTTACTTTCTAAGTCTGCTCTAGCTGATACTCCATTTAATGAATTCAATGCTTTCTCTACGTGTGCCACGCAATTTTTACACATCATACCGTCTACTCTTAATACTATCATATTTTCTTTCTCCTTTTCAACTGTTGTTTTTTTATTTGATATATTGTTTATATTAACTTTATTATCTTTATCATTATTTTCTGAAGTTTTTATTACTTCTATGCCAATAGCATTTTTACTGTCTGTTTCCGGCTCATCTCTATCTTTCTTAAAGAATCTCAGTCTCAAAGCATTTGTAACTACAAATACACTGCTAAGGCTCATTGCTGCTGCACCGAACATCGGGTTTAGCTTCCATCCAAATGTATTATAGTACACACCTGCTGCCAATGGTATTCCTAATATGTTATAGAAAAATGCCCAGAATAAATTCTCTTTTATATTTCTGATTACACTTTTACTTAATCTGATAGCGGTTACAACATCTAATAAATCATTCTTCATCAGAATAATATCAGCGCTTTCAATCGCTACATCCGTTCCATTTGAAATCGCAATTCCGACATCCGCTCTCACAAGTGCAGGTGCATCATTTATTCCATCACCGACCATCGCAACTTTTCTTCCTGTTTTCTTAAGCTCAGAGATAACTGACTCCTTATCCTGTGGTAATACTTCAGCAATAATATCATCTAATTCAAGTGATTTTCCTATTCCATTTGCAGTAACTTTATTATCACCGGTCAGCATTATAACTTTTATTCCCATAGATTTTAGTTTTCTTATTGCTAATGGACTGCTTCCCTTAATAACATCTGCTACTGCTATAATTCCGATTAATTTACTGTCTCTTGCAAATAATAATGGTGTCTTACCCTCATTTGCCAGATTATCTATTGTATTTTTCTCATTTTCACTTAACTTAATACCATTTTCATTAATGAACTTCTCATTTCCTGTGATAAATCTGCTATTCCCTGCAAATGCTTCAACGCCTTTTCCAGATATTGCATTAAATCTTTCAAGCTTATATCTGCCCATATGTTCTTTAGAATATTCAACGATTGCATTTGCTAATGGATGTTCACTCTTCTCTTCTATTGCATATGCGATATCTAAGAGTTCATCTTCGCTCATACCAATTGCACTTATATCTGTTACGACAGGTTTACCAATTGTTATAGTTCCTGTCTTATCGAAAACCACTGTATCAATGCTATGTGCAACCTCTAATGCTTCTCCAGATTTAATAAGTATTCCATTCTCAGCACCTTTTCCCGTACCAACCATAATGGCAACAGGTGTAGCAAGTCCCAATGCACATGGGCATGAAATAACCAATACACATATTGCACACGATAAAGCAAATTCAAATGTCGCACCTGATATAAGCCATACCACAAATGTTATCACTGCGATAGCCATTACTACCGGCACAAATATTCCTGATATCTTATCTGCAATCTTAGCTATCGGTGCTTTGCTTGCGCTTGCCTCGTCTACAAGTTCTATTATCTTAGAAAATGTAGTGTCTGCACCAACTCTTGATGCCTTTACCTTAACAAAACCTGTCTTGTTAATTGTAGCTGCGATAACTTCATCACCTGCTGCTTTTTCTACCGGAATACTCTCTCCTGTAATAGCAGCCTCATCAACACTGGTACTTCCCTCTATAATAATACCATCTACAGGTATATTGCTGCCCGGTTTAACTATTACTATATCAGATACTTTAACTTCATCAACAGACACTTCTTTCTGTTCGCCATTTACCTCGATAATAGCTTTCTTAGGTGCCATATCCATAAGTTTCCTAAGTGCTTCACTCGTCTTCCCCTTAGATTTAGCCTCTAAGAATTTACCTACTGTAATAAGTGATAATATCATAACTGATGATTCAAAATATAAATCATGATGATATCTCATTACTACTTCCATATCGCCTGCACCAAGTGCATAACTCATTCTGTATATTGCAAATATTCCATATATAAGTGCAGCACTTGAACCAACTGCAATCAGGCTGTCCATATTAGGATTCAAATGAAATAATGCTTTAAAGCCTCTCTTAAAATATATCCGGTTAACATATAGAACCGGAATACACAATAGAAACTGTGTAAATGCAAATGAAACTGCATTACTATGACCTGACAGGAACCCTGGAAGCGGCAGACCGACCATATGTCCCATAGAAACATACATTAACGGTATAAGAAATGCAAACGATACTATAAGACGTCTTTTGAAATCTGCATATATTTTCTCATTAGCATCTGCTTCTCCATTAGTTTTAGTTTTATCACCAGCTTTATTAGCAGAACTTTTTCCCGCTTCATTATCTGAGACAACTTTTGCTCCGTATCCCGCCTTCTCTACAGCTTTAATAATATCATCACAACTTAAAATATTTTCATCATAGTCAGCTACCATACTATTAGTCAGAAGATTAACACTTGCAACAGATACTCCATCTAATCCGTTCACAGCTTTCTCAACTCGTGACTGGCAGGCAGCACATGACATCCCGGTTATACTAAACTTGTCTTTCATAATATTCTCCAATCCGCAGGCATATTATGCCGGAGGATTCGCGAGCAAAATTTCAGATTTTGCTCTGCGATTAAGGCTAAATGTGGTGCCTGCAACACATTTAGCTGTGAGAAAAATAATCGTATCAACATTATTTTTCTCGCTATTCTCCATTTCTGAGCGATTTTTGCAATATTATTTCGATATCTTACTTATTATTGCCATCATTTCATCAACTTTTGCATCTCTTTCTTCTTTTGTCTCTGCACAATTAATACAGCTCTTCAAATGTGCCGAAAGCACTTCCTTGTTAGTTGTATTAAGTATTGCTGAAGCCGACATTAATTGTCTGGATATGTCTATACAATATCGGTCCTCTTCAACCATTTTAATAATTCCATCTATCTGCCCTCTTGCTGTTTTAAGAAGTCTCATTACTTTATCTCTGTCTGCCTGCATTTCTTCACCTCGTTTTCTATGCAATATTGTGTAATAATTTGTTTTATTAGCCTTACGATAAATGTTTGTTATGCCCCCGGGGAGGGGTGTGTTATATTATATATAATACATTTTATTTTATTTGTCAATTAACTAAAAGCCTCACAAAGCCAATTGATTCTGACTCTATGAAGCTTTTAATAATATATTTTCTTATACTATTCTTATACCATTCTACTTTATCTTAGTATGCCTTACCCCAGTATACCATTGCTTTTGCAGGTTTACCACAGCATACACATACATCTGATAAATGCTCCTGATTAAATGGCATACATCTTGATGTAGCTGTTGTCTCTTCTTTTATCTTATCTTCACATTCCTGATTACCACACCACATTGCTTTAATAAAGCCTGGCTTATTAGCAACTGCATCTTTAAATTCTTCATAATTTGTAGCTACAAATGTATGGTTATCTCTGTGAACTCTTGCTCTTTCAAGCATTTCTTTCTGCATTGCCTCTAAGATTTCTCCGACTTTATCGTTCAATTCATCAATTGAAACTGTAATCTTTTCGCTTGTATCTCTTCTGACAATTATTGCCTGATTAGCTTCAATATCTCTAGGTCCCATTTCGATTCTTACAGGAATACCTCTCATTTCCTGTTCTGAGAACTTCCAACCAGGACTCTTATCGCTGTCATCTACTTTTACTCTGAAATTAGAAAGCATATTCTTAACTTCGTATGCCTTGTCTAACACGCCCTCTTTTTTCTGCATAATTGGAATAATTGCAACCTGTGTTGGTGCTACCTTTGGTGGAAGTACAAGACCTCTGTTATCGCCATGAACCATTATAACCGCACCGATAAGTCTTGTTGTCATTCCCCATGATGTCTGATGAACATATTTCAATTTATTATCTTTGTCTGTAAACTGTATACCAAATGCTTTAGCAAAGCCATCACCAAAGTTGTGGCTTGTACCTGACTGAAGTGCTTTACCATCATGCATAAGTGCTTCAATTGTATATGTTGCTTCTGCACCTGCGAATTTCTCTTTATCTGTTTTACGTCCTCTTACAACAGGAATCGCTAATACTTCTTCGCAGAAATCTGCATACAAATTAAGCATCTGCTGTGTTCTTTCTTCTGCTTCTTCTGCTGTTGCATGAGCTGTGTGTCCCTCCTGCCATAAGAATTCTCTTGAACGTAAGAATGGTCTTGTCTCTTTCTCCCATCTTACTACTGAACACCATTGATTATATACCTTTGGTAAATCTCTGTATGACTGAATTTCATCTTTATAGAAATCACAGAATAATGTTTCTGATGTTGGACGAACGCAAAGTCTTTCCTGTAACTTATTTAAACCGCCCATTGTTACCCATGCTACTTCAGGTGCAAAACCTTCTACATGGTCTTTTTCTCTCTCTAAAAGACTTTCAGGAATAAACATTGGCATATATACATTTTCTACGCCTGTCTCTTTAAATCTTCTATCTAATTCATGCTGGATATTTTCCCATATTGCATATCCTGCCGGTTTAAAAATCATACATCCCTTAACACTTGAATATCCCATAAGTTCTGCTTTTTTAACTACATCAGTATACCACTGTGCGAAATCATCTTCCATAGCTGTAATTGCTTCTACTAATTTCTTATCGTTTGCCATTTTATCCTCTTTTCTGTTTAATATAGAACCGGTAGTTACACTTATTATTCTTAAATGTCTAAAATTAATTCCTGATAAATGAATATAATTTTGCAATGTTTTGTGATATTTTTTGTGATACTTTTATATCGCTTTATCCGACATTTTCTTATACAATAATAATGCCCCAAGCTAAATATAATAATATCTAGCTT
Source organism: Eubacteriaceae bacterium (assembly GCA_902362455.1). Classification (GTDB taxonomy): domain Bacteria; phylum Bacillota; class Clostridia; order Lachnospirales; family Lachnospiraceae; genus Bovifimicola; species Bovifimicola ammoniilytica. The sequence continues at coordinate 351,475 of CABIWJ010000003.1, forward strand.
AGGGCGAATAATCATATCCGTGTTACCACCTAAATTCAGTAAACTGCACTCATTATCTTCCTTTTAACGGTGGACCTCCGTTGAAGCCTACTTGCAAATAAATTGTTTTCGGTTCAAAGCTCTGAGACTGGTTCACTATTACTCTGATAAAGACTTGCACCATACGTCTTCTCTCTGAAATCTTCATAATAACTACTATCTCTCTTCATAGCCTTTGCTATATTAATTAATCTCTATAAAGGTATCATAGAGATTGGTTAAAGTCAAGATTTTTCATATCTAATTACATAATTAATCAGGTGATTTATTCATGTATTCTTCTGACAATTCTATATACTATATCCGATTCATTTATTAACGGCTCTCGCTGTGCAAAGAATATAATTCCATCTGTAGGTGCCTTAATCTGTTCTTTGACTTCTCCCTCAAATGGATCTATAATTTCCGCTACGACTTCCCCATAATGAACTTCCTTGCCGATTTTCTTTAATTTTCTTAAGAAGCCACCACTTCCCGAATAAATATTTGTAAGTGAATCTTCATCTATAACATGGCTTATATACCCGCTAAGGCTGTCGTATCTGATTATTCCCATTCTTGTAAGAAAACGAAGAACCGCTGATACTGATTGTTTAGCCTTTTCTTCATTAATTGACTCATTGTATCCTGAATATACTGAAAATGCTGCTGTCATCTCATTCTGCCAGTTATAATTCAAAGTTGTAGTATCAATTGGCTGTGGTTTTCTTACAACCACAAATGGTAATCCGAACAGATTAGCAAGTGAGGTATTCTGATAACCTGTCTCCATCATTCTTATATGTGGTATAAATTCGCCGTCCGCATAAAATGACGGAAACTGTATTCCAAATGTATAATTCTTCACATATTCCATAATATGTCTGGCAATTCTCTCATTTGTCTTACCAAATTCTCTGCCCGGATATGATCTGTTAATGTCCTCGTCCTCCACGCCCCAGAATTTTCTTCCAGTATTTAACGCATATGGATTAACTGTTGGTATAACAAGCACTGATTTATTTGCACAGATATTTCCGTTATGCTCAAGTCCTTTTAATGTTTTCACAATCTGCGAACATATATAAGTCTGCTGAATCTCTGTACCTCGCATTGAACCGATAATACATGCTGATTCTTCACCTTTTCCAAATAAATATCCATTAACTACCATATCATCTCTGTATGGCGATTTTATTCTGCATATTTCTACCTTATTCATTGTAATCCTCCTAATCCCCACATATAAGTATTCGTGCCAGCAAAGCACCCTCATACACCATCGGAAATTCTCTTATGGTAAATAAGATTCCATCATGATTAGCCCTGACTTCCTGAAGCACTTCATTTTTCATAACATCGACTATTCTACCTATAAGCTGTCCCTCTTTCAATTCTGCAAAGTCACTGATTTCCGAAATAAATAATCCAGACTTATCAGCTCTTATGAATTCCACACCATCATCATTGCAGACCGGAGCCTCTGATACATTGTATTTTTCTCCACTCCAGATTTCAAATTCCGACATCACATTGAATATTCCCTCGACGATCTTATCTCCATCAGCTTTATTGATTGAGTTACCTATGCCACATTCTACTGCAAATGCAGGAACCCCCATACAATTTAAGCTATGTGTAAGTGTCGAATCTGACACAGTGGGATTTGGATTAATCCATATTACATTTGCATTTATAAGTCTTGCATATGGTAAAACTTTATCCGCAAAATCCTCATTTAATCGGACCTGCAAGCTTTCTCTTGAGAAGATGTCACTTCCATGGACATCGATACATATTGAAGAACCCAGGACATTTTCCGTTAATGCAAATGCAATTCTCTCCATCATTCTTCCGTTTGCCGAACCTGGAAATATATGGTTCATATCAAGCCGCTCTTTTGGTATTGTATGGATTGCATTGTCTAAACCTAACATATTTACAGCCGGGTAAATGTCTACTATCCCTTTAAGACAATCTCTATTCTCCTCTATTCTCTTAATGAGTTCATAGCAGATATACTGTCCCTCCATCTCATCTCCATGAATTCCTGTTACAATGGAAATTCTTTTTAGATTCTTCTTCTCTAATTCATTATTACTTAACTCTTTATATTCTTCAGGCACTAATCTATTTCTTACAAGCTTTAATCTCTCTCCTACCGGTAATTCCAGACTAAATATATTCTCATACATATCTATCATTCTCTTTCTAAATCAAACTAATCTACCACAAAAAAGGAAAGCCTATTCTCCATCCCGTGGAGCATACTAAGCTTTCCTGTAGTGCGGATGACAGGAATCGAACCTGCACGGTCTCCCACTAGATCCTAAGTCTAGCGCGTCTGCCAGTTCCGCCACATCCGCATTTCACGTTTAACGCGCTTTAATATGATACCATTCATATATTATTTTGTCAATCAGATTTTATTCTCATTTATTTATCTCGCATTTATTTATCTCACATTTATTTATCTCACATTTATTTATTATTGCAAAATATATTTTTACCTTTATAATATACATATATTAATGTTTTAAGAAATGAGGTTTAAAATGAGCTTATCTAATCCTAAGCATAAATTGCAGCTTTCAACCACACAAATGATTGCCCTCGGATTTCTGCTTACAGTTGTCGGAGGTTCTTTATTACTAATGCTGCCGGTTTCATCAGCTGACGGCACCTACACACCTTTTGTCGATGCACTTTTTACATCTACCACATCAGTATGTGTGACTGGTCTGGTCGTTGTAAATACATTCGAACACTGGAGTCTTTTTGGACAAATTGTTATATTATTTCTTATACAATGCGGCGGACTCGGCATCATTACATTTACAACTTCTCTTATGTTGCTTTTACACAAAAAGGTAACTTTAAAGGGTCGTATGCTGCTGCAGGATGCATTTAACCTGGATTCGCTATCAGGACTTGTCAGATTTACACACAAAGTTCTTATCGGAACATTTACAATTGAATTTATTGGAGCATTTTTCTATTCATTTACATTTATTCCTGATTTCGGACTGGCTAAAGGCATATGGATATCTGTATTTACCTCAATTTCTGCATTCTGTAATGCAGGTATTGACTTAATCGGACCATCCAGTCTTGCTGGATATGCAACAAATGTTAACGTAAATCTTACGACAATGTTTCTTATTACAATGGGAGGACTTGGTTTTATCGTGTGGTTTGACATCTTAAAGAATATACGTGCCATAAGAAATAAAGAAATGCCACATACTGCCTTCTTTAACAGACTGTGTCTGCATACTAAAATAGTTCTGACAGTCAGTATTTCGCTTATTATAATCGGTGCAGTTATTGTATTTGCTTTCGAATATAATAATCCTGCTACCATAGGAAATATGTCTGTTCCTCATAAAATTCTTGCATCATTTTTCCAGTCCGTTACCACAAGAACGGCAGGGTTCTTTACATTTTCACAGAAAGGTATGCGTGATGCAACTACATTGTTCTGTCTGATTCTTATGTTTATCGGTGGTTCTCCGGTTGGAACGGCAGGTGGTGTCAAGACTACTACGCTTGCGCTTATCATTATTGCTGCAATGTCGGCTGTAAAAGGCAGCGAATACGGAACAGCCTATGGCAGACGTATCCCAAACAGAACTATGAGAAAGGCTCTGGCTGTTGTCTTAGCAAGTTTATGTTTCTTATTTACGAGTATAATAATATTATCGACTTATACAGGTGGCGATTTACTTGACATTGTGTTTGAATCGACAAGCGCAATTGGAACCGTAGGACTTACAAGAGATTATACTGCCACACTTGATTTATCAGGTAAAGTCATTATAATCATATGTATGTATGCTGGCAGACTCGGTCCAATGACTCTGCCTATCATATTCAGTTCAAGAAAAAGTAAATATGGTCTGGCAATGTTCCCTCGTGAGGATATTACTGTTGGATAATTATATAAAATAAATGAATGTAGAGAAATGAGGATTAATATGAAAAAGAAAACTTTTGCAGTATTTGGCTTAGGAAAATTTGGAGAAAGTGTTGCACGTGAGCTTGCACAAATCGGTGCTGAAGTCCTTGCTATTGATGTAGACGAAGAAAAAGTTCATGAAATTGCACCATATGTTACACGTGCAATGAAGGTTGATGTATGTGATAAGGAGACTATGGAGTCTCTTGGTCTTTCTAATATGGACGGTGTAATTATCTCTATTACAGGTAATCTTGATGCAAGTATTATGGCAACAATTCTTTGTAAAGAGGCCGGTGTTCCTTATATTATGGCAAAATCCGGTGAGGAAATTCACTCAACAATACTCAAAAAAGTCGGTGCTGATAAGGTGATTATTCCCGAAAAGGAATCAGGACTTCGTGTTGCAAGAAGCCTTATTTCCGGTAATTTCAAGGAATTTATTGAATTATCAAGTACGATACGAATGATAGAAATTGCAGCAAGAGAGGACTGGGTAGGCAAAACTTTACGAGAACTTAATCTCCGTAAACGCTTAAATATCAATGTTATAGGTATTCGTGACAAGAACGAGATTGTTATGAATCTAGACCCTGATATTCCAATTAAAAAAGAATATTCATTTATAGTTGTATTAGACAAACGTGATTTACCAAGACTTATGAAATCGTAATTTTACTATAAACTTATCTACTGTGCAGAAGTTATGCAGATATCTTTTTCGTTATTAATTATTTTGGTTCATTAATGTCATACACTCCGATTTCTATATATTTAGCCATACACTCAGACCGGCGTGTATGGCTAAAATACATAGAATCCCATAACCCCACACACAATTCCAATTATCAAGCCCCCGATTACATCACGTATATAGTGAACACCTGCTACCGGTCTTATAACCGCAATAGCAACACTTATTAACATCATAATAATACCAAGCCGCACATTAACATACATTGATGCCATTGCAATAATAGTTGCTGTTAATACATGTCTGCTTGGAAATGATTGTCCTTTTTTATCTTTCTTTATTAATGGTGTAATATTCATTGCCTCATAAGGTCGTTTTTCATTAACTACTTTACGTGCAGCTGTACATATTCCAAAGGTAATTAATGGAACAATAATTACTCTGATTATTTCTTCCATTTTACCTTTACCCTGAAATATTTCAAATATTACCAGGACTGCATATTCAACCATTGTAACTGTTGGCAGACCTTTATATAATATGTTCAATATTTTCATTCTCTTTTCGTTGTCACGAAACCAATTGCTTATTTTAGCATATCTTTCTTCATTCAATTCTATTACCTCGGCGAAAACTTTTTACATAATTACAAATACTTTCTCATCATTATATCACAGGTAAATAAAACTTTAAAGAAATTGCTTTTACAGTACATACATATATATGCATAAGAAATGAAGTATACTTCCGCCCAATACAAAGAAGTGCCAGATTGAATGCATATATTTCACTTTACTTCCAATTCCGTATATAACTGCACCGATTGTATATGAGATTCCACCTGCAACTAATAATTCAATACCTTTACCAGGAACTGCTCTTATAAGTGGCTTAAACGCAAATATAATTGCCCAACCCATTGCAAGATAACATATCATCGATATTACCTTGAACTTCTCCATATCAATAGCATTAAGAATGATACCGATTACGGCTGCTGCCCATATAACTCCGAATAATATCCAGCCAACACTATCTCTTAATGATACAAGTGTAAATGGTGTATATGTTCCTGCTATTAATAAGAAAATCGTACAATGGTCGAATATTCTCATTACTCTCTTAGCGTTATTAGGCTTTAATGCATGGTAAATACATGACATACTATATAAAATAATCAATGATATTCCGAATACCCAGCTGCTTGCCACGCCCCACATATTCTGGTGTCTATATGCCAATGAGACACACAGGCATAATGCTACAATTCCTAGTCCTGCACCTACTCCATGGGAAATAGAGCTTATCAATTCTTCACCTAATGTATACTTAGGTATAGCAATCTTCTGTTCCAGATAACTTTTCTTTTTAGTAATTCCACAATCCATGTGTAACCCTCCATTCTATTTTTAAACACAAATAACTGTATAATGTAGTTTTCATAACTACATTATACAGTTATTGCACTCATTGTCAAGAGGTTTATATTACTAAATTGTATTTCTTTTGTTAATTAATTCTACTATTTCCCTGCTTGCCTCATCATATGAGTTAAAATATATTCCATTTAATCCGTTGTTTGCTGCTGCTTTGATATTTGCCTGTCTGTCATCAACAAATATACATGCATCAGGCTCTAAATTATATTTATTAATAAGCTTTTTATAAATCTCTGAATCAGGCTTAGAACATTTTTCTTCGAAAGACAGAATTCCTCCGTCCATATCAGATATGAAATTAAGTTCTTCCTCACAGTCATTATATAAAGTCTTACTAATATTTGATAAGTACAAAACTCTGATATTTTGCTCTTTCAGACTCTCTATCCATTCATCGGTATATTCAAATCGTCTTACGATACCTTTCATATCAGAGAATACTTTTCTGACTGCATCTTCTAACTCCGGATATCTTTCTATATATTTATTTATGACTTCAGTTTCTGTCATAATTCCTTTATCATATTCATTCCAGATATCATTTTCTATAATGGCATTGAATATTTCATCTCTTTCTTCTCCATCATACCCGATAGATTTAAGATATTGCATAGGAACAAATTCAGCTAATACATTACCAATATCAAATATAACCGTATTAATTTCAGATCTTTCGACTTCTTTTTTTCGGCTTAATTTATATTTAACAGCTTCTAATACTTTACTAAACAATTTCTTTATATTCTCAGAATTTCTTTTTAATAATTTAATCAATTTGATAACAACATATACTATACATATGACAGCAATAATTATTTCTGTAAGTAATGCATATACACACATGTCTTCTCGGCCTCTTGCAACATTTTCCCAATACGGATATATAACTCCGTTCGTTTTCATTGAACGTTTTCCATAATTTTTCAATAATTTGACAAGAGATGTTACCGAATATCTGTCATCTGTCTTGACAATATCTCTATTATCTGCTGATAAATTAATTCCTTTTTTAACAATCTTATATGCATAATTCTTAGTCAAATCAGGTAATATAACTTCATAATCCGTTATATAAGGTCCTTCTTCGCCTGTATTAAGCAAATGATATGAAACATATACAGTAGGCTTATTATTACCGGCTTCCTTATTAAGTCTGCCTTCATCTCTTTTAATTACGCCTGAAATTATATATTCTTTGCCATTAATCTCTACAGTCATACCTTGTATGTCCGTACTTCCAAATAATCGCCATGCCGTATCTTCGTCAAGCACTATCAAATCATCCATAAGATTATCAGGTGTAAAGTATGAACCGTTAACTAATTCTAATGGATGAAAGAAGAAGAAATCTCCTCCCACTCCAATAGCCGATACTTCAACATTAACATCATCTCTGCTTATGGTTAACTGTCCTTTGGCACTGTAACTGTCAATCCATGTATTATAACCTGATTTATTAGTAAGTGCATTACTCTCTGTAAGGGTATTCTTCATATTTTCTTCGAACTCCATTACATTATTAAGAGTGAACTTTGCATCTTCTGACATAAATACACTTATATGTGCAGATTTGCCTGAACTGTCCCATCTGAGTGCAGCATTATGCGATACATCATTATTTTTCTGATAATTAATAATAAGGACCGGAATTATTAGAAGTATAACAGCAACTGCATATTTTATTATTCTTTTAATAAAATCTTTCATAATCAGTCTCCATTTCAAGGTCGCTTATGCGCCTGGGTTAGTCTGCCAGTCTTATAAGATCACCTGCTTTAATTAATTTGCTTGAGGTTGTAATAACATATTCTCCACCCTCTAAAGCACCCTTTACGGCAGATTTAGAATCATCAGTCACTAATACTTCTACATTTATACGTTTTGCAACATATCTGTTTCCTAATGGACTGCTTTTCTCTTTAACAACTAAGATAAATTTACCGTTATTATCTTCTCTTATTGAACTGTTAGGTACTACATAATCATATGTCGCACTCTTATCACCTAATGAAACTGTCATGGTTGAACCGGCTTCCACATCTCCCTCTATATTCAGAACTAATAACTTCTGTTTACCCGGTGCTGCCGGGTCGTTCTTTATAGTTGTAAGTGTTGCCTTAACATCTCCATAATACCATGAATTAGATATTGTAGCCTCATCACCTATTTTAACCTTTTTAACCTGGTCTTTTGTTACTGAAATAGTTAATGAATAGCCATTATCTTTATTCTGAATTGTAATAAATGGTGTATCAGGAGAAATTGTATCTCCATTCTTAATATCAACTGTAAGAATTGTTCCATCTACTGTTGACTTGATTTCATTTCCTACAGAATTCTGTTTTAACTTCTCAATATTCTGTTCTGCTGTCTTAATAGCTTCATACTGTGAACGTAAATCATTAACTGTATTAATGTCTGCTAAATAATTCGTATGCTCTTTTGTAACAGTTTCTAATTCTTTCTGTGCTGCCTCCAGGCTCTGATTGAGCTTGTCAATTTCAGGATTAGATGAATTATTAGAATTATCATCCATACCCATGTCATCTGCTCCATCACCTGCTGCATTATCTGCGCTTGTCTGACCACTTGTGGCATTTAACTTATTTATCTGTTCCTGTATATTGTTAACTTTATCCTGTGCTGCTTTTACTTTAGCTGATATTGCAGCAAGTGTGGCTCTGTTCTCCTCATAATAATCCTTACCACTTTCAGCCTTATTTACTAAAGACTGATCTGTTTCATTAACTAAAATGCTGTTTCTATATGCTGTTTTAAGATTATCTAATTCAGCCTGTGCTGTAGTTATCTCTGAACTGTCGCCGCCTTTTAACTTCACTAACACATCATCTTTCTTAACAGTGTCGCCTGCCTTGACAAGTACTTCTTCAACTTCCCTGCTCTCACTAATAGCTACTTCTTTTGCCTCACCGGATTCAATTGTTCCGGTTCCTCTTATCTTTGATGATACTGAATCTGACTCAATTGCCTGAGTTGCTACCTGAGGAAGTGAATGATTCATAATTGTATTTGAAAAGAAAGTAAGTAATAATAGAACTACAAAGAAAACTATCGCAAATCTTTTTACCCACTTTTTTCTTGCTATGTGTTGTTTTTCTTCCATTTCTACCTCCACGTTTACCTATATAGCGATTTAATAACCAATCTTTGTACTTATTCTTGTTCTACCTGAATTTCGCACTAACCTTTAATACCACTTTGCGATGTTATACCATCTACGAGATATTCCTCACCATATAAGAATACCAGCAGACTTGGTATCATATAAATTACCGCTACCGCAAATGCAAGACCGATTTCACCAGAATTGATTCTTGACAGGAATATGGATAATGGATATTTGTCCTGACTTTTTAACAAAATAAGTGGTTGTTCCACCATATTCCAATAATCTATAAATACAAGTATTCCAACTGAAAATAATGCACTTTTACATAATGGCATACATATTCGCCTGAATATCTGCCATTCTCCTGCTCCATCCATCTTAGCAGCTTCGATAATTGCCGGTGAAATTCGTCTCATATATTTAGTCAGCAGGTATACGCTGAATGGTGAGAAAAATCCCGGCAGCAGAATTGCCCATTTGGTATAAAGTATATGTAACCATTTCGATACCAGGAAATTCGGTACTAATGTGACCTGATATGGCATAAGCATCATAATAACATATACAAAGAATACAATTTCTTTCTTCTTACCTCTGAAACGTGTAAAACCATATGCTGTCAAAGATGCAATTAACAATTGTACAATAACTATCGGTACAACATATAATACTGAATTCCAGAATTTAATCAGATAATCCGGACTCTTGAATAATACCGTTATATACTGGCTGAATGATACTTTATCAGGTATAAATTTCAGATTAACCTTTTCTGATATAAACTTATGTGAACCATTATTGCTTGTATCGAATACCTTCCCATAATTAGCTGTAATCTCAGTTTCATTCATAAATGAATTACATATGGTAAGTACAATCGGAATTACGAAAAAGATTACAAATATTAATGCGACTAATGTCTTTGTTCCAATCTTAGTAATTCTTTTAATCGATTTTTTCTTCATTATTCTTCCACATCCTTTCCGTATCTATTTTCTACTACAAAAAGAATGCCTATGATAATTACCATTACATCAAACATAATAACTGCCGCTGCCGATAATTTCTGGTAATCTAATGAAGCAAACGTATTGTTCATAAAATGCTGAAGCATATACAGACTCTCATACGGATAATCACCCGTCAGAAGATAGACTTCCCTGAACACCTTAAACGAATTGATTACTGATAGAACTGTTACGAACATTATCGTTGGTGATAAATATCTTAATTTAACTTTCCAGAACAACTGCCAGTTTGATGAACTGTCTAATCTTGCAACCTCCATAATCTCTTTAGGAATACTTGAGTATGCCGCCATAAACAATATCATATTATATCCGAGATTCTTCCATAGAAATAATATGACTATTACAACCGGAGCATATTTTGATTTGAACCAGTCTATTTTATCTACGCCAAATATTCTGATAAAATCATTTACAACACCATTATAATGGAATAATACCTGAAAAATAAGCACTACAGATGCCACTGGAACCATTAACGGTGTTAAAAATAATGTTCTGAACTGACTTTTAAATGGTATATTTTCCATCATCAGCGACGCCAGCAGCATCGATAAGATGACTGCTAACGGCACTGCTATAAATGTGAATCTCATCGTATTAAATGCGGCTTTTTTGAAAGCCTCATTCTCCAAAACATTAATGAAATTATCAAAAAATACAAATTTTTTACTAACAATATTATCTATCATTGAATAATAGATAACTACAAAAAATGGTACAACGAAAAATGTTAATACGCCCAGTATACTTGGAAGCATAAATAAATTAGATTTTATTCTGCTCTTCTTATCCCAGCCAGACTTTTTATGTCCTTTATTTTTCTTAGTGATTTTAACCATTTTACCTAAGCCTTCCTAAGCTATTTGTTCTCTTTTACATACATTGATATACGGCTCTGAATAATATCTGCAACTTCTTTTGCTGTCTTCTGACCTTTAAAGAATGCTTCTGCCTCTTCTGTAATCATTTCACCAATCTTTATATCATATGAATTTCTTCCATCAATTGAATTAATAATGTCTTTAATAGCCTTGATATCATCATCACTTGCTACTCCTACTTTGACTTCAACATCACCAATTGTCCATACATTTTCTGATACCTGTTCATTTCCATTTTCATCTGTATAAGTATCCGGTGTCTTTGCATCTTCTAATTTTTTATCTAATTCTGACTGTATTATTGGGAAGCCAAATGCATAAGAAGAAAATTTACCTTCTTCTGAATCTTCCGGAATATAGAACTGTTTAATGAATTCCCATGCAACATCTTTATTCTTAGATTTTGATGAAATAGCTAATAAGCTTCCACTGCCTGATACTATTACACCATTTCCATCATCTACAGGCGCACCCTTGAATGATATATCTTTACCAAAGATTGCTTTTGCGACCATATAATCATCTACGCCAGTTAAAAATGCGTTCTGTAAAATTAATTTGTTCTGTCTGATTAATGTTGACTCATCTACATATTCGCTGTCATCATAATTTTTATAAAATTCATCTGAACTCTTATAATTTCCACTAAATTCTAATAATTTAACAAATTCATCTGAATTAAATCTGCAGTCACCTGTTTCCCAGTTGATATATCTGTCTAATTGCGTTGTACACATACTAAGCAGACTGTCACTTGTTAAATCTTTTATCATTTCAACACCATCAGGTAAACTCTTTGTTAAATTAATGAAATCATCTAATGTCCAATGAATGTCTTTACCAACTGTATCAGTTGCTCCAAACCAGCCTGATAAAGTAAAGCACTGTGGTAATACATATAATTTGCCATTAATCTTGTATGCATTTACAACGCTCTGTACTAATTTATCTAACTTAATATCTTCTTCCTTATTGAAATAAGGTGTTAAATCTTCAAGTAATCCCTTTTCATCATATCTTTCAAGATATCCTTCCATTGAACTGAAATCAATGATATCAGGACAATTTCCGGAAGCTATATCTGAATTAAATCTTGAAATTACATTTGAGTAATCTTCTTCTTTATCATCATAATACTCAACAGTTACAATTCTGTATTTATCATTTGTTTTGTTGAATTTAATGACTCTTTCCTGAAGATCTGAATCAAGATATAATACACCTAACTTAATCTCTGTTTTGCCTGATTTATTAGAATCCTGTTTCTCAAATGTATAAATTCCTGTAGTATCTGAATCTTCTGAAACAATACAGCCGATTGTGCCATCTGATAATTCATACACAGCCTGAACACTATCAGGATTAATATCACTATCTAATAATTTAATAATCTTAGTTGATTTATTATCTTTATAATTTATTCTGTATACATATCCCTCAGCAGCACATATAAGTGTATTATCTTTACCTTCACTATATTGATTTGCATCATATCCCGGCATATCGAAAACCTTTTCTCCTACCTTAAGATTCTCTAAATCAATCTTATAGAATGCATCTTTGTCTTCACCCCATGTTGATACTAACATTTCACCATCTGGCAACTTAAGAAGTGCCTCAAATGACTGGTCACCATCACTTTCAATCTTTCCTTTTTCATTACCTTCTTTATCTGTAATTTTCAGATAATATTCACTCTTCTCTGCTGATACACATAACTCGACTAATTCTCCGTCATCTGTATACTCCTGTGCTACAGATGAATCCTCTCCTCCATCATCATTAATATTCACAGTAACCATATCACCTTTAACTTTATCTATGAGATTAAAGTCTTTATCATATTTATAAGTAACATCATAATATGAATATGTGTCAGATTTTTCACCATTATCATTGTATTCAGAATCTGTATCAATAGACACAGAACCTTTGGCTATGTAATTGCCATCGTTATCTTTGAGAACTGTATTCATATATACATCTTCATCTGCTTTAACTTCTTTTGTCTCTTTTGTCTCAAGGTTATATCTTATAAGACCTGTATTACTTCCCTCAGCTCCCGGTCCATCTGCTGAAGTATCTAAATCATAATATGAACCATATAATTCTCCATCTTCTACTCTGATAGCTGATAGGGTATGATTAATCTCACCCTGTGAGACAACACTATATTGATCAATCTTCTCCTTTTTCTTCTTACTGTCACTTTTTCCACAGCCTGTCATCTGAAAACACATCATACCTGCAAGTGCCAGAGCTACGATTCTTTTAGTTCTAAACATTTTATTGCTCATTAGCTTCCTCCTTTTATTTTAAACCTGTTTTCATTATATAGGAATAATAAAAGCCGGTCAATTAAACCGGCTTCATATTTACATTAAATTTACAACTTAATAAATATTCAATTACATCTTAATCTTATCTTAAGTTTCTGTTAATCTTATTGTAAATTTAAAAATATTTTCTATTAATTACAAATCATTATCAGATGCTTTGTGAATACTATCTTAACACTTACTATCTTAATCTCTTAAGTATCTCCAATATATATTTCCATGTTCTCTCCACACTGCTTATAGACATTCTCTCTGATGTAGTATGAATATCTAATATATCAGGACCAAATGATACACAGTCTAAATCTTTAATCTTGCCAGCGAACAATCCACATTCCACACCTGCGTGAATAGCTTCCACAATCGGTTCTTCACCATATTGTTCCTTATAAATATCTATCATAAGGTTACGAAGTGTTGAATCTTTCTTATATTCCCAGGCAGGATATTCACCCACGCAGGTTACACTTCCTCCAAGCACTCTTATAAGGCAGTCCATACGATCTATTAATTCCTGTTTTTCACTTCCAATGCTGCTTCGTACTGAGAAACTCATACTTACTTCACTATTATCTTTCACAGTCTTTAATATTCCCATATTGAGTGAGGTCTGGACAAGTCCTTTTATATCTGTACTCATTCTCTGTATTCCTCCCGGAAGATTAACAAGTGCAACTATAACCTTTTTAGTGCTGTCTGTATCCATTACTTCTACATTATTACCAGAATTATCAGAATCATTAATTGATTTAATATTTGAATCATTATTGGTTTTAAATAATACAGTGATATCCTTATCCGTATTCTTATATTCATTCTTCAAAATGTCGTTATATTCTGCTACTAAGCTGTCTATTTTATCAAAATCTTTATCCGAAATAACGATTTCTGCTACACATTCTCTTGGAATTGCGTTGTCTTTCAGACCACCTGCAGCTGATATTATTCTGCAGCCATATTTAACATTTATGGCATCTAATACCCTGCCCATAATTCTGTTAGCATTTGCTCTTTCCTTATCTATCTCTACACCTGAATGTCCACCATTTAATCCTGTTATAGTTAACTTCATAATCTTATTTACATTAACATCACTGACTGTTTCGTATCTGACAGGTACGTGACAGGTTGCTGTTGCTCCACCTGCGCAGCTTACTAACAGATGTCCCTCATCTTCTGAGTCTAAGTTGAGCATTATATTTCCCTTTAACTCCGAACAATCAATGTCTGCCGCACCTAACATACCTATCTCTTCGTCCACTGTAAATACGGCTTCTATCGGAGGGTGAGGTATGTCTGTCGAATCAAGTATAGCAAGGGCATAAGCTATCGCAATACCATCATCACCGCCTAATGTAGTCTTAACTGCCTTTAACATGTCTCCATCAACTATGAGTTCTAAGCCCTCTTTCTCCATATCAATCAGGCAGTCATTTTCTTTCTCACATACCATATCTAAATGTCCCTGAATGATTACAGGCTGTGAATTCTCATATCCCGTTGTTCCATCTTTGAATATGATAACATTGTTAGATTTATCCTGAATATATCTTAAATTGTGCTCCTTTGCAAATTCAACGCAATAATCACTTATCATCTTAGTATTTGATGAACCATGCGGAATCTCACATATTTTTTCAAAATATTTCCATACTTCTGCTGGTTTGAATTCTTTTAAAACTGACATATTTTCTCCAATCTGATATGCATATAACTGTAATCCAGACTATAATTTAGCCATGCAATACCTAAGTTCATAATTCAACATAATTTTTTAAACAGCCTGTCATTTATATTATATGCTATATTTTATGTTAAATTTCGTAATCAATGCACATTCTTACTTCCATATAAGGTCTTACATTATTATCTGCAACTTTTACATGGTCTTTATGAACTGCATATCCTTTAAGTGATTCTTCATCTTCAAATGTCGAATCTAACATTACATCTGCATTTGATGAACTTAATCTTTCTGTCTGCACCTTTATGTCAATAAGTCCAGGTATCCTGCCTTTGAGTCCCTCTAGACCTGCTTTAACGCCTGCTCTTATCTGCTCTTTTTCTTCTTCTGTCTTATCATCTTTAATCTTCCATAAAATAATATGTTTTACCATTTTTTATACCTCTTTCCTATAAATATGATTTTTTACGCTTTATATTTTCTATAAATAAGATTTCTTACGCTTCGTATCTGTTACAAGATTTGGATTACCATCATTCTTCATTGCATTTATTTTGACATCATTTAAAGCTGAAATCATATAAAATAAAATCATATATAAATAATAAATTATATCCATTAATATATCAATAAAAAGAGGGTAAATTCTTTCAGATTTCATAAAAAACTGTTTCATCATTCATAAAGCGAATCCAGTGTTAGCAACAAAACATCTTCATCTTTCAGATTTTCTACCCATTCTGTGTAACCAGATAATGAAAAGAATATATATTTTGAAACTTTATATTTTGCAGCGATAACTTTTCCTCTTCTGACCAAAGTTTCGTAAATACCTTTATCAATCTTTTCATTCTTAAATTTGCACTCTCCAATAACCGCTTTTTTATCGATATCCGATATGCCGACAACATCTATATCTGCGGACTGCGTTCTTACATTACCACTCTTGTCGGTAATATTTTCCACGCCCCACCAACAGCCTACCGAAGTAAGAAAACAACCATATTCGCCTGTTATTCCTTTCTTCAAAGTATAGTATCTGCACATTTCTTCAAATACAGTGCCCATAAAAGAATGCAAAATCGGCTTAACTGCTTTCTGATAATAAAGTTCTCCCTGCCCCATTTCAATTACACTTGTGCCCTTTGGAATAAACTCATACCAGAATTTAAACATATAGTCTTTTAAAACATATTGTGTTTTCTTTTTATTCTTTTCGTCTGTGATACATTTTTTCTTCTCAACCAGTCCAACATTGAGCAGTTTATCCAAGGAATATAATACGGTCTGTTCTTTTTCGCAAATTTTCCCTGCGATCGTATTAAGCGTGTTTTCTCCTGATGCAATCTGCTCTACAATATTATTTACAATTGATATATCTGCAAATTCCTGTGTCAACAAATTTCTGGTCTCATCATACAAATATCCATCTGTCCGAAAAAAAAGCCTTACAATATTTTCATCAATACTTTTTGTCGCATCGATCATTGACAAATACTTTGCGACACCGCCAGTAACACCATAACAGATTGCTTTATCCTCATTTGAATAGCTCGGTACAAATTTAGCCGCATCCAGATAATCAAATGCCTCCAACTTAATCTGAGAATCTCTTCTTCCAAAAAGAGGACTCTTTTCACTAAGAACTTTCTTTTCCATAAAACTTAGTGCCGAACCGCATAAAATGATTTTTAGATTTTTATCCTTCCAAGTTGTATCAATATATTTCTGTATGATTGATAAAAGAGCCTCATCCTTTTCTGCCCAATATGGCAACTCATCAATCACAAGCACCAGCTTATCACTGCCAATGTTTTTATCAATAAAATCAAAGACTGCTTCCGTTGTATGGAAGCTTATATCTCCCATCCCCGGCATCATCAAATCTATTACCTGTTGGGAAAACAATTCTAAATTTCGATTTTTTCCAACTTTTGTCGCTGTATAAAATATAGTTTTTTTATCTTTGACAAATTCTGCAATAAGTGTAGACTTTCCTATACGTCTACGGCCATATATCACGGTCATTCCTATCCCGTCTTTGTCATAAAACTCTTGTAGATATGCTAACTCTCTTTCTCTACCAATAAACATATAAAGTGCCTCCATTTATTCAAATCATTTTTGTTAAAATCGATTTTTATTAAATATAATTTAGCATACTATTTTATATATGGCAATTATTTTTTCTTCATTATTTTTTGCATATACCTCTACAAGGTCAACATCCACAAGACTTATTTTTGTGTGTTTGCACATTTTTATACAGTGGATTACCATAAAAAAAACAACGCATAACCGATTTATTGATTTGCGTTGTCTATATTTAATAATTTTATATACAATTCTCTGTTACATTCTCTCAATAGCTTTAACCTTACAATTCTCATAGCAACTGCCACAATGCAGACAATTATTCTGTCTGATTACAAATGGCGTTCCTTTGTCTATACACTTCTGCTGACATTTAGCCATACATCTTCCACATTCGATACATCTGTCAGTTATGTAATATCCCTTTGCCTTAGCCACTGCATTTCCCATAGTATAAACCTCTCTGAATATCGGCTTCACACCAAGGTTAAAATACTCGACTTCTGCCTCATCAATACAGAAAATAATCCCTATATCTCTTGTATCACCCGGATACACATTAGCAAGATATGGCTGTTCTTCGGAGATTTTATCTCTCCACAATATCTGTTCTTCATCATTTACAGCATATGCCTTGCCTGAAAGCCTAATCATCTCTTAGGTCAGTCACTTAAGCCAATACTTGATTCTATGGTAGAATGGGGTAATGCATATAAGAATATGTAAATAATTCAGGATGATTTTCTAAATCATCCTCTTTTGTTATCGGTCTTATAACCTTACATGGAACACCTGCTGCTAATACTCCGTCAGGAATATCCCTTGTAACAACACTTCCTGCACCGATTACGCAGCCATTTCCGATTGTAACGCCTCCGCATACAGTTACGTTTCCTGCTAACCAGCAATTATCTCCTATGGTTATAGGTTTAGCGTATTCTTTATCAGCATATACACCATCATCACGTTTATATATATTTCTATCCTGAAACCTCAATGGATGTACTGGTGTAAGCAATGATACATTTGGTCCCATAAATACGTTACTTCCTATTTTCACCGGACAGCAATCAAGACATGTAAAATTGAAATTCGCATAGCTGTTATCACCTATTTTCGTAAAACAACCATAGTCAAACTGGACCGGTCCCTGAAGATATACATTACTGCCTTTATCAGGTATGAGTTCATCTAGAATTTTATCTCTGTCTGAGTCCGTTTCGAAACAATCATTATACTTCTTACTGAGTATATGCGCTTTTTGTCTAAGTTCAAGAAGCTCCTTATCCGATGGGTCGTATATTAATCCCGAAATCATTTTCTCTTTTTCATTCATTTCTTCTGACCTCTCCTTTTGCAAATCTTGTTTAATACATTTATAAAATTATTTCTTAATGTCGATATTTTACAATATGCACATTATTATAACACATAGCTATAAATGTCCACATTATATAAATATATCATTACAAAAATTATAATCCTATAAATATACCATCACAAATATATACAATTCTATAGATTATTTTAATCCTTATTTAGCCTTCGTCAGAGTTTGATTCTTCAAATTCTTTTATTTCCTGTTCATAGGCGGGCTGCACATCAGGAAGTGGTAATGCCTGTCCCATCTCTGCATAGAATTTCAGACTATCGTGAAGCTGTGTCTGTACTGTCCAGATACTTACCGGATAAATTGCATTTTTAACTTCTTTTTCTCTATCTTCTGTCGTATTTTCTCCTATTACATTTTCTTCTGCAGCATTATTTTCTGTGACATTATCTACTATATCTTTATATTCTATGTTTTTTTCTTCTATATTTTTATTTGCTTCCGGAACTTCTTTTATAGGAAAATCAGGTTCAGTTATATGTTTAGAAATCAGACCATCTAAACCAGAATACCCAAGATATCCCACGATGCCACTGTCATTTAACCAGAAATACAGATATTCGCCCTCACTGTTCGGTCCCCAGATGAGTGCTTGCTGCTTCATCGTTGTAATCTTGCCCAGATAACAAGAACCAAGCGGTGTCTCTATCTTACGATATGCTTCATAGATGTCCTCAATCTTCTTCGGTTCTTCCATGGTAATCATAATAACTCCATTGTCACCAGGATTATAGTCACCGGGACTTCCTAACATCCAGATTGCAACTCCAATAATCAGTACCACTGTAGCAAAGCTAACCGGAATATCTTCCCAATGACCTGCTATACATATCTTAATACTTATCAATATGACAATTATGCTTACAATTCGATAACTCCACTTACGCCTTGTTAATGCTCTTTTTGTTGCTTCTTTTTCGTTATTCTCGTTTTCTGACATATGCCTCTCCTTTATCTTCGTTATATTTAATCAGGCTCTACCAACATCATTATGTCAGCAGAGCCTATATTAATTCATACTGAAAAGCTTATTTTACTTACAATTTTTCTTTTTTCTTCTTGTAAATATTCCTGTAATTCCAGCGATTGAAGCCATAAGAAGTGTAATCCAAAGTGTTAAATTCGTACTATCTCCTGTCTTAGCAGGTGTTGTACTTTGATGGTTACCCTTTGTATCTGACAAATCATTCTTCTTATTGCCTGGCAAACCAGCCTGATTTGTATTCGAATTCGCATTGTTATTCTTATTATCACCAGCATTAGTGCTGCTATTATTGTTATTATCGTTACCGTTATTATTGTTGTCATTGTCATCATTATTGTTATCGTTATTACCATTATTATGGTCATTATCAGATGTTTTCTTCACTACATTAAAATTAGTAAATGCCATTCCATCTTCCCATACGATTTCAAATGAATGACTTCCGACAGAAAGCGTCTTAAGATAATCAGCTTTCAATGTGATTATTGTAGAGCCCTCTGTGGCTATATAATTTGTTGAATCTATAAGCTCTCCATCCACTTTTACACCTGTGAACTTAGCCAATTCACCATTTCCACTGATTACGATACTACTCTCTGAGTTTTCAACCCACTTACTGTCAGTACCATTAATAATCTCGTATGCTACCTGCTCAAGTTTCTCAATCTCTTCTACTTCAAGAGTTTCTCCACAAACTATACACTCTTTATGTCTGCTTCCACTTTCTTTAATTGTTGCAGGCTTATCTAATATCCAGTCACTTGATATATGTCCTGTTGCAGGGGCTGTTTCTACATTTTCCATAGTCTGCTCTGCAAAATGAGGATTAGTAAATACTGCTTTATATGTTGTAAGTTCAGGTCTTGTACAGTTCTTACTCTGTGTTACTGTAGCAGTTGTATCAACTGTCTCTGATTCTTTATTCTGGCATACCTGACATATTCTTTCGGCTGTACATTCAGTGTTGTCAACGTTAAATGTATATGTTGGTTCACTATAGCTATGTTCACCATTTACTGTTACATTAACTACTGTGCTGTTTCCTGCTTTATCAGACACCGTAATCTTATGTATTCCTGCTGATAAAGTATACACACCGTCAATTGCTGTAAGTGTTGTTGTAGCTAAAGCCGTTGTATCTGTTACCTTATTGATGTTCTCATCGGATACTGTAAACTTGGCATTTATACAATAAGTGTTACCCTCTGTAATTCCATCAACTACAGGTGATATTGTGTCCACAATCATTCCATCTGTTGAAATATATGTAGCATTTCCTGCGAAATCCTCAATTCTTGCGAAGACAACATATCTATCATCTGCCGCAATGTTAAATGATGATGCGTATTCTTTGAATTTGCCTTCTGCATATTTTTGTGCAAGTTCATCTGTTGTATATGCTTTAGCATCTATGCCACTTACAAGTAAATATGAAATCTTAACAGCATTTTTTGAGGAATCATATCCTTCTGAATTATAGCTGTCATCATTTCCTGTGATTGTTACTTTCTGTGTTTCCTTAAAGAAATGACCAAAAGTAATTGTATTTAGCAATGAATTCCACCTGTTATTGCTGACTGTTATCTCTCCTGTCGGATTAGTGATATCTGTTATGAGACTTCCGTACTCTGCACCACACTCGTCACATATTGCTTTCTTGAAATAGCTGGCTGTTCCACCAACGCAATCTCCGTCTTCTCTATAGGTACAATCCGGATTCTTACACTTCTTACTATGCGTATCATCTCCATTTGATATCCATTCTGACATATTATGTCCTGTTGCAGAAGCTGTCATAACATCTGTCCTTACCTGCTCTTTAAAGTCATTATTATGTGCATTTTTAAATGTTGCTGTATATTTAGTAAGTTCAGGTCTTGTACAGTTCTTACTCTGTGTTACTGTAGCAGTTGTATCAACTGTCTCTGAATCAGTATACTCACATATTTCGCATTTTCTTGTAGCTGTACATTTCTTATTATCGCCTGACCAGATATATGTGTGTATATAAGTATGAGCTGTCTCATCTATTCTATATCCATCACTCTTATCGCAATGTGCTATCGTACACTCTTTCCAATGATTTATACCATCGCTCTTCCAAATCGCCCCATCGAATTTATGAACATGAACGACATTGATTATAATATCGCAGGTCTTTGTTCCGCCATTCTTAGTATATGAAACCGTTAATGTCTTATTGCCTGCTATGTTCATATCTATATCAGAAGCATTTGTAGTAAATTCTGTAACATTCTCACTATAACCATCTGCATAATTAGCTGTTACAATGATATCATCAACATTTAATATATCACCCTCTTTGTAACTCTGCTTTGTCTTTATAGCATTTATACCTGTAGGTGCAAGGGTTGTATCATGTGTAATCTCAAGCCTTCCGTTTACCACTAAAATATTGTAGCTGTGTGTCACATCTTTACGATTTCCAATCTTGACATTACTTACTGTAATTATTCCGTTGTCAGTAAGCGCTGATGTACTTGGTGTAAGTGTAATATCTGTAATACTATCTCCGCCTGCTAAACCACTCACTTTATATTTAGTCTGGTCAATGTTATGATTCCATACAACCGACTGATTGCCTGCTGTAATTGTGACATCTTTCCTGCTGATATTTACTGTCTTAGAACCTTTGATTGTATCATAGTTTGCTTTCTCAATCTTATAGTAAACTGTATACTCTCCTGCATCAGTATACTTTGGATTCTCTTCGCTGTAATTAATTCCATCTTCACCGTAAGTTATCTTAGTACCAGCTGGATTAGTAACACTCACATCTATGCTATGTGCCTGTCCGTCATATGTTCCACTATAATCAGAAGCTGTATAATCCTGAATTGTTCCATTTGATATTGTAAGTGTAATAGTTGCCTCACCTGCTGCATAATTTCCTTTAGCAGATGTGGTAAGTTTCACTTTAATTGTTCCTGTCTTAGTAACAGTAAGTGTACTTCCATCCAGATTACCCTTACCTGTAACAGAACCATCCTCTGTATGTGATATAATTGAATATGTAGGTGTTCCTGCATTCTCATCAATTGTAAAATACTGTGATACATCAATGTCTGAGCCGTTAAAACTAATACTTGAATCTGTTCCTGTGATTGTAACCGTTGTAGCTGCTTTATTCTTAATCTTTACTGTACCTGAAGTTTTGCAGCTACTGTCTACTTCATAATTGCTCAAATCGTCAAAATTTTTCCAGATAAAAGTATTCTCTGCTCCCGGTGTTTCATCATATGTTCCGTCAATATACCAGATAACACGCAAAGAATGCTCGAACCCAAGCGGTGCTCCTTCAGACAGAAAGCCCGCATATTCACCAAGTTCATCATTGAATACTTCATTATTACTGAATATAATACTATCAGCAGTATAGTACCCTGCAAATGTATTATCACTTGGAACTGTAGGTGGTATTACCTTAATAATCTTATCTTTAGTTGACACATAATCCTTTGTAACAGTAATTGTTCCATCAGCATTGACCGTCTTATTATCTGATAAAGTACTCTCATTTACAATAATCTCTGTAGCATCAGTTACTATATATCCTGCAACCGGAGTAAATGTCATATGTGCCTTATACGTATATGGATAATAACTGGCTATATCTCCATAATCATCTATCCAATTAAGTGATGCCCCGGCAATATTTGCTGTATTGCAAGTTATCTGAGTACTAAGATATTCTCCTCCCTTAGGAAGATTAATAGTTGCCTCAATTCTATCTATAATCTGATTCACATTAATGATAGAACCTTTCTGTATGCTATAGTCCTGTAATGTTTTATCATTTTCAAGAATTGTATCTTCATATTTTAATTGATATTTATCTGTATCAATTCCTGTAACATTGTATATTATCTGATTTAATTCTGCTATAGTCATATCTTTGTTATATTCAATACCAAATATATGCTCTACATCAGCATCATGATAACATATGTTTACCTCATTAGCTGACTCTGCCTGTACCGCACGTATCAAATTATCTTCAGTTGTCTCTATCCAGATAGCACAAGTGGATAAATCAATATCTGATGTTAAGTTAAGTGCTGTCTTAATATCTGAACTCTTTACCGTAACTGTATCTGAACCTGTAATCTGCTTACTGTAATACCAGTCATCGGTTCCATCATTACCCTGTATAACAAGTGCTACATTGCCTGACGCATTTCCCTTTACTGCTTTAACCTCACCGGATACTGCATTAAAGGTTACTGACCCAACGTCATCAGGATTGCCACCAAATCGTAATGTCATAGCTGTATCAGAAGCTATTATACCTGATATCGCATCTTCTGATGTTGCTACTGTTGCAGCAGATGCAAAGATAACTTCTGACAGATTCAGATTAGCAGCCGGACGTACTTCATACTCATCTGAAATATGTATACTTCCAACACAATATCCCGGACACGCAATAAGTTCATCATTTTTTGAAATAGTGTTAGGTGTTCGAAGCCAGAAATATTCTCCATTATTCCAATAAGTAGTCATCGCAAGTTTTTTATCATTACTACTTCCTGCCCATATATATTGATTATCATTCTTATCCCCTGTCAATGCATATAATTTATCAGTTGTTGTATAAGTTGTACTCTGTCGTGGTACATTTGTTGTAACTGTAGTGTTATTCATCATATGCTGCTCTGCATAAGAAAAGTAATTATTATTATTACTACTTGCCATATCCTGCAACACATTTCGAAGCTGGCTGCTTTCATAATAATTCAAATCCTGCCCATCCTCATTCCATAAATCCCATTCATTAAATACCTGTCCCGTCTTAATCGGACTTGCCGCAAATATAACGGTATTATCTCCTGTTACACCATCATCTTTACCTAAGATATACCATTCCTGTGAGTTTCCTGCACTATTCTTACCGAATGAAAGCTTACCTATATTGGCTGCCTTTCCATCACTATATGGTGTAAATGAATTCATTAACTGTTCTTTTGTAACATATGTGGTATTGATTTTCTCAATCTCTTTTTCAGCCTGTACTGCGTATATAACATTGTCTTCTGTAGTCTCTAACCAGATTTTACAAACTGATAAGTCAATATCAGATGTCATATTAAGCGCTGAACTTATATCAGAAGCTTTTACTGTAACTGTATCTGAGCCTGTAATCTGCTTACTGTAATAGCAGTCATTTGCTCCATCATCTCCCTGTACCACGAGTGACACATTGCCATCGTTACTTCCTCTTGAAACCTTGATTTCTCCTGTAGCTGCATTATAGATTGCAGTACCTATATTCTTGCGGCTTCCGTCTAACCTTAATGTCATAGCTGCATCAGAAGCTATTCTATCTGCTACTTCTGTATCTGATGATGCACTTTTAGCGGCAGATGCAAATAAGACATCTGACAGGTTAAGATTAGAGACTGGACGTATTCCAAGATATCTCTCTTTATAATTAACATAAGTTCTACCAACACTATTATATGATGTATACGCATAATATTCCACATTTCCAGAGTCCTCGTCTGGTGAGCGTAACCAGAACCAATTTCCATCATTCCAATATGTATCTGCAAACAACTCCTTGCCATCATCACTTCCTACTCTTATATTTTTACCAGTAAAACCTTCCGAAGTTGATGATGGTACATATAACTTATCTGATGTAGTATAATTGCAGCCATTCATTGTGTCATTTGTTATAACTGTAGTTATATTCATTAAATTCTGCTCTGTTTCTGAAAAGTAAGTATTATTACCACTTTTTACCATATCCTGAAGTGTACTTCGAAGCTCACTTGCTCCGTAATGATTTACATATACCTGTATAGAACCAGCACCATCCCCATAACCGGTCCCGCCTTCATAACTATATGTCTGTATATAGTCCCCTGTATTATAATTAAACCTATGTTCTGTTCTAATAGTACTTGATGCAAATATAACGGTATTGTCTCCACTTACTCCATTATCCTTACCTAAAATATACCATTCCTGTGCATCTCCATCACTATTCTTACCGAATATAAGCTTACCTATATTTTCAGCAGTTCCATCACTGTTAGGTGTAAACGAATTCATTAACTGCTCTTTTGTCATATATGAGATATTGATTTTCTCTGCCGGCACCGCATATGCCATATTATTCTCAGTCGTTTGTAACCAGATTTTACAAACTGATAAGTCAATATCAGATGTCAGGTTAAGTTCTGTCATTATATCCGAAGCTTTTACTGTAACTGTATCTGAGCCTGTAATCTGCTTACTATAATACCAGTCATTTGTTCCATCATTTCCCTGTATTACAAGTGCCACATTTTCTGCACTTCCCTTAGATACCTTAATGTTTCCTGATGTATCATTATAGAATACTGAACCTATATTCTTACTGTTTCCATCTAATCTTAATGTCATAGCTGTATCTGAAGCTATTATGCCCGATACTGCTGTCTCTGATGTTGCACTTTTAGCAGCTGATGCAAATAAGACATCTGATAAGTTAAGATTAGAAGCCGGACGTATTCCAAAATACCCCGGATAGCTCGGATAACTACCACCAATCGAAATATGATTATATGTAGTATCCGCATACCACACACTAGATGAATAACATGGTTTGCGCAGCCAGAACCACACGTTGCTACTATAATAATCCCAATATGTGGCTGTATTTAATTTCTTGTCATCATTACTTCCTACTGTTATATTTTTTTCAGCACCAGTAGTACCTGCTGTTGATGGTGCATATAACTTATCTGATGTAGTATAATTGTTGTTATTTTTTGAATCATATGTTGTAACTGTAGTTACGTTCATTAAATTCTGTTCTGTTTCTGAAAAGTAGGTATTATTACCACTTTTTACCATATCCTGATGTACGCTTCTAAGTTCACTTGCACCATAATGATTTACATCTACCTGAATAGAGCCAGCACTGTCTCCGTAACCTGTCCCTGCTTCATAATTGTATGTCTTTGTATAATCTGAAGTATCATAACTAAATATCTGTCCTGATTTAATAATGGGACTTGATGCAAATATAACGGTATTGTCTCCACTTACTCCGCTATCTTTGCCTAAGATATACCATTCCTGTGCATCTCCATCACTATTCTTACCGAATATAAGCTTACCTATATTCACTGCCGTTCCATTACTGTCGGGTGTAAATGAATTCATTAACTGCTCTTTTGCAGCATAGGCTGTTACACTAGGTAAACCTGCTTTTGTACTATTGTTATCATCTGCAAGTATACCGTCTAGATTACCCGGTAACACCATAAGCACTGCCATCAGCACTGCCATCAGCACTGCAAGTATTCTCTTCGTTACCCGCTTCCTTTCTTCTTTTTTCATAATCTTCCTCCTTGTTCTAATGTCTTTTATGACTTATTCTAAGCCATAACTAGTACATTTTAATTTATATATCTAAACTATACGGATATTTTCACATAGTTCAATATCATTTGTTTTAGCATCAATAGTTCAGGTGTATAATCCTTGTTCTCTTCTGAACCCCAGATGAACCCGCCTGCATAATATGCACAGGCTGCCATCATCGTATGAACGGTTGCACGCATAAATTCTTCTTTTGGAATATCAGTTCGGAATGTTTTATCTTCCTTCGCTTTCTCATACATCCAGTCCAATCTGGTATTTACAGAATATAAAGACCTATGAAATTCCTTTAATTTCTCTTTATCTACACCCTCATGGGTAACATAGTGATTAAAATTATCATTATAAAGTAATAATTCCTTATAATTCTGATACATCCATATATAGCTGTCCAATGTAAATATGAATCTGTCGATTGCCGGTATATTTTCAATTGATGAAAGTGGACGTACCTCATCTAATTTATCCAGATATGCTTTC
Source organism: Eubacteriaceae bacterium (assembly GCA_902362455.1). Taxonomy (GTDB): domain Bacteria; phylum Bacillota; class Clostridia; order Lachnospirales; family Lachnospiraceae; genus Bovifimicola; species Bovifimicola ammoniilytica. The sequence continues at coordinate 378,993 of CABIWJ010000003.1, forward strand.
CATTTTGCCGCACAGACTGCAATTACTAATTCTGTCTTATTAGCATAACATCTGAATAATGTCGCTCGTCCAATTCCAACCGCATCTGCGATTTCGCCCATACTGACCGGTTCTATTTTTCTTTCCACAAATATCTGAAACGCTGTATCAATTATCTTCTGATTGCGTGCGTTTTCTTTTTCCATTTGTTTTTCTGATTTGCTCATAGCATTCCTCTTTTTTGATACATACTGTCTCAACTATTTTATATTATATATATACTGATGTCAATATTTTGATAAATAAAGACAATTTCTATATTCAACAATAGTAAAAGCTGCCATTCTCTAAAGAATAGCAGCTTTTCTTACTATATCAGTCTTTTTTGTAAATAATTTCTTAATAATTCTCTTCGTGTACTTCAAAATAACTCTGTGGATGATTACATACCGGACATACCTCCGGAGCCTTTGTTCCTACCACAATATGTCCACAGTTACGACATTCCCATACCTTAACTTCACTCTTTTCAAATACTTGTGCAGTTTCAATATTCTTAAGAAGTGCACGATATCTCTCTTCGTGATGCTTCTCAATCTCTCCTACTGCTCTGAATTTTGCTGCAAGTTCAGGGAAACCTTCTTCCTCAGCTGTTTTAGCGAAGCCTTCATACATATCTGTCCATTCATAATTTTCGCCTTCTGCAGCTGCTGCTAAGTTTTCCTTTGTATCACCGATTCCTGCTAATTCCTTGAACCACATCTTTGCATGTTCTTTTTCGTTATCTGCGGTCTTTAAAAATAACGCTGACATCTGCTCGTAGCCTTCCTTTTTCGCTACAGATGCAAAATAAGTATACTTATTTCTTGCCTGTGACTCTCCTGCAAATGCCTCATGTAAATTTTTTTCTGTCTGTGTTCCTGCGTATTTGTTTGCTGCCATTTCTTCTACCTCCATTTTCTCTACTATTTCTTTACTACTTTTTCAAAATCTGATGCCGGATGCTTACATAAAGGACATATAAAATCATCTGGCAATTCTTCACCTACATATTCATATCCGCAGATTCTACAACGCCATATTGTCTGACCATCCTCCGTTTTCCCAACTTCTTCCGGTTTAGGCTTAATGTTATTCTGATAATAATCATATGTGACAGAAGGTATATCACTTAACACTTCCATATCGGTTATCTCACCAATAAACATCGTATGTGAGCCTAAATCTTCTGTTTTATTAACTGTTACAGAAATGTATGCATTTGTACCTTCTGTAATATAATAAATACCATTTGCACCTCTGACACACTTTTCAAATGTTTCAAACTTATTAACATCTCTTCCTGATTGAAAGCCAAAATGTTTGAACAATTCAAACTGTGCCTTCTGACTTAAGACTGATACTGTAAATTTTCCTGTTCTTTGAATCATATCATGCGTATAATTCGCTTTATTAACGCAGATACTTAACTGATTTGGTTCCGAAGCTGCCTGAATCGCTGTGTTAATGATACAGCCATTATCTTTTTCATCTTCTCTGGCAGTCAGTACAAACAGTCCATAACTCAACTTATACATTGCTTTCCTATCCATGTTTTTCCTCCTTTACCTTCTCCATACATTTCGGGCAAATGCCTTTAAATGAAATATCATAATCCAAAAATTCAATTCCATGTGTGTTATGAATTCTTTCTAGCAAGTCCGGTATTTCATCCATGTCCACATCTGAAACCTCACCGCACTTTACACACCTGACGTGGTAGTGATTTTTCAATGTAAAATCAAACCGATTCGGTCCATCTGGGACTTCAACCTTTCTTAAAGCACCTTCTTCTACTAATATATCAAGGTTTCTATATACAGTTCCTTTCCCAATTGTAGGATATGCTTCTTTTATAAATTCATACACTTCATTTACTGTAACATGTCTTTTCATCTCATATACAGCATTTCTTACCAAATTTTTCTGAATAGTGTTTCTTCTATTTGTCATTTGTCCTCCTTATTAAGATTTATTCTTAATAAGGATTATATATCAATATTTTCTTTCTATCAAGAAAAATAATAATTCATGAATCGTGTCAGAAAGTGCAGGCTGAGATACAAACATTTTACTAATAATAAAATATTAAATATTAAATATAATAAAAATTTGTAAAAAATACTTGATTTTTGCAGCATTGTATGATAACATTTCTTTGTTGCGTTAAAAAATGCAAATGGGATATTAGCTCAGGTGGTAGAGCACTTGACTTTTAATCAAGTTGTCCGGGGTTCGAATCCCCGATGTCTCATTATTTATTAATAGGCGATAGACTTTAATTTAAAGTTTATCGCTTATTTTATGTCAGAAAGCAAATAGAAACTGTGGTGGGTTGCGATAGCAACATTTTCTGCTCCGCCGCAGTGTGATCCTCGCAGAGCGTTTTTGCTTACTAGGACAATTTCAACGAAATTTCCTAGTAAGCAAAAAAAATAGAAGTACATTAACAAATGCACTTCTACCTTAAGCTGGGCTAGTTGGATTCGAACCAACGTAATGCAGGAGTCAAAGTCCTGTGCCTTACCGCTTGGCGATAGCCCAATATTTTCCTATAAAATAAAAAAGTTAGCAACCACTACCTTTTACTCGTAGCACTTCCTAACCAAAGGGTGGATACAGGGATTCGAACCCTGGGCCTCCAGAGCCACAATCTGGCGCGCTAACCAACTGCGCTATACCCACCATAGCTCTTCCAGGATTTATCCCAGAAAAAAATGTGCCCAAAGGGATTCGAACCCCCGACCCACGGCTTAGAAGGCCGTTGCTCTATCCAGCTGAGCTATGGACACATATATCTTATATATTACATTGGAATTTTCCAATGCAAAAGCGGGTGATGGGAATCGAACCCACGTATCTAGCTTGGAAGGCTAGTGTTCTACCATTGAACTACACCCGCATACGAGTCGGGGTGACAGGATTCGAACCTGCGACCTCTTGATCCCAAATCAAGCGCTCTAGCCAAGCTGAGCCACACCCCGTTGTTGTATTTGTTTTTCTTGTCTCTCAACAACGCAAGAGTAATTATACTAGCCATGTGCTATTTTGTCAACACCTTTTTTTCAATTTTTTTTATTAATTTTTTTTATCAATTTATGAAAGCATTTTTTCCTATTTTAATTTCTTTATACTTCTCTGTTGCCGCATGTTGTACCCTGCTATCTACAACCGACTTTTCCTCTCCTGTTACTTTCATTGCAGAATTCTTAACATAACCTAATCCTATGCTGGCAATAATAGTACACATAAGTATTATAGCTATCTTCTTCCAATTCCTTTTCATAACACATATACTCCATTAATTTTTTTACTGCACATCTATAGATTTTTAAACGAATATTTTTCATCATTTTCTATTACATATCTACAGATATTTTATTTCAAATGACACCTCTCCATTATCATCGACCAGCATTATTATATAGCTAGGTCTCTTTCCTTCCTGTCTTGGATAAGAAAGGCTTCCTGGATTAACAATCGTCACCTCATCAAGCACCTCCACTACCGGTCTGTGTGTATGTCCAAACATCACAATATCAATTCCCTGGGCTATTGCCTCCGACTCTATAGTTTCATAGCCTAATGATACATAATAATTATGTCCATGTGTCAACAGTACCTTATAATTTCCTATCTCCATTATAATTTCCCTGTCTAACATACTGAAATAATCATTATTTCCTGCTACCATATAACATGGACATCCTGCTATTGCCCTGATATAATCCTCCGATCCCTCAACATCACCTAAATGTATCAATTCGTCGATATTCTTTTCTTTTTCCAGTACAATTTCAAGATTTTCATCATGTCTGTGTGTATCGCTGACAATCAATATCTTCATGTTTACCTCCGTAATCTAATTAAGTTCTGCTTTTAATATCTCTCTCATCTTATTAAGTGCTTTTCCTCTATGGCTTATACTGTTCTTGAATTCAGGCTCCATTTCTCCTGTTGTCATACCATATTCAGGTACATACAGAATAGGATCATATCCAAAACCATTCTTTCCTTTTTCTTCATATCCTATCTCGCCTTCAATAGTTCCTATTGTAGTAAATGTTCTTCCATCCGGGAAACATGCTGCTATCGCACATACGAATCTGGCACTTCTCTCACTTCCCTTTGCATCTGCAAGTCTGTCTATCAATGACTTATTCTTTATCTCATATGGTGTATCTTCTCCCATATATCTTGCTGAATATACTCCCGGTTCTTTATTAATATAATCAATCTCTAAGCCTGAATCGTCAGCAAGTGTAAGACAACCTGTCATCTTCATAATCGTTTTAGCCTTTATAATCGCATTCTCTTCAAATGTCTTACCGTCTTCTACGATATCTGCTTTAATTCCTGCCTCTTTTAATGACACAATTGGAATACTGCAATCCGACATAATCATTCTTATTTCGTCCATTTTCCCCTGATTTGTTGTTGCAAATATAATCTTGTCTATCATAAATCTGTCCTCTTTCTTCTTTTATTTTCTTAGTTTCTTAATTTTGCTTTTGCTTATTTTTCTAACTATTTTTTAGTATTTATTATTACCTTAACGTTATTAGTATCTAATATTTTCCTAGTTCTGTCAATGACCGAATTATTCCATTATAAATACCATTTGCCAGCTTAATCTGTCCCGCATTACCTGTCAGTAAACTGAAATCTTCCTCATTCGACATAAATCCCATTTCTATAAGAGCAACCGGTACTTTTGAATTTCTCACAATATGGATATCATGACCATCGACAACACCTCTGTCATTCGTGTTACAGGTTTTTATGACCTCCTGACACATAATATTACTAAGCCATTCTGAGCCAAATTCACTGGAATCTTTTACATTATATAACACACTCGTTCCTGATATATCACTATGTTCATACCAATTTGAATGTATACTTATGAACAAATCAGGCATCAGCTCATTTACAAAGTCTATTCTTTCCTCCACTGATGGATAGGTGTCATCTTCTCTTGTATAATACACAAGAATTTTATCATCATTATCCAGTATCTCTTTTAATCTTTCACATACTGTCAGATTTATATTTTTCTCGTAAGTTCCTCTTTCTATTGCTCCGACATCATCTCCGCCATGACCTGCATCAACCACTATAACAGGCATATCTACATTTATGGGATTAAAAAAATCAAGTCTGATCTTGCCATCACTAAACTCCACATTACAATCTCTGATTGAATTAAGACTTATTTCTACTTTAACCATTACATCAGAAATATTTATATCTATATTTTTAACTGCTGCATAAGTATTTACTATATTATCTTGTTCATATCCTGATATGCCCTTTGGAAATGCAATTACTATCTTCTTATGAAATATATCCTTTTGAATACTGCAATTTTCCTTTTGTACACCACCAGGCAGATTACATTCGACACTACCCTCAATCTCTGCATTTACTGTCTTAATGTCATTTGTAAACACATTATTTCCATCTTGTATTATATTAAGATTATCTTGATTCTTACTTTTTTTACTTTCAAATATATTGTCAAAATTAAACTTCACACCTGTATAAATGCACATAATTACAACTAAAAATATTGTATTTATTAAAATTCCGATTTTTAACAATATACTTTCATTGTACTTGTCCAATTCTTCCTCCGTAAAATACCATGTTTCAACTTTATTTTAATCATATATGTTTAACAATTTTACTTATACATTTTCCAGACTAATAGGTCTATTCCCATTTTAACCTATTTTATTCTATTGATTAGCTGTAAGCTTATCTGTATACACTTTAAGGCATACGTTACAACCATTCTTCTCTTCAGTATTTTCCCATGTAATACCTTTAAGACTTACATAGCCTTCGCCATCATCTAAGATAACAGAAGACGTCTGTTCGTTATAAGCATATTCAACTGCCACTGGTCTTCCAGAATTAGGTGTTTTTATCCTTATGATTACTGCATATTTCTGCCCTTCCTTCACTGTAACACTATTATCTAAATCAACAGTATAGAAGCCACTGTTTTTGACTTTACCTGTCATTACTGGTTCAGAACGTTTACTAAGTGATGAAATGTCTTGAAAATTCTCACAAATATATACACTATATTCTGTATCTATACCTGTCGCATAGAATCCAACTGCCATAATCTTCTCATCTTCCTTGGCTGTATATGCATTTGCAAAATATGCTGATTCCTCACCATATCCTAATTGTCCGACATATCCGCATAAATCTGTCTGATAAATTCTATCGTAATTTTCGTTATCGTCAACTCTTGTATATACAACGTTATGAACCCCTATATTAGTATCATAATATGAAATATAGAAGTCTCCATTATTACCAAAATCTGAACCCCAGCTGTTTCTACAGATAAATGCGCCATCACCCTCTATATCTGCATTGAAATTTTCCATAGGATAATTATCGTCCCATCCTATTATCACAATATCATGGTTTGGTTTCTGATTACCGATATAACAATATGAATTTGTCTGTGCATTGTAATATTTAGTATTACCTGTGTGACTGTTTAATGATGAGGCATAGAACGAACTCTGGACCCCACCATATTTGAATATCATTTTCTTAATTGTTTCAAAATCCTTAGATTCGATTATCTGTATCTCCTGAACATGTTTAACAGCTTCTAAGCCATCCGTTGTCACTCCATCTCCGTACGGATCATCTTTTTCTAATACCGGTCCCTGCCATGCAAGCAGATAAGCCATGGACATGGCATAATCTCCACCTGACTCCTGACCTAGATTAAATGAATTGGCTAATGACATATGATCAACCGAAAAACTATATGGTTCCTCAGGCATTAACGACGATTCTAACGCCGTAAGCGATGCAAATGCCCAACATGTACCAAGACTTCCCTGATTGCTGACAGTTGGTACACGTCCCTCGTCTTCGTAATTATATTTATATGGTATACTTCTGGCTTCAAGATTATCACTAATAATACTTGCCTGATTTAATTTCATGTCAAAATTATATTGATATCCAAATGTCTGACATATAACATCAACCGGCACATAAGTTGTTCCATTTAATTCTTCTACGTTCGTTATTGCTTCCCTTATCTCGCCATTAATTTCACACTTTCTTGCCTGTGTATATAATTTTATTTTATTACTTCCCTTTTCTATCAGAATAAAATCATCATTATACTCTCTTACTGAACAGTCAAATGTATCTCTTATCTGTCTGATTGGAATCATTAACGTTAATGTATCAGACATAAAGATACCATTAGTAGTTGATTTCAACTGCTTAGAATCGATATTTGCTACAATTGTAGCTTGATTTATAACTGACGAAATTGTTCCATTCCACTCACTTGTATATACCTGTGCCTTTTTATTCTTCTGTATGTGCCCTTTAGGTACTACTGCGTGATATGTAACAATAAAACCAATTATTAACAATATTAAAGATGTATATATAAGAACATTCTTTTTCAATTTTTACTCCATTCTTAATCTTAAACAGGCTTATTTCTCCTTGGTGGCTTTGGCCCCATAAACTGGTAGAAATAGGTTTTCATCATTCCATTGTAAATCTTTCTATTTTTATCTGCTTTAATTCCCATATCTGCTTCTGCATTCTCATATGAAGTAATTATATATGCTGACCAGCTATCAAGATTCCTGTATCTTTCGCCTAACTGTCTATATAATTCCGGCAGATTCTTCTTCTCTTCAATTCTTTCTCCATATGGGGGATTAGTTATAATAAAACCATATTTCTTCGCATGGCTTATTTCACTAAGCGGTCTCCTCTGGAAATGTATTAAGTGGTCAACACCTGCTTCCATTGCATTCTTTTTTGCAGCTTTTACAATATCTCCATCAATATCACTGCCCTGAATATCCACCTTAATATCATCATTTACCAAATCATTAGCCTCATTTATGGCCTCATACCAATTCTTCTTAGGTATAATATTTGTCCAGCTTTCAGCCATAAATTCTCTGTTCATTCCGGGTGCAATATTAGCTGCCATCATAGCCGCTTCAATTGGAAATGTTCCACTTCCACAAAATGGGTCTAACAGAATTCTGTCCTTATTCCATGGTGTCAGCATAATAAGTGCTGCTGCTAATGTCTCTGTAATAGGTGCCTTAGATGTAAGCTTTCTATATCCGCGCTTATGCAAAGATTCCCCTGAAGTATCCAATGCAATCGTTACTTCATCTTTATTAAGAAAAACCCTGATAGGATATTCGTTTCCACTTTCATTGAACCATTCTACACTATATTTAGCCTTTAATCTGTCAACTATCGCTTTCTTTACAAGTCTCTGTATATCAGATGTGCTGAATAATTTACTCTTTATTGAACTTGCTTTGGTTACCCAGAATTTACCGTCCTCCGGTATAAATCTTTCCCATTCTAAAGCCTTGGTCTTTTCAAATAATTCATCAAATGTATATGCTTTGAATTTGCCAACCTTTATCATTATTCTTTCAGTTGTCCTTAAGAAAACATTTGCACGACATATAGCTTCTTCATCACCTTCAAATGTTACTCTTCCATCCTCAACCTGCTGAATCTCGTAACCTAAATCTATTATCTCTTTCTTCAATACAGCCTCTAAGCCAAAATGACATGGTGCTATTAATTCATATCTGGTCATATAATCCTCATTTCCGGGTATCCTGATGTTTTATTATTCGAATATTTCCATTAAAAATATACCTATATCTTATATATTTAAGTGTATTATGTCAATGGATTAACTATTAATAATTCTTTAATTTTATATTTGTCCTTCCTATAGTTTATCAGCTATATTTCTCATATTCCGTCATTCCTCCTATAAGGCTCTTTACACTATATCCTTTATCTCTCAGACGATATGCTGCATATATGCTGCTGCCACCTCTCACACAATATACAATAACTGTTTTTCTTCCTGTTAAAACCCTGGAATAATCATTAATTTTCATAAATTCATCAAATGGTATATTTTTAGCTTCCCTGATATGTCGTCTCTTATATTCTTCTCTTTCCCTTAAATCTATTACTTCATAGTCATTTATTTTACCATTATTTACAATTTGTTTTAACTCATTTACACTTATCCATTCAACACCATTGTTATCTCTCATAATATTCCTCATTTCTGAGCGACTTGCCTAGAAGAGGCGATGAGAAATTCGCATAGGCGATTTCTCACCTGCCATAAAAGCTATTTGCCTTCGCTCCAAAGCAAATAGCCTTGTGAAAACTAATTGCATCAGCATCATTTTCACACTATTCTCCATACTTACTTCTTTGCTATATTATATGAAGAAAACCCATATGGTTTCCAAACCATATGGGTTATTTCAGCATTATTTTTATATTGCTTCTTACCTGAATCTACTGTTACGTTTCTATTTATCCTTGTTATCGTAAGAATTACTATAGCTGTTACTATATGAGTTTTTGCCTGAATTTTTGCTTGCATTGCTATAGCTGTTATTATATGAGTTTTTGCCTGAATTCTTGTTTGCATTGCTATAGCTGTTATTATATGAGTTTTTGCCTGAATTCTCGCTTGCATTGCTATAGCTGTTATTATGGCAATTGCTATAAGCATTATCACCTGAGTTTTTATCTACATTGCTATAGCTGTTACTGTAGCTGTTACTATAGCTATTACTGTATGAATTGCCACTTGAATTCTTACCTGAATTGTTGTAACTGTTGCTATAAGAATTACTGTAACCGTTTTTCATCTTTTCCTTTACATCATTTTTTGAATTGCCAGCATAATTATTTGCCATCTCTAATTACCTCCATATAATTTATTAGGAAACACCTACTCTATTAGTATCTACATTTTGCGTTAGATTATGTTTAAAACAGCTCATTGCAAATATACAATATATGGATATAATGTATGGTAATATGCGTTGTTTGATAACGAACTAAATATATCAACTAAAGCAAATTCAAACCTTTTACCTCATGAATAAATTTTCAAAATATTAAAACATATTTTTTAAAAAGTGCTTGCTTTTTTCGACAATTTATATTATTATATGTGTGTGGAAAGGAATAACCCTTCAAATGTTCCTTTCCCTTATAACCCCTTATTAATTATTTATACTCCCCTCAAAACAGCTAATGGCTCCCCCATTAGCTGTTTTACGTTTTATAGATATATTATTTTTACAAGCTTTTATTATAATCACTATCTAGCTCCAACCCATTAAGAAATGATTTATTTCCCAATTCTTTAGCGAATTCTGTCGGATTTCCCAATGAATTAATTAATCTCTGATATCTATTGGAAGCCTTTTCCATAAGCTCTGTAAAACTATCATCACTTACAATTTCTTCTTTCCATGGATTAAACCATTCACACTTATTATTATTCAATGGGTCATCATTTTTAATTCTGTAATCATCACGAATAAATAATGGTGTAAAATACTCAAACCCCATTAGCTTTCTCTCAGTCTTTCCTATGAACCTGGTCTTATTTCCACATTTATCCTTGATCTGGTTAATGACCACACCAAAATTAAATAAGGCAGCATATGCCAATTCATAATTAAACCTGATATAGTTAAAAGTATTATTTAATGCCTGACTTAACAATCCTGCAATAACATCTAACTCATTTCTATTAAGTCTGACTAACTCACCATATGGAAATTTGCTGACTTCCCTTTTATAGAACTTTTTGCACATTATATAATCAATATCAGTTTCTAAGGTTACATGCTTTGCGTGGTAATCCTTTGTCTTATGCATTCTGTCTGTTTTCCAATAAATATACGGATGACACGTTCTGTCCAACGAATAATGTCCCAGAAATCCTACAAAATAAGCCAATGCTATTTCCCTATCTTTTTCTTCATCTAATCCATTGATATACTCAAGCATTTTATTAATATATTCGCCTGTTCTTCTGGTATGCATAATTGAACCTAAATTCTTCTTATTAATCATAAAACTTGCAGGAAAATAGAAAAATATATCTGGTCCCTGCAGCCCAATATTGAAGGCATTTCTGTTATTTCGAATTGCTGACCTGACATCCTCCGATTTCATCTTTTTAAATTCTTCTCTTCCAAAAATGTTATGTGTTATATATCCTGGCATAGTACCACTTATAATCTTTTTCCTTAATATTAAGGTAAATGATTATTCTCCTTTCCCATAAATTTATTCTCTTACAGTTATAAATATAATTTATTATATCATTAATATTATATTTTTTTCATATAATATAATAATTATTTTTAATTGGAGTTAATTATGCATTATCCGTTTATTCCTATAGATTTACCATATTCATTAAATTCCCTTGAACCCTATATTTCATCTGAAATTTTGTACTATCATTATAATAAACACTATAAATCTTATGTTCATTCACTCAATGAAAAATTAGCAAAATTCCCCTCCTTACATAATCTTACCCTTGAAGAATTAATGGTCTATATATCCAAATCTAATATCTCTTTCAAATGCGAACTTCTTAATTCTGCCGGTGGCGTATATAATCATCAGTTATATTTCAAATGTATGTCACCCGACAAATGTTCCTATCCTGAAGATGAAATATTATATGCCATAAAATACAATTTTGGTTCATATACAAACTTCGTAGATTGGTTCACTAAAAAAGCCACTTCACTGATTGGTTCAGGATATGTCTGGCTTGTATACAGCGATTATAAATTAGATATTGTCTGTGGAGCTAACCAGAATACACCCTTGTCGTATCCCGCTACACCAATATTAAATATTGATATCTGGGAACATGCTTATTATTTACAATACAAAAATGAACGTGCAAATTATATTACTAACTGGTTCAATGTAATTAATTGGGAATATGTAAATAAGCGTTTTTCAACTATTTCTTAATTACGTCTATTTTTTAGTGGCATCTATTTTCTTAGGCTGCCTATCCTAGAATAAAGAATGTCGCTTGCGATATTCTCCGCCTGCGGCGGGTTGCGATAGCAACATTTTCCGTTCCTCCGCAGTGCGATCCTCGCGGAGCATTTTTACTTGCTAGGACAATTTAGACGAAATTTCCTAGTAAGTAAAAAAATACCAATCCTTTAAATTGCATTATTCACTTTCAAAATTAATATTGCAATTTAAAGAGATTGATATCTTTTTTAATATATGTAAGCATATATTTTTATTCATAAATTCCACTTAAATCATTAAGTTCATATCCATCTAAAGGAAAATCATTAGTATAATAATCTTCGCCATTCAGCATATCTATTTGTCTATCGGTAATAAGATTACTTACAATACCATTTACATTTTTGATATATTGATAAATTATTTCATGATCCATATGTGCATATACCGCATATATTCCATTACCATCAGGTGCAACATAGTATTCATATACACCTTGCTCAACTCTTGTCGACTTTACATGATTATCTTCTATATATAATATTATATTTTGCAAATCTGAACTACAGGTTCCGTATTCCAGAATTACTTCGTTAATTCCATCATTATCTATATCATATACATAATAATAACCATATACGCCATACTCACTTGTTGCATAGTGTTTTATCATATCTGCATACATTCCATAATCAATATTTGTTACAATACCATTATTCTCTGTATTATCACTAGCTATTGTATCATTATTTTCATATGTTTTATTTTCGTACATATTGTTCTTCGATTCTGCAATAGTATTATTTATAACCTTTTTACCATTATTATTATGTTCCTTAGACATTCCATTGTATTTATATATGGCAAATAAAATAATTATACTTATAGCTAATCCAAATATTCCACCACATATAAACGATATTATTTTACATACATCTATTAACTCAATCTTTTTCTTTTCTATTCCATTACCACAATAACCACAAAACTTTGCATGGTCATCTAACTCTGCTCCACATTTTGTACACTTCATTTTATATTTCTCCCATTAATCCATGCTGTATATAATATGCTATATATCCCATAGCTTCAATTTCCTGTATATAATACTTCTTATGTTGTAAATATAAAAGCCTGTATGGTGTCAGAAAATATTTTTTATTAACCCAAAATGGATCAATTCTAAAATATTTTCTCTTATTATCAATATAAATATCGTATCTAATTTCATCTCTGATTACCCTTACAATGCCATTTTTCATTTGTTCGACTTTCATTGAGTCATGGCTGCATAGTCTTAACATTAATTCAAATATCTCGTTGTTATCTGACTCTCTTGGCAGGTAAAATCTCTTTATATCAAGATCTTTTAATTTGATAACACCTCTTTCAAACCATATGCTAAATCCAACAACTATTCCGAACATAACCATCAATATAACCGTTCCTATTCCCTGGTCACTTGCTAAAACTCCGAAGAACAGGCCAAAAATTCCACCTATTAATATAGACATAGCACTACTCTTTGGCAATTCATTTGCAATCGGCTCTTTGCGCTGCATATATATTCCTTGCAACGGACTTATATTTAATAATTCACTTTGCATTTGATTTTGCGGTTGGCTTGTCGCCTGACTTTGTGATTGCCCCTGTGGTTGGCTTATCGCCTGGCTTTGTGATTGCCCCTGTGGTTGGCTTATCGCCTGGCTTTGTGATTGCCCCTGTGGTTGACTTGACGCTTGTCTTTGTGATTGACTTTGCGATTGACCTGACGCTTGAAGCATATTGCCACAATTTATGCAAAACTTTACATCATTATTATTTTTATATCCACATTTCGTACAAAACATACTAAAATCCTCCATATAATACTTCATCAAAAATTGTGCTTAAAATATCATCTATTTCATACTCGTCAAATATCTCGCTTTCATCGATATCATCATAATTAAATTCCATATATACAACTTTGCTCTTAGAGTCAGTTACTTCAAATTGTATCAATATTGTACCTGATAAACCATCATATGAGCCATATCCCGTAAATTCCACTATATCAGTATCATAAGAACTTTCAAAATAACGCCATTTTGGATATAGAAAATAATCATCAAGTGCTTCTCCAAATGTAATGCCACTATATTCTGATATATCAGGTGATGACTCTTTAACTGTATCAATATATATATCACCACTGTTTTCATAATAATAGTATGCACTTCCACATATTACTATAAATAGTAACCAGCAGGTCCCAATAATGGTTAAAACAATCCTTCCTGCTTTAGAAAATTTTTCTTTTCTCCACATTAAGACTAATCCTACTGGAAATATAATAAAAAGCATCAATATAACAAACCAAGATCTATCAGTTAATCCAGGTCTTCTTGCATTTTCTATAATATTGTTCTTTGATGGTGTTCCACATGTTGGACAAAACTTTCCTTCAAACTTAGTTCCACATTTGCTACAAAATTCTTCCATACTTTTTTCCTCCTGTACGTAAGCCAATTCTGATTACTAAGATTTTGCAAACTAATCCATTATAATCTTTATATTCTATTGCCTCCTTTAAATTATTTTTATAATTTGCAATCTCTTATTTCTATATCATTTAAAACTTTCATATAGCAAATATATCAAATGTACTCTACAATTTTGTAATTGTGATTTATAAAAAGCAGAATAAAGAATGTCGCTTGCGACATTCTCCGCCTTCGGCGGGTTGCTATAGCAACATTTTCTGCTCCGCCACAGTGCGATCCTCGCGGAGCGTTTTTTACTTACCAGGACAATTTCAACGAAATTTCCCGATAAACAAAAAAAATGTCGAAATCTTTATCTAATAAAAATTTCAACATTCTTAATTACAGGGGATGAGAGAATCGAACTCCCGCCAAAGGTTTTGGAGACCCCTATCATACCATTAGACCAATCCCCTATGGATTGAATTATAGTCCATAGTAACAACTATGAACGTGCGCTAGAGGATTCGAACCCCCGACCTTCTGGTCCGTAGCCAGACGCTCTATCCAGCTGAGCTAAGCGCACATTGTATGTTTACATTATATAAACATTTTAAAAGAGTACATTTGTACTCTTTTAAAATGCCGGCGACCGGAATCGAACCGGTACGGGAGGTTAGTCCCGCAGGATTTTAAGTCCTGTGCGTCTGCCAGTTCCGCCACGCCGGCATAAACCTTTCGGTTTAATGGGACCTACAGGGCTCGAACCTGTGACCCTCTGCTTGTAAGGCAGATGCTCTCCCAGCTGAGCTAAGATCCCATGGGATATTTAATTGTTAAATAATAATTAATATCTTAACGACCCGAATGGGGTTCGAACCCACGACCTCCGCCGTGACAGGGCGGCGCTCTAACCAGCTGAGCCATCGGGCCATAATTTAATTTTAACTAAGTTTTTAGTGGACCTTCGGGGACTCGAACCCAGGACCGACCGGTTATGAGCCGGTTGCTCTAACCAACTGAGCTAAAGGTCCATTTATAAAACAAAAGCCGATGATCGGACTCGAACCGATAACCTGCTGATTACAAATCAGCTGCTCTGCCAATTGAGCCACATCGGCATAAACTTAGTAAAAATTAAAGCCACAAAAAGTGGCATTCAGTGACTCCAAGGGGATTTGAACCCCTGTTACCGCCGTGAAAGGGCGGTGTCTTAACCGCTTGACCATGGAGCCATACTCCCCGAGTTGGGCTCGAACCAACAACCCCACGGTTAACAGCCGTGTGCTCTACCATTGAGCTATCGAGGAAAATTTGAAGGATGTACCTTCAAAACTACACATTAACTTATCTTCCAATTCTTAACTTCCGTCCTCTTTCCTAAACCGTTTTGGTTAAGCTTTCGACCTATTAGTATTAGTCAGCTGCATGCATTACTGCACTTCCACCTCTAACCTATCAACCTTGTCGTCTTCAAGGGGTCTTATTACTTGCGTATGGGATATCTCATCTTGAGGGGGGCTTCACGCTTAGATGCCTTCAGCGTTTATCCCGTCCCGACTTGGCTACTCTGCCATGCCTTTGGTAAGACAACAGATACACCAGAGGTCAGTCCATCCCGGTCCTCTCGTACTAAGGACAGCTCCTCTCAAATATCCTACGCCCACGCCGGATAGGGACCGAACTGTCTCACGACGTTCTGAACCCAGCTCGCGTACCGCTTTAATGGGCGAACAGCCCAACCCTTGGGACCTACTACAGCCCCAGGATGCGATGAGCCGACATCGAGGTGCCAAACCACTCCGTCGATGTGAACTCTTGGGAGTGATAAGCCTGTTATCCCCAGGGTAGCTTTTATCCGTTGAGCGATGGCAATCCCACTTTATACCACCGGATCACTAAGTCCTACTTTCGTACCTGTTCCACCCGTCGGTGTCACAGTCAAGCTCCCTTCTGCCTTTGCACTCTTCGAATGGTTTCCAACCATTCTGAGGGAACCTTTGAGCGCCTCCGATACTCTTTCGGAGGCGACCGCCCCAGTCAAACTCCCCACCTGACATTGTCCCCCCGCCGGTTTACGGCGGCAGGTTAGAAATCCAATACTGCAAGGGTGGTATCCCAACAGCGGCTCACTCACAACTGGCGTCATGAGTTCTCAGCCTCCCACCTATCCTGTACATACAATATCGAATCCCAGTATCAAGCTAGAGTAAAGCTCCATGGGGTCTTTCCGTCCTGGCGCAGGTAACCAGCATCTTCACTGGTACTTCAATTTCACCGGATGTATTGTCGAGACAGCGTCCAAATCATTACGCCTTTCGTGCGGGTCGGAACTTACCCGACAAGGAATTTCGCTACCTTAGGACCGTTATAGTTACGGCCGCCGTTTACTGGGGCTTAAGTTCGCACCTTCGCGCAAGCGCTAAGCACTCCCCTTAACCTTCCAGCACCGGGCAGGCGTCAGCTCATATACTTCACCTTACGGTTTTGCATAAACCTGTGTTTTTGCTAAACAGTTGCTTGGACCAATTCTCTGCGGCCAGTTTCCTGGCACTCCTTATCCCGAAGTTACGGAGTCATTTTGCCGAGTTCCTTAACAATACTTCTTCCGTCGGCCTTAGGATTCTCTCCTCATCCACCTGTGTCGGTTTACGGTACGGGTACAATGCAAACAATAGCGGCTTTTCTTGACAGCTAGCTCATGGACTTCCCTACTCTTATTTCGGTACGCATTACGTCTTCCCGTTGAATGACGGATTTGCCTGTCATTCCGGTACCCCGCTTGCCCCGGTTTTTCCACTCCCGGGTCCCACTTTCTCTCTGTGTCCCCACAGTTCTGTTACATTGCAGTACAGGAATCTCAACCTGTTGTCCATCGACTACGTCTTTCGACCTCGCCTTAGGCCCCGACTTACCCAGAGCAGATCAGCTTTACTCTGGAAACCTTGGATATTCGGCCTGGAGGATTCCCACCTCCATCTCGCTACTCATTCCGGCATTCTCTCTTCTTAACAGTCCACTGCTCCTTCCGGTACAGCTTCGTTCCGTTAAGAATGCTCCTCTACCAACATTTATATGTTCCTCAGCTTCGGTGTCGTGTTTTAGCCCCGGACATTTTCGGCGCAGGACCTCTCGACTAGTGAGCTATTACGCACTCTTTGAATGTATGGCTGCTTCTGAGCCAACATCCTAGTTGTCTTCGAAATCCCACATCCTTTTCCACTTAACACGCACTTTGGGACCTTAGCTGGAGGTCTGGGCTCTTTCCCTTTTGACTGCCCAACTTATCTCGTGCAGTCTGACTCCCGATAATCGGCTATACGGCATTCGGAGTTTGATATCTCTTGGTAAGCTTTGACGCCCCCTTAAGAATTCAGTGCTCTACCTCCGTTAGTCTGTATCGAGGCTAGCCCTAAAGCTATTTCGAGGAGAACCAGCTATCTCCGGGTTCGATTGGAATTTCTCCCCTATCCACACCTCATCACCACCCTTTTCAACGGATGTGTGTTCGGTCCTCCATTGCCTTTTACGGCAACTTCAACCTGGACATGGATAGATCACCCGGTTTCGGGTCTGCGTATACTGACTTGACGCCCTCTTAAGACTTGGTTTCCCTTCGGCTCCACACCTTCAGTGCTTAACCTTGCCCGCATACGCAACTCGCCGGACCGTTCTACAAAAAGTACGCGGTTCAACTTTTGATAGTTGTTCCGCAGCTTGTAAACATAGGGTTTCAGGTTCTTTTTCACTCCCCTCCCGGGGTTCTTTTCACCTTTCCTTCACAGTACTATGCGCTATCGGTCACTAAGTAGTATTTAGCCTTAGGGGGTGGTCCCCCTTTCTTCCCACAAGGTTTCTCGTGTCTCGTGGTACTTTGGATCCTGCTCGCTGCCTATTGATTTCGATTACGAGGCTTTCACTCTCTCTGGCCGGCTTTCCCAAAACCGTTCTTCTATCAAATCAGCTCACTTGTTGCAGTCCGAACCCCGTCATGCACGCACGACGGTTTAGGCTCTTTCCTTTTCGCTCGCCGCTACTCTGGAAATCGATGTTTCTTTCTCTTCCTCCGGCTACTTAGATGTTTCAGTTCACCGGGTTCCCTCTGCATGGCTATGTATTCACCATACAGTGACAGGAGTCTGTCCTGCCGGGTTTCCCCATTCAGAAATCGCTGGGTCACAGGATATTTGCTCCTCACCAACGCTTATCGCAGCTTATCACGTCTTTCTTCGGCTCTTAGTGCCAAGGCATCCACCCTACGCTCTTATTCGCTTAACCATTCAATGCTTTCGCATTTACACTCTGCATAGCGTTGCAGGTGTTGGTTTAGTGTAACTTATGTTACGTTTTCTTTCATATGATTTCTCATATGACCTCGGATGTCTTGAATTGTTAAATCTTTTCAGATTTACTAATTAAGATATTTCAATGTGTAGTTTTCAAGGTACATTAGTTTTATGTGTTCTCGCACATATGAATCATTTCTGATTCAATGGAGACGGAGAGATTCGAACTCTTGACCCCCTGCTTGCAAGGCAGGTGCTCTCCCAACTGAGCTACGCCCCCACGATTTATATATAATCGTTCAAATTTTATTCAATATGAATGGGCTTAAATGGACTCGAACCATCGACCTCACGCTTATCAGGCGTGCGCTCTAACCAGCTGAGCTATAAGCCCATTTTTTAATCTGGCAGCCACCTACTCTTCCATACCGTCTCCAGTATAGTACCATCGGCCGCTAAAGTCTTAACCATCGTGTTCGAGATGAGAACGGGTGTGTCCCCTTAGCGCATCACCACCAGAA
>CABIWJ010000004.1:0-153823 GCA_902362455.1 Eubacteriaceae bacterium
ACTAATACTAATAGGTCGAAAGCTTAACCAAAACGGTTTAGGAAAGAGGACGGAAGTTAAGAATTGGAAGATAAGTTAATGTGTAGTTTTGAAGGTACAGAAGGATATATAAAGAAGAAAAAGAGAACAGATGATGTTCTCTTTTTTGCTTGCCAGGAAAATTCGTTGAAATTGTCCTGGTAAGTAAAAAACGCTCCGCGAGGATCGCACTGAGGTGGAGCAGAAAATGTTGCTATATCAACCAGCCGCAGACGGGGAATGTCGCAAGCGACATTCTTTATTCTTGTGTAGAAATATATTAAGTGAAGACCTAAAGAAAGCTAATTGAGAAAAATAAAAATAGAACAACATATGCATTGTTCTATTTTCTTTTATACTGAATCAATATATTCTTATACTATTATCAAAATTAAAAATGCACTCGATGGGACTTGAACCCACACCCAGAAAACTGGACATGAACCTGAATCATGCGCGTATGCCAATTCCGCCACGAGTGCATAATCTGTTTATAATACAGACATAGCCAATATTATAACAGTAAAAATAGTAAAAATCAATATCTTAAACATAATAAAAAAATATTTATTGTTTTATTAATATGAAATATATGATAAAATTAGATTATAATATTACGTGATGTAAAATTACATAAAAACTATATTCTAGAGATGAAAATTGAGTGTATTATGGGATAATGGTAATCTGTCAGATGTGGTTTATACACATATATATGATAAAGACTCAATAATGATTCGGAAATGGAGATACTATGGAAGAAAAAATAGCGGAAGATATGGCAGGAAAGATTGAAGAGTTGTCAGAAAACATTAAGAAAAAGAAGAAAAAAATTAAAGAAGAGAAAAAGGAATTACATAATCAGTTTCAGAAGAAAGGGTTAATGAAGAAGATATTACTTGTTTCATTAATACCTATTATAATAATGGCAGTGATGTTAACAGTTATAAGTTCATATAAACTGATAGAAGTAATGAGAGAAGATGCCTATTCAGAACTTGAAGCAGTTGCTAATATGGTAGATAAGGTTTATGATGAAATTGATGACAGTAATTATGTATACGAAGATGGCGAATTAAAAAAAGGAAGTTACAGAATAACTAATAACAATACCATGATTGATGCAATTAAGAAGAAAACTGGAGATGACATAACAGTATTTTATAAAAATGAATCTATTTTGACTACTATATTCGATAAAAAAATGAATAGAGTAAATCATTTATTTGTAAAAGAGGATATAGAGAATACAGTTATAAAAAATGGTAAAGTATACAAATGCAGAGAAACAATTGCAGGAACAGAATATTGCTCAGTATACATTCCGTTGAAAGATAATTCGGAAAATGTTATTGGTATGTTATCTGCTTCTAAAGAGATAAAAATAGTAATTGATAAAATGACAGAAGTAGTATTAATTATTGGTTGTTCAATTTTGGCTTTACTTGTAATAACCATTTTTGCAATAACTTATATGGTTAATGGTATTATTAAAAGGATTAAGAACGTATCAGGCTATCTTGGAAATATGAGAGGTGGCGATTTGACAACTTCAATTGATAAGAAAGTAATCGATGATAAGACAGAAATTGGTGACATAGCCGAATCAGCAATAAAGCTTAATTTTTCATTGAGTGAAATGATAGAGAATATAAAAAATATTGTTAATAATCTTTCAGAGTCATCAGTTAAGATAAAAGAAACAGTTGATATTACTAATAGTACAACAGAAGAAGTCGATAAAGCAATAGAGGAGATTGCGACGGGAACAGTATCACAGGCAGAAGAGACACAGAATGCCACAAATGATATTATAGCTATGGGACAGGAGATTGAGAGAATATCAAAGTCTGTCGAGAATCTTACTAATAACTCTAAGATAATGAAGAAAAATGGCGAAGAAGCACATAAAATGGTTGTTGAACTATCAGTAGCAAATGCAAAAACTATGTCAGCAGTAGACAGAATATATAAACATACTGAACTTACTAATGATGCGGTATTAAGAATAAGCAATGCAGCAAATGCTATAACAGCTATTGCTGATGAAACTAATCTGTTAGCCTTGAATGCAAGTATAGAAGCAGCGAGAGCAGGAGAAAATGGTAAAGGCTTTGCAGTGGTAGCAAGTGAGATACAGTCATTAGCTGAACAGACTAATGTTTCAGCAGATGAGATAATGAATGAAATTAATGGTTTAATGTCTGAATCAGAAAAATCAGTAGAAGTTATGAGAGAAGTTAAAATCAATGTTGATATGCAGTCAAGTAAGCTTGCTAATACAAAAGAAAATTTCAATGTAGTAATAGATGGAGTTATGAAATCTGTTGAAAGTGTAAGTGAAATCGAATTACTTATGAATGAATTAAATGAAAACAGAAAACTAATAATTGACATAATACAGTCGTTGTCAGCAATTTCAGAAGAAAATGCGGCAGCTTCAGAAGAAACGTCTGCATCTACAATACAATTAAGTGAAGTAATTAACGACTTAGCTAAAGATGCAGATAGTTTAAATAATTTAGCGCAGACACTTAACAAGGAAATAAGTGTATTTAAAACAGTATAATTATTTATCATATAATATATTAATATCTAAAGTAAATAACTTCTAGCCAATAAAAAAGGTTGGAAGTTATTTTTTTAAATAATATTATATAGATATAAAGTGTCATTCAAAAATAATAAGGTAATATTTGAAGATAATGTTTAAGTGAGAGTATACTTTTAATTTTAGACGGGAATTCTGTAAGTAAAATTTTGACGAATAATGAGATTGAAATATAAAAATAAATAATTTAACAAAATAATAGAAAAATAATTAAAAAGTTGTTGACAAATGTCTATATTAATGTTAATATAATTAACGCATTTGAGTTAACAAATGAATGCGGAAATGCTGGAATTGGCAGACAGGCTAGACTAAGGATCTAGTGTTGGCAACGACGTGAGGGTTCAAGTCCCTTTTTCCGCATTGCAAGCCCTTAGAGATAACTAAGGGCTTTTTACGTTATATAAAATTTATTTAAGTATCTGTTAGAAGAATATGGAATGGAGGTATGCTTTATGTCAACACCACATAATAGTGCAAATAAGGGGGATATAGCAAAAACTGTATTGATGCCCGGAGATCCTTTAAGAGCAAAATTTATAGCTGAAACATTTTTAACTGATGTTAAACAGTTTAATGAAGTCAGAAATATGTTTGGATATACAGGAAAGTATAATGGAAAAGAAGTTTCCGTAATGGGCTCAGGTATGGGTATGCCATCAATTGGTATCTATTCATATGAGTTATATTCAATGTATGGTGTAGAAAATATAATAAGAATTGGTTCAGCAGGTTCATATTGTGAAGAAGCAGGAGTGTTTGATGTAGTACTTGCCAATGCTGCTTATTCAGAATCAAGCTATGCAAAGATACAGAGTGGATATGATAAGGATATTACATATCCATCAGAAGTTTTAAATTATAAAATCAGAAAATCAGCCCAAAATCTTGGTAAAAAGATAATAGAGGGTTGTGTACATTCATCAGATGTATTTTATAGAGAAGATAAAACTCCTTATTATAAGAATTTATATGAAGAAAAAGGCTGTGTATGTGTTGAGATGGAGAGCTTTGCGTTATTCCATAATGCATCAGTCTTAGGTAAAAATGCAGCATGTATTCTTACAATATCTGATTCGTTTGTATCTTCCCAGGTTACAACCGCAAATGAGAGACAGAAATCATTTACAGATATGATGGAAATTGCATTAGATGCAGCAATTATGTAGATATGTAGAATAAAAGTATAAAAATATTTACATAAAAAAAGGAAATAAAAGATTTATGTAGAATAATATATATGGAGGATTGTGATAATCACAGAATTATAAATTATATTAGTTATAATTATCGATTTACAATGCCTGAATCAATTTTGAATTAGTTCCAAAGCAGATTTATAATAATTTTATAGTAGAATATAATAGCAGGGAGGAATTTGATGACTATTAGAGAAGAATTAGAGGAAATTGAATTAAAAACTCTTAGTAAATATGCGTCATTTAGCAGATATTCCAAAGGTCGCGACAGAGAAGAAACTCCATGTGATATACGAACCTGTTATCAGAGAGACAGAGACAGGATAATTCATTGTAAGGCATTTAGACGATTGAAACATAAAACACAGGTATTTTTAGCACCGGCAGGTGACCATTATAGAACCAGACTCACGCATACTCTTGAGGTTTCGCAGATTGCTAGAACAATAGCAAAAGCTCTTAGGATGAATGAGGATTTGACGGAAGCAATTGCTCTTGGACATGATTTGGGACATACTCCATTTGGACATGCCGGAGAATCGGCACTTAATAATATTTGCAAGGATGGTTTCGCACATTTTGAGCAGAGTATAAGGGTAGTCGAGATTCTAGAGAAGAAGGGTCAGGGATTAAATCTTACTAAGGAAGTAAGGGATGGTATAGTCAACCACAGAACTTCAGGCAATCCATCTACTATGGAAGGTAAGATTGTCAGACTTTCGGATAAAATAGCATACATTAATCATGATATAGATGATGCGATTAGAGGAAAAATACTTAGTGAAAGTGATTTGCCTGTCGAATTTACAAATATATTAGGTCATTCTAAAAAAGAAAGACTTAATACGATGATTTATGATATTGTTAATAACAGTCTAGATGAACCAGATATTATAATGTCGGTAAGAATAGAAAGTGCAATGAAGGGGCTGCGTGAGTTTATGTTTAAAAACGTGTACTCTAATCCTGTAGCAAAGGGAGAAGAGATAAAGGCAAAACGTATGCTTACACAATTATATAATTATTATTTATACCATATAGAAGAGATGCCGGAAGAATATATATGGCTTATCAATGTTAGAAAAGAGAGGCCTGAAAGAGTAGTATGTGATTATATTGCTGGAATGACTGATCAGTATTCAGTTAGAAAATTTGAAGAATTATTTGTTCCATCTTTCTGGAAGTCATAATATAGAATGCAGGTAATTAAATAAATACTTAGTTAGTAGTTACATATTATACGAATTATAGGGTAAATTGTAATTACCTGTATAGATAGCATAAAAGTGAGGAAGATATGTATTATTCAGATGATTTGATTGAGGAAATAAGGTCTAGAAATGATATTGTAGATGTAATTTCTTCATATGTGAAATTGAAAAAACAGGGAGCAACATATTTTGGATTATGCCCATTTCATAATGAGAAGTCACCATCATTTTCCGTAACACCGGGTAAACAGATGTATTATTGCTTTGGTTGTGGTGAAGGTGGAAATGTATATTCATTTATTATGAAATATGAGAATTATTCATTTGTAGAAGCTGTTAAGATGTTAGCAGACAGAGCAGGAATAACTCTTCCAGAGGCAGAATATTCAGAAGAAGAAAGAAAAAGAGCAGATTTGCGTGCCAACCTGTTAGAAATTAATAAAAAGGCGGCAATGTATTTTCATCATCAGTTGAAAAGTGAAAAAGGAAAGATAGGTCTTAAGTATTTTAACGAAAGAGGACTTGATAATGAAACTATTGTAAGATTTGGTCTTGGATATTCAACAAAGACAAGTAATGATTTATATCAATATATGAAAACATTTGGATATTCAGATGATATATTAAAGGAATCAGGGCTTTTTTCATTCTCTGAGAAAGGAACTTATGATAAATTCTGGAACAGAGTTATGTTTCCTATTCTTGATATTAACAGTCGTGTAATTGGTTTCGGCGGTCGTGTTATGGGCGAGGGTGAACCGAAATACCTCAATTCACCGGAGACTAAGATATTTGAGAAGAGCCGTAATCTGTATGGTATGAATTTCGCAAGGATAAGCAGGAAACCATATTTACTTATATGCGAAGGATATATGGATGTTATAGCTTTACACAGGGCAGGTTTTACTAATGCAGTGGCGGCACTTGGTACAGCATTTACAGACCAGCATGCGATGCTTATTAAGAGGTATGTAAAGGAAGTCGTACTTACCTTTGATAGTGATGGAGCAGGTCGAAAAGCGGCTCTAAGGGCTATTCCGATATTAAAGCGTGCAGGCATTGCAATGAAAGTGTTAGATATGACACCATATAAGGATCCTGATGAATTTATAAAGAATTTAGGAGCCGACGAATATCAAAAGAGAATAGACAATGCAATGAACAGCTTTATATTTGAAATAAAAATGATGAGAGAGCAGTATGATTTAGATGATCCTCATGCAAAAGCGGAATTCTATAATAATGTTGCTAATAAATTATTAGAATTTCCGGACGAGCTAGAAAGAAACGTGTATATTGAAGCTGTAAGTAAAGAATTTATGATACCATTTGAGAGTCTTGATAAAATGGTTAAAAAGTTAGCTCTATCGTATAGTGGAGAAGGATATACTGATAGATATAATGAAAATGAAGTAAATGAAGAAATAGAAAGAGACTTAAAGAAATCTAAAAAACATTTAGAAGATGGTGTTAAGCAGGCTCAGAAGATTTTATTGACATGGTTGATAGAAGATGAGAATATTTATGGAAAAATTAAAGATATTATTTCAGAAAAGGATTTTGTCGAGCCATTGTATTATATGGTAGCAAAAATGCTATTTGAACAGTTAGAAAGTGGAGCAATTAATCCGGCGAAGATTCTGAATCAATTTACTGAAGAGGACGAACATAGAGAAGCAGCAGAATTGTTTAATACTTCATTACGTGAAGAGATGAGCAGTCAGGAAAAGGAAAAAGCACTTAATGATACAGTGTATAAGGTTAAGAAAAATAGTCTTGATTATGCAAGCAGAAATGCTAAAGAAGTAAGTGAATTACAGGAAATTATCAATGAACAGAAAAAATTGCAGAAAATACGCATAATACTGTAAAACTTAGATGTATTGGAGGACGGCACAATATGAATGAAAATGATTTAAAATTTAATGAGAGAATAGCAAAACTGTTAGAATTGTCTAAAAAGAATAATAATTCGTTAAAATATGAAGATATTATGGCAGAATTTCCAGATACTTCAGAAGACGGAGAATTATTTGACAGGGTTTTTGAGCAACTTGAAAAGGCAAAGGTTGAAATTATTCCAATGTCGGATAAAGAGATGGATTCATCAGCTCTTTTAGATGAAATTGATGGTGATGAAAAGTATGAAGGCATACCTGATGTAGATTTATCGAAGGTAGATTTGTCTGTTCCGGAGGGTGTTGGAATGGATGATCCCGTAAGAATGTATCTTAAGGAAATAGGTAAAGTGCCACTTTTGACAGCAGAAGAGGAAATTGAACTTGCCAAGAAAATAGAATTAGGTGATGAAGAAGCTAAACAGAAGCTTGCTGAGGCTAATTTACGTCTTGTTGTAAGTATTGCAAAAAGATATGTTGGAAGAGGAATGTTATTCTTGGATCTGATTCAGGAGGGTAATTTAGGTCTGATTAAGGCTGTTGATAAGTTCGATTACAGAAAAGGATATAAATTCAGCACATATGCTACATGGTGGATAAGACAGGCAATTACAAGGGCAATTGCGGATCAGGCAAGAACAATCAGAATACCGGTCCATATGGTAGAGACCATTAATAAGATTATGAGAGTGTCAAGACAGTTAGTTCAGGAACTTGGAAGAGAACCAAGTGCTGAGGAGATAGCTAAAAAACTTGATATGCCTGTTGAGAAAGTAAGAGAAATTATTAAGATAGCCCAGGAACCTGTATCATTAGAGACACCTATCGGAGAAGAGGAGGATAGTCATTTAGGTGACTTCATACAGGATGATAATGTTCCTGTTCCTTCTGAAGCAGCAGCCTATACAATGTTAAAAGAGCAGATAGGAGAAGTTCTAACATCGCTTACTCCAAGAGAACAGTTAGTTTTAAGACTTAGATTTGGACTTGATGATGGACGTTCAAGAACGCTTGAAGAGGTTGGAAAAGAATTTAATGTTACAAGAGAGAGAATAAGACAGATAGAGGCAAAATCTTTGAGAAAATTAAGACATCCAAGCAGAAGTAAAAAGTTAAAGGATTATCTTGATTAAAGTTATGGATTAAATGCCCTGAAGTGGAGGACAATGTGAAACTATCAGACAGATTACAGGCAGTTGCATCATTTGTGACACCCGGCTTAAGGGTAGCTGATATAGGAACTGACCATGGATATATACCTATTTATTTAACAGAGCAGGGAATAGTACCCTATGCCATTGCGATGGATATAAATAAAGGTCCTATATTACGTGCACAGGAAAATATAAAAGAAAATGGTTTAGAGAAGCTTATAGAGACAAGATTATCTAATGGTTTTGATAAATTAGAACCGGGAGAAGCTGATTGTGCGGTAATTGCCGGAATGGGTGGAGAGCTGATTACAAAGATTTTAGATAATGGAAGAAATGTGACAGATGAACTTAAAGAGTTAGTATTATCGCCACATTCGGAAGTATGGCTCGTAAGAAAATATCTTCATAATAATGATTTTAAGATTATTGATGAGAAAATGATTATTGATGAGGATAAATTCTATACGATAATGAAAGTCGTAAAGGGCATAGATGACATTTATTCAGAAGAAGATTATATGTATGGTAAAATACTTATAGAAAAGAAAGATGAAGTATTAATGAAATACATTTACAAGGAATATAATAAAGTTGAGAAGATATTTGAAAATATAAGCAAAAACGGCACTGATAATGCAAAATCAAGAATAGCAGAGTTAGAAAAAGAAAAGAAAATGCTTACTAATGTAATGAATAAATTAGAAAATGGAGACTAAGGTATGGCAGAAATATGTAATGTAACGGTGGGTGGAGAATTAAAACAGTACAATGAGGGAATAAGTTATACAGAGATTGCTAAAGATTTTCAGGATCAATATGACAGTCCTATAGTCTTAGTATTGAAGAATGGAAAACTTACAGAGTTATTTAAGAAAGTAACAAGTGATTGCAGAATTGAGTTTTTAACAACTAAGACATCGCCCGGAATTGAAGCATACAGAAGAAGTGCAACATTAATAATGTTAAAAGCCTTCTATGATGTGGTAGGTAATAAGAATATTAATAAAATTTCGGTACAATATTCGTTAAGCAAAGGTTATTATTGTACATTAAATAGCAAAGTCAAACTTAATCAGGAACTGCTTGATAAAGTTAAGATAAGAATGAATGAAATAGTTGCTGAAAATGCTCAGATTAATAAGAGAACTATTGGTACAACAAGTGCTATAGATTTATTTAATCGTCACAGAATGTACGATAAAGAGAAGTTATTTAAGTATAGAAGAGCATCTAAGGTAAACATTTATAGCCTAAAAGGTTTCGAGGATTATTTCTATGGATATATGGTTCCTAATACAGGTTATGTAAAATATTTTGATTTATTTCTGTATGATGAAGGTTTTGTTCTACAATTACCAACTAAGGAGAATCCGAATGTTGTTCCTGAATTCAAGCCACAGAAGAATCTATTTAATGTTCTTAAGGAATCGGAAAAATGGAGTGAAACGTTGAAGATAGATACCGTTGGTGCATTAAATGAGCAGATTTCACAAGGAAATATAAAGGATATTATTCTTGTGGCAGAGGCATTACAAGAGAAGAAGATTGCTGAAATTGCTACCATGATTGCAGAGAGCAAAGATAAGAAATTCATAATGATAGCAGGTCCGTCATCTTCAGGAAAAACAAGTTTTTCACATAGATTAAGTATACAACTTAAAGCTAATGGGCTTAATCCACATCCAATTGGTGTTGATGATTATTTTATTAACCGTGATATTACACCTAGAGATGAAAATGGAAATTATAATTTTGAAGTGTTAGAAGCACTAGATGTAGAGCAATTTAATAAAGACATGTTAGACCTGTTAGATGGTAAGACAATTAAAATGCCGACATATAATTTCATTACAGGAAAACGTGAATATAAGGGGAATACACTTACACTCGGCAAAGATGACATTTTAGTAATTGAGGGAATTCATGGACTTAATGATAAATTATCATATGCATTGCCAAAGAACAGCAAATTTAAGATATATATAAGTGCTTTAACACAATTAAATATTGATGAACATAATAGAATTTCGACAACGGATGGCAGACTTATAAGAAGAATGGTAAGAGATGCAAGAACCAGAGGAATATCTGCAGAAGAGACTATTGCCAGATGGCAGTCAGTAAGAAATGGTGAAGAAAGCTATATTTTCCCATTTCAGGAGGAAGCAGATGTAATGTTTAATTCTGCACTCATATATGAATTATCCGTTTTAAAACAATTTGCAGAACCACTATTATTCGGTATACCATCAACATCTCCAGAATATGTTGAAGCTAAGAGATTATTAAAATTCCTGGATTATTTCTTAGGTGTTAATACAGAGGATATACCTAATAATTCACTTGTAAGGGAGTTTGTAGGTGGAAGTTGCTTTAATGTATAAAATTAAATACTTAAACAAAAGTTAACAGATTAGTAATATAGAGATGTTTACAAAAGATTGTTATAGTGATAAAGTAATAATGTATTGAGTAGGACAGATAATCGTGGCTGCTATTGGCGAAAGTACGCAGGTAAGGAAAGTCCGGGCTTCACAGGGCAGGATGCCAGATAACATCTGGTAGAGGTGACTCTAAGGCCAGTGCAACAGAAATAAACCGCCATATTCTATATGGTAAGGGTGGAAAGGCAGAGTAAGAGACTACCGCTGTAATGGTAACATTACAGGCACATGTAAACCCCATCCGAAGCAAGACCGAACAGAAAACAATTAGTTGCCCGCTAAGTTTTCGGGTAGGTCGCTTGAGCCTATTGGCGACAATAGGACTAGATAGATGATTGTCTAAAACATAACCCGGCTTACAGTTCTGCTCATTACAAATGATGAATATAATAATATAGAATTTCAAAAGATAGGATTAAGGTAAGAATATGAAAAAGCAGATTATAGGATTGGTTATATCGATTGTACTTGCCATTATAGTAATATGTGTTGGTGTGTTTGGCTCAGGTAGGATTAAATCATCAGATAAGAACAACAAAAGTGAAGAAAAAACATCAAAAGTAGTTGAGTCAGGTAATAAAGAAGATACTTCGAATAAAGATGAGATAAACTCTGAAGAAACAACCTCAGAAGAGGCAACAACACAGCCTGAAAGTACTACACTTGAAGAGACAACTTCAGAAGGAGAATCAGTTGATAAAATAGATTATTCGAATCCTAATATAGACCCAGCTAAACCAATGGTCGCATTAACATTTGATGATGGACCTGGTGGAGAAAGTACAATAAGAATATTGGATGCATTAAAGAAATATAATGCTCATGCAACATTTTTCGTTGTAGGTTCTAATATAGATAAATATGCAGATATTATCAAAAGAGAAGCAGCGGAGGGAAGTGAAGTTGGAAATCATACAAATTCACATGCACAGCTTACTAAATTAGATACCAATGGTATACTAAGTGAGGTAAATGGTGTTAAAGAAAAAATTATGCAGCTTACAGGACAGAAAGTAGTTCCAATCAGACCTCCATATGGTGCGGTAGATGATAATGTTATGGCAACAATTACTGACCCGGTTATATTGTGGTCAATTGATACATTAGACTGGAAGACGAGAGATGCGCAGTCAACTATTCAGAATATCCAGTCATCTGTCTATGATGGTGCGATTATTTTGATGCATGACATCTATTCCACAACAGCAGATGCGGCTGTAAATATTATTGACTGGCTACATAGTCAGGGATACCAGATGGTTACAGTGAGTGAATTGGGATATTACAGAAGAGGTGGTTTAAAGACCGGAGTAAGATATGGAGCATTGCAGCCAGAGTAAAGTTTGAAATATATAAGGAGTAATACAACCAAAGTAAAGATAAGATGTAAAAACAGTCATCATTGTATGAAGTCAATATCAGATTATTTCTGATTCTTGGATTAATACAATGATGACTGTTTTGTGTTGTTTTTAAAGTTTATTAAAGAGATGGATTATATTTCTCTTCACAATATTTACAACGGTAAACTTCATTTTCCTTATCGGCAAGGAAGAAAATCTGCTCTAGTTCCTGTTCTATTGAAGTAATACATCTTGGATTCTTGCATCTGATTACATTTCTAATTAATTTTGGAAGCTTTAAGTCCTTCTTTTCGTAAATAACACCATCTTTAATAATATTGACAGTTATATCGTGATCAATGAATCCAAGGATATCTAAGTCAACTAAATCAAGAGAACCCTCAATTTTAATAATATCTTTTCGCCCCATTTTATTACTGCGTGCATTTTTGATTATGGCAACCTGACAGTCTAATTTATCAAGCCCTAAATATTTATATATAGACATTGATTTTCCTGCTTTAATATGGTCTAAAACAATGCCTTCATTAAGAGAACCTACATTTAACATATTAAACCTCATTTCTGCGTTGTGTTATGTTACTAAGGGTTTGCGACAGCAACGCAAGCACAAACCCGTTTGTTATAGTTTTTAATAAGATTTATGATTAATTAACTTTTATATTTAAAAGTGTAAGAATAAGTGCCATTCTTACGTATACACCATATTGAACCTGTTTAAAGTATGCAGCACGTTCATCGTCATCAACTTCAACAGAAATTTCATTTACACGAGGAAGAGGGTGGAGGACAAGCATATCTTTTCTGGCTAATGCCATCTTATCAGCATTAAGTATGTAGCTGTCTTTTAATCTTATATATTCTTCTTCATTAAAGAAACGTTCACGCTGTACACGAGTCATATATAAAATATCAAGTTCAGGCATTATGTCTTCAAGATGTTCAACTTCTTTATATTCAATATTATTTTTTTCTAAAACGTCCTGTTTAATATAATCAGGAATTCTTAATTCTTTTGGTGAAATAAGAACAAATTTAATACCTGTGTATCTGACGAGTGCATTTATAAGAGAATGTACGGTACGCCCGAACTTAAGATCACCACACAGACCGATAACTAAATTATCAAGTCTACCCTTGAGAGATTTGATTGTCATAAGGTCTGTTAAAGTTTGCGTTGGATGCTGATGTCCACCATCGCCAGCATTAATTACAGGAATCGATGATTTGGTGGAGGCAACTAAAGGTGCACCTTCTTTTGGATGACGCATTGCACAGATATCTGCATAGCAGGATATAATTCGGATAGTATCTGAGACACTTTCCCCTTTTGAAGCTGAACTTGAATCAGCTGAAGGAAAGCCGAGTACATTGCCGCCAAGATTAAGCATTGCAGCTTCAAAGCTTAAACGGGTTCTTGTACTAGGCTCATAGAACAAAGTAGCTAATTTTTTACCTTTACAGGCATCTTTGTATTTATCAGGATTATGTTCAATATCTGTAGCTAAAGCAAGTAAATCATCTAGCTCTTCAACTGAAAAATCCAATGGACTTAATAAATGACGCATAATTCCTCCTAACTGTCATACTTATGTATGAACTTTTAAATAATATATTAATATATGTTTTAAGTAATTGCAATTAGAAAATAAAAATATTCTTCAAAATTAAAAAAAAAACTATTTACAAAAAGATAATCATATATTATAATAAGTAACATCTCAAATAACAAATAAAATATCAGGAATATGGAGGGACTATACGAAAAAGAAGAAGATAATATGTTTTGGAAATGAGTATAAGGACTATGTTATGTATTGTGCATTTATACTTAATAATATGGGATATAGGATATTGGTAAATGACTGGAGTAATACAAAGGAATTATCACATGTAATATCGCACAATGATTATTCAAACACGATAAGAACATATAGAAATATAGATTTTAATTTTTCGTATGATGAATTAAAAGGCTATGACTATGTAATAACATATATAACAGAGTATGATACGATTGCAGGCAGACTTGATATATCGGGTTATTGCTATATGATTATAAATTCCTCTGTATATAAGAATAGTATTTTTAAATGTGAGAATATAATAAGGAAATTTAAAGGAGATATTATATTTATAATAAGGGACCGAATAGGTAGTATTGGAAGAAAATATATTGGGAAATTTATGATATCATCAGATAAAATTTTGTGTATGTATGAGGTAAAATTTGATGAATATGATAAGGAATATCAATATGGAATGGATTATGATGGGTTGATTGAATTTAAGTATCTGTCAGATGATTTATGCAAAGCATTAGTTAAAAGTATTTCCATTATAAGTGGAAGAAGTCAGAATATTGTAAAAAAAGCATTAAAATGGGCGAAAGGGGGCAAGGTATTTGATAATAGGTTTTTGGAGTGAGAAACCGGGAAGAGGTTCATCTACATACAATATGATTGCCGCAGGTCTTGGAATTTCTGAAAGATGCAATAAACGTGTTATTCTTATGCAGGGCAAACATGATTATAACAGGATTGAATATGCATTTACACCATATGATGATGAGAGTGTAATGAAAGAGGATTATGGATATTATAATTATGGAGGTATGGATTCTATAATTAGTAAGTTAGAAAATAATATTTTAACTGAGAAGGAATTTAATAAAGAGATAATCGCCATAAGGAATACAAATCTGTGCTATATATTATCAGGTAAAGGCAGGAATAATACCGAATTTCAGAGTAGATTTCTAAAATGCTATGATAAATATATAGAATTTCTAAAGAATTCCAATGATATCTGTATGATAGAATTGGATAATAATCTTCAGTATGTGAATAGCGAGAAGTTTAATAAATTCGATGTTTTTATAGTTAATCTTCCCCAGGACATTAAATCATTACATAAAATTGTAAAGAACAAAGATGTAATGAACAAAGCATTATTTATTGTGGGTAACTACGATGTCAATTCAGAATATAATCTGAATAATATCCGCAGAAAATATGGTATAGACGAGAAAAGAATATGTGCCATACCTTATAGTGTGAAATTCAGGGATGCTGTATGCAGTGGTAGAAGCCAGGAATTCTATGAAAGGCATATGGAGAAGAAAAAAGGAGACAGTGAATACGAATTCATAAGGGCGATAGAATGTATGACGAAACTTATAATGGAGAGGTGCTTAAGTGGAGAATAAACATAAGGAAAAATTAACTATTGAAAAATTAATAGAGACAATAAATGAAGAAATTAATGGAATATTAAGAGCAAATCTATATGAAATAGGATTAAATGATGAGGAGTTAAAAAGGTTAAGAATAAGAAAAAGAGAACTTAGAAGTGCTTTGAAAAACTGTGGAGTAGGTGATATATATTCAAAGGAGTATATAAAGGCAGCAATTAAGAATATTCTGCTGGATAAACTTCATATAAGTGAGGATGATATTTCAGATATAATATGCTTTAATAAACTTTCAAAACTGTCCATAAAAGATAAATTTGATATTGTATTATTTCAATATAAGAAGAAATATAAGTATGATGGTTTTATTAAAATGGCTGATGAATTTGGTTTGCTTGAACCAATACATACTGCCAATGGACTAAAATATGAGATTTCCAAAGAAGATGTAGAAGATATTTTCAATAGTGTTTATGTGCATAAACCCTTTGAAGAAAAACTTGATATTCTAATACAGAGAATTTATGAGAGATATAGAGGACTTGGAGTAATCGATGAATTAAGGGATATGAAGATTGATGGAATATCAGGGGGAGTTTCCGGAAGAGACGGAGATTATCACAGTGTATGGGCATTTATACGAGGTAAAACTGTACATATATCATTCCTGGATTTTGAAAGCGAAGATGAATTAGAAAGAATATGTATGAATATATACAGGTACAATCATCCGGGACAGTTATCGATGACAAGAGGATATATTGTAAATGAGATGAAAGACCATTCAAGAGTTGTAGTCGTACGTCCACCTTTTGCAGAAAGTTTTGCATTCTTCGTTAGAAAGTTCGATACAATTGAACATAAAGATTTAAGAGAACTTATAACAGATGATAATAATGAAATAGTTATAAGTGTGCTCAAATGGATCGTAAAAGGGTGTCAGGTATGTGGAATTACAGGAGCACAAGGAAGTGGAAAGACTACGTTATTAATGGCTTTAATTGCATATATACCACAGACATATACTTTGCGTATACAGGAGTTAGCTTTTGAATTACATCTAAGAGATGTATATACGGACAGAAATATTCTGACATTTCAGGAAACTGATTTTATTTCAGGGCAAGAAGGGTTGGATTTACAGAAGAAAACAGATGGAGTGGTTAATATATTAGGTGAAGTGGCTTCAGCACCGGTTGCATCATGGCTTGTCCAGATGGCAATGGTAGCTTCACTATTTACAATGTTTACTCATCATGCAAAGACGACAGAAAGCTTGATAAAATATCTAAGAAATTGTCTGCTTACAGATGGTTCATTTAGAAATGAAAAAATAGCAGAAGAGCAGGTCGTTGATGTTATAAGATTTGACATACATATGGAGAAAGATATAAATGGACACAGATATATTGAAAGAATATCAGAGATTGTTTCAGAGAATGGCTCATATAAGATAGTTGACATTGTTAAATATGACAATGGTAGATATGTTAAAAAAGCGGATTTTTCGCAGAAAGTAATGAAGAATATGGTATTGCATATGACTAAAGAAGAGGGGAAAGAATTTATTGAAGAATATGGTGTATAAGCTAATAAAAAATAATATATTTACAAAGAGTATGGTTAATGTAATAGAGGAGAGAATGTCGATTATTTATCCGGGAAATAAAGAGAAGGTAGTTGATGTGACTTTGAAAGAAATACTAAAAATAATAATTATTAACATTTTAGTAGTTTCTATAATATTGCTTTATGGAAAAACAAATATATTTTATGTGTTTATGAGTTTTATGATTATGTATATGTTATCTAAAAATAAAGTGTATTCGAAATTCAATATGCTTGATATAAAGTTATTAAAGCAATTTGAAAAATTTCTACAGGATGTAAGATTTAAGTTTAAATATGATGGAATGATTGACGAGGCACTACAGGAAGCATTACAGAACTCAGATTATGAAATGTATCTCCAGGGAAATCTTCTACTTGAAAGTCTGAATGATAAGGAGTCTGATAGTTATACATATGTAGATATTGCACCTAACAGTTTCTTTATGACATTTTATGCTTTATGTGTAACAGTAAAAAGATATGGAGATAAAATAAAAAATGATAAATCATTATTTATTATGAATTTATCATTTTTAAAAGATGATATTAATACGGAGATATTGAAACGGGAAAAAATAAATGCAATGTTTATGGGATTAACAGGTATAATTGTAATTCCTTTGTTTGCAATAAAATCAATATGCATATGGGGAATAAGAAATATTCCGCAACTAACGGATTATTATAATGGAGTAATTGGCAAGCTGACAATTGTTATTATAACAGTTATAACATTAATTATATTTAATATAGTTATGAAATTAAAATATCCAATAGACTTTGATAATAATAAAAGCCTATGGATTAAGGAACTACTTGATATAAAATGGGTTGATGAACTAATTATGCAGCACATTAGTAAAAATTATAAGAAATATTATAGAATGGATATGTTCTTAAAATCTATAGTGTATAAATACAACGTTAAAGAATTTTTAATATGTCGGATTTTCAAAAGTATAGGTACGTTTATTTTAAGTACGGTTTTGATTATAAGTATGGGAATACATAAAATAGGTATATTAGGTGTAGGCATTTCAGTTTTACTTATAGCTTGCGTAACAATATGTACATATAATTATGAATATATGATGTTATTAATCAGAGAAAAGCTTCTTAAGATAAGCAGGGAAGAAGAAATTGTCAGATTTCAGTCAGTCATATTAATACTTATGTATATGGACAGAGTATCTATAGAAGTTATCTTAGAATGGTTAGAAAGATTTGCGATAGTATTTAAAAATAATATTGAAAGAATAGCAGATACACTTGTATACAAAGGAATAAAGGTATTTGATGATGCAAAAGATGACGTTGCATTTTTGCCTTTTGAGAGACTTATGGATTGCTTTATAGCAAGTGACAGGATTGGAATAGAGAAATCCTTTTCGGATATTTTATCAGACAGGGCTTATTATGTGGAAAAGCATAAACAGGAGAATGATCTGATTATTAATAATAAAGCATTAATTGCCAAATTTATATCATTTATTCCGATATGTATTGTAATTTGCTTTGTGTTAGTAATACCTTTTGTATATCAGGGATTAAGGCAGATACAATCATTTACATTAATTTAGATATATATTCAGTTATTTAGAGGTTTTTAAAGTGACAGCAGAATAAGTTATATTTGAATAATAGATATTTAAATATATAAAATAAAAAAAATAGTAAGAAAAATAAAAATAGTAAAATGAAAGGAAGGCTAGTCTTATAAAATGCAGTATATATTGATTGTTTAATAATATGGCAAGTTGCATAAAAGTGTAGATTAGATGATTAATAGTATAAGATAACGGGATAGTATCATTTATATAGGACTATGTAAAGGTGAAAATATGGAGAATAGTTTAAAAGCATTAATTTTAGCAGCAGGAACAGTAATAACTTGTGTTGTAATTACATTAGGATTTTATTTGTCTAAAGAAGCACAATCAACCGCCAGTACGGGGACAAGTAAAATTGGAAAAATTAATTCAGAGTTTGCAGAAAATGATAAGACAATGTATGACAATGTGACTGTGTCAGGAAGTGAAGTAGTAAATGCAATAAAAAAATTAGATGGAGAATTTGTGGGTATAAACGTTATTACAAATAATTCCAATGATTTCTATGGCTATCAGTTTGATATCTCATCGGGAGAAATAATGATGAAAAGTACTAAAAGTTACAACCAGGCAATTTCTTCATCGGCTTCTAATTATATAAATCCATACGCGAGCTTCAAAGGAAAGGTTATCAGAAATGGAAACAATGTAATTACCGGGGTAAAATTCGAACAGGTATAAATATGGAAAATAGCATAAGAATGTTTTATCAGGCATTAGGTGTTATATTGTTCATAATTGCATTAAGTATTCTTTTTAATATTGACAGGCTTATGGAAAAAGAATACAGATATATTCAGTATTCTGATAGATATAGAGAGGTTAGTGTAAAATAATTGTGATATGGATCAATTATTTCACATAGCTATTTGTGCAACAGATATCACAAATAGCATTTATCGCAGAGCCAAATATGACATTTGGTTCGCGATTCCTCGGGCAATTTATGCCTGTAGAATGGAGATTAGTATGGAGGAGATTTATTCAAAAGTTGTGGCTATTATTATAGGTTGTATAGCATTATTTATTGTTCCGGTAAAAATATTGTCGTGGAGACAGGATAATATGCAGCAGACATATATTTTAACTGAGACAATATGTTTTGTTGACAGTGTATGTAATAAGGGAATCTTATATAGTGATTTATATATAGATTATCTGAATAAAATCCAAAAGTCAGATAAGATTTATAAAATAAAGTTACAACATATAAAGAATTCAAAGAATAATATCGAAAATTCGGAGAATAGTTCCCAAAATCCAAATAATAGTGAAAATATAGAAAATAGTTTTGAAAAAATAAATAGTGAGATAGAAGATATAGATAGTCAATCAATTGATATTGATTATACAGAGCAGATATTAGAAGAACTTAAGACTGATGGAAGTCATAAATTTTTAGAAAATGATATATTCAGAATTGAAGTGGTTGATAATAGTGATAATGTAGTGGTGTTTTATGGAGGGTGTATAAAAGATGAAGATTACTGATTATGCAATCCTCTTTCTGGGAATTATATTATCATTTTGCGTTATATATGAGTTTAAGGATCAGATGGCTTTCAAGAAGATTATCTGTGATGAAGAAATTAATAAGGCAGTAGATAATTCGGTAGTTATGGCATTGAAAAGCGGATATACAAAAGATATAGATAATAAGTGTGAAATTGATTTAGAAATAACTAAAAATGTATTAAAAAAAACATTAGCAGAGTTGTTATATGGAGATATTAAAGAATATAATAAAGACAGAATAACTAATAGAATAATTGCATGTATAGTAGTAGATGAGGATGGATATTATACATTAACCAATAATAAATGGAGTGATAAAAATATATTTGGCAGCAGTTCACATAGTGGAAAAGTGCAGGAAATTGAAGAAGTTTTGGAAGAGAGGCTGGATAATTACATATATAGAATACTTTTACCTGAAAATAGTGGAGAAATATTTGCACAGACAATATCAGATTATTCATTATTAGTTGTATATGAGACCCAGAGAATGGTATATGATGATGTAATATATAGTGGTTGTATATTATCAGGTGCAGCAATAAAATAAATAACTCAAACTTCGCGCATACATAATAGAATTAAATCATCTGTATTAAACAAATTTGCATATAAAAAAATATCCGATGAAATAATTAAAAATAGCAATAGTTAATATTAATCTATTTATAAGTAGTGTATTTTCATCGGATAATATATAAAATTATTTGTCGTTATTAGGTGGAGCAGCGGGTGTGAAAATTGTAATTTCTACAGTATTAATTCTCATTTTATCCATTGATATTACTTTAAGAGAGACATTGTCGATAATGATTTTATCTCCCGGTGTAGGAAAACGATCCAATTTCTCAATGATAAGACCACCGATTGAATCATATTCGTCAGAATGTAGCCTGAGTCCAAGACGGTCATTTAAATCTGAAATTTTAATGTGGCCTTCTATAAGATATTTGTTGTTTGAGATTTCTCTTACATCATCTTCATCATCTATATCGTATTCATCATGAATTTCACCAACTATTTCTTCTAAGAGGTCTTCAAGTGTTATAAGACCTGAAGTGACACCATATTCATCAAGTACGATTACAATGTTTACAGAAGTTTTTTTCATTTCCATCATTAATTCAGAAATTTTCTTCCCTTCATATGTGTAGAAAGCAGAACGGAGGTAATTTCGGATATCAAATATATGTTCAGGATTGTATAAAAGTAAATCTTTCATATTTATGATTCCAATTACATTGTCAGTAGTATCCTGATAAATAGGAATTCTTGTATATTTTTCCTTTCTGAAAATCTGTATTAACTCATCATATGTACTATTGATATCTGCCATTGTCATATCAACTTTTGGAACCATTACATCGGATGCAATTGCATCACCAAAATCAAACACATTGTTAATCATCTGTTTTTCTTCTTTTTCAATAACACCTTCTTCGTGGCTGACATCAACAATTGTTCTTAATTCTGTTTCTGTAATTGAAGACGTCTTAGCATCAGGATTAACACCTAATAGTCTCATTAGAGAATTAGCGAGAAAATTTATGACAAATATAAAAGGTGTTAAAATATACATAATCCCGTATATTACTTTGGCATAAGCTAAAGAAAGTTTTAATGCATTAATTGTAGCAAGTGATTTAGGCGTAATTTCGCCAAAGATTAAGACAAGTATTGTAAGTATTCCAGTTGCAAAACTTATCGCATATTCGCCAAACATCTTCTGTGCAAGAAGTGTTGCAAGAGCTGAAGCAGTAATGTTTACGAGGTTATTACCTATTAATATTGCACTTAACATCTTGGATTTGTTTTCTATAATTTTGTTAACTAAGATTGCCTTTTTATTACCCTCTTCAATGAGTGAACGTATCTTTATATTACTTACAGTAATAAATGCCGTTTCTGCTGATGAGAAGAAGGCAGATAATAAAAGTAAAACGATTAGAACTAATAAAAGTGTTATTTCTGAACTACTCAATTTTGATTCTCCTTAATTTTTTGCTTTTTGAATTCAGATATATTTATAATAGATATATATCCAATATATGAATTAAACATATTGAAATGTTCAAGGGAATTTTAACCTAAAATTAAAAAGGTGTAAAGTGTTTTGTACTAATTTATTAAAATATGAAATATAATTATAGTAAATAAAATTAAAAAAATATATATTTTGCCGGAGCTTATAAAAATAAAAGAGTTATTAATCAGGAGGAAGAGAGTGAAAAATAAAATAGTTCCTATAATCAAGACAATAGTTTTTATGATTATATCTACAACAATTATGATTTTATTAATGACATTATTATTTTATAAAACGGAAATTGATGAAAATGGCATAAGAATAGGTGCTATTATTACATATTATATTACAACATTTATAGGTGGTTTTATATTTGGAAAAGTAAATGAGAGTAAGAAGTATCTGTTTGGACTTATGATAGGTGCAGTATATTTTGTATTGTTGATAATATGTTCGGCAATGTCTGGAAGTGGTGGAAATATGTTTTCGGGCAGAATGATTATTGCTATGATTAGTTGTCTGACTGGAGGAATGTTAGGTGGAATGATTAGTAATTAAAAAAAACTTTGAATTATTCGTGATTTATGTTATAATAATCCAAGTTAAAGAATTAAAGGAGGATTTTCCATGAAACACGTAAAGACTTTAAGCACAAGAACTTTAAAAGAGACAATGAAAAAAGGTGGTTGTGGAGAATGTCAGACATCATGCCAGTCAGCATGTAAGACATCTTGTACAGTTGGAAATCAGAGCTGTGAAAACAAATAATTCACCTTATAAAGAATTATAAAAATGATAATTCTAAATAACAGAGCCGGTGCTTGCATTGACTCTGTTATCGTGCGTTAGAAAGGTAAGGTAATATTGTGATTCATCAATATAAAAATAATGGATATAATATTGTATTAGATGTAAATAGCGGTTCTGTACATGTAGTAGATGATGCCTGTTATGATGTAATTTCACTTTATGAAGATAATTCAAAAGATGAGATTATGAATAAATTGAAAGACAACTATTCAGAAGATGTGATTAGTGAAGCTTATGATGAGGTAAAGGAGTTAGCAGACTCTGAGTTATTATTTACGGAAGATGTTTATAAACAATACATAACAGATTTTAAGAAGAGAAAGACAGTCGTAAAAGCATTATGTCTTCATATTGCACATGATTGTAACCTTGCATGCAAATATTGTTTTGCAGAAGAGGGAGAATATCATGGAAGAAGAGCCTTAATGAGCATTGAGGTTGGTAAAAAGGCAATAGATTTTCTGATTGCTAATTCAGGTAACAGAAGAAATCTTGAAGTTGACTTCTTTGGAGGAGAGCCTCTTATGAACTGGGAGGTTGTCAAAGAAATAGTTAGATATGGACGTTCTAAAGAAGAAGAATATAATAAGAATTTCAGATTCACATTGACAACGAATGGCGTATTACTTAATGATGAAGTAATGGAATTTGTCAATAAAGAGATGTCAAATGTTGTGCTTAGCTTAGATGGTCGTAAAGAAGTAAATGATGAGATGAGACCATTCAGAAATGGAAAAGGAAGTTATGATTTAATTGTTCCTAAATTCCAAAAACTTGCAGATAGCAGAAATCAGACAAATTATTATGTAAGAGGTACATTTACACATAATAATCTTGATTTTTCAAATGATGTAATTCATTTCGCAGATTTAGGTTTTAAGCAGATGTCAATAGAGCCGGTTGTAGGTGAAGATGATGAAAAATATGCTATAAAAGAAAAGGATCTTCCAGTGATAATGGAAGAATATGATAAGCTTGCAAAAGAATTTATTAAGAGAAAGAAAGAGGGAAATGGATTCAATTTCTTCCATTTTATGATTGACTTAGAACAGGGACCATGTGTTGCAAAGAGATTGTCAGGTTGTGGTTCAGGAACAGAATATCTTGCAGTAACTCCATGGGGAGATTTATATCCATGCCATCAATTTGTTGGACAAGATGAATTCCTTTTGGGAAATGTGTTCGAGGGAATCAAGAAGCAGGAAATCTGCGACGAATTTAAAATGTGTAATGTATATGCTAAAGAAAAATGTCAGGACTGTTTCGCAAGATATTATTGCAGTGGAGGCTGTGCAGCAAATTCATATAAGTTCCATGGTTCGATTACAGATGCTTATGACATCGGTTGTGAAATGGAGAGAAAAAGAGTTGAATGTGCAATTATGATTAAAGCAGCATTAGCAGATGATTCAGAATAGAGTAATAATTTAGAAATAACATGAAATAACATGAAGTAATAAGAAGTAATAAGAAACAATAGGAAGTAGTAAAAAAATCATAAAGAAAAATAAGAGAAAGGAAAAAGTGATGAAACATAGTAAAGTAAAAAGTACAGTCGCATTTATTGTAACATTGATACTTATTGTTGCAGTAGGACTTGTATCGGGATTCGGTGTAGGCTCACATAACATCGGTGCAGCCAAAAACATAATACTTGGTCTCGACCTTAAAGGAGGCGTAAGTGTTACCTATAAAGTAAAGGATAAGGACTTTACAAAAGAGCAGTTAAACGATACTAAATATAAGTTAGAGAAGCGTGTAGCTCAATTTAGTACAGAATCAGAGGTCTATTCAGAGGGTGATGATAAAATCACAGTTGATATTCCTGGTGCCTATGATGCCCAGGCAGTATTAGAGGAGCTTGGTAAACCTGGTTCATTAATGTTTGTTACAGAAGCTGATGATAGTTTCCAGGGTGATGATACATATCCTTTATATGAGACAAAAGATGGTAAGAGATATAAAGTATGGGTATCAGGTGATGAGATTGCAGATGCACAGGGACAAGCAAGATCATCTGAAACAACTAATGCAACACAGTATGTAGTTACACTTACAATGACAAAGAGTGGTACAACTAAATTTGCAGAAGCAACAAAAGAAAATTATGGTAAAACAATTTCTATTCTGTATGATGATGAAATAA
Source organism: Eubacteriaceae bacterium (assembly GCA_902362455.1). Classification (GTDB taxonomy): domain Bacteria; phylum Bacillota; class Clostridia; order Lachnospirales; family Lachnospiraceae; genus Bovifimicola; species Bovifimicola ammoniilytica. The sequence continues at coordinate 24,811 of CABIWJ010000004.1, forward strand.
TCAGTTCACCAAAAGTTAATGCTCAGATTAGTGATGGTGAAGCAATAATTGAGGGACAGGAATCAATGGAAGCAGCTAATAACCTTGCTTCAACAATAAGAATTGGTTCTCTTAGTCTTGAACTTGAAGAGATAAGTTCAAAAGTAGTTAGTGCAAAACTTGGTAATGATGCTATTGAGACAAGCTTAATTGCTGGTTTAATTGGTTTAATAATCGTAATGGCATTTATGATTATTGTATACAGAATTCCTGGTGTAGTTTCAAGTATTGCTTTAGCATTATACACAATTATGGAATTACTTGTATTAAATGGCTTTGATTTAACACTTACATTGCCTGGTATAGCAGGTATTATCTTATCAATTGGTATGGCGGTAGATGCTAACGTTATTATTTACGCAAGAATTAAGGAAGAACTTGCTACAGGTAAGACAACAGATTCAGCTATAAAGATTGGTTTCAAGAAAGCAACTTCAGCAATCGTAGATGGTAACATTACTACATTTATAGCATCATTAGTGCTTATGTGGAAGGGTTCAGGTCCTGTTCAGGGATTTGCTAACACACTTGCAATTGGTATTGTTTTATCAATGTTTACAGCAATGGTAGTTTCAAGATTTATCTTATATCTTATGTATAATATGGGATTTAAAGATAAGAAATTCTATGGTGTTCAGAAAGAAAGAAAAACAATTGATTTCCTTAAGAACAGAGTTATCTGGTTTGCTATTGCTATTGTGGTTATTATAGGTGGCTTAGGTTATATGGCAATAAGCTCAAATAATGGCAACGGAGCATTCAACTATAGTATCGAATTTAAGGGCGGTACAGCTACAACAGTTGAATTTACAGATGATTATACAGTTGATGATTTTAATAACAAGATTAAACCTGAGATTGCAAAGGTTATTGATAGCGAAGATATTCAGGGTCAGAAAGAAACTAATTCTAATAAATTTGTTATTAAGACAACATTCTTAGATGATAATACAAGAGAAGAGATGAAGAATCTTCTTATTGAGAAATTTGGTGCTGTATTACAGGACGGTGAAAATGACTTTGAAGAAACTAACATAAGCTCAAGTGTCAGCGACCAGATGCAGAAAGATGCCATAATAGCAGTAGTGCTTGCAACAATATGTATGTTAATATATATATGGTTAAGATTTAAGAATCTTAAATTCGCAGGCAGTGCAGTAATAGCATTACTTCACGATGTTTTAGTTGTACTTGGTTTTTATGCAGTATCAAGAACAACGGTTGGTACAACATTTATCGCTTGTATGCTTACAATCGTAGGTTATTCAATTAATGCAACAATCGTTATCTTCGACAGAATCAGAGAGAACCTTGCAGAGAAAGCAAATGCAAGAGATGTTGATTTAAAACAGGTTGTTAATGACAGTATTACACAGACACTTACAAGAAGTATCTATACATCATTTACAACATTTGTAATGGTAGCTGTATTATACGTTTTAGGTGTTGCATCAATAAGGGAATTTGCATTACCAATTATGGTTGGTATCATCGCAGGTGGTTATTCTTCAGTATTTATCACAGGTTCATTATGGTATATGTTATCTAAGAATAAATATGGCAAGAAAACAGATGATAATAAGAATGCAGCAAAAAAGAAAACAAAATAGTATAATTTAAATATTACATGAATTTAAAGCCATTCAACTTAATCTTGAATGGCTTTAATATTTAACATAAGAAGATGATAAAGGAGTTCTCCATGGAAAAATGGTTAATTCAGACCAAGAAAGCAGATTTTAATGGATTAGGTAATAAATTTAATATAAGTCCTGTAATAGCAAGAATTATTAGAAACAGAGATATTATAAGTGAAGAAGAATTTAAGGAATATCTTGATGCAGATATAGAAGAATTATATTCGCCTTTTCTGTTAAAGGGAATGGAAGAAACAGTAAGAATTATCGTAGCCGCCATTAATGATAGAAAGAAAATCAGAGTTATCGGAGATTATGATATTGATGGAATATGTTCAGGTTATATATTAACATCAGGAATTGAAAGATTGGGCGGAATAGTTGATTTTGATGTGCCAGAGCGTATTGTAGATGGATATGGTCTAAATGAAAGACTGATTAGAAAGGCATATGATGATGGGATAGAGCTTATAATAACCTGTGATAACGGAATTGCAGCATCATCACAGGTTAAATTAGCTAAACAACTAGGAATAAATATAGTGATTACAGACCACCATGAGGTTCCATTTGAGATTACTGAGGGAGGTAAGATATATATACTTCCTGAAGCTGATGCTGTAATAGACCAGAAACAGCCTGATTGCACATATCCATTCAAAGAATTATGTGGTGCCGGAATTACCTATAAGGTAATTGATGCAATATATGAATCGGTTTATTTGAATGGAACATATACAATAGATGTTGCGAATGATGTAAAATCAGAGGATATAATATCTAAAGAAGAATTTATGCGTGAATTTCTTGTATTTGCGGCAATTGCAACTGTGGGGGATATTGTTGACCTGGTAAGTGAGAACCGTACAATTGTTAAAAATGGGTTAAAACATATAAATGATATTGATAATAAAGGTCTTAAGGCATTAATTGAAGCTAATGAATTAACAGGCAAGGTTATTAGCAGTTATCATATATCATTTATAATTGGCCCATGTATAAATGCAGGTGGTCGCTTAGATACAGCGAGGAAAGCATTTGAACTATTTAGATGTACATCGGAAAATGAAGCAGTGATAAAGGCTATTGAATTGAAGGATATTAATGATGAACGTAAGGAGATGACAGCATTTTATACAGAAAAGGCATTAGATATTTTAAAAAATGATGATAGATATAAAAATCAGAATGTGATAGTTGTATATCTTCACGATTGTCACGAAAGTCTTGCAGGAATTATAGCGGGAAGAATTAAGGAAATATATTATAAACCTGTATTTGTGCTTACGGACTGTGAGGAAGGTGTTAAAGGTTCAGGACGTTCCATAGAGGGATATTCAATGTATGAAGAAATGGTTAAGGCAGATACCAGATTCAGACAGGAAAATACAACAGATGAGCATTTATTTATAAAATATGGTGGACATAAGATGGCAGCAGGCTTATCCATTGATAAAGACAGAATAGACATTTTCAGGGAATATCTTAATTCTAGTGATGGAATTACTGAGGATATGTTAGTTGAGAAAGTATGGATAGATGTGGCATTGCCATTTGAATATTTATCTTTTGATTTTATAGAACAGCTTGATATATTAGAACCGTTTGGAAGAGCTAATGAAAGACCTGTATTTGCAGAAAAATGCAGAATAAACAGAATAAGGGTATTTGGTAAAAACAGAAATGTCATATCATTAAGTGTCAGAAATGAGGCAGGAACAACGATAGATGCAACCTGCTTCGAAGAAGAAGTAGTATTTATGGACTATTTAAAGAATAAATTCTCTGAAACTGATGTGGATAATGCATTAAATGGAAGAGAAAATAATATCAGATTAAGTATAATTTATTATCCGGAGATAAATGAATATCGTGGATTTAAGAATATTAGAGTTGTTATTAAGCGTTATTCGTGATAAAATTATATATAATGTGCTAAAAAATAGAAATTAAAGATAAATGCAAAATGCATAAATATAAGTTGAAAGGAAGTAAATGTCATGAAAAAAATTGAAGAATACGTAAGGAGTATTAATGATTTTCCGAAAGAAGGAATTATTTTCAGAGATGTAACAAGTGTATTACAGGATGCAGACGGATTACATTTAGCAATAGACAGCATGCAGGATCTTGTTAAGGACATTGATTTTGATGTAGTAGTAGGACCTGAATCAAGAGGCTTTATATTCGGTGTGCCTATCGCATATAATTTAAATAAGGCATTTGTACCTGTCCGTAAAAAGGGTAAACTTCCATGTGAGACAATTTCAATGGATTATGATTTAGAGTACGGAAAGGCTACCATTGAGATGCATAAAGATTCTATTAAGCCTGGACAGAAAGTTGTAATTATCGATGATTTAATTGCAACAGGTGGAACAATCGAAGCTATTATTAAGTTAGTAGAGCAGCTTGGCGGTGAAGTAGCAGGAATATGCTTCCTTATGGAATTACAGGGGCTTAACGGAAGAGACAAGCTTGATGGATACAGAGTAGAATCTGTAATTAAATACGAGGGCAAATAAGAGGGGCATTAAATAAAATGGCATCATACAGACGAGTATCAAGGAGACAGGCATCAGGCTACAGAGCATCAAAGAGGATGTCATCAAGACAATACCGACGATTAAAACGCAGAATACAATGTGTAATAAGGTGTACAATTTTACTATTCATATTGATAGGAATAATTTTTGGAATAGTATCTGGGATAAAAAGCTGTACATCAAAACACAAGAGTAATAGGTTAAAAGATGTAAAAGCTGCGACAAGTGGTGAAGTTGCTGATAATTCAGAAGATAATAATACTGTTAATACTGGTAATACTGGTAATCAAGAAGATAATAATAAATTGGCAAATGCGGTTAAATATCCTGAGAAAGCTGAGAACTATACGGAATTAACTTCTGCAGAACTTTTAAGTCCATATATAGCTGTAATTGATGTGACTAACAATAAGCTTGTAGCGGGAAGAAACGCAGAAGCAAGAATATATCCTGCTTCCATGACAAAGGTAATGACATTAATTGTAGCAGTGGAAAATGTTAAAAGTATGGACGATAAATTCACAATGACAAGTGAAATTATAGATCCATTATATAGAGACAGTGCTTCTAGAGCAGGCTTTGAGCCTGGCGAAGAGGTAACGGCAAGAGACTTAATGTATGGATTAATTCTTCCATCAGGTGCAGACGGTGCAGTAGGGTTAGCACAGATGATAGCAGGAAGTGAAGAAGCATTTGTTGAACTTATGAATAAGAAGTGTGAGGAACTTGGACTTAAGAATACACATTTTACGAATACCTCAGGATTACATAATGAGAATCACTATACAACCCCTGTAGAAATGGCGATGATACTTGAATATGCAATGAACAATGAGACTTGCGCAAAGATATTATCAACATATCAGTATACAACTGAAGTTACAGAGAAACACCCAGAAGGAATACTTCTTACAAGCACTATGTTCAGCAGAATGTATGGTAATGAGGTTCCGGGAGTTGAGATAAAAGCAGGTAAAACAGGATATACACAGGAAGCAAGACATTGCCTTGTAAGTTATGCTGAAAGTGACGGCAGTAAATACGTAGCAGTTACAGCAGGAGCTGAGGGTAAATGGAATGTAGTATATGATGATTTCAAACTTTATGGAGATTTCTGTAAAGGTGCAGGTAAAGAGACAGAAACGACCGGAGAAACAGAATCGCAGTCACAGACGGCACAATCATAGCATATGAATTTATAATAATAAATTCAGAAAAATAAAAAGGTCGGTACAATACCACATTTAAATAAAATGCATATTGTACCGGCCTTTGTAATATGAATTTAAGCATTTAAAATATTAGAAAGTAGTTTCTCAGGGACTTTGAGGTCACCATATCCAATACCTAAATCTAATGTAGGTTTTGCAAGCCCATGGAAATCAGAACCGCCTGTTATAAATAAACCATATTTTTTGGCAAGTTGTTTCATTCTGCTCTCATCATTCCATTTATTAGAGGAATAAATAGCTTCTATACCCTGTAAGCCATTCTCTTTTAATAAGGCAACAAGAGAATCTAATTCTGCCTCACTAAAATGATAGAGAAGTGGGTGTGCAAGCACCGCTTTACCATTTGCTAAATGTATTAGTGAAATGGCATCTATAACATTTATTCGCGTTCGTGGAACATAACATGGACAACCGGGATTTAGGTATTTCTTGAAAGCGATATCCTTATCTTTAACATAACCACATTCAACAAGCATAATTGCAAAATGCGCTCTTGTTATTACCGCGTCTTTAAAACGTTCATTTAACTGTTCTTCTGTAATCTTAAAGCCGTGTTTATTAAGAAGTTCAATCATTTTGACATTTCTTTCGGCTCGGATATTTCTAAAATATCCAATTTTCTCCTGAAATTCCTTATTACGGTAGTCGATATTAAGTCCAAGAATATGTATATCCTTACCTTTATATTCAGCGGATAATTCAATTCCGGGAATAACCTTTATAGGAGAAAAATCATTTATTAATTCAGCCTCGTTAAGGGCCTCGTCAATTCCTGCAGTAGTATCGTGGTCTGTAAGTGCGAAAGCGATAAGACCTTTTTCAATTGCATAATGTACAAGCTCTGATGGTGTATAAGAACCATCAGAGGCTGTTGAGTGTACATGTAAATCAATATAATTCATTAATTATCACTATCCTGTTCGTCTGTAGAATAAACCTGACGTTTTCTTGCCATTTCATCACTTTCAAGATATTCGTCATAAGTTGTGATCTTGTCAATTAATTTACCATTTACAATTTCCATAATTCTGTTAGCAGTAGTCTGTACTATCTGGTGGTCTCTTGAAGAGAAGAGAATAACACCTGAGAATTTAGTAAGACCATTATTAAGTGCTGTAATTGATTCCATATCTAAGTGGTCAGTTGGCTCATCAAGGATAAGGACGTTAGCACCGCTAATCATCATCTTAGATAATAAGCAACGAACTTTTTCACCACCGGATAATACCTTAACACGTTTCATACCGTCATCTCCGGCAAATAACATTCTTCCTAAGAAACCACGTACATATGTGGCATCTTTAATCTCTGAATATCCTGTAAGCCAGTCAACAATTGTATCATCAGTATCAAATTCCTTAGTGCTGTCTTTCGGAAAATATGCCTGAGTTGTTGTAATTCCCCATTTATAGTTACCTTCATCAGGTTTCATTTCACCTGTGAGAATCTTGAATAAAGTAGTTTTAGCGGCTTCATTTGCACCGACGAAAGCAACTTTATCTTCACGGCCGATAATAAATGAGATATCATCAAGGACTTTTACACCATCAATAGTCTTAGATAAATGTTCAACAGTAAGAACTTCATTACCGATTTCACGATTAGGACGGAAATCAATATAAGGATATTTTCTGCTTGATGGTTTAATATCATCTAATTCGATTTTCTCAAGGGCTCTCTTTCTCGAAGTAGCCTGCTTAGATTTAGAAGCATTAGCACTGAAACGCTGGATGAAGTCCTGTAATTCCTTAATTTTCTCTTCTTTCTTCTTATTAGCTTCTTTCATCTGTTTGATAAGTAACTGGCTTGATTCATACCAGAAGTCATAGTTACCTGCGTATAACTGAATCTTACCATAATCTATATCTGCAATCTGTGTGCAGACTTTATTTAAGAAATATCTGTCATGAGATACAACAATTACTGTATTCTCAAAATTAATTAAGAACTCTTCTAACCATGCAATTGCATCTAAGTCAAGGTGGTTAGTAGGCTCATCGAGAAGAAGAATATCAGGATTACCAAATAATGCCTGTGCAAGTAATACTTTGACTTTCTCACTACCTTTTAATTCTTTAAGATATTTGTAATGGAGGTCTGTTTCAATTCCAAGACCATTAAGTAAAGTAGCTGCATCAGATTCAGCTTCCCAACCATTTAAAGTTGCAAATTCCTCTTCTAATTTACCAGCTTTGATACCATCTTCCTCTGTAAAATCTTCTTTAGCATAGATAGCATCTTTTTCTTTCATTATCTCATAAAGACGGGCATTACCCATAATAACCGTATCTAAAACAGGGTATTCATCATATTTGAAGTGGTCCTGCTGTAAAAATGAAAGACGCTGACCCGGTGTAATGACGATTTCACCATTAGTAGATTCTAACTGTCCTGATAAAATCTTAAGGAAAGTAGACTTTCCGGCACCATTTGCACCAATAAGCCCATAGCAATTGCCTTCTGTAAATTTAATGTTTACATCTTCGAAAAGAGCTTTTTTACCAATTCGAAGGGTAATGTTATTTGCACTAATCATTGTAACCTCATTTCTGAATTATATACGAATTCCTATTTAATAATCTTATATGACAAAAAGCCATTCAGTACCTATTTTACAGTAAATCAGTTAATTTGCAAGCCAAATTTAAAAAATATACGCGTAAACAGTACAAATTAATAGATTATTCTAAAAATTATGGTATAATGTACATAATTAATGACAATATTAGAGAAATACTGGAAGAAAAATTCCTGGTTATGGATTAGTCAGGACAAATATAGGTTAGTTAAGTTGGAGGCTAGAAATGACAAAATCATATGAAATAGACTACAAAGTTAAAGTAGGAATTCCAATGCCATTAGGTGCAATGAAAACAAATGATGGAATTAACTTTGCGGTTATGGTACCAGGAAAAGAAGATACAAGGTGTTCAATAATATTATATAGAAAAGGGACGTTAGAAATCGTAACAGAGATCGTATTTACAGAGGAGATGAAGTTTGGTAAGGTATATGCAATGTGTATACAGGGAATTGCAATTTCAGAATTTGATTACAATTATCGGATTGGTAATAAAGTAATTACTGATCCATATGCGAAAATGATTAATGGAACTAAGATATTTGGTGAAAATGATAATAAAGTTAAGACTTCAGCAGTATATAATGATAAATTTAACTGGGATGGTGATGTAAAACCTACAATAGAATTCTCAGATAGTATTATATATAAGCTGCACGTAAGAGGTTTTACGAAACATAGATATTCAAAAGTTAGGAAAAAGGGTACATTTGCTGGAATTGTTGAACGAATTGACTATCTCAAGAGCCTTGGAGTAACAATGGTAGAGCTTATGCCCGCATATGAATTTAACGAGAATTCACATATGAAGAACGGTAAAGTCAATTACTGGGGATATACAGATGCAGATTATCTTATGCCAAAGGTTGCTTATTCTTCTAGAAAGGATGGAAAGAGTGCAATCTATGAATTTAAGTCAATGGTTAAGGAATTGCATAAGAATAATATAGAGGTATGTATGGAATTCTCGTTTGATAAGGAAATAACACCGAATTATATGATTGATTGCTTCAGACATTGGGTTATAAATTATCATATTGACGGAATACATTGTAATATGAGCGATGATATAAGAGGTGCAATAAGTTCAGATCCATATTTGGCGGATACAAAAATCATAAGTTATGGTTTTGAAAATGATGATTTCTCAACACATAAGCATTTAGGAGAATCTAACAGGGTATTTATGAATATAGCGAGAAAGTTCTTAAAGGGCGATGAGGGACAGGTAAATGATATGGCATTCAGAATACGTTATAATAAAGACTTTGCTGCACCGGTTAATTATTTCGCAAGCAACGATACATTTACAATGATGGATATGGTATCGTATGCAGTTAAACATAATGAAGAAAATGGTGAATATAATAAAGACGGTATCGAGGAGAATTATAGCTGGAATTGTGGATATGAGGGTGAAACTAAGAGAAAATCTGTGGTTAATTTAAGATGGAGACAGCTTAAAAATGCGATATGTCTGTTAATGCTTAGTCAGGGAACACCTATGATTTATGCAGGAGATGAGTTTGGCAATTCGTGTGGAGGCAATAATAATCCATATTGTCAGGATAATGATACATCATATATTGACTGGAGATTAGCAAAGAAGAATGAGAAATTCTTGGAATTCGTAAAAAAAGTCATAGAATTCAGAAAGGCGCATAATATTTTACATATGGAGAAACCTATGCAGTTAAAGGATTACCGCTCACTTGGTATGCCTGATATGTCATTTCATTCAGATAAGACATGGAGTTTAGAATATGATGTATTAAGACGACAGTTCGGAGTAATGCTATATGGAAAATATTGTAAAATAGCAGGAAAAGAACCAGAAGAAAATATATATATGGCATTCAATATGCATTGGGAGACAAAACATTTAGGACTTCCAACAGCAGGTAAGAATAAGGAGTGGAAACAGGCATTTTGTACTGATGAGGAATATAGTGCCGAGATAGAAGATGGTAAAACGAAGCTTGCAAGAACTATAAAAGTTCCTCCAAGATGTGTACTTGTACTTGTAAGTGAGGACGCTCCTGAAACCGAGAAAACGGAAATAAAAGGTTATAAAAATCATGGAAGAAAGAAAGCATAGACTAAAAATATTTAATTCATTTCATTTAAAATTAATAGCCGTAATTACAATGACGATAGACCATATTGGGGTAGTTTTGATGCCACAGTATGGTTTTTTGAGGATTATAGGCAGAATTGCATTTCCAATATACTGCTTTATGTTAGTAAATGGTTTCTTTTATACGAAGAATATAAGAAAATACATTGGAAGAATGTTAATATTTGCAGTAATATCAGAACCGTTTTTTGACTGGGCAATTTTCGGGAAAATATATGTAAAATCATATCAGAATATCTATTTTACTCTATTAACAGGTTTAATAATGTTAGAATGTATTGAGTTCATAAGGAAGCACCAGTTTAATGAACTCAAACTTATTTCATATGTATTAGAGGGAATAATTGTAATATTAGCCTGTGGGGTTGCAATATTCATAAGAAGTGACTATGAATTCTATGGAATATTGATGATATATTGGTTCTATGCATTGAGATTTAATAAGGTATTAATGGGATTATTTGAAGCATATACAAATATGGAATTAATCGGAGGAGTACAGGGCTTTGCTGTACTCGCACTAATTCCAATATATATGTATAACGGGAAAAAGGGCTATAATAAAAGTAAGTGGCTGTTCTATGCTTATTATCCGTTACATTTACTGATTATTGGATTAATAAGGCAGATATTATTCTTCTGACACTAAGAATGAGTAATATTGCCTTCATAATCAAACGTTACATTAAAGGATACTCTGTTAAGAAAATCATAGAATTCTTTAACACCGGTATCGTCAGTTTCTGAGGTGTAGTAACTTTTACTTCCACAGGGAAGAAATGAAATCTCGCAGGTATTATCCTCTTTAATCTTACAGGTAAGAACGGTAGTGCGTGAATAATAATTGCTGAATAAAAAGTTACCCATACTGTAGACGATAGGAATGTTGTTATAGAATTCCACACCCTGCATAACGTGAGGGTGGCTTCCTATTACTAAATCTGCACCTGAATTAATGTAGTCGTATGCCATATTTCTCTGGTAATCAGCAGCGACCTCCTGGCGTTCAATTCCCCAATGAGCATATACAATTACGAAATCACATATTTCTTTGGCTTTTCTTATCTCTTCACAAAGTGCAGTATCATCATAAGTTGTGAATACTCCCGGCCTTGCAGCATGGTCAGAAGTTTCATTAAGGGCATACCAGCTTCCATTTGGTACAACCCGGGAAGCAGCGAGAAAACCAATGGTTTTACCATTAATTTTATAAGTAATCAGCTTTTTGGCACGTTCTAAGTCTTTACCGGCACCAATATAATCAATTCCATATTCATCAAGTGTAGAAAATGTGTCAACCAGTGCATCTTGTCCATAATCTAAGATATGATTATTAGATATTGAAACTATATCAACTCCCATATCATTGAAAATCTTTGCACGTTCAGGAGGAACACAGTAAGTATATTCTTTGCCTGCTTCAGGAGTTCCACGATTACTAAATGGAAATTCTTCATTTATAAATGTTATATCTGCATTTTTAAGAATATCCGCTATCTTAGGCGAGATAAAGCCTGTAACACCCGATTGTAAATAAGCATTATAGAGATTGTCGGCTAAAAGAATATCTCCTGTAAATGCGAGATTTATATCTGTATATGGTTTATCTGGCTCAGAATTATTAACTGACTGATTAGGAATATCAGTTGAAATGGTACTATTGTCAGAAGTATTAGTATCAGAATTGATGATATCGGAATTATTTCCATTGATAACAATTTCGTTATCAGTTGAATTAGTATTGTCGGAATTAATGGAAGATGCTTCATCAGTATCTTTAACTGTTGAATTACGATTAACCTTTACATCTTTAAGAAATACCATAACTAATATGATAATCAGGATAGTTATAACGGCAATAATATTTTGTCTTTTACTCATTCGGTTTTCTCCTTTGGAAATATTAAGTGTCAGGTTAGAAAATTCTTGTATCTGTAAGTATAATAACATATGGCAGGTGAATTTAAAAGCGGATAATTATGTTTACTAATTATCGTATTTGTTGTAAAATAAAGCTGATTTATGATAAAAATTTTGAATTATATTATATTAGGAATGGAGCATATATGTCGCATAACAATCAGAAGAAAATTGCAGTAATTAATGATTTCACTGGATTTGGTAAATGCTCAATAGCTGTATCATTGCCAGTTATTTCGGCACTTAAGGTACAATGTTGTCTTGTACCTACATCTATTTTCTCTAATCATACTGCTTATCCCGAGTATTTTTTTGATGATTATACGGATAAGATGGAAGAATATATTGATAATTGGAAGAAATTAGGTTTGGAGTTCGAAGGGATTTCAACAGGTTTCTTAGGCGATGCCAAACAGATTGAAATAGTTAAAAGTTTTATCAGATATTTTAAGAAAGATAATACTGTAGTGATAGTTGATCCGGTTATGGGCGATTATGGCGTTAAATATGCAACATATACTGAGGATTTGTGCAGACGTATGAAAGAATTAGTTGAGCAGGCAGATATTGTAACACCGAATATTACGGAGGCATGCATTTTAACTGGAAATGATTACGATAAAGTTATAAATGATGATGTAGAAATTGCAAAGATGGCAGAAAAAATATCTGCATCAGGACCTAAGAAAGTTGTAATTACGGGAATTAACAGAGAAAATTATATTTGCGATTATGTATATGAGAAAAATGTAACGAACGAATTTCTTAAGAGTGTAAAAGTCGGTGGAGAGCGTTCGGGAACAGGCGATATATTTTCAGCAATTATATCGGCAGATGCCGTAAATAACGTAGAATTTAAGACTTCGGTGGAAAAGGCTTCTAAATTCATAAGAGAATGTCTGGTTATATCGGAGGAAAGAGATATTCCTAAAGAGGATGGAGTATGTTTCGAGGACATACTAACCACATTGAGATAGTGATAAATTAACAGGAAATGTAAGAAAAGTAGAAAGAAAGGATAAATTTTATGATAGATATTATACTTGCTTCAAAGTCACCAAGACGTAAGGAATTACTAGAACAGATTGGTATACAGTTCAGATGTATGCCAAGTTCGAAAGAAGAGATAATAACAAAGGTGGTACCGGAAGAGGTAGTCAAGGAATTATCAGAACAGAAAGCAAGAGATATAGAAAGCCAGCTTGAGATAAAAGGTGATACAGTTATTATAGGTGCAGATACAATAGTTGCTTTTGATGATAAAATTCTTGGTAAGCCATCCGATAAGGAAGATGCCGTTAATATGCTTAGTTCCATATCAGGTCATAAGCATCAGGTATATACAGGCGTTACTATGATATATTTGTCAGGAAATGTCAGAAAAGAGATTACATTTAAGGAAAAGACAGATGTATTTGTAAGAAATTTATCTAAAGAAGATATTTTTGAATATGTGGCTACAGATGAACCTATGGATAAGGCAGGAAGTTACGGTATTCAGGGAAAATTCGCTAAATATGTTGAGAAAATAAATGGTGATTATAACAACGTGGTTGGTTTACCAGTTTCAAGATTATTTAATGAAGCAAGAGAACATTTTGGAATTGATTTAGTAACAGGTAGAAGAAAACCTATGGATAAGGTGCGTGGTGCAATATTTGATTTGGACGGAACTACACTTGATACAGTCGAATCTATTGGTGTCACATTGAATAAAGTCCTAAAAGAGTTAGGATTAAAGGAACATCCTATAGAAGCATTTAAGACATTTGCAGGTGACGGACAGATTGAATTAGTAAAAAGAGCATTGATTGCATCGGGTGATACAGAACTTAAATATTTTGAAAAAGCAATGCAAAGATATATTGAATTATTCAAAGAAGGCTGTACATATAATGTCAAGCCATATGATGGTATAAGAGAGTTATTCGATTATTTCAAGCAAAATGGAATAAAGATTGCTATCTTTTCAAATAAAGAACATATAAATGTCATAAGTATATTAGATTTATTATTTGGCGAAAATTACTTCGATGCAGTGTTAGGACAGAGACCTGACCATCAGAAGAAACCATCAGGTGAGGGAATAGATATAATTCTTGGTAAGTGGTCAGTTTTACCAGAGAATTGTATCTATGTAGGCGATACTAATACAGATATGTTGACAGGTAAGAATTATGGTCTGTATACAATTGGTGTTACGTGGGGCTTTAGAACAAGACAGGAGCTTATAGATGCAAATGCTGACTGTATAGCCGAACATCCATTAGACATTAAAGATATAGCAAATGACAGATATTAATATTATTAGAATGATATTAAATAATATTAGTGAACTACAACATAGTATAGAAATTTAAGATAATACGAAATAATTGTGAAAAATATTGATAGTATAGTGTGAAGAAATATGCTTGTGCAATTGAAAATTATGCATAGTATGGAGGAAAAATGAGAAAAAAATTAGTTAAAGTTATAGCAGTTACATTAAGTGCTTCAATGCTTTTATGTGGCTGCAGTATAGGTGGTAAGAAAATATTTTTATCAACGGGCTTGTCAGATAAAGAATTATTTAAAATAGATGGAAGTGTATTTAGTGTATCCGAAGCAATGTTATATCTTACAACAGAGAAGAACAGATATGAGCAGTCATATGGTACAGATATATGGAGCAAAGATATCTGCGGTGTAACATTAGAAGATTATGTTAAAGATAATGTCAAAAACCAGTTAGCTGAAATTAAAGCTCTTGATTTATTAGCTAAGAAAAATAAGATAAAATTATCAGAAAATGAAAAAGAAAAGATAAAAGAAGATGCTGAAAAATACTTCAATGCACTTACAGATACCGAGAAAAAATATATGAATGTAACATTAGATGATGTTAAAAAAGCATATTCAGATTATAAACTTGCTAATAAAGTCTATACAGAGCTTACTAAGGATATCAATCCTGAAATAAGTGATGCTGATGCGAAAGTAATAAAAGTAGCAAGTATCTATTCTAAGACATATACATTAGATTCTAAGGGAAACAGAGTAGAATATACAGATGAAGAAAAAGAAAAATCTAAAAAAGAAATGCAAAAACTCTTAGATTCCATAAATAATGGAGAAGATTTTATGGAGTTAGCAGCTAATAATACCGATGCTGATAAAGTAGAATATGAATTTGGCAAAGGTGAAATGATACAGGAATTTGAAGATGCGGCATATTCATTAAAGACAGATGAGGTAAGTGGTATCGTAGAAACACCTGACGGATATTATATAATAAAATGTATAAGCGACTATCTTCAGGATAAAACCCAGACTCATAAAGAAGAGATGATAAAAGAAGAAAAGGATAAGCATTTTAAAGAAATCTATGATCCTTTTATAGAGGCGGTATCATCTGAATTCAATGATGATGTGTGGAAAAATATAAAGTTTGAAGATATGAAAGATATAAATGTATCGAATTTCTATACGTGTATGACTGAAGATGCGACGGAATAGATGAATATAGGGAGGTAATAAATTGGAATTTATGGATACTTATCTTAATTTGACAAGTGCAAATAGTAAGTATAAATAAGGTTTATTCGGTCGGCACAGAGCAGAAGTCTATGTTCTTATACTGGAAAAGGAGATGATTGATAAATGAGAATTGAAGCATATCAATTTGCAGTATCCGGAAATATATATGATAATTATAATGAAATAGAAAGAGCGATATATTTAGCAAAACATAAAGGTGTTCAATTATTAATCTTTCCGGAATGTTCATTAATAGGCTATCCTCCCAGAGATATATTAAATTCATTAAGTGTCGATTTTAATATTGTGAGGTCAATGTGTGATAAACTTCAGGCAATAGCTGACAAAAACGATATTTCTTTTATTGTAGGAACCATATTCAAAGAAAAAGAAATATACAATAGAGCATTGTTATTTCAGCCTAATAAACAAATTAAGTTTTATGATAAGCGTGCTTTATGGGGATGGGATAATGATAATTTCACAAAGGGAGATAAAGATGGAATATTTGAAATAGATGGGGTTGTATTTGGAATTAGAATTTGTTTTGAAATTAGATTTCCTGAATTTTTCAGAGAATTGTATAAAAGGAATACAGATGTAAATGTAATTTTATTTTATGATGTAGCGGATATGGATGATAAGGAACGATACAGTATGATTAGAGGTCATCTACAAACTCGTGCAGTCGAAAATGTTACTACGACTATTTCAGTAAACGCTACTTCGCCTTTTCAGACAGCACCGACAATGGTTTTTGGAAAATCTGGACAGTGTATTAAGGAATGTGTTAGAAATAAAACTGAAATATTGATTTATGATTTTGAAAAAACAATTAATGATTTCGGAGAAAATGGAAGAATATCAATATCCGATTCATTAATTAAGTAGGATATAATTAGTATTGTATATAAGCAAAAAGATTCATTTAATGAAATTTGTTTGACTGTTAAGAATACTTCAATATAGTTAGGAGAAAAAGATGTTTAACAGATATGATGATATAAATGAATTTATTACAGATATTGATAAACCAAACATAATTACATTTGAGTATTGGGGTGAAAAAGAAAATACACAATATCTTGTTGAGTTTGAAGAAATTGATGACAAATTTATTTTAAAGAGTTTTGGCTCGGTTGAGGATATTCCTGCTGACTGGGATGAGATAAATTAGGGAGAGCAGACAGACGTGTCTGTGCTAGCTATAGCGGGTGTAGTTGCTTATAAGGTGATGCACTAAAAAAGGAACCTGTATAAAAACAGATTCCTTAAATGAGGGAAAGTCCCTGTCGAAGAATGGAAGTCCAGTTACTTTTCTGATAGAGAAAACGGACGATGATTACAGTCTGTTTTTCTTCATTAATCGTATAAAAGGCAAGGTAATTATTGATTATCACAAAACGAATGCCCCAGCCTGCAAGTACCGGATCATCTACCAGACGAAATTTCTGTGGCAGGTCGGCTAATGAGCCTATCTGCTCGGTTACAGCATCTAGCAGATTAACTGCGGCATCAGAATTTTTGAGGGTAAATTCAATGTAATCCGCAGCACACATAATATCGTGTTCTGCGGTGGAAGTGATATGAACTTGATAACTCATCGACTGCGACGACTCCTGATATCCGCCATAGCTTCGGAAAATGGTCTTGTGTTGCCAGTGGTAATATCGTCCATTCCTTCCTTAATCTGGCTGTAAAGTTCAAAGCGGCTGGTCAGTTCCTCATAGGTTTCAATGCTCATAACAGCAAGATCACCTTTTCCATTCTTCGTAATAAAAACCGGTTCAGGATAATTATGACAAAATGTAGAAATTTCATTGTAATTATTCCTTAAATCAGCACTAGATTTGATTGTTGGCATAAAAACACCTCCCTATTCGATAACAAAATTATACATAAATTTTACTATGAAGTCAAGAAAAACGAAACCGCAAGGGAGAAACTGTTTGCGAGATGAAGCACCGGCACAAAGACCAAGAAAAGATTTCTCAGAAGTTATGGAATTTCAATAATATACGGTCCTGTAAATCAACGTTTAACTAAAGTATGTTGATTTACAGGACCGTTCTTTTTCTTATGCGGTATTTTGTTTAATTAAATCTTATCTATTCTGCTGTATCTAAAGCCTTACGACGTTTATTTTTCGCATTATTCATCATTACTATAATTATGAAGATTATCGTTGATAATGAAGTTAATATAATTCCCTGCTTAAAGCCTACAGGTGAATATTTGAATTCAATATTGTGGCTTCCATCTGTTAAGTATATTGAGAGAAGTGCATCTTTAAATGCGTGAGTCTTTACTTCTTTACCATCTACATATACGCTCCAGCCTTTGTCATAAGGAATAGATGTATATAATAATCCGTCTTTTGAAGCTTCTACAGTACCTTTAAGCTTATTATCAGAGAAATAAGTAAGCTCCATTGGATTACTGTTTAATGTATTAAATGAATCATAGAATACATCAGAGTCAAAGCTATAAGCATATAACTGGATAAGGCTTACTTCGGAATCTGTAGATGATACGGAAACTGTTGAACCTGAAGTAACATTTCCAATATCTAATATATGGCGGTGTGTCATTGAATTATAATTCTTAGATGATACTTCCCCATTGCTGTTTGTAATTGATACGTTAATTGAATCTAATGAAGTTGTTACATATATAAATAAATGCATATCAGAATCAATATCAATGTCGTTTTGTTCACCCATCGTAGTTACATTAAGTCTGGTATACATAGGTGTTTCGCTGCCTGTTATTGCAGTACAAAGATTATTCTGTACTGTAAAAGGATTAGCATCTTTATTATCCCATTTCTCTTCAATATCATTTGGCATCATAAATGCAAGAGGTAAAACGTAATTATTCTTGTACATATAATATGAACGTTCACCGGTTAATTTGTCATCAATGTAGTTTGTTACCTTGTAAGCAGTATTTGCAAATGCTGATAAGAATTCAGTTTCTTTTAATTCGCTGTTACTAAGGACATATTTGATTGAAAGCATAGCCTCAGTAAGAGGTGTATGACCATAGTAAGCATATGCATTTGTAGATTCTTCAAAACCTAATGAGCCATAATATTTACTAAGACCTGAATTAGCAGTCGAAGAGAAAGTAGAAGCACCGCGGTAATTATTCCATGCGGCATCATTCTTAGTACGTCTGTCAGCTTTTTCAATTCTGAAGAAGTTATCGCCCTCAGCTTCATTTGCCTGCTCGACCAAAGTATCAATTGCGGTATTATCATTAAGATAATAAGAACGTGTGCAGGTGCTTAAGGAAGTAGCTTCTGCGTTAATAAATGCTTCAGCACTAACAATAATTAATAAAAGATAAGTTACAAAGTTCTGTTTATAATTATTATTTCTAAGCAATGATATAACTATCAGGTAGAATATTAAAAATACTATACTTATATATATTGTAAGTGAACTGTAGGTATCAGATACGTATAATTTCTCAATCAGTAAGATTAATGCAATCGCACCGGCAAAACAACAGGCAAGCTGTTTTAGTGAAACTTCCTTAACCTTCATTAATGCCTCATAACTTATAGCTAAGATAAGGAAGATATATATAAATGATTCTCTTGCCGGCAGGCTGTTTGGATAATGGAAGCCATGCCATATATAGTTAAGTACATTTGTATTGAAGCTTACTAACATAAATGCAAGAAGTGAAATCTTAGCAATCTTTTCTTTTAATTTAATCTTAGGATTAATTGCATATAGCGGAACTAATAGAAATACAGCAACCGTACAATAAAGGTTAGGATCGTGTGCTGAGAACACAGCGACATCTACATTAATCAATGATCTTGATAACATATCAAGAACTGAGAAATAAGTAATTATTGTCTTAGGAAATTCAAAATCTCCAGAAGCAGTAGAACTAAGTGCATAATATGCAGGAAGTACGGTAATTGCCGCAAAACCACCGGCTAAAAGCGAGTAAATCGCAAAGTTCTTACATTTTGTAATATAGTATTTAAGGTTCTTCTTAGCTGAATCACTATATATAAGTGCAATGTAGTAAAGTACACAGAATATACAAATCATAATTGCTATATAGTAATTAGATAGAATTGCAAAACCTAATGAAATTGCATATAAGTAACATTTATCCTCTTTAACGAGTTTTTCGAGACCAAGAATAATAAGTGGAAGAAGCACTAAACAGTCTAACCACATAAGATTCCAGCTAAATGCACATATATAAGATGAAAGTGCATAGAATACGGAAAGAGATGCAATAGACATCTTCTTAGTATGGAAATGTTTACTTAGATAATATGCAAATGTCAAGCTGCATAAAGCAGTTTTAACAACAATAAATAAATTCATTGCTTCAGGAATATGGTTAGGTGTAACTAAGCCGATAAACCAGTTGACAGGGCTTGCAAGGTAATATGCATAGAGTGAACTGAAGTTAACTCCAAGACCGATATTCCATGAATAAGTCAGGCTGCCACCATTAGTAAGCTTGTTATATAACTCTTTCAAAAATGGTGTGTACTGGTGGTAGCAGTCACTTCTAAGATAAGTATTATCGCCAAACGGATAAATCTTTCTCATATAATAGATAATTACAAGTATTACTAAAGGTATAATAAATGAAAGTATAAGTGAAAGATTATTATAGATAAAATCCATAAAAGAAATCTTATTATTCTTCGAATTATCTTTAAAAATATAGAATTTACTAAGTACATAATTAATTATAACCACGAATACTGATGAAAGAATCTTGGCAATTAAATCATTAGTACCTAACAGGGTTACCATACCATAGATAAATACAAGACTGAATATCAGTGAAAACAGTCTGGCACTTACGAAACTAAGTATCTCGTCAATTAAGACCTCTTTCTTGGTTGATTTACTGTTAAATACAAAGATTTTATTCGTAACATAGGCAAATATTACGGCAAATATCCATGAGATAACATTTGCAAACATATAATTCACTGACAGATGTGTAAGTATAATGTATGTCAGAAAGTCAACAACTGTTGTAAGTACGCCAAATACGAGATATGAAAATGTCTCCTTATTAATTAGCTTTTTTAGTTTATTCATTTTTATCATTATTTCCTTTCATATAAAGATTAGTATCTTTAGTAATAAATATAGGGCGGTTTTTGCTTTCTATATATATATGCCCGATATATTCCCCGAGGACACCGATGGAAAATTCTATTATTCCGCCTAAGAACAGAACGGCAGAAAGTGTTGTTACATAGCCCGGAACATCAATTCCAAAAGCAAGTGTCTGAATAATTGTAATTATAATGTATATAAAAGCACCAAGAGATATCGTAAAACCACAACAGGTAACAATTCTTAACGGAGTAACGGAAAAAGCAGTAATACCATCAATGGCATATTTGAATAATCCCCAGAAACTCCATTTCGTTGTTCCGACAGTACGCTCTACATTTTCATAAGGAAGCCATTTAGTCTTAAAGCCAACCCATTCAAAAATTCCTTTAGAGAATCTCTGAACCTCCGATAGCTTAAGAATAGCATCAACCATCTGTCTTGACATAATTCTATAATCTACAGCACCTTGTACAAGATTAATATCTGTCATCTTGTTACTTAATTTATAAAAGCTGCGTGAAAACAGACTTCTTACAGGTGCTTCGCCTTTACGATTGGTTCGTCTGGCAGCAACACAGTCATATCCTTCTTCAATCCCTTTAATCATATGTGGTATTAAAGCAGGTGGGTGTTGCAGGTCAGCATCCATAATTATTACATAATCGGCAGTTGAGTAGGTAAGACCTGCATACATACCGGCTTCTTTGCCGAAATTCCTTGAGAAAGAGACATATTTAACATCATTATGTGCTTTCGCAAGTTCTAATATCTTCTTATAAGTATTATCTTTACTTCCATCATCTATAAATATATATCTAAATGAATAATTTGGAATTGTATTTATGACTTTTGAAGTTTCATCATAAAACATACTAAGTCCCTCTTCCTCGTTATAGCAAGGAACTATTATATCCACAGTATGCATATTGCCTCCATTCTTAAGCATATATCTGCTTGTATGCTGACAAAAATGCAGCATAATATTTGATAAATTTATTTAGAGTTATAGAAAAAACCTAACATATATAATACTAAATCATAGGGGGATTTGCAAGTTAAAGAAATGTAAGAATGGAGTAAAAAAAATACGGTGACAACCCACTCATATATATGTGGATTGACACCGTATCTGTGTATCGTTTAATTATTATTTCATATATTTGTTTTCGATTCCTGCTTCATTCCATTTCATTGCTCTAACCTTGAGTGGAAGACCAAATAATGTGATGAATCCGCTTGCATCATGGTGGTCATATAAGTCACCTGTTGTAAAGCTTGCTAAGGATTCACTGTATAATGAATATGGAGAAGTTGTTCCGGCTTTAATGATATTACCTTTGTAAAGTTTGAATTTAACTTCACCAGTTACATATTCCTGAGTAGACTCAACGAATGCCTGGATAGCTTCACGAAGTGGAGTAAACCATTTTCCTTCGTATACGATCTGGGCGAATTTGTTACCCATATCTTTCTTAACTTCCATTGTAGCACGATCAAGAACGAGTTCCTCAAGCTGTGCATGAGCTTCCATAAGGATTGTTCCACCTGGAGTTTCATATACGCCACGAGATTTCATACCAACAACACGGTTCTCAACGATATCAACGATACCGATACCATGTTTTCCACCTAATTCATTTAACTTTCTGATAATGTCAGAAACTTTCATCTTTTCGCCATTAACACTTGTAGGAACACCTTTTTCAAATGTCATTGTAACATATTCGCCTTCATCAGGAGCTTTTTCAGGAGAAACGCCAAGAACTAATAAGTGATCATAATTTGGTTCGTTAGCAGGATCTTCAAGTTCAAGTCCCTCATGGCTGATGTGCCATAAGTTACGGTCACGGCTGTAGCTTGAATCTGCTGAGAATGGAAGATCGATACCATGCTGTTTGCAATATTCGATTTCTTCTTCACGCGACTGCATTGTCCATACATCTGTCATTCTCCAAGGAGCAATAATCTTAATGTCTGGAGCAAGAGCTTTGATACCGAGTTCGAAACGGATCTGGTCATTTCCTTTACCTGTAGCACCATGGCAGATAGCAGTAGCACCTTCTTTACGTGCTATTTCAACTAATCTCTTTGCGATACCAGGACGAGCCATTGATGTTCCTAATAAATATTTGTTTTCATATACGGCACCTGCCTGTACACATGGGACGATATAGTCATCACAGAACTCATCTGTAATATCTTCGATATATAATTTTGCAGCACCTGAAAGTTTTGCTCTTTCTTCAAGACCATCTAATTCGTTGCCCTGTCCACAATCTATACAGCAACAGATAACTTCATAATCAAAGTTCTCCTTTAACCAAGGGATAATAGCAGTTGTGTCCAAACCGCCTGAGTATGCTAAGATAACTTTTTCTTTCATTTGAAAATCCTCCTATTTAATATGTGATTATTATGTATAAAACGATTCATATGTGTATTTATGTCAGATTGTGCATAATAAGCATCGAGCAAATGAATATTTATGCAAATGAATAAAACACAAATACATATCTCTGAATTCATTGATAACAATATACATCATTATGCATAAAAAATCAATCGAAAATTGAAAAAATATAAAGTATTTTTTGAAATACATAACGAAATAAGCGAAATTATCCTATTTATTTAATAATGAAATAAATAAAAAAACAACTTGCATATTATGCAACAAAAATGTATAATTATAAAAAGTTTTAATTTTTTGTTGCAAATATGAGAAATTGATTATATTATATGAATAAAGTGTCAAAAGTTAATTCATTATGTATGACGTTATCGTAGCAGAAAGATTATTTTTTACACAGCTATTTGTTCCAGAGCGAAAGCAAATAGCTTTTATGGCAGATGAGAAATTGCCTACGCGAATTTCTCATCACATCTTTGCAACAAGTCGCTCAGAAAAGAGGATTAATATGATAAAAGCAGGAATAATTGGTTCAACAGGATATGCAGGAGCTGAGATAGTAAGATTATTATTACAGCATAAAGATGTGGAAATAGCGTGGTATGGTTCAAGAAGTTATATAGATAAGAAGTACTACGAAGTATTTCAGAATATGTTCCAGTTAGTTGATGCAAAATGTATGGACGATAATATGGAAGAATTAGCTAATGGCGTAGATGTAATATTCACAGCTACTCCACAGGGTTTATGTGCATCACTTGTAAATGAAGATATATTAAATAAGGTAAAGATAATTGACCTGAGTGCAGATTTCCGTATTAAAGATGTTAAAATATATGAAGAATGGTATGGAATAGAACATAAGAGTCCACAGTTTATAGATGAAGCTGTATATGGTTTATGTGAGATAAACAGAGATAAAGTAAAAGGAGCAAGACTTATTGCTAATCCGGGCTGTTATCCAACATGTACAACACTTAGTATTTATCCTTTATTAAAAGAGGGGCTTATAGAGCCATCAAGTATAATCGTAGATGCTAAATCAGGAACTTCAGGAGCAGGAAGAGGTGCTAAGGTTAATAACTTATTCTGTGAAGTAAATGAGAATATTAAGGCATATGGTGTTGCAACACACAGACATACTCCTGAGATAGAGGAACAGTTAGGATATGCAGCAGGTGAAAAGGTACTTATTAACTTTACACCACATCTTGTACCGATGAACAGAGGTATCTTAGTAACTGCATATGCAACTCTTAAGAAAGACGTATCTTATGAAGAAGTAAAGGCTGTATATGATAAATATTATGATAAAGAGCAGTTTGTAAGAGTATTAGATAAAGATGTTCCACCTGAGACAAGATGGGTAGAGGGAAGCAACTATGTAGATGTTAACTTCAAGATTGATAAACGTACAAACAGAATTATAATGATGGGTGCGATGGATAACCTTATTAAAGGTGCTGCAGGACAGGCAGTACAGAATATGAATATTATGTTTGGTTTCCCTGAAAATGAGGGATTAGTACAGGTACCTATGTTCCCATAGAGAAAATAATATAACGGAAATGAGGATTATTATGAATAAAGAACTTATACAGACAGAGGGCGGTGTATGTGCCGCTAAAGGTTTTAAGGCAACAGGTCTTGTTGTTGGTATTAAGAAATTAGATTCAACTAAGAAAGATATGGCAATGATTTATAGTGATGTCGTATGTAAGGCAGCTGGTACATTTACAAGTAATCTTGTTAAGGCAGCTCCTGTTAAATGGGATAAAAAAGTCATCACAGAATCAGAAGGAATAAGAGCAGTTGTAGTCAACAGCGGAATAGCAAATGCCTGCACAGGGACTAAAGGACTTGAATATTGTAGTGAAATTGCTAAAGAAGTAGCCAGGGTAGCAGGTGTTAAAGAAGATGAAGTCCTTACAGCTTCTACAGGTGTTATTGGTAAACAGCTTCCTATAGATAAGATAAAAGAAGGCATTGATAAATTATATCCTGCTCTTGGAAATGGCACAGAAGATGCCACATTAGCAGCAGAAGCCATTATGACAACAGATACCGTATCTAAACAGGTCGCAGTTAAGACTGCAATCGGTGGTAAGGAAGTTACAATCGGTGGAATGTGTAAAGGTTCCGGAATGATACATATAAATATGTGTACAATGCTTGGATTTATAACAAGTGATGTGAATATCTCTAAGGAAATGCTACAGCTGGCATTAAGTGAAACTATACCTGATACATTTAATATGGTATCGGTTGATGGTGATACATCTACAAATGATACAGTTATAGCACTTGCTAACGGACTTGCAGAAAATGAGTGTATTACAGAGAAGAATAACGATTATTATACATTTAAGCTTGCTTTGGAAGAAGTGTGCAGGACACTTGCTAAGAAGATTGCAGCAGATGGCGAGGGTGCGACAGCATTATTTGAGGTTAAAACAGTAAATGCAGCATCAAAAGCAGATGCGGTTACACTTAGTAAATCAGTTGTTACATCAACACTTACTAAGGCAGCAATATTTGGTCATGATGCAAACTGGGGAAGAATCTTATGTGCAATGGGATATTCAGGTGTACAGTTTGATCCTGAGAAAGTTGATATCTATTTTGAAAGCAAAGCAGGAAAGATTAAGATAGTAGAAGACGGAACTGCTACAGATTACAGCGAAGAAGAAGCTACAAAGATTCTTTCAGAGAAAGAGGTAACAGCTTTATTAGACGTTAAGATGGGTGATAAGACTGCAACAGCATGGGGCTGTGACCTTACATATGATTATGTTAAAATTAATGCAGATTACCGTTCATAGATAATTGCGATTATAAATATCTGATTTATAATGAATAAGTTAAAAAGAACAGGTGATTTAAAGAAAGGATTTACTTAACTATGGAAAAAGAAATGGAAAAATATTTAGAAAAAGCTAATGTTCTTATAGAGGCGTTACCATATATACAGAGATTTAACAGGAAAATTATCGTTGTTAAATATGGTGGAAGTGCAATGGTAGATGACGAATTAAAGAAGAATGTAATTAAAGATGTTACACTTCTTAAATTAGTTGGTTTTAAACCGATAATCGTACATGGTGGTGGTAAGGAAATCAGCAAATGGGTAGAAAAATCAGGAATGGAAGCAAAGTTTGTCAATGGGCTCAGGGTAACTGATGCAAATACCATGGAAATTGCGGAAATGGTACTTGGAAGAGTTGGTAAATCACTTGTAACAATGGTTGAGGAATTAGGCGTTAAAGCTGTAAGTATAAGTGGCAAAGATGGACAATTACTCAAATGTAAGAAAAAATTATCTAATGGTGAAGACATAGGCTTTGTTGGAGATGTAACAGAGGTTAATCCCGGCGTATTATTTGACTTATTAGAAAATGATTATCTTCCAATTGTATGCCCTATTGGTCTTGATGATGAATTTAATTCATATAACATTAATGCAGATGATGCAGCATGTGCAATTGCAAGAGCTGTTAATGCTGAAAAACTTGCGTTTTTAACAGATATTGAGGGTGTATATAAAAATCCTGATGATAAAAATACATTAATATCAGAACTTCACGTTTCAGAAGCACGTAAATTAATTGAGGATGGTTATATAGGAGGTGGTATGTTACCAAAACTTAATAACTGCATCGATGCAATCGATAATGGTGTTTCAAGAGTGCATATCTTAGATGGAAGAATTCCACATTGCCTTTTACTTGAAATCTTTACTAATAAAGGTATTGGTACAGCGATTTTAGGAGATAACGAAGTTAGATTCTATAACGAAAAAAATGATTAGTATTAAAGAAATGAGGATATTATGACAACAAAGGAATATATAGAAGAAGCAGAAGGTTCATTACTTCATACATATAACAGATACCAGATTGTATTAGAAAAAGGAGATGGAGCATATCTCTATGATACAGATGGTAAGAAATATCTTGATTTTGCTGCAGGAATTGCAGTATTTGCATTTGGTTACAATAATAAAGAATATAATGATGCATTAAAAGCACAGATTGATAAGATAATACATACATCTAACTTATATTACAATGTTCCGGCATCAATTGCAGCTAAGAGACTTACAAATTTAGCAGGAATGGACAGAGTATTCTTTACAAATAGTGGAACAGAAGCTATCGAAGGTGCCATTAAGACAGCCAGAAAATATGCATATAATAAAGATGGTAAGAATGACCATGAGATAATTGCAATGAATCATTCATTCCATGGAAGAAGTATGGGAGCATTATCAGTTACAGGTAATGTCAAATATCAGGAGGCATTCAAGCCATTAATCGGTGGAGTTAAATTTGCAGATTATAATGATTTAGAAAGTGTAAAAGCATTAGTTACAGATAAGACCTGTGCGATTATTCTTGAGCCTGTACAGGGCGAGGGAGGAATTTATCCTGCAACAGAAGAATTTATTAAAGGTGTAAGAGAAATCTGTGATAAAAATGATATTTTACTTATATTTGATGAGATTCAGTGTGGTATGGGAAGAACAGGAAAGATGTTTGCACATGAATATTATGGAGTAAAACCTGATATACTTACACTTGCTAAGGCATTAGGTTGTGGAATACCTGTAGGTGCATTCCTTACTAATGAAAAAGCGGCTGTTTTAGTTCCGGGAGACCATGGAACAACATATGGCGGTAATCCACTTGCTACTGCAGCAATCAATAAAGTATTAGATTTATTTGAAGAAACAGATGTTTTAGAAAATGTCTGCGAAGTAGGTAAATATTTAGAAAGTAAATTAGATGAAGTCTGTGATAAATTTGCTTGTGCCAAGGAACATCGTGGCAAAGGACTTATGCAGGGACTCGTTCTTGATGTACCAGTAGGCGAAGTAATTAATAAAGCTATGGATAGGGGACTTTTAGTTATAAGTGCAGGAGGTAATGTTCTTAGAATGGTACCACCACTTATTATTACAAAAGAAAATGTTGATGAAATGATAAATATTTTAACAGAGGTATTAAGCACATTTTAAGTATATTTTAAGTACATTTTAAGCACATATTAAGGCAGATGATTTGTAATGTTTAACAGATTTAAAGAAAATAAAAAAGTAATACTTGAGAGACTTACAGAGATAATCGCAATGGTTATCTCTGTAAGTATTATTATTTTAGTGGCAGATAACAGTGAGACATTTAATCGCGGTGAGAAAGAGACAGAAGATGATGGACTTACATTATGGTATAATGACCAGAGATATGATGATTATTTCACTAGTCTTGCTACAGATTATGAAAAAGTTAAAGGCATTAAGGTAAATGTGAAATATATGTCGGATATTGATTATTTAGAAAATATAAATAAGGCAAATAAACAGACAGATGATACACTCGGAAGAGCACCTGACATATATCTTTTAGATTCTGATGAATTAGAAGCAGCTTACGGATATGGACTAGCTAAAGAGAATGATAATTCTTCTTATAATTTAGAGAATTATTCGCCTGCAGCCATTAATGCAATAACTTATAAAGGAAAGAAAGTTGCTTATCCGCTTACATTTGATACAGAATTTATGATATATAATGATGCATATTTTAAGTCTGTACCAGTTAATTTTCAGGCCATAATTAATTATTCTAAGAATTTTAAATTCAGTGAAAATAAAGATGTAAAATACATTATGTACTGGAATGTTGAAGATATCTACCATAATTATGGCTTCGTTGGGAAATATATGAATATAGGTGGCGAATCAGGAGATGATAAAACTAAGATAAATGTTAATACAGATGAAGTTAAGAATGCATTTAACTTCTACACAGAGTTATCGAAAGATTTTGGTATAAATATAAGTGATGATTTTAGTGGATTAGCTAAAGCATTTATGAATGGCGAAATAATAGCTTCAATTGTTACTATGGATGAATATAATGAATTAAAGGAATTAGATAATCCTAAGAAAATATCCTATAATATATGTGGTCTGCCTGACTTAAATGACGAATCAGGAACAAAACCACTGTCGCGTACAGAGACTTTAGTCGTTAATTATATGTCAGATAAAGATAAGGAAGCTGAAGAATTAGCTAAATATGCAACCTATGACAGAACCGACTTAATCTATTCGCAGACAGGCCTGTTTTCAACAAAACATACAGACTATGCAAATGCTGATTATGCAGTTATACAGGAACAATACGATAATTCCTGTATATTACCTAAGATGCTTGTTACGGGAGATTACTTCGCACAGGTACAATCAGTATTAAATAAAGCATGGAATGGCGCAAAAGTTGAAGATAATCTAAACACAATGTATGAAACCTATAAAACCCGTTTACAATAATACCATATAGACAATGTCTGGGTATTTGCGGAAACTTTAGTTACAGGGTATATATTTTAGCGCCTTGCGACTTTAGGCGAACAATTTATGATTATTTGTACGATGAAGGCGAACAAATAATCATAAATTGTCCGACTAATGGAGTGAAAGCAAAATATATACCCTGTAACTTTTATTTTGCAAATGTGCAGATAATTGAGCATATGGAGGTTGTAAAGATGGGATATATAATTGCGTTGATATCGGGTGCATTAATGAGCGTTCAGGGTGTATTTAATACTGGAGTTACAAAGAATACCAGTATGTGGGTCTGTAACTGTTTTGTGCAGTTTACGGCTCTTTTAGCAGGTCTTGTTGTGTGGTTTTTTGCCGACCGAAGCAGTTTTATGGGAATAACAAAAGTTAGTCCCAAATATATGCTGTTAGGTGGAATAATAGGAACAGCAATTACTTATACGGTTGTAAAAAGTATGGCTTCCTTAGGTCCTGCTAAATCTGTTATGGTTATCGTAGTATCACAGGTGGTTGTTGCGTATGTTATAGAATTACTTGGAATGTTCGGGGTTGAGAAAGCAGATTTCGAGATGAAAAAGGTAATTGGTGTGTTGCTTGCAATAGCTGGTATCATCTTATTTAAGTGGGAATGAAAAAATATATTAAAAACAGGTTGTAAAACTTAAAAATTTTATGTAGAATAAATATGACATTCTATAATCTCTCTGAAATATTAAAATGAATTGGTATTTAGATTAGTATTTAGTTATTTAATATAATATTAAACCTAATATTTAATAGAAGAGGAGAGATTTTTATGAACAGATTTTTAGATAAAAAAGTAAATAAGTTAATGTTAATGATTATATGTCTGGTAATGTTATCAGGCTGTAATGGCAGGAATAATGTAAAAGTCTATAGTGATAAGGCAGATACAATTTCAGAAGACGATACATTTTCGGAGAGTGATTCAAAGAAATCTTCAGAGAAACAGGAAAGTGAATCATTAGCTGAGTCAGTACAGAATAAAGAAGTATATGTCCAGCTTTGTGGTGCAGTAAAAGCACCGGGTGTATATAAGATTTCAAGTGTATGCAGAGTATTTGAGGCAATAGAGTTAGCCGGAGGAGCTACCGAAGAAGCAGATATTGATTCGGTTAATCTTGCGAGACCTGTTGTGGATGAGATGAAGATTTATGTTCCGACAAAGGAAGAAGTTGAAAATAGTAATGGCGATTATTTCTGGGAATATAATGATAAAACATTTGAAAATGAAGCTTTTTATAATGAAAATTTTTCTGATGGAGATACTTATATAAAAGATGATGGACTTATTAACATTAATGAAGCAACAAAAGAAAAGCTTATGGAATTGCCTGGAATAGGTGAGGCAAAAGCAGAGGCTATAATTAATTACAGAGAAGAAAATGGTGGATTTAATGATATTTCAGACATAATGAATATAAGTGGAATTAAAGAAGCCGCATTTGATAAGATAAAAGATTTAATTAAGATATAAAAGATATAGACAGTCAAAATATTATTGAAAGGTAGCCAGGGATTGACTGTGAAGAAAGGGCATATATACATAGGTGATGTGAAAATGGGAAACAGAATATTAGTTGTAGATGATGAAAAGCTAATTGTTAAAGGAATTAAATTCAGTTTAGAACAGGATGGAATGGAAGTTGACTGTGCATATGATGGAGAAGAGGCAGTTAACTTAGCTAAACAGGTAGAATATGATATCGTTTTGTTAGATGTTATGCTTCCGGTATATGACGGTTTTGAAGTTCTTAGCAGAATAAGGGAATTTAGTTCTATGCCTGTAATTATGCTCACAGCCAAAGGTGATGATATGGATAAAATTCTTGGACTTGAATATGGTGCAGATGATTATATTACCAAACCATTTAATATATTAGAAGTCAAGGCAAGAATTAAAGCCATAATGAGAAGAAGTAAGAAAGAGGAAACTAACAGCAGACCTAATAAGTTGGTTGTTAAAGGTGATCTTAAGTTAGATGTTGAGGGCAGAAATGTTAAAATAGGTGATAAAGAGATAAATCTTACAGCTAAAGAATTTGATTTATTAGAATTATTACTTACTAACCCTAATAAAGTATATAGCCGTGAGAAACTTTTAAGTATCGTGTGGGGATATGAGTATCCAGGCGATGTCCGTACAGTTGATGTTCATATCAGACGTCTTAGGGAAAAGATTGAGAGTAATCCTAGTGAACCTAAATATGTATTTACAAAATGGGGTGTCGGTTATTTCTTTAAAGAATAACATTAAGGAGCCTGTATGCTAAATAAGATTAAAGACCACAGATTTCACCGAAACTTAAAAAGATATATCGGCTTAACCAGAAAAGTGTTTAGAAGTATGAAGTTTCGAATCTTTATCATACTTTTGCTGATAGGAATTGTTCCTATAATAATTTTTCAGGGCGTTGTAAGAATACCTATTGAAAATGCAATGGTTGATATGAAGATGGACAGACTTTTGAGCCAGTGCAATATATTGAAGAATCATATAATAAGCGAAAATTATATGGAGATTAAAGAATCGCCTGCAATTGATGCGGAATTGTCGCAGCTATCGGCTATGTATGATGGTCGTATTATGCTGATAGACAATAACTTTATGATTATAAAAGATACATATGTGATGGATGAAGATAAAACAACTGTATCTGAAGAGATTATTAAATGTTATAAAGGCAAGAATGTTTCGTATTATGATTCTAAGAAACAGTATATTAAGTTTATTTCATCTATTTCAAAGGATAATAATAATATATCAGGAATAATGTATGTAACATTTTCAACGAAAGATGTTGAGTATGCTATAGATAAAATAGCCGAGAAAATGTATATTATTCAGACGATTTTAGCACTTGTAGTGGTTATATTTGCATTTTTCTGGCCAAAAAAATTAGTAAAACCATTCGATGAAATTGGTAATTCTTTCGAGAAAGTGTCATTTGGATATTTTGATAATGAATTATCATTAAGTGGATATACCGAAACAGAGAAACTTGCACAAGCATTTAATAGTATGCTTGGACGAATGAAGAAAATTGATGATTCGAGACAGGAATTCGTGTCAAATGTGTCGCATGAATTAAAGACACCTATTACATCTATAAAGGTTTTAGCTGATTCATTGATGATGCAGGACGATGTACCAAATGAAATATATAAGGAATTCTTTGGCGACATAGTCAATGAAATTGACAGAGAGAATGAAATTATAACAGATTTACTTACACTTGTAAGGCTAGATAAGAAGAATGCTAGCTTAAATATTTCACAAGTAAATATAAATGAGTTAGTTGAAATGATTCTTAAAAGATTAAAACCTATCGCTGCTAAGAATAATATTGAACTCGTATTAGAGAGCTTCAGACCGATTCTTGCAGAAGTCGATGAAGTTAAGATGACAAGTGCAATATCTAATCTTGTGGAAAATGCAATCAAATACAATGTAATGGATGGCTGGGTAAGGGTTACCCTTAATGCCGATCATAAATATTTCTTTATTAAAGTGGCTGATTCGGGAATAGGTATTCCAGATGAATCACAGGAAATGGTATTTGAGCGTTTCTACAGGGTAGACAAGACAAGGGCAAGAAAGACGGGAGGCACAGGTTTAGGACTTGCAATTACTAAGAATATTATTATGCTTCATAATGGAGCAATCAAGGTATACAGTAAAGAGGGTGAAGGAACAACCTTTACTGTAAGAATACCTCTTAATTATGTGAATGAGGAAAACAGATAGGAATGATTTAGAATATGAAACACAGATTAAAATTAAAAAGAGTAGTTCTCTTAGAATTGATACTAATTATGATTATCTGTATGTTTTCGGGCTGTTCAAAGAGCAGTAAACTCAAAAAAAACGGAGAAATATATCTGTATTATACTAATAAAGACAGAACAAAGTTGATTTCTAAGACCTATAATCCAGAAGGTGATGATACAATAGCACAGATAGAGGAAGTCTTAAATCAGATGAATACGTCGGCGAAAAAGAAGAACTGCATTACAGCGAAGCCTGAAAGCGTAGAGATATCAGGATATACATTATATGATAAGACAGTTAATATTGATTTTAGTTCATCATATTACGAGATGAGCAAGGTTACAGAATTATTATGTCGTTCAGCCATTGTACTTAGTATTACACAGATAAAAGGTGTTGATTATGTAATATTTACGGTAAATAGCCAGCCACTTGTACTAGATGGCAATAATGAAATAGGAAGTATGAAAGCTGAGGATTTTGTGGCAGGAGAAGAATCAAATATTAATTCGTTTCAGAATCTTAATATTGTAGTATATTATGCAGATAAAGATGGAAAAAATCTTGTGCCTGAGGAATATTCAGGTGTATATGATGCAAATACTTCAGTTGAGAAGCTGATACTTGATAAGCTTATTAGCGGACCAGAATTAAGCCAATATCAGAGAACGATACCATCTAATGTTAAGTTACTTAGTGTTATGACAAAAGATGGAATATGTTATGTGAATTTTGATGATTCATTTATGACGGAGAGTACAGATGTGTCACCGGAATTAGAGATTTATTCAATAGTCAATTCTCTATGTGAATTAAGCTATATTAATAAAGTTCAGATAAGTATTAATGGTGAAACAAATGTTAAATTTAAAGATTCAATATCGTTAGAATATACATTTACAAGGAATTTAGATATTGTAAAATAGAGGTGAGATAAGATAAAACGGCCACTTGTTATAATGGCCGCAGCCTTGATAATTGGAGAATCAGTGGGAAGATTAACAGAAGCTAAAATGGGGTTAATAATTATTGCAGAAATATGTATTATAGCCACCGGTTTACTGGTGGCTTTTGTAATTAACAGAATTAACAGACATTTCCTTAGGAGAAAAGTACGTTTAATCGTATTATACATGGGTATAGTATGCCTTATAGTTAATATGGGTTTTGCTAAATATAGGAATTATAATGATAAGCTGCATAGCCTGGAAAATGGATTAAGAGCACATGAAAGAGTGAGAGTATGTGGAAAGATTACTAAGTCAGAGGAAAAGAGTACTGGAATCTATTATTATCTTGAAAATGCATATGTGTCAGGGAAGAATAATCAAATTAGTAATGTTAATATAATATTATATGTTAAAGATGAGAAAATAGAAGGCATTACAGGAGAGATGATAGATACATATGCTAAGTATGACAGTTACAAATTAGCAAGGAATAAAGGAGGTTTTAATGAAAGAAAATATTATTATGAATTAGGTATTGCAGGGAGATTTATTAAGGAAAATGATGATGAAACATTTATAATTTCTAAAAGAGATATAGTAAGCACAGGATTATACAGATTAAAATGTCATTGCATAGATATACTTGATAAGATTACTTCTGCAAAATATTCGGGTATATATAAGGGAATATTGTTAGGTGATAAGTCAGATATAGAAAGCGATACGAGGTCACTATATAAGATGGCAGGAATATCACATCTGTTAGCAATTTCAGGCTTACATATATCGCTTATAGGTTATTTTGTATACAGGACTTTAAGAAAGATAATGGGTTTATATCCGTCAGGAATATTCACATTTACTATAATATTGTGTTATGGAAATATGATAGGTGAAAATATATCTGCTAAAAGAGCAATAATAATGTTTGGAGTAAGTCTGCTTGCCAAATTGATTGGAAGAACCTATGATATATTATCTGCTCTTACGCTGGCATTTATAATAATAATATATACTAATCCGTTAGCGATATTTAATTCAGGTATGTTATTGTCATTTGGTGCAATTCTAGGAATTATATTACTTCACACACCTTTAATGAGATTTATTAAAATAAATAATAAGCTTATATCATCATTTCTGGCAAGTGAGATGATTAATACTATTATAAGACCGATATCAGCATATTTTTATTATGAGATATCAATGTATTCATCAGTTATTAATATAATTATAATTCCATTTATGGGTATAATCGTAGTATGTGGAATATTGGGAATAATAATCGGTAGTGTAAGTGTACATCTTGGAAGTTTCGTCATATGGATTGGATGCAGAGTTCTTCAATTCTATGATTTTGTATGCAGGTTATTCTTGAAAATGCCATATGCAACGAGAATAGTCGGAATACCGGGGAATCTAAGGCTTGTGATATATTTTGGACTATTAATTATAGCTGTAATAATATTACATATTTATTTAAATAGAAATGATGAAATTTATAATAATGATAATGAATGTAATATTGTAAATTGTGGCGAAATTGACACATTTAAGGTCAGAAATATAAAGAGAATATCAGTATGTATGGTGCTTATACTTCTTAATGTTATCCTGTTATCTAACAATGTTAAAGGTGTCAGAATTAATATGCTTGATGTAGGTCAGGGAGACAGCATTTGTATTAATAATGCCGGAAATACTTTGTTAGTTGATGCAGGCAGCAGCAGTGAGAAAGATATTACTAAATATACAATTCTTCCGTTTCTTAAGGCGAGCGGAATTGAGTGTGTGGATTATCTTATTATGACACATTCAGATATGGACCATATAAATGGAATGAATGATTTAATGGAATACAAATATAATGGCAGAAATTATGTGAAAAACATTATTGTTCCAAAGATTAACGAAACGGTAGTTGATAAAAATTATAGAAATATTATTTCCAAGGCTGAGAAAGAGAAAATAAATGTAATATATCTTGGTAAAGGAGATATTATTCAAATGAAAGGTTTACAGATAAGATGTCTGTGGCCTGAAGATGATAGAAAGCTTGATAAAAATGATTTATCTTTAACATTTTATCTTTCGGTATCTGAATCAGATTTTCGGATGTTATTTACCGGAGATTTAGGCATGGAGGGTGAGAAGATGCTTATTAAATCAGGAATATCAGATAAGGTAAACGTTTTAAAAACCGGGCATCATGGCTCTAATAATTCATCATCAGCAGAGTTTCTAAAGGTATTGTTACCAGAGGTAAGTATCATTTCCTGTGGTGTTAATAACAGATATGGACACCCGGGACAAGACGCATTAAAGAGGCTTAAAAATATAGCTTCTGATATATACGTGACTAAAGATACAGGTGAGATAGATATTCACGTAAATGAAAGAGGTTTTAAGGTTGAAACTTTTCTGCATTAACATTATAATCTTAAATATGGATAAATCTTAAATCGGAGGAAGATTCTTAAATGAAGAATATAATCAAAGATATAGAAAAGGGTGAGATTAAAAGGGCATATCTTATATATGGCGAAGAGAAGTATTTAGTCAGAAATATCAAGGATAAACTTATAAAGGCCATCGTAAATGACGGAGATAATATGAATTTCTCGAAGTTCTCAGGAAAAGATTGTAATGAAAAGCAGATAATTGATCTGGCAGAGACACTTCCATTCTTAGCACAGTATAGAGTCATACTTATGGAAGATACAGGGTGGTTTAAGTCTGCAAATGAAGATATGGCTAATTATATTGCTGAAATTCCTGAAGATACGGTATTAGTATTTATAGAAAATGAGGTTGATAAGCGTAATCGTCTATATAAACAGGTTAAAAGTAATGGATATGTATGTGAATGTGGCAGAATGAATAAATCTGACCTTAGTAAATGGATACTGGTAAGATTAAAGAAAGAAAATAAGAATATTGCCAGAGACAATATGGATTATCTGTTAGATAAGCTTGGAGACGATATGGATAATATCACAAGTGAATTAGATAAACTACTTAGTTATACACTTAATAAAGATGTAATTACAAGAGAAGATATTGATAAGGTATGCATAAGTGAAATCAGTGGTAAAATATTCGAGATGGTCGATGCGATTGGTAATAAGAAGCAGAAAAAGGCACTTGATTTATACTATGATTTGATAGCTGTTAGAGAAGCTCCGATGAAGATTCTGTATATGTTGGCCAGACAGTTTAATATAATGTTACAGGTTAAGGAAATGCTAAATAACAGAGAAGCGGCAGCAGTGATAGCTAAAAATATGGGTATGCAGAATTTTGTGGTTAATAAGGCGATAGGACAGTGCAGGAATTTCACTTTACCTGTTATTAAAGATGCAGTTAATTATTGTCTTGAATTAGAAGAAGCAGTAAAACTTGGAAATATGAATGATAAAATGGCAGTTGAATTAATTATTGTTAAATATAGTGCTTAATTATGTTTAAAAACTAAAGACCGGTACGATAAATTTTGACTTTGATTTATCATACCGGTCTTTTAACATTAGAGTTATAGGAAAAAACGTGTTAGTGTCTAATCTCTATAAATATAGAACAAAAACTGCCATACCGCAAATAGCAGTATAGCAGTTCTGAATTCATATATTATAAGTACTAATTAAGAAAGTTTGTTAACAGCTGTTGCTAAACGAGAAACTTTTCTTGAAGCATTGTTCTTATGGTAAACACCTTTTGTACAAGCTTTATCGATTTCAACTGTAGCAGCGTTTAATGCAGCTAAAGCAGCTTCTTTATCATTAGCATCGATAGCAGAGTAAACTTTCTTTACAGAAGTTTTAACCTTTGATCTGATAGCCTTGTTTCTTGCTGTTTTTGTTTCAGTAACTAAAATTCTTTTTTTTGCAGATTTAATATTAGCCAATCTGTCCACCTCCAAAATATATTCTGTTATTAGTATTTTGACTCTTTGAGAGAGAGTTAGGAGTCAATATCTATGCTTTACATCTTATAAGACGCGGACGTGTCAAATGTAAACATACTAATATAGTGTAAAGTATAACTATATTTTTGTCAATAAGTATTTTGGTATATTTTAACGTATTTTTACAAAGAATAATTAAAAGTAAGTTAAATGCGTAGCAGGCGTTAAAATGTAGTTTTTATCACATGGCGGAATATGGATTTTGCCTGTAAAATTTAGCATTTTTAACGTGATAAGCCTGCAGAATGGAGAGTAAATTGGCAGAATTCAAGATTAGAACAGACCTTGCCGTAGAATTAAAAGACGGAGTAAAGTGTAATAGGGATATTGAGGGAATAAGCATAGATGAAGAATATTTAGAAAATGGAAGTGTTAAAGTTACAAAGGTAGTAGTGGAAGATGAAAATGGAGCAAGATATATAGGAAAGCCAATGGGTAATTATATAACACTTGAAGCAAGGGAATTAGGAGAGGCGGACGATTCTTATCACAGAAATATTTCTAAATTACTTGCTAAATATTTAAAAGAAATACTACCCTGCAGGAATGGAGGAAAGGTATTAGTGGTTGGATTAGGCAACAGGGAGGCTACACCTGATTCATTAGGACCAAGGGTAGTAGACAATATTTTCATTACAAGAAAGATGAATGAACTATATGCACCAAGAGAAAAAATAGAAAAATGTGCAAGATTTGAAGTGAGTGGAATTGCACCGGGTGTTATGGCACAGACTGGTATGGAATCGGCTGAAATAATCAAGGGTATTGTTAAAGAGATTAAGCCTGATGTGATAATAGCCATAGATTCGCTTGCGGCACGAAGTACAAGCAGATTAAATACTACGATACAGATTTCTGATGCAGGAATAAATCCCGGTTCAGGCGTAGGCAATCACAGGAGGGGACTTACAAGAGAAACGGTGGGCGTTCCGGTAATCGCTATAGGCATACCAACTGTAGTTGATGCTGCCACGATTGTTAACGATACAATGGAAAATCTTATGGAAATATTTGAAATGTCTGATAAACTCGTAAGCCTTGCAAAGACACTTAAGAATTTCTCTAATGAAGAAAAATACCAGCTTATCAAAGAAGTATTAGAGCCGGCTACCAGAGTAATGTATGTTACACCTAAGGATGTAGATGAAACAATCAAATATATTAGTTATACAATATCGGAGGGATTGAATATTATATGGAGTGAGAACATATAATGATTAGAGGACAAAGGTGTATTTCTAAATAATGAAAGCCATAGGGATATGTGCAGTTATCAGCATAATATGGTTATTATTGTATTTCAAAATAATAAAAGTGGTAAGAGGCAAGAGGGGAATGAAGGGTAGGAAAAGTTATGTACTAACCATAATTATATATGGGTTAATTATATATATTATATTTAATTTCATTAATATGGGGACGAAGAATATATTTTCTGATAGTATGCTTGAAAATATCGTGAAGAAATTTGCGAAAGAAAGCATATTGTCAGTGGGTTACATAACAAAAACGGATAAGGATATACTGAATGAGAGCAATAAGGAGTTGACATTTTTATCTAAAATCATAAATGTATCAGCATATGATTATGCAAATGAGAAAATAGCAGTAAATACAGCGGAAAGCTTAGATATACGATGCTTCAGTTTAGAAAATACCAGAGAAGAAAGCAGTATTGATAATGAAAATGATATAAATAATGATACTATTGACGTTAATAATGGCAGAAATAACAGCAATAATAATGGAAATAATAGTGGTAATGATAGTAATAATAAAAATAATGGTAAAAGTAATAACGGAAATGATAACAATGAAAATATAAATGGAAATGGTGATAGAAAGGAGGAGGGCACAGGCAAAATAACGGATTCAAATGGAACAGATGCTAATAAATCTGATAATAGTGTTGAAACAGCAGGACAGGAATTTAAGAAGTTACAGGATATTAAGACAGAGGACTTGACTTACGATTATCTTATGAGTAAATTTTATACCGTTGTTTCAAGTACGACATTATATCCAGAGGATATAGATGCTAATAAATTAATGGCGATGGATATGAAGATGCAGACAGCTAGTAATATGCCTCAGATATTGATTTATCATACACATGGACAGGAGGCATTTGCAGACAGTGTAAGTGGAGATGTAAACACTACGATAATAGGTGTTGGG
The DNA here is from genome assembly GCA_902362455.1 of Eubacteriaceae bacterium. Classification (GTDB taxonomy): domain Bacteria; phylum Bacillota; class Clostridia; order Lachnospirales; family Lachnospiraceae; genus Bovifimicola; species Bovifimicola ammoniilytica. The sequence continues at coordinate 65,183 of CABIWJ010000004.1, forward strand.
GATTATCTTACGAAATTACTGACGGAAACATATGGTTATAATGTTATACATCTTAAAGATTCCTTTGATTATGTAAATGGTGTGCTTGACAGACATAAAGCATATGATTATGCATATGAAAGAGTTGCACAGGTACTAGCAGAGAATCCTAGTATAGAAGTTGTAATAGATTTACATAGGGATGGTGTGAATGATAATCTGCATCTGGTTACGGAGGTCAATGGTAAGCAGACCGCTAAAATTATGTTCTTCAATGGAATAAGCAGACTCAACAGTATTGGTGAAATAGGATATCTGTATAATCCGTATCGTGAACAGAATCTTGCTTTTAGTTTACAGATGAAAGTTTTAGCTGAAGAGTATTTCTCAGGGTTTACTAGGAAAAATTATATACAGGCATACCAGTATAATCTGCATTTAAGACCTAAATCAATGCTTATAGAGGCAGGGGCACAGACTAATACGGTCCAGGAGGAGTTAAATGCAATGGAACCCTTAGCGAAGTTATTGGATTTGGAATTAAAAGGTGAGAGATAAAAACAGTTCATATACAATCTTATGAATAAGAAAATCATTGTATATGAACTGTAATATTTTGGCTTTTTAAATTACAATTTTGGATCAATTGATTATATTTTAAGGCTTTGATTAGGTGTTTTATTTTGAACTATTATTCTAATTTTTACCAGTGCTTCCGATACCACCACGGTCAACATTTTCTAATCTTTCAACTTCTTCAAATACTATCTGTGGCTGGTGTTTCTCAATTCTGAACTGACATATTCTGTCGTTTGGCTCAATTACTGTATCTCTGAGTGCGATAGCAGGAAAATAGAACCAATCATTAGGACCACAATAAGATTCATCTACGATACCCATTGAATTAGCCTGAATAATTCCAAAATTCTTAAATGTACTGCTGCGTGGAAGAATATGAGCTTCGTATCCGTCAGGCAGCTGCATTGCAACTCCGAGATGGATAAGCTTAAATTCACCTGCTTTTAATTCAACACGTTCTGCACAACGTAAATCTATCCAGTCAGATTTACCGTCTATATATTCAAGCTTCTTGATATCATTGTTTAAGTATTGTATTTTTATCTTTTCCATAAGGGACCTCGTTTCCTATATAATTTCAAATTAATATTATAGCATTTTATTAATATTTGTTTTCAGGTGGTGTCCAGAGGACGATTTCGCCTTTTTGTAAAGATTCCTGTACCATAATGGTTCTCTGGTTAGATGAACCTTTGAATACAAGACTTACACTTTTAAGTTCTTCTATAAATTTACCGTCTACCATAACATCAAATCTGGCAAGTAATTCCTTAGTTTCTGGAACCTTGTCATACATTTTGCCTAGAATATCATCATCAAATCTAAAACCTGTGAAACACCAGATGGATTTGTCAGGATAAGTATCCTTAACACGTTTAACCAATGGAAGAAGTGCTTTCTGGTTAACTGGCTCCATTGGTTCGCCGCCAAGGAGTGTTAAGCCTGCGATATGAGGACTGTTAAGATATTCTATAATTGTATCAATTGTTTCATCAGTAAATGGTTTGCCGTAATTAAAATCCCATGCTTCTTCATTAAAGCAGCCTTTACAATGATGATTACAGCCACTTACGAATAAAGAGATTCGTATTCCTGGACCATTTGCAACATCATATTGTTTTATATCTGCATAATTCATAATATATTTAACCTTTCTAAAGCTTAAGAATCAGATATCTTATATTTTAGATATATCAGATATGAAGAACTCTTGCATTAATTTCCTTAGTCTTACCGACATTCCAGAAATTTTCACCAAGATATCCACATGTACGTCTTGTAACATTCATTTTAGAATGGTCTTTGTTGTGACATTGTGGACATTCCCATTCTAAATCATCATTAATTATAATTTCGCCATCAAAACCGCATACGTGACAGTAGTCAGATTTGGTATTAAATTCAGCATATTGTATATTATCGTAGATAAATTTAACGATTTCTTCTAATGCCTGCAGGTTGTTGCGCATATTTGGTATCTCAACGTAAGAAATAGCACCGCCTGAAGAAATCTTCTGGAACTGGCTTTCAAATTTGAATTTAGAGAATGCATCGATTTTCTCGCGGACATCAACGTGATAAGAGTTAGTATAGTAACCTTTATCAGTAACATCTGGAATGTCACCGAATTTCTGTTTATCAATTCTTGCAAATCTATAGCAGAGACTTTCAGCAGGAGTTCCGTATAGACCAAAGCCAATACCTGTATTTTCTTTCCAGGTGTCTGTAGCTGCACGAAGCCTGTTCATTACTTTAAGTGCGAATTCAAGTCCTTTTGGATCAGTATGTGACACACCTGTCATTAACTTAGTTACCTCATATAAACCGATGTAGCCAAGAGAAATAGTAGAATATCCATCATGTAATAATTTATCGATAGGTTCGTCTTTATTAAGTCTTGCAATAGCACCATATTGCCAGTGAATTGGGCTTACATTAGATAGAGTACCCTCTAATGCATGGTGTCTGCACATCAATGCTTCAAAGCACAGAGATAATCTTTCTTCCATTAATTGCCAGAAAACTTCTTCGTCACCATTTGCAATTATACCTATCTGAGGAAGATTAAGACTTACAACACCCTGATTAAATCTTCCATCCCATTTATAATTGCCATTTTCATCTTTCCATGGACTTAAGAAGCTTCGGCAGCCCATACAACTGAATACATTGCCTTCATAATTTTCACGCATTTTCTTAGCTGAAATGTAGTCAGGATAGAGTCGCCTAGAAGAACATTTTACAGCTAATTTGGTTATATAATCATATTTACCGCCTTTAAGACAGTTATGTTCGTCTAGTACATAGATTAGTTTAGGAAATGCAGGAGTAACATATACTCCTTTTTCATTTTTTATTCCCTCAAGGCGCTGCTTTAAAATCTCTTCTATAATCATTGCATTTTCCTCGATATATTCATCATCTTTATCAAGGTTAAGGAACAGAGTAACGAATGGTGACTGGCCGTTAGTAGTCATCAATGTGTTAATCTGGTACTGTATAGTCTGCACACCTGAACGTAATTCATCATATAATCTGTCGTTAATGAACTGCTCCATAAGTTCAGGAGATATCTTACCGGCATATTTAGATTCATAATGTTTCTTATATTTTTCACGACTTTTGCGCAAATATTTACCTAAATGTCTTATATCAACGGATTGTCCACCATACTGGCTTGAAGCAACAGCAGAGATAATCTGTGTCATAACAGTACAGGCAACCTGAAAGCTCTTTGGACTCTCGATTAATTTAGCATTCATAACTGTACCATTATCAAGCATATCTCCTATATTAATAAGGCAGCAGTTAAAGATTGATTGAAGAAAATAATCAGCATCATGGAAATGTAACACACCATCTTCATGAGCCTTTACAATCTTCTCAGGAAGAAGTACACGTTTAGTCAGGTCTTTAGAAACTTCACCGGCAATCAAATCTCTTTGTGTAGAGGCAATGATTGCATTTTTGTTAGAATTTTCTTCCATAACATCTTTATTACTATTCTTAATAAGGCTTAGAATTGATTCATCGGTTGTATTAGCCTTACGAACCATTTCTCTTGTATAACGGTAAATAATATATGTTTTAGCAAGAACGAATTTCTTCTCCTGCATAAGTTTCTGTTCAATGATATCCTGGATATCTTCGACCTGCATCTCTGCCAAACCACGATTTTCGATAGAAGCAACTATGTTATAAATCTTCTCTTCTGAAATCTGCTCATATGGTTCAACTTCGTCATTTGCTTTCTGAATAGCAATAACAATTTTGTTGCGGTCATAATCGACATGTCTGCCGTCGCGCTTAATTACCTTCATTTTTTTCCTCCTTGCAATATGTCTGTAAAATTTTCTTTTCATTGTATGAAAATATATGTTTTATATAGTTATATTTTCGGAATTATTAATAAATATATACGAAAATATAATGTGGTAATTATTAAAAAATATTGAATTTTCGCCCGATGCGATGAAACGTATTAATTATAGCATTACTAAAATAATTTGTCTATAACAAAACACTAAATATAGATTAACATAAAAATGTAGATACAAGATATTGTATATAAAATGTAAACCATAAGAATAACGTAATATAGGGAAAAATGCGTATAATAGTTATAAGTGGTATGGTTAAAAAGATAAAAACTGGCTATTTAAAAAAAGACATTTTATGATATTCTTTAAAAAATAATACATATAACTAAGTTACGGAATAACTAAGTTAAGGATTGGAGAGAAAATATATGGAAAATATTGCTAAAAATGAAAAAAGTGCTGCAACAACATCAGAGAAGATAAGAGAACTGGCTATTGATGCGGTATTTATCGCACTTACTTATGTATTTACTGCATTTATTAATATTAAGCTTCCAATAGCAGCTAATGGTGGGCTTATTCACCTTGGAAATATTCCACTCTTTATCGCAGCTATTGTATTTGGATGGAAAACAGGTATGATTGCAGGTGGAATTGGTATGGGACTCTTTGATATGATATCAGGCTTCTGGGCTACATGGGCTCCATTTACACTTGTTATCGTAGGCTTAATGGGATTTGCAGTTGGTAAGATTACTGAGAAACGTAATTCATACGTCGTAAATCTTATTGCAATTATTGTGGCAGCAGTTATCAAGGTTGCTGGATATTACATCGCAGAGGGTGTTATATATGGAAACTGGGTTGCACCTGTAAGTTCAATTCCTGGAAACCTTGTTCAGGTGGGTGTGGCAGCAATTATTGTACTTCCTATATCTGTAAGACTTAAAAAAGCAGCAGCTAAAATATTTGCTACAAAATAGGAAAAATAATAAACTGACAAAGCATAAATTATGATAGTAGCGAAAATGATAGTAGAAAAAATATTATCTATAGTGCATCAACAATGATAAAAATAACGAGCGGCAGGCTTAGAAAAGAGGAATTCTATGTATAAGATTATGACTCCCGGACCAACACAGGTTGCCGGAAATGTAAGAATGGCAAGAATGAAAGAATGTACCAACCCTGATTTGGATACATCATTTTGTGAATTTTATAAAGAAACATGTGAACTTATAAGTGAACTTCTTGGAACTAAGAATGAAACATTAATCCTCGGTGGAGAGGGAATCTTAGGATTAGAGGCAGCATGTGCAAGCCTTACAGAACCGGGCGATAAGGTATTAGTTATCGACAATGGTCTGTATGGAAATGGTTTTAAAGATTTTGTTACAATGTATGGCGGAGTACCTACAATGTACACAGTTGATTATAAAAACACAATTAATATAGAAGATTTAGAAAAATTCTTAGAGAAAAATCATGATTTCAAATATGCCACAGTAGTACATTGTGATACACCAAGTGGTATGTTAAATGACATTTCAAGAATTTGTCCTCTATTAAAGAAATACGGAATAATGACAGTAGTAGATTCGGTATCAGCAATGTTTGGTGAATATGTAAATGTTGATGAATTCCAGATTGATTTACTGTGTGGAGGCTCCCAGAAAGCAGTATCAGCACCTCCGGGACTTACATTTGTGGTAATAAGTGATGATGCTAAAAAGGCAATGCATAACAGAAAGACACCGATTGCAGCATTTTATGCTAATCTTACAATATTTGACGGATATTATGAAAAGAAATGGTTTCCTTATACAATGCCAATAAGTGATATATATGGATTAAGAGTAGCATTTGATAATATCAAGAATGATAGAGATATTTTAAAGAGACACGCACAGGTAGCTGATAAGGTAAGAACAACACTTAAGGAAGCTGGCTTTACATTTTATCAGAATTCAGGCTTCTCTAATACTGTAACAGTATTTAATGTGCCTGAGGGAATGACAGCAGATTATATATTAGAAGAAATGAAGAAAAGATATGGTATTATGCTTGCAGGTTCGTTTGGCGAATTCGAGGGAAAAGTAATAAGAATCGGACATATGGGTGAAAATGCTTATATGGATAAAGTAGATGAAGTACTTAAGGGAATTATGGAGATTTGTGGAAAACAGTAAGTAAATAGATGATTTAAAGCCGAGTTATTCAATAATTCGGCTTTTATTTACTTATCAGGAAATTTCGTTGAAATTGTCCTGTTAAGTAAATAACGCTCCGCGAGGATCGCATTGCGGCGGAGCGGAAAATGTTGCTATCGTAATCCGCCGCAGGCGGAGAATGTCGCAAGCGACATTCTTTATTATTGAAAATGTTCTGAAAGCTGGTAGACTTATTGAAAGATAAGTAATAATATAGGGTTTGGATAAGTAATTAATGTGAAAAAGAAAAAAATGACATAGAAATGAGGAAGAAATATGGCTTGGAATGATTTAGTAGAGTTATTAAAGGGGCATAAGACTTATTTACAGACACATAATTTCCCGGATCCTGATGCGATAGCGAGTGCATTTGGTATGCAGCAGTTCCTAAAGAAACATGATATTGAGACAACCTTATGCTATTGTGGAGCAATTGACAAGATATCGACAAAGAAGATGCTTACGGAATTCGGAATTGATATTAAGGAATATAATCAGATTACTGATATGCAGGAAGAGGATTATATAGTAACAATTGATGGACAGAAATATAATTCGAATTTCAATGATTTACCGGGTGATGAGGTAGCATGTATAGACCATCATCCAACCTTTATAGAATGTACTTATAGATATAAAGATATAAGAATAGCTGGTTCATGTGCAACATTAGTAACTGAATATTATGTAGAAAGTGGAACCCCAATGGACAGAAATGTTGCATCAGCGTTAATGTATGGGCTTAGAATGGATACAGCTTCACTTACAAGAGGTGTAACAGAATTAGATATAGAAATGTTTGGATATTTATATAAATATGCTGATAATGACAAGATAACCAAATTCTACATTAATAATATGGAAATGTCTGATTTAAAAGCATATGGTGCTGCAATTGAGAATATAAGTGTTATTAACGGAATTGGTTTTGCTTATATTCCATTTGATTGTAATGATGGGCTTATAGCCATGATTTCAGATTTCATCTTATCTCTAAATGAGGTGAATGTCTGTATAGTATATGCCGATAGAAATGGCGGATATAAGTTATCAGTACGAAGCGTTGATGAAAAGATACATTCGGGAAAGCTTACTGCAGAAGCATTGAAAGGAATCGGCGACGGCGGCGGACATTCATTTATGGCTGGCGGAGTTATATATAGTGACATAGATGAATATATGAAAGATAATATAGAAGCAGAAGTTCAAAAGAGATTTTTAAATGCAGTAAATAAAGGTTGTGAGAACGTAAGGTAAACGAAAAATAGTAAAAAATAATAAATATAAAAATTTTTTAAAATTAGTGTTGACAAATGAAAACTCAAGTGATATCTTATGGATATGAAGTAATTAGCACTCTAATCAAGTGAGTGCTAACAACAAACATCATAACACATGAAACGCATCATGAAAGGAACGGTGTACATGGAACTTGATGAAAGAAAACTAAAGATACTTAATGCAGTTATCAAAAGTTATCTTAATACCGGAGAGCCGGTTGGTTCAAGAACAATATCTAAAGAGACAGATTTGAATCTGAGTTCAGCAACTATTAGAAATGAAATGGCAGACTTAGAGGAGATGGGTTACATTGTCCAGCCACATACATCTTCGGGAAGAATTCCAACTGATGCAGGATATCGACTATATGTTGATAAACTTATGGAAGATAAGACAAATGAATTAGACATTAAAGAAAAAAATCTTAACGATATGAAAGATTTTCTTGATGAAAAAGTCGAAAAGGTTGAAGAATTACTACAGAATACGGCAAAACTTTTAGCTATGAATACTAATTATGCAACGATGATTACTACACCGGTTGCAAGAAATTCAAGAAAGTTAAAGTTTGTACAGTTGTCTTTAATTGAAGAAGATAAATTGTTGTGTGTAGTTGTAACTGAAGGTAACATAATTAAGAATAGGATTATTACTCTCAAGGAAAGCTTAGATAGTGAAACAATATTAAAACTTAATATTTTGTTTAACAGTAGTCTTAACGGATTGGCACTTGAAGAGATGAATATTGGTTTGATTTCTAAGATGACGGGAAGTGCACCGGAACATATGGAATTAGTAAGAGATATAATAGAGGCAATCGGTTTGGCTCTTGCTAATGAAGATGATCTCAAGATATATACAAGTGGTGCAACGAACATTTTTAAATATCCTGAACTTAGCGAAAGCAGTACAGCAAGTGAGATAATAAGTACATTTGAAGAAAAACAACTGCTCACAAGTCTTATAGATAAAGATGATAAGACAGATGATAAGAAAGAAATTCAGGTATACATTGGAAATGAGACTCCGGTACAGACTATGAAAGATTGTAGTGTAGTAACCGCAACTTACGAAATAGAAGATGGAGTCAGAGGAACAATCGGTATTATCGGTCCGAAGAGAATGGATTATGAAAAAGTAGTCGAAACTCTTAAGACTGTTAAAACACAATTAGATGAGAAATTTAAAAAGCAAAATGAATAGGAAAGGTGGTATATAATAAGTGACAGATAATAAAATAGATAAAGACAATACAGATAAAGGCAATACAGATAAAGCAGAGGAAGTGGTTGAAGAAACAACAGAAGATGTAACAGAAGAAGTTACAGATGATGTGACAAATGAAACTGAGAATTCTGGAGCAGAAGCTACAGAAAATGAATCAGCAGATGAAGATAACAACCAGAATTCAAAAGAGGGTGAAAAGAAAGGGCTCTTCAAGAAAGATAAGAAGAAAGATAAAAAAGATGAATTGATTGAAGAACTTACTGATAAATATAAGAGAACATTTGCAGAGTTTGATAACTTCCGTAAACGTTCAGAAAAAGAAAAATCAGCTATGTATGAAGTCGGAGCAAAAGATGTGATTGAAAAGATTTTACCAGTAGTTGATAACTTTGAAAGAGGTTTCAAAGCAGTTTCTGAAGAAGAATTAGCAACACCTTTTGCAGAGGGAATGGATAAGATTTACAAACAATTATTAAAGACATTAGAAGACCTTGGTGTTAAAGAAATTGAAGCCGAGGGCAATGAATTTGATCCTAGTCTTCACAACGCAGTAATGCATGTAGAAGATGAAACATTAGGTGAGAATATTGTAGCGGAGGTATTACAGAAAGGCTATATGTATAGAGATTCGGTAGTACGTCATAGTATGGTTAAGGTTGCAAACTAAACAGACAATTGCAAAATATAATGGTTTAGAGCTGCTTTAATAATAGCATAGCAGATACATTATCTGACAGGTATTTTGCAAATAATATATAGATTATTAAAGACATTAACACTATTTTAGAAAATTTATTATTTAGGAGGAATTAATTATGAGTAAAATTATAGGTATTGACTTAGGAACAACAAACTCATGTGTAGCAGTTATGGAAGGTGGTAAACCTACAGTTATTGCTAACCAGGAAGGACTTAGAACTACACCATCAGTTGTAGCATTTACAAAGACAGGAGAAAGACTTGTAGGTGATCCGGCAAAACGTCAGGCTGTTACAAACGCAGAAAAGACTATTTCTTCTATTAAAAGACATATGGGTACAGATTATAAGGTAACTATTGATGATAAGAAATATTCGCCACAGGAAATTTCAGCAATGATTCTTCAAAAATTAAAAGCTGATGCTGAAGGATATCTTGGAGAAAAGGTAAGCGAAGCAGTTATCACAGTTCCAGCATATTTCAATGATGCACAGAGACAGGCAACAAAAGATGCTGGTAAGATTGCAGGACTTGAAGTTAAGAGAATTATCAACGAGCCAACAGCAGCAGCTTTAGCATATGGTCTTGATAATGAAAGTGAACAGAAGATTATGGTATACGATTTAGGTGGTGGTACATTTGATGTATCTATTATCGAAATCGGTGATGGTGTTATCGAAGTTCTTGCTACAAACGGTGATACAAGACTTGGTGGCGATGACTTTGATGAACATTTAACAACATATATGATTAATGAATTTAAGGCTCAGGAGGGTGTTGACCTAAGCACAGATAAGATGGCACTTCAGAGATTAAAGGAAGCAGCAGAAAAAGCAAAGAAAGAATTATCTTCAGCAGCCAGCACAAACATCAATCTTCCATTCATTACAGCAGTTAATGGCGAGCCAAAGCATTTTGATATGACATTAACAAGAGCTAAATTTGATGAATTAACACATGACTTAGTTGAAAGAACAGTTATTCCTGTTCAGAACGCATTAAAAGATGCCGGACTTAATATGTCGGATATTTCAAAAGTATTATTAGTTGGTGGTTCAACACGTATTCCGGCAGTACAGGATAAAGTTAAACAGTTAACAGGTAAAGAGCCTAACAAGAGCCTTAACCCAGATGAATGTGTAGCACTTGGTGCATCAATCCAGGGTGGTAAATTAGCTGGAGATTCGGGCGCAGGTGACATCTTACTTCTTGATGTAACTCCACTTTCACTTAGTATTGAGACTATGGGTGGTGTAGCTACAAGATTAATCGAGAGAAATACTACAATTCCTACAAAGAAGAGCCAGATATTCTCTACAGCAGCAGATAACCAGAGTGCAGTTGATATCAATGTACTTCAGGGTGAAAGACAGTTTGCTAAAGATAATAAGAGTCTTGGTCAGTTCAGACTTGATGGTATCCCACCAGCAAGAAGAGGTGTTCCACAGATTGAAGTTACATTCGATATTGATGCAAATGGTATAGTAAATGTATCAGCTAAAGATTTAGGAACAGGTAAAGAACAGCATATTACAATTACAGCAGGTTCTAATATGTCTGATGCAGAAATAGATAAAGCTGTTAAAGAAGCAGCAGAATTTGAAGCACAGGATAAGAAACGTAAGGAAGCAATTGATACAAGAAATGAAGCAGATTCAATGGTATTCCAGACACAGAAAGCTCTTGAGGAAGCAGGAGACAAGATTGATCCTAATGAAAAAGCATCAGTTGAAGCAGATTTGAATGCACTTAAAGAATTAGTTGAGAAATCTAATCCTGAAAATATGACAGATGCAGAAGTTGCAGATATCAAAGCAGCACAGGAAAAATTAATGACAGGTGCTCAGAGCTTATTCGCTAAAATGTACGAACAGGCACAGGGAACAGCAGGTGCAGGTCCTGATATGGGTGGTGCAGCTAGTCAGGCAGATACAGGAGCTAATGACGATGTGGTTGATGGAGATTACAAAGAAGTTTAATTAGAATAAGCAGGTCTGGCAGGGTATTTAATACCATGCCAGATTTCTTGGTTTTGCTTTGGAATGGAGAGAATTATGGCAGATAAAAGAGATTACTATGAAGTGCTTGGCGTTGATAAGAATGCTGATGATGCAGAGATAAAGAAAGCGTATCGAGTACTTGCTAAAAAGTATCACCCAGATATTAATCCTGGTGATAAAGAAGCTGAAGCAAAGTTCAAAGAGGCAAGTGAGGCATATGCAGTTCTTAGTGACCATGAAAAGAGACAGAAGTATGACCAGTTTGGTCATGCAGCATTTGATGGCTCAGGTGGTGCAGGAGCAGGTGGATTTGACTTCAATTTCGAAGATATGGGAGATATTTTCGGTGATATATTTGGAGGAATGTTTGGTGGCGGAAGAAGCCAGCGAAATAGCAATGGCCCACAGAAAGGTGCTAACTTAAGAACAAGTGTAAGAGTTACTTTTGAAGAAGCAGCATTTGGATGCGAAAAAGAGATAGAACTCACATTGAAAGATGAATGTACAACTTGCCATGGAACAGGAGCGAAAGCAGGAACAACACCTGTAACATGTACAAAATGTGGTGGTAAAGGTCAGATTGTATTTACCCAGCAGTCATTATTCGGAATGGTGAGAAATGTACAGACTTGTCCTGAATGTAAAGGAAAAGGTAAAATAATTAAAGAAAAATGTCCTGATTGTTATGGTACAGGATACAAGAGCAGCAGAAAGAAGATTCAGGTGTCTGTCCCTGCTGGTATTGATAATGGTCAGAGTATCAGAATCAGAGGGAAAGGTGAACCTGGAATTAATGGTGGTGAAAGAGGTGATTTATTAGTAGAAGTTGTTGTATCACGTCACCCTATATTTGAAAGACAGGATTATACAATTTATTCAACTTCTCCGATTACTTTTGCACAGGCTGCAATGGGTGGAGATGTAAGAATTAAGACAATTGATGGTGATGTATTATTTAACATTAAACCTGGTACACAGACTAATACAAAGATTAGATTAAAAGGCAAGGGTATACCTACTCTTAGAAATAAACAGGTACGTGGTGACCAGATTGTTACACTTATAGTTCAGGTACCTGAGAGAATGACAGCAGAACAGAAAGAAGCTCTTAGAGCGTTTGATGATGCAATGGGCGGAAGTCTTAATGTTGGCAAAGAAGAAAAGGATAAGACTAAAGAAGAGAAGAAGAAAAAGGGTATATTCGATAAAATAAAAGATTCACTGTAATAAATATAATATATCAATGAGAGTCCATATATGTTGCATATATGGGCTTTCTTAATTTAAAAATTTGTTTTTATATGTGTTTGAAAATAAATGGTTTGCAATGGCTTTTTCTTTGTGTTAAAGTATAATAATGGCGATGGAATTATTAAATTTATGAATGAATTACAAAATGTGATAAGATATATATGATTTCAGATTAAAAGTATATGATAAATCTAAATAATAATTCCAAAATATAAGTTTTGTGATTATGAATAGAGGAAAAGAAAATACGAAAGGAATAGTCTGTTACAGACAGATAATCAGTTATGGAAAAAGTAGAAAACAGATACGTGGTTGGCGGAAAGGTTGATATGAATAAAGTTCATATGAGACCAATTGATGAGGTTAATGGATACCAGATTAGGCCGGGCTTATATGAAATGTATGGGGCGACGGCAATTCCTGGTGGTGTTAATTTTACTGTACAGTCAACTAATGCGACTTCTTGTGAGTTGTTGCTTTTTGAACCTAGGGAAAGTGTACCGTTTGCAACGATTAAATTCCCGGAGAAATATAAAATTGGGAATGTATATTCAATGATAGTATTTAAGCTAAATATTGAGGATTTCGAATATGCATACAGGTTAGATGGACCATATGAACCTAATAAGGGAATTGTTTTCGATAAGAGTAAATTCTTATTAGACCCTTATGCAAAGGCTGTAACAGGACAGAGTGTATGGGGAAGTCCTGTCGGAGATAATTGCTATAAAGCAAGAGTAGTTAAAGATGACTTCGATTGGGGAGATTTTGCTAATCCATTGATTCCTATGGAAGATTTAATTATATATGAGTTGCATGTGCGTGGATTTAGTAAAGATGCTTCATCGGGAATTGATGAGAAAGAGAGAGGAACTTTTGAAGCATTAAGAAAGAAGATTCCATATCTGAAAGAATTAGGTATAAATGCGGTTGAGCTTATGCCGATATTCGAATTTGATGAGACAAGAGATAGAAGAGAAGTTAATGGAGAAGTATTATTAGACTACTGGGGATATAATCCTATAAGTTTTTTTGCACCTAATACAAGCTATTCTTCAAAATTAGAATTTAACAGAGAAGGCAATGAATTAAAGAATCTTATCAAAGAAATGAATGAAAATGGTATAGAAGTATTCTTAGATGTTGTATTTAACCATACAGCAGAGGGAAATGAAAAAGGACCATATATTTCATTTAAAGGTTTTGATAATAATATATATTATATGTTAACACCTGACGGATATTATTATAACTTTAGTGGTTGTGGTAATACACTTAATTGTAATAATCCTATTGTACAGCAGATGATACTTGAATGTCTTAGATATTGGGTTATCAATTACAGAATTGATGGCTTCAGATTCGACCTTGCGACAATTCTTGGTAGAAATGAAGATGGTTCACCTATGAGTAAGCCACCGCTTTTACAGAGTCTTGCATTTGACCCGGTTTTAGCGGATGTTAAGTTAATTGCAGAGGCATGGGATGCAGGTGGATTATATCAGGTAGGAACATTCCCATCATGGAATCGATGGTCAGAATGGAACGGAAGATACAGAGATGATATAAGAGGCTTTCTTAAGGGCGACAGTGGACTTGCTTACGTAGCATCTAACCGTATCACAGGTTCTACAGACTTATATGATGAGCATCTAAGAGGAAGTAATGCATCGGTTAACTTTATAACCTGCCATGATGGTTTTACATTATATGATTTATATTCATATAATCATAAGCATAATGAAGCGAATGGCTGGAATAATACTGATGGAACAAATGATAATTTAAGCTGGAACTGTGGAGCTGAGGGTGAAACAGATGATAAAGAAGTAATGAAGCTCCGTAAAAGAATGATTAAAAATGCATGTGCAGTGCTTATGTTAAGCCGGGGAATACCGATGTTTTTTGCAGGTGATGAATTCTGTAATACGTCATATGGTAATAATAATGCATATTGTCAGGATAATAAAATATCGTGGCTTGACTGGACACTCTTAGAGAAGAATAAAGATGTATTTAATTTCTTCAAATCAACAATAGCATTTAGAAAGAATAACAGTGCATTGAGAAGAAATGGACAGTTTTGTTCACTTGGTTTTCCACCGGTAAGTACACATGGTGTAAAAGCATTTGAAAATAGATATGATTCTAATACAAAATATATAGGTGTAATGTTTGCTGGAAGAAGCGAAGATGATGACAGCAAAGATGAGATTATCTATATAGGCATTAATACATTTTGGCAGCCTATGAATATAGAACTTCCATCACTTGCGGGCAAATATAAATGGCAGATTATTATTAATACAATGGATGAAGCAGGTTATATAGAAGAAAAGGCGATATTCTTAATAGGTAACCAGTTTGAGATTCCAGAGAGAACAGTTGTAGTATTTAAAGCAGTTTAATATAAAATTGGATAATAGTGTGAAAAATAATGCTGATGCGATTATTTTTCGCACAGTTATTTGTTTTGGAGTGAAAGCAAATAGCCATTATGGCAGATGAGAAATCGCCTGTGCGAATTTCTCATCGCCTCTTCGCGATGACTCGCCCAGAAAAGAAGATAGTGTGAAATAATTGTGCTGATGCACCAATTATTTCACACAGCTAAATGTGTCGCAGACGTCACATTTAGCCTTTATCGCAGAGCAAAATCTGAAATTTTGCTCGCGGTTCTTTCGACGTAAACGTCTGCGGAATGGAGATTAATATGCAGTGGAAGAAATTTACGCTTGAGACAACAACGGATGCTGTTGACTTAGTTAGTGGAGCATTAATGGAAGCTGGAATCGACAGTTTTGAAATAGAAGATAAGAAGCAGATTAGTGAAGCTGAGAAAGAAGCTATGTATATAGATATACTTCCAGAGTTAGTGGATGATGGAGTAGCAAGAATAATATTCTATATGGATATTGATACAAGTGATAAGAAAGAACAGGAAATTCTTGATAACATTAATACACAGCTTGAGGAGTTAAGAACATTTGTAGATATTGGCTCAGGCAAGATAACAGAGGGAACAACAGAGGACAAGGATTGGATAAATAAATGGAAAGAATTCTTTAAACCATTTGCAATTGACGATATTTTAGTAAAGCCAACCTGGGAAAATGTAGAAGATATCGATAAATATAAGATGGTAATTGAAATTGATCCGGGGACCGCATTTGGAACAGGACTTCACGAAACAACGCAGCTTTGCATAAGACAGCTTAGAAAATATATAACAAATGATACAAATCTCTTAGATGTAGGCTGTGGAAGTGGAATCTTATCAATTATCGGAAGAAAATTAGGTGCTAAAAATGCATTTGGAATTGATATAGACGAAGCAGCGGTAACAGCATCAATTGAGAATGCTAAGGTTAATGGTGTAGACAATAATATTGAATTCATTAAGGGAAATATTATTGATGATAAAGAAATTAAAGATAAGGCAGGATATGGATGTTACGATATAGTAGTTGCTAATATTTTAGCAGACATAATAATTCCTTTATCTAAAGTAATTGCACCACATCTTAAGAGGGGTGGATTATTTATTACATCAGGAATTATTTATAATAAAGAGGCTGATGTGGTAAAGGCAATAGAAGAAAATGAGCAGTTAGAAGTTAAAGAGATAACCAGACAGAAAGACTGGGTAAGTGTGACTGCTATTAGAAAATAAATGGATATAGTGTGGAAGAATTGCATCAATATGACAATTATTTCACATAGCTATTTGTTTCGGAGCGAAAGCAAATAGCCGTTATGGCAGATGAGAAATCGCCTGCGCGAATTTCTCATCGCCTCCTCGCGAATAATTCGCTCGGAAATGAGGATTAAGGTGCATCATTTTTTTGTAACAGAGAATCAGGTTAATAAAGAAAATAAAGAGATAATAATTACTGGAAGTGACGTGAATCATATTATTAATGTGCTTAGAATGAAAGCCGGAGAGGAAGTATTAATAAGTGATGGCAACGGAAATGATTATCTTGGCAGGATTAAAGACGGTTCAGACAGAGACAAGGTGTTAGTGGATATCACTGATGAGAAATACGAGGGCTCAGAATTGCCATCTAAAATATATCTTTTTCAGGGATTACCAAAGAGTGATAAGATGGAAATGATTATACAAAAAGCTGTTGAGTTAGGTGTATATGAAATTATTCCTGTAGCTACAAAGAGAGCAGTAGTGAAGTTAGATGCTAAAAAAGAAAGTGCAAAGCTTAAGAGATGGAATGGTATATCTGAAAGTGCGGCAAAACAGTCCAGAAGAAGTATAATTCCTAAGGTAAATAATGTTATGAGCTTCAAAGAAGCAATAAATTATGCAAAAACACTTGACATAAATTTAATTCCGTATGAAAATTACAAGGATATGTCTGAAACTAAGGAAGTCATTGCAAATGTGAAAAAGGGAATGTCGGTCGGAATATTTATCGGACCTGAAGGTGGCTTCGATGAAGCAGAAATAGATACAGCAGTAGAATCAGGCATTAACAGAATTTCATTGGGAAAGAGAATATTAAGAACGGAGACAGCAGGATTAATGATAGTCTCTGTATTAATGTTTAAATTAGAAGATTAATTATAAAATTAGTCATTAGTCTATTAAGTTATTCATTAAATTATTAATCCATTCTTTAATTACGTTATTCATTTATCAAATTATTAATTAATTTGTTTATCAGATGGATAATTATGCAAAATATTATATAGAAAGGTACGAAAATGGAAGCATATTTAGATAATTCCGCAACAACTAAAGTATTTGATGAAGTCAAAGATATAATGGTAGAGACGATGTTAAAAGATTATGGTAATCCGTCCTCTATGCACCTTCGAGGAGTTGAAGCGGAGAAGTATGTTAAAGAAGCAAGAGAAAATATAGCTAAGACACTTAAAGTTGATGAGAAAGAGATAGTATTTACATCAGGTGGAACAGAGTCTAATAATATGGCTATCATAGGAACTGCATTAGCTAATAAAAGAGCTGGTAATCATATAATTACCACAGCGGTTGAGCATGCATCGGTTCATAATACAATGGAATTTTTAGCTGAACAAGGCTTTAGGATAACATATCTTAATGTAAATGAATCAGGCGTTATTAATATAAAAGATTTAGAAGATGCGATATGTGATGACACAATTCTTATATCAGTTATGTATGTTAATAATGAAATAGGTTCAGTGATGCCAATTAGTGAGATAGCCGAAGTGATAAAGGCTAAGAAGCCGGATGTAGTCTTTCATGTAGATGCAATACAGGCATATGGTAAATATCATATTTATCCTAGAAGAATGGGTATAGACCTGTTATCAGTAAGTGGACATAAGATTCATGGACCTAAGGGTTCGGGTTTTCTTTATGTTAGAGATAAATTAAAAATCAAGCCTATAATCTATGGTGGCGGTCAACAGAAAGGAATGCGTTCTGGAACTGAAAATGTACCGGGAATTGCAGGAATCGGTGTAGCTGCTAAGAAAATTTATGAAAACTTTGATGAAAATATAGACAGACTCTATGAATTAAAAGATTATCTTATTGATGAGTTGTCTAAGATAGAAAATGTAAGGATTCACAGTAAGAAAGGCAGAGACTTTGCACCACAGATAGTCAATGCAAGTTTTGTTGGTGTACGTAGCGAGGTGCTCCTGCATTCATTAGAAGACAGGAAAATATATGTATCAGCAGGTTCTGCATGTAGTACAAATAAACATACTGTCAGTGCTACCCTTAAAGGTATAGGTCTTGATTTTGATGAAATAGAGTCAGCTATAAGATTCAGTTTTTGTATATTTACTACTAAAGAAGAGATAGATTATACAGTAAGTGTGATTAATGAGCTGTTACCAAGATTAAGATTATTTAGACGAAAATAATATATATAAATTTATTTGCAAGGGATATATTTTAGTACCCTGCAAATTTAGATGAGATAGTTAACAGTTAATAGAAAATGGAGGAAAAAGATGTTTAAAGCATTTTTATTAAAATACGCTGAAATCGGTGTTAAGGGCAAAAACAGATATATATTTGAAGATGCGTTAGTTAAACAGATTCAGCTTGCACTTGAGAAAGTTGATGGTGAATTCGAAATTGTAAAAGTATCAGGAAGAATATATGCTATTGCAAAAGATGAATTCGATTACGATGAGACAGTTTCAGCACTTACCAAAGTATTTGGCATAGTAGGAATTTGTCCATTAGTGCAGATAGAAGATGATGGTTTTGATGATTTAAGTGAGAAAGTTATAGAATATCTTAAGAAGATGTATCCGGGAAAGGATTACACATTTAAGGTTAATGCAAGAAGAGCAAGAAAGAACTATCCGTTATCATCACCAGAGATTAATATGGAGTTAGGAGGAAGAATACTTGATGCAATTCCTAATGTAAAAGTAGATGTTCATAATCCTGATATAATGGTAAATGTGGAAATCAGAGAGAAGATTAATATATATACAGAAACAATCAAGGGAGCGGGTGGTATGCCGATAGGTACTGCAGGTAAAGCTATGCTACTTTTATCAGGCGGAATAGATAGCCCGGTTGCAGGCTATATGATTGCAAAACGAGGAGTTACTCTAGAGGCAACTTATTTCCATGCACCACCTTATACAAGCGAGAGAGCAAAACAGAAAGTTATAGATTTAGCCAAAATAGTTGCAAAATACTCAGGACCAATTAAGTTAAATATTGTGAATTTTACAGACCCACAGTTATATATCTATGAAGTGTGTCCACATGAAGAATTAACAATTATTATGAGAAGATATATGATGAGAATAGCTGAACATTTTGCTAAGGAATCAGGCTGTCTCGGACTTATCACAGGTGAAAGTATCGGTCAGGTGGCAAGCCAGACAATGCAGTCATTAAATGCTACAAATGAAGTCTGTGAATTACCTGTATACAGACCTGTTATAGCTTTTGATAAACAGGATATAATTGATATATCGAATAATATAGGGACATATGAGACATCAATACTTCCATTTGAAGATTGCTGTACAATATTCGTAGCAAAACACCCTGTTACAAAGCCAAATGTAAATATTATCAGAAATTCAGAAGCAAAACTCGGTGAAAAAATGGACGAATTAGTTAAAAAAGCGATTGAAACAGTAGAAGTTGTGATGTGTGAATAAAATGGAATAAATAATGTAGGTGTTATAAATCAGCTAGTATTTATGTCTAACGAAAACAAGCGCATTTTCTCGTTTTGTTGCGTCGTTTATTGAAAGCTGTTACGCGAACTCGCCTCAGGCTCAAACAGTGCTTCACAACTTTCATTATACTCGCAAAACTTCGAAATTAAGCTATGTTTTCTTATATACATAAATACTAACTGATTATAAACTACATTAATGGATAAGAAATATAAGATAAGTAATGAAACGTAGAGCAGAATAGAATACTGATTAGATGATACTAACGGAGCAGTATCAGGAATTTCAGACAAGAAAAAACTGCTACACAATGTGTAACAGTTTCAATATGTACTGATTATTCAACGATGTATGGTTTTAATACAGATAAAATCTCATCGATATTATCTTCAGCGTGAATATTTAAATCAATATTTTTAGATAAATCCAAACTGAAAATTCCCATAATAGATTTTGCATCGATAACATATCTACCTGATACTAAATCAAAATCAGAATCGAATTTTGTAATATCATTTACGAATGCCTTTACCTTGTCGATTGAATTTAAACATATTTTAACTGTTTTCATTTAAAATACCTCCTATCACAATAATATAGTAATCTTTTTGAACTAGTGATATATGTGATTATGTGATTAATCACCATATTTATATACTACATTTTATATGGATAAAAGTCAACTAAAAAATAATTATAGTACAAAATATAAACAACAAATATAAGAAATGAGGAAGCAAAATTGAAGAAAAAAGTCGCATTACACAATTTAGGATGTAAGGTTAATGCATATGAAACAGAGGCAATGGGGGAAGAATTAGCTAATAGTGGATATGAGATAGTACCTTTTGAAGAGGGTGCAGACATTTATATTATAAATACATGTACGGTTACTAATATTGCAGACAGAAAATCAAGACAGATGCTTCATAAAGCAAAGAAGATGAATAAAGATGCAATAGTAGTAGCAGTAGGCTGTTATGCACAGGCAGCTTCAGAGAAGTTAAAGAAAGATGAATCTATTGATATAATTGTTGGAAATGATATGAAAAAGGACATTGTTAATATAATCAATAATTGTGTTGATAAAAAAGTATCTGTTGTTGATATAAATGATACAAAGGTGAAAAGACAATATGAAGAGTTGAATATTGAAAGTATGGAAGAACATACAAGGGCATACATTAAGATTCAGGACGGCTGTAACCAGTTTTGTACATATTGTATAATTCCTTATGCAAGGGGCAGGGTGAGAAGCAGAAAGTTAGAGAATATAATAAATGAGGTAAAGAGATTAGCTGATAATGGATATAAAGAGATAGTTTTAACAGGCATTCACCTTAGTTCATACGGGATTGATATTCAGGATGAAAATGTTTCGCTTATGGATGTAATAGAAGAAATAGGTAAAAATGATGGAATAAAGAGAATAAGATTAGGTTCATTAGAGCCTAGAATAATAACTGAGGAATTCTTAGAAAGACTAACTAAAGTAGATGCATTTTGTCCACATTTTCATTTGTCATTACAAAGTGGCTGTGATGAAACATTAAAGCGAATGAACAGAAGATATACTTCTGAGGAATATTTAGAGGGTTGTAAATTAATCAGAAAATATTATCCTAAAGCAGCGATTACCACAGATGTTATTGTCGGTTTTCCAGGAGAAACTGAAGAAGAATTTAATAAATGTAAGAACTTTCTGGAAAAAGTGAATTTTGCCCAGATGCATATATTCAAGTATTCAAGAAGAGAGGGTACTAAGGCAGCTATAATGCCTGAGCAGATAGAAGATGAAGTTAAGGCGTTAAGAAGCGATGCGCTTATTGAGTTAAATGAAAGACTTCATAAGGACTATCTAAACAGTTTCATAGGTGATACTAAAGAGGTGTTATTTGAAGAAAAAGTTAAGATATATGATAAAGAATATTTCATTGGACATACTATGGAATATGTTAAGGTTGCGATAGATACAGATGAGAATTTAGAGAATAGAATAGTAGCAGTAAAACTTAAAGAATTATTAAATAATGAAATAGTACTTGCTATGTTTTAAATTTTATATTAGAATAATGAAAGATATTTTTGAGCGTGATATTTTTGAGTGAAAGATATTTATAAATTTAAATTAGTATAAAGCGAAAGAAAAATATTAGTAAAGGAAAAAAACTGCCGAAAGCTTTCTTTCGTTATAAATGGCAGTATCGCATATGCGGTAAATGGTATGAATAGATGAATAACAATATTAATAATACACAGTATTTTAGAGCACCGGCAGAGGCAAAACTTGAAGTGGGACAGATTTTAGAGTGCGTGTACAAAGCACTTGTTGAAAAGGGATATAATCCTGTTAATCAGATAGTGGGATATATCATGTCCGGAGATCCAACTTATATAACAAGCCATAATAACGCCAGAAGTCTCATAATGCGTGTTGAAAGAGATGAACTTATCGAAGAAGCTTTAACATATTACATAAATAATAAGCTTAAATAATAGAAATGAGGTATATTATGCGAATAATGGGCTTGGACTTTGGCTCTAAGACCGTTGGGGTAGCGGTTTCTGATCCACTTTATATTACAGCACAGGGTGTTGAGATTATCCGCAGAGAGCAGGAGAATAAACTTAGAAAGACACTTGCAAGAATAGAAGAATTAGTTAAAGAATATGAAGTAGAGGAAATCGTACTTGGACTTCCGAAGAATATGAATAATTCAATTGGTGAACGTGCAGAAAAGACCTTAGAATTCAAAGCAATGTTAGAGAGAAGAATAGGACTTAATGTTGTTATGTGGGACGAAAGACTAACAACTGTAGCTGCTGATAAGACTATGATGGAAGCCGGTGTCAGAAGAGAGAACAGAAAGAAATATGTAGATCAGATAGCTGCAACATTTATATTGCAAGGCTATTTAGATTCGCGTGCTGGACAATAGATATACGTGTATATACGTGGTGTAGTCTGCTTATGGCGAAGGCAGGTTATGCGTAATTATAGTCGCCAGGAAAAGAGGTTAATTATGTCACAGACAATCAAATTTACAGATGTTGAAACCAACGAAGAAATAGAATTTGAAGTTGTAGAAGAAACAAGAGTTAATAATGTTAATTATTTATTAGTTACAGAAAGTAATGTGACTGTAGATGCATCAGATGATGAAGTTGCATATATTTTAAAAGATTTATCATCACCTGAAGATACAGAGGCTAAATATGAAATTGTTGAGGACGATAACGAGTTGGAATATATTTCTAAAATTTTTGAAGAACTTTTAGAAGATGTAGATATAAATTAATTTGAATGGAGGAAATACTGTGAAACAGGATAGCACAGAGAAAATAAAAATAATACCACTTGGTGGCTTAGAGCAGATTGGTATGAATATTACCGCTTTTGAATATGAGGACAGTATAATTGTAGTGGATTGTGGGCTTGCATTCCCTGATGATGAGATGTTAGGTATCGACCTTGTAATACCTGATATCACATATTTGAAAGATAATATTGAGAAAGTTAAAGGTTTCGTAATAACACATGGTCATGAAGATCATATAGGTGCATTGCCATATGTATTATCAGAGATTAATGTACCAGTATATGCGACAAAACTTACACTTGGCATAATCGAAGGCAAGTTAAAAGAACACAATCTTACGAAATCGGTTAAGAGAAAGGTTGTAAAATACGGTCAGTCAATTAATCTTGGCTGCTTCAGAGTGGAATTCATAAGAACAAACCACAGTATTGTAGATGCAGCTGCACTTGCCATATTCACACCAGCAGGAACAATCGTCCATACAGGAGACTTTAAGATTGACTATACACCTGTATTTGGTGATGCGATTGATCTTACAAGATTCGGTGAACTGGGTAAGAAAGGTGTACTTGCACTTATGTGCGATAGTACAAATGTCTTAAAACCTGGATTTACAATGTCAGAGAGAACGGTAGGAAAGACATTTGACCATATATTTGCAGAGAATACTAATAGAAGAATTATTATTGCAACGTTTGCATCTAATGTGGACAGAGTTCAACAGATTATCAATACTTCTTATAAATTTGGGCGAAAAGTTATTATCGAGGGAAGAAGTATGGTAAATGTAATCAATACTGCAAGTGAGTTAGGTTACATTAACATTCCTGATAACACACTTATAGATATAGAACAGATGAAGAACTACCTTGATGAACAGATTGTACTTATTACAACAGGAAGTCAGGGAGAGGCAATGGCTGCACTTTCAAGAATGGCAGCATCTATCCATAGAAAAGTTACTATTAATAAAGATGATACTGTAATTTTAAGCTCTACACCTATTCCAGGTAATGAAAAAGCTGTATCAAGAGTAATTAACGAGCTTACAAGAAAGGGTGCCAATGTTATTTTCCAGGATACACATGTATCAGGACATGCGTGCCAGGAGGAAATAAAACTTATATATTCACTTGTTAAACCTAAATATTCAATTCCTGTACATGGTGAGTACAGACATTTAATTGCACAGGGGGAACTTGCTAAGACAATGGGAGTTGAAGAGGATAACGTAATTATCTTATCTTCAGGAAATGTGTTAGAGATAGGTTACGAGAATGCGAAAGTTGTAGATCAGGTTCCGGCTGGTGGAATCCTGGTAGATGGACTTGGTGTAGGTGACGTAGGTAACATCGTATTAAGAGACCGACAGAACCTTGCAGAAAATGGAATCATCATTGTCGTAATGACATTAGAGAAATATAGTAACCAGTTACTTGCAGGACCAGACATTGTTACAAGAGGTTTTGTATATGTTAGAGAATCAGAAAATCTTATAGATGAAGCTAAACAGGTTGTTACTGATGCAGTGGATGAGTGCCTTGATAAGCATGTAACAGACTGGGGCAAGATTAAGATGGTTGTTAAAGACAGTCTTAGTGATTATCTCTGGAAGAAGATGAAACGTAATCCTATGATATTACCTATCATTATGGAAGTGGAATAGAATAATGAGGAGTAATTGAAAATGTATGAAAAAGCTTATGAATTATCAAATGCCATTTTAGGAAGTGATGTATATAAAAGATTTATAAATGCAAGGGAAAGCTTAAAAAAGCATGAAGATTTATGTGCAAAAGCTAATGAATACAGGCATAAAAATTTTATTATACAGAATAGCACTTCGAACAACAGAGTAGATGAATTAAGAGAACTTGAAAATGAGTATAGAGATATATTAAGAAATACAATAGTTCGCGAATATCTCAATGCTGAATTGTTATTGTGTCGTACAATTCAAAAGATAAATGAGATAATAGTTGATGGATTAGATATGGATATTGATTTTTAATATTAAAGTATTCTTAAGAAATTTGATAACTATTTGATAATTTTATCAAATATAAGAAATGAGGTTTGAGATGAGTTCAAAACAGACATCAAGAAGTATATCACAGATAACTTCAAGTAAAACAATATCAAATAAATCGAAGAAAGCATCAAATAAAAAAGTACAGAATATGGCAAATATTTCTGTTAAAATATGCATATATACAGTGTTTATAGCCTTACTTATTATATTGTCAGTTAAAGGTTATAGATTCGGCAAAAATGTATTTTCAGAAAAAGGCTATGATGAAAAGCCGGGTTCAGATGTAACTATAACTGTAGATTCAGAAGAAAGTATTATGTCTGTTGGCAGTAAACTTGTAGATAATGGTATCATAGAGGATAGATTAGTATTTTATGTGCAGACGATATTATATGAAGGCAAGTTTAAAGCAGGAACATATACGGTTAATACTTCTGATTCGCCTGAAGAGATTATTAATATTTTATCAGCTGAGAAGTCGAAAAAAGAAGAGTAATATGATAATGAGCATTAATAAAGATAATTTAGCAGTTACGAAATCGTTAGAACAGTAAAAAATAATTTATAAATTCATAAAAGGAATAGAAAGATGATAGTAAATGAAAGAATTGTATCATATATACATTCATTGGAGAGAAGTAATGGAGAAGTATGTGATGAAATTGAAGAATTTGCTCATCAGACAAATGTGCCGATTATCCGCAAAGAAATGGAAAGCTTCCTAAGAGTTCTGATAGAGATAAAGAAACCGAAAAGGATATTAGAACTTGGAACAGCTATAGGATATTCGGCAATTTTAATGGCAAATACAATGTCTGAAGATTGCAGGATTACAACAATTGAGAATTATGATAAGAGGATGCCGATAGCCAGGGATAATTTTAAACGTGCCGGTGTAGAGGAAAAGGTAGAACTTCTAGAGGGCGATGCACTTGAAATATTGCAAAAAATAAATGAGCCTTATGATTTTGTATTTATGGATGCTGCCAAGGCACAATATCTCGTATATTTAAAAGAAATAATGAGACTACTTCCTGTTGGTGGAATACTTATTGCTGATAATGTGTTACAGGATGGAGAATTAGTCGAGAGCAGGTATGCAGTTGAAAGACGTAATAGAACCATTCATAGCAGAATGAGAGAATATCTGTATGAAGTAAAGAACATGAAGGAGTTAGAGACAACGATTATACCGATAGGTGACGGAATAACATTAAGTGTCAGAAAGGATTAAGTTTATGGAAAATTTTGTTAGTGATAATAAACAGAGAAGACATCCGGAACTTCTTATTCCGGCAAGTAGTCTGGAAGTTCTGAAAGTAGCAGTTATATTTGGAGCAGATGCGGTATACATTGGTGGAGAGGTTTTTGGACTTAGAGCGAAAGCTAAGAATTTTACACTTGAAGAAATGAAAGAAGGAGTGGAATTTGCACATGAACATAATGTAAAAGTATATGTTACAGCAAATATCTTAGCTCACAACAGAGATTTAGAGGGTGCATATGAATACTTTGAAGAGCTTAAAGATGTTAAGCCAGATGCATTAATAATCTCAGACCCTGCTATATTTACAATAGCGAAAGAAGTATTGCCTGATATGGAGATTCATATAAGCACACAGGCTAATAATACTAACTATGGAACATTTAATTTTTGGTATAAACAGGGAGCAAAGAGAGTTGTAACAGCAAGAGAACTTTCACTTGAGGAAATCAAAGAGATTAGAAGAAATATACCTGATGACTTAGAAATTGAAACCTTTGTGCATGGTGCAATGTGCATCTCATATTCTGGAAGATGTCTGCTTAGTAGCTTTATGGCGGGAAGAGATGCTAATCAGGGGGCTTGTACACATCCTTGCAGATGGAAATATTCAGTTGTAGAGGAATCAAGACCGGGACAATATATGCCGGTATATGAAAATGAAAGGGGAACATATATCTTTAATTCAAAAGATTTATGCATGATTGAACATATTAAGGAACTAGTTGAATCAGGAATTGACAGCCTTAAGATAGAGGGAAGAATGAAAACTGCTCTTTATGTAGCTACAGTTGCAAGAACCTATAGAATGGCTCTTGATGATTATAAAGAGAGCGAAGAATTGTACAAGTCAAGACTGCCATTTTATAAAGAAGAGATTGCTAAATGTACTTATAGGCAATATACAACAGGCTTCTTTTTTGGTAAACCTGATGAGAATACACAGATATATGATTCGAATACATATATTAAAGAATATACTTATCTTGGAATTATTGGAGATGAAGTGGATAGAAGTAATATTGTTAAAGATGACAACGCAGGAGTGTTATATGAAATTGAACAGCGTAATAAGTTCACTATTAGAGAGCAGATAGAATTAATGAAGCCTGATGGAACAAATGTGGAAGTGACAGTTATGGAAATATTTGATGAAAACGGCAATAAGATGGAATCAGCACCACATCCAAAACAAAAATTATTAATTAATTTAGGAACTAAATTAGATAAATATGACATATTAAGAAGAAAAGAAAAATAAAATCATTAGGAAAGGCACTAATAAGCGTTTTGCATCATAAATTATAGTAAAATGCTTAGAGGTGCTTTCTTTGAAAACATTTATGGAGCCACTTAGCAAAGAAGAGGAAGAATATTATTTAAAGCGCTTTAAAGATGGTGACAAGAAAGCTAAAGAAGTGCTTATAGAGAGAAATTTGCGCCTTGTAGCACATGTGGTAAAGAAATATGTAAGTACAGATATGGATAGAGGTTTAGAAGATATGATATCTGTGGGAACTATCGGACTTATTAAGGCAATAACCAGTTTTAATATGGAAAAAGGTAAGTTATCGACTTATGCTGCCAAATGCATTGATAACGAATTATTAATGATGTTGAGATATGATAAAAAGAAGTCAAAGGAAGTATCGTTATACGAACCGATAGGAACTGACCATGAGGGTAATGAAATAAGCCTGTTCGATATTATTGAAAGTGATGAGAAATCTATAGAAAGCCAATGCGAATTACAGGAAGATTTAATCAGACTGTCTGATGTAATTAACAAAGAACTGACACCAAGAGAATACGAAATTATTAAAATGCGTTACGGTCTAATGGGTGAGGAAGAAGTGACGCAGCGTGAAGTGGCTAGGATAATGGGGATATCAAGAAGCTATGTGAGCAGAATCGAGAAAAGAGCATTGGAAAAATTAAAAAAAGCAATTGAGTAAGAAAGTAAATCAAAAAAATTAAGAGCGAATTTTAACGTATAAAATGCTAAAACATATGATTTGAGTTCAAAAAGATTTTGCATGGACTAACATTTGTATATATGAAGGGATAAAAACATATCAATTACAAGTTGACATTGTGCTTTATTGTGTTAAAATTACGTTTGGAAATAAAAGAAAAATACTCAGGCTAAGGAGCGACTTTAAAATGGAGACATATGAAATATTTAAAGATTTGGCAATTATAATTATTGCGGCAAAATGTTGTGGATTACTGGCAAGAAAACTCCACGCACCTATGGTGGCAGGTGAGATTGTAGCAGGTTTGCTTATCGGGCCAAGTGTGTTAGGGGTTGTGGCACAGACAGACTTCTTATCACAAATGGCTGAAATCGGGGTATTACTGCTTATGTTTTGTGCAGGACTTGAAACGGATTTAAAAGATCTTATTAAGACAGGACCTAAGGCTATTCTGATTGCAAGTTCAGGTGTTGCTGTACCATTAGTTGGCGGTTATCTGTTATATAGTTGTTATTATGGATTTGCACCTAATGGTTCTGATAAATTTTATGAGGCATTATTTATCGGTGTTATCTTAACAGCTACATCTGTAAGTATTACTGTAGAAACTTTAAGAGAATTAGGTAAATTAAAAGGTGAAGTAGGAACTACTATTCTAAGTGCTGCAATAGTAGATGATATTATTGGAATTATTGTTCTTACATTTGTAATCGGTTTTAAGAGTTCAAGTGTATCGCCATCTAAAGTTGTAATTAACACTGTATTATTCTTCATATTTGCAATATGCGTAGGAATGATTATATATTATTTATTTAAGTTATTAGACAACAAACGACCACATAGCAGAAGAATACCAATATTTGGTCTGGCACTTTGCTTCATTATGGCATATGTTGCTGAAAAATATTTCGGAATAGCAGATATAACAGGTGCATTCGTAGCAGGAATAATACTCTGCAGTATTAAGGATTCAGAATATATCGCAAAGAAAATGGATATAAGTTCGTATATGTTATTTGGACCTGTATTCTTTGCAAGTATTGGTCTTAAGACAAATATTGATGGAATTTCAACTAAATTATTGATATTTTCAATATTATTTGTTATTGTAGGATTGATAGCAAAGATAATTGGTTGCGGATTAATGGCGAAACTTTGCAGATTTAAGAATAAAGATGCGTTAAGAATTGGTGTCGGAATGATGACGAGAGGTGAGGTTGCTCTTATTGTGGCACAGAAAGGTCTTGCAGTAAAGATGATAGATTCGGTATTTTTTACAACTGTTATTCTATTAATTATTGTATCATCTCTTATAACACCAATTGCTATGAAGCTTCTATATAAAAGTGGAGATTAATGAATGGAATTAAGCAGGAAAGAACTTGCGAAAATGAAAGAGGAGCAGTTAAAGCTTCAGAGAGAACTACATAGAAGAGAAAGAAAACTAAAATTTTTACAGGAAGATTTAGAAAAAAGAGAGCAAATGTTCAAAACACAGTGGGCGTTATTAGAACATGAGCTTTCTTTGTTTGCTAAAGAAAGAGAAGAATTTGAAAGAGAGATAAAAAAGCAGCAATATAGGTCAAGGCTTGAAAATGAAAAAACAATCTATAAAGCAAATGGCCGTATAAATGCTGGAATGTACTTCTTAGGCGTACATGACGAACTGTCACTTAAGAAAAGATATAGAGACCTGTTAAAATTATTTCATCCTGACAGTATGAATGGTGATGTTGATGCTATGCAGGCAATTAATAGCGAGTATACAAAGCTTAAGAAGAAATATGAGGAGATGTAGATGAAAATGTACCAGAAGTTGAAAAAATGTAAGTCAATAAAAGAGATATATGAGGTTATACCAGAGAAATTTTATGAAAAATGTGCAGTGGTACTTATATTTCTGATGAATATGGTTGTTGTGGTGGAAAGCCTGACAAAGATTATATATAATAAAGGCTCATATTGGAAAGTTATGCAAAATTATAATTTGTTTGGGAAGATATGTCTGATATATGTTATTATATATATAGGAAGTAGAATTTGTAAATTAAAATCAGATGAAATAAATAAGTATTTTAAAAATAATATATGGGATTTTTGCTTTTTAATGTTATTTTTATTATCTGTTGTATCAATTACGGTAGCACATAACAAGACGGAAGCAATTAATGGAGATTGGTATAGGCAGAATGGCATAAGAGCATACGTTGTGTATCTATCGCTTTATATTATAGGAAAAAGTATAGACACAGAAAAATATAAAAGATTTATATTTTGGACTATCACTATAGCATCAACACTACAGTGTATACTAATATATAAAGGATATGTTAATGATACAGGAAGATACGCAGGAATATTTGGAAACTCAAATCATTGTGGATATTTTATGACAATGGCAATATTTGCAATGATAGGATTGCTTGTTACGGAGAAAAGCCTTATTGTAAAATGTATTATGACAGTTATATATGGATTTAATATTATGTGTCTGATTCTTAATAATACATTTGGATGTTATCTTGCAGTTATAGCCGGAATAGTATTTTATGTTGTAGTATCCGCTGTTAAGAATAGAAAAAATCAGAGTTTGATTTATTATATATTGATGTACATACACATAATATTTGTATTTGTGATGATAAGCATCATAACAGATATGCATACAGGAATTGTATCAAATAATTTTAATATAACAGGAAACGACATAGTGAAAGTTACTGATAGAAGTGAAGAGGCCGGAAATGCGGGAACAGGGCGTTGGAAATTATGGATACATACTATGAAAATAATAAAGCGAAAACCAATATTAGGGTGCGGACCCGAAAATATTCAATTTGAACCCGGATACAAAAATGAACCACATAATGAATTTATACAAATAGCGGCTGAGCATGGGGTACCTGCGTGCTTGTTTTATATATTGGGTTTAATTACATTAATGATTCATAAAATAAAAAATCTTAAAAATGAAAGTGAATACACAATTATATGTGGCGCTATAGTATTTGCATATCTGATATCTTCGATGTTTGGCGTAATGATGTTCTACACAGCAGTTTTCTACTATACATTTCTTGGAATGGTATCGAAAAACAGAAATTTAACACAACATTATGATATTGGGGAAAATACATAAAAAATAAAAGTATAAAGTAGTTTTTTTGGTAAAAACTACTTTATTTTTTGTATTTTTTATGGTACACTATACCAAGAAAATCGAAAATGAGGGTAAGAAGTTATGGCTAGATACAATAAGATACGACTAGGTGACTGCCTGGTACAAAAAGGCATGATTACAGAAGAACAGTTGTCAGAAGCCTTAGTTAAGCAGAAAGAGAATGGCACTAAGCTTGGCGAGACAATTGTTGAATTGGGTTATGTCTCAGAAAATGATATGATTGATGTGTTAGTCGAGCAGCTTGGAATTGAGTATGTTGATGTTAGAAAGATAAAAGTTGATGAGAATGCAGCAAGGCTATTGAAAGAAGACTTTATGCGTAAGAATAGTCTTATACCAATTGCATTTGATGAACTTTTGCCAAATGTCATCAGAGTTGCAATGGCTGATCCGATGGACATCATAGCGATAGATGATATTTCTATTATAACCAATATGCAGGTAGACCCTGTATTGTCTACTAAGGGCCAGATAAATATGGCTATAGATAAGATATTTGGTGCGACGCAAGCTATGCAGGCTGCTGAACAGTACAGAAAAGAACGTGAAAGAGATAGAGAAAAAGCTGGACTCAATATGGATGAGGAAGAGGAAGATTCAGAACTTGATAATTCTCCGATCGTTCAGCTTGTTCGAAGCATATTAGAGCAGGGCGTAAGAAGGAGAGCCAGTGATATACATATTGAGGCACTTGAGTTTCAAGTAAGAGTCAGATTCAGAATTGATGGTGCTTTAGTTCAGGTAATGACATATGATATAGATTTATTACCAGCAATTGTTGCCAGAATTAAGATTATAGGCGGTATGGATATATCGGAGAAGAGAAAACCGCAGGATGGTCGTATTGCTATGACAGTCGACAGACGAGACTACGATGTCCGTGTATCTATATTACCGACTATTAACGGCGAGAAAGTCGTTATGCGTTTGACTTCTAAAGAGAATCTTACGAGAGATAAGAAAAACTTAGGCTTTTCAGAGGAGGAATTAGAGAAGTTTGATAGAATATTAAAGAACCCACATGGAATCATACTTGTAACAGGACCTACTGGTTCAGGTAAATCTACAACATTATATACGGCATTGAGTGAACTTAATACAGAGGACGTTAACATTATAACAGTTGAGGACCCTGTAGAAGCAAACATGGAAGGAATTAATCAGGTGCATGTTAATGAAAAAGCGGGACTTACATTTGCAAGCGCATTAAGATCTATTCTCCGTCAGGATCCGGATATAATTATGATAGGTGAAATTCGAGACGGTGAGACTGCTGGTATAGCTGTAAAAGCGGCTATCACAGGACATTTAGTTGTTAGTACATTGCATACAAATGGTACAGCGAGTACAGTAACCCGTCTTGTAGATATGGGTATGGAATCTTACTTAATAGGTGATGCTTTGGTAGGCGTTATAGCACAGCGACTTGTAAGAAGACTATGCCCTGAGTGTAAACGGCTTGTTTACGCGACTGAAGATGAGAAGAGATTATTAGGTGTTACGACACCTGGTGATTTACCGATATATGAACCGGTTGGCTGTGAGGCTTGTGGTAACACAGGATACCATGGACGAATCGGTGTATATGAGATAATGCCTGTTACAAATGACTTAAGAATAAAGATTGCTGCAGGAGCAAGAGCTGACGAGATTAAAGAACAGGCGGTCAGTGAGGGTATGAGCACATTAAGTGTAAGTGCAGCAAAATTATGTGTGCAAGGTGTAACTTCATTTAAAGAAGCACTTAAGATAGCATATGAATCAGAATAAGGAGGCAGTTAGAAAATGATATCTATTGAAGAATTACTAAATGTTGCGGCCGAACATAACGCGTCCGATGTACATATTACAGTTGGAGTTCCGCCTAAGATGAGAGTGAATGGCGATTTACTTGATATGGATTATCCAAGATTGATGCCTGATGATGCAGAGAACATTATTATGAGCATACTTGATAAGAGGCATAAAGCTATATTTGATGAGAAAGGTGAAGTGGATTTCTCAATATCTATACCTATGGTAGGAAGATACCGTGTTAATATATTTAGACAGAGAGGGTCAATGGCAGCAGCACTTCGTGTGGTTGGTACAGAGATTCCTAATCCGGATAAGTTAGGTGTTCCTAAGGCAGTACAGGACTTACATAAGAGAAAGAGAGGACTTGTGTTAGTAACAGGACCTACAGGTTCAGGTAAATCTACAACACTTGCTTCTATTATAGATTTGGTTAATACAAATACATCTTCACATATTATTACATTGGAAGATCCTATCGAGTATATGCACAAGCATAAGAAAGCTATGGTTAACCAGAGGGAGATTGGATTGGACTCTATGTCATATAATAATGCATTAAGAGCTGCACTCCGTGAAGACCCTGATGTAATCCTTGTTGGTGAGATGCGTGACTTTGAGACAATTTCGATTGCGGTAACAGCAGCAGAAACAGGACATCTTGTATTCTCTACATTGCATACAATTGGTGCAGCAGCAACAATTGACCGTATTATTGACGTATTCCCTACACATCAGCAGCAACAGATAAGAGTTCAGTTATCAATGGTATTAGAGGCTGTTATATCTCAGCAACTTATTCCTACAGCTGACCATAAACGAAGAGTTGCAGCATTTGAGGTAATGATAACGAATCCTGCGATTAAAAACCTTATTCGTGAAGGTAAAACATATCAGATTCAGTCTATGATCCAGACAAATAAGAAATTAGGAATGCAGACTATGGATGATGCGCTTTATGATTTATACAGACGTGGAGAGATAACGGGAGAGAGATGTGCTGCATATGCACAGGATATCGTGTCTATGGACAAACGTTTACGAGGAATTATCTAGATAATATGATAGAATATTTGGACAATGTTACTAAATATGTAGCCAGACATTGTGCAAAATGATAAAAATATTAACAAAATATTAATAAAGTTAAAACAAGTGGTAAATAAAAAGAAAATATGATATAATTTGTACATAATTTAGTACAAGATTAAAAAAACTCTTAGAGAGGAGTGAAAAGATGCCAAATTATAAATATACCGCATATGGTAAAGATGGCAAGGAAATAAAAGGCTCTGTCGAAGCAGAAGACAAAGAAGCTGCTTTGCAACAGATAAAGAATGCCGGAAACATTCCGGTAAATGTTTCGGAAGAAGGTATTTTTGATAAAGATATTAATATCTCGTTTGGTGGTAATAAAGTATCAGCAAGAGATTTAAGTATCTTCTGCAGACAGTTTGTTAGTATATCTGGTGCTGGTGTATCGATAGTAGATGCATTGGAAATGTTAGCTGACCAGACAGAAAGCAAAGAGTTAAAAGCAGCTATAATCGACATAAAAGTATCTGTTCAGAAAGGTGAGACGCTTGCTAACAGTATGAGAAAGCAAGGTAAAATATTTCCACCTATTATGATAAATATGATTGAGGCAGGTGAGGCTTCTGGTAACCTGGAGGTTTCATTTGATCGAATGGCTACACAGTTTGAGAAACAAACAAAACTACAGGCACTGGTTAAGAAATCTATGATATATCCTATAGCATTAATGGTTGTAGTAATCGGTGTAGTTGTTGCAATGATGATTTTAGTTATTCCGTCGTTCTCAGAGATGTATGCAGATATGGATCAACAGTTACCGGCTCTTACAAGAGCATTGGTTGCGTGCAGTGATTTTATAGTTGATAAATGGTATATATTAATAGCTGTTATTGCTATTATAGTTATAGCATTCAAGGTATTTGCAGCAAGTGAGAAAGGTACATATATATTAGCAAATATGTCGATGAAAGCACCAATATTTGGCAAGCTTACAGTGAAGTCAGCTTCAGCACAGTTTGCAAGAACTCTTTCGACACTTACAGCGTCTGGTATCTCTATGATAGACGCACTAGAAATTGCAGGTAAGACTATGAAGAATGTAATATTTAGAGACGCTGTTATGGAGGCAAGGGAAAAAGTTGCACAAGGTAGACCGTTATCTGAACCACTTAAGAATGGAAAAGTATTTCCTAATATGATAGTTCATATGATAGGTATCGGTGAAGAAACAGGTAATATGGAAGATATGCTTATTACGGCAGCATCATATTATGAAGAAGAAGTAGAAGTGGCTACTCAATCGACAGCAGCAGTTATTGAGCCACTTATAATAGTAGTTATGGCAGCTATTGTCGGAACAATTATTATGGCGATACTTATACCTATGTTTGGTATGTATGACTTGGCTGGTGGCGATGAAGCTTAGAATGAATGATATAAGAAAGGTGAGGTGCATGAAAAAGGATAATAAAGGTTTTTCACTTATAGAATTAATTATAGTTATTGCCATTATGGCTGTGCTCGTAGCGGTAATTGCACCAAACCTTAGCAAATATCTATCGTCGTCCAAGCAGAAAACTGATATATCTAATATTGATACAATCAAAGGCGTGATTGAACAAAGTTGTGCACTTACAAATACTGAAGTGTCTGAACCACAGAGCCTCGGGACTTGGGTGGAACTGAAAGAAAATAGTGTATACTATGATTCCGATGCAGCTGACGTCGATGGTTATACGGCTTTTTCAAGAAGTGTTGCAGAAGCATTAGGAGAGGTCCCAAAGTCTAAAGTTACAGGAAAGGATTTCTGGGTAAAGATAGAACAGGATTCAACAACTGGAATATATACTGTAACAGTGAAGTCAAAATCATAATTTATGTTCATAACATCAGAAGATGTTAATGATAAATAAAATAATATTATAAGAAAAGGAGTGTTAGTTTTATGAAAAAAACAAACAACAAAGGTTTCTCATTAATCGAGCTTATTATCGTTATTGCTATTATGGCTGTCTTAGTAGCAATCATAGCTCCAAACTTAACAAAATATCTTGGTAAATCCAAGAAAAACACAGACAAAAAAAATCTGGATGAGATTGAATCAA
The DNA here is from genome assembly GCA_902362455.1 of Eubacteriaceae bacterium. Taxonomy (GTDB): domain Bacteria; phylum Bacillota; class Clostridia; order Lachnospirales; family Lachnospiraceae; genus Bovifimicola; species Bovifimicola ammoniilytica. The sequence continues at coordinate 101,603 of CABIWJ010000004.1, forward strand.
CTTTAAAGACATGTATTACTGATTATGATATGGAATATGATGAGTTATTAGCAGATGGTGGTACTTTGACAGTTACTTTTGGCGCAAGTGGTGCGACACTTTCAACAGCTAATGCTAATTTTAAGTCTATTGTTGATACAGCAATTGATGCAAGCAAGACAAAGAGCAAAGATAAAAATAATAAATATGCTATTGCTACAATAACAAAGTCAAGTGGTACATATGGCATTAAAGTTGAGTTTCAGTCATAGTTAGAAACTAATTTAAAATCAAAAGCAAAGGTAGATAGACACAATGAATACATTCTTAATAATAATTACTATAATATATGGAATAATAATAGGCAGCTTTTTAAATGTATGTATATATAGGATACCTAAGAATGAAAGCATTGTGACGGACAGGTCACATTGTATGACTTGTGGGCATAAGCTCAAGTGGTACGATTTGGTACCACTTGTAAGCTACCTTACATTAGGTGGTAAATGCAGATATTGTAAGACGAAGATTTCTAAACAGTATCCGGTAATTGAATTTACTAATGGTGTATTATATGGAATACTTGTAGTAGTTAATGGATTCAATATATCAACCATACTATTTTGTTTGTGTTCATCTGCATTATTAGCACTTAGTGTTATTGACTGGAGAACATTTGAGATTCCAATAGCCTTTAATATTTTCATCGGTATTTTGGGCATTATAAGATTACTTACAGATTTAGAACATTGGTATGTATATATCATTGGATTCTTTGCAGTAAGTGGTTTTTTATATTTATTATTTTTAATTACTAAAGGAAGAGGTATTGGCGGTGGTGACATTAAATTAATGGCTGCTGCAGGCTTACTCATAGGCTGGAAGAATATTATTCTTGCTTTGGGAATAGGATGCGTATTAGGTTCGATCATTCATATTATTCTGATGAAAGTCCAGAATAAGGAAAGAGTGCTTGCATTCGGACCATACCTGTCATTAGGTATATATATAGCTATGTTATATGGTAACCAGATTATTGAATGGTATATAAATACGTTTATTTATTAATAAAAACTATTGAGGGAGGCTAAGAGATGGCATCTAAAACATTAACCATTGAAATTGGTAATGAATTCATTAAAGTCTGTGAAGCACAGGTTAATAAGAATAATGTAATGGTTCATCATGCAATTTCAGTACAGACACCACAGGATACCGTAGAGGATGGATTTGTTAAGGATATTACTCAGGTATCAGAAGCTATAGGAAGAGCATTAACACAGGAACAGATTACAGCTAAGGAAGTTACATTCGTACTTAACTCATCAAGAGTAGCTACAAAAGAGGTAATTATTCCTTATGTTAAGATGGACAAAGTTCAGGAATTAATTAATGCAAATGCTTCAGAATATTTCCCTGTTAATATTGATGATTATGTATTATCTTATACAATTCTTGAGGCTAAGAAAACTAAGGAAGAACAGAAGATGAGAGTTCTTGTCTATGCCGCACCTGAGAGAATGGTAGAGAGCTATTTCAATCTTGCTAATCTTCTTGGAATGAGAGTTAAGGCAGTGGATTATGCTGGTAACAGTACATTGCAGTTAATTAAGATTCAGATTGATGAAAGACCAACTTTAGTAGTTCAGTTAGGTATGGATACAACTATTGTATCTGTTATGAATAATAATGTATTACAATTACAGAGAACAATTCCGTATGGTGAATCACTTTTGCTTAATTCCGTAATGGAGAGCAGAAATGTTAAGGCGAATGTAGCTCTGGAATTATTAGCATCAGCACAGATTGTTAAGAATTCTCTTGAAGAAGATGAGACTACTAATTCATTAAAATATCTTATAAGTAATGTAAACAGAGTTATTGAATATTATTCAAGCAGAAATACAGAAGCACCACTTCAGAAGATTGTAATTATCGGTGAGGGTGCAGATGTGCTTGGAATGGATGTCTTGTTCTCTAATGAAACAAGCCTTCCAGCAGAACGTTTAACATTATTAAAGAATGTTGAATCATATAACAGAATTAAATTGTCTACATCATTATTGAAACAGTATATGGCAAATGTAGGTGCAGCACTTAATCCTATACATTTACAACCTAAGAAGTCAATAAGTAGTAAAGCTGAAAAGGGTGCAAATGTTAATATAGTACCATATGTAGCGACTATGGTAGTGATGCTTGCAGCTTCGGTTGTACTTGCAGTAATTCCACTTACTAGATATACTGTTAAGAATAACGAGAAGAAAGATATGGAAAAAGAAATTAAGAATTTATCCAGTGTAAATGAAATATATAGTGAATATTATAATGCTGAGGATAAATTAGCTGATTTAAAGGCATTCTATTTGTCAACATGTAATAATACTGAATGGGTATATAACCTATTTGAATTTTTAGAAAAGGATATGCCAAAGAACATGTTATTTAATACTTTGGCAGTTGATTCTGGAAATGTAACTATATCAGGTGCTACTATCTATGAATATGAACTTGCTGGTGTACTTAATTCATTAGAGCAGGAGAATCATATTAGTAACATTGTAACAAGTGGATATACTCATAATAAGGATAAAGGAACAGTTACTTTTGATTTAAGTTTCAGTATAGTTAGTGATGATTTAGCGGAAGTTGAGACTACAAATGGAGAGGAGGCTAACTAATATGAGTGAAAATAGAAATAATATGAATAATTTAAGATATGTATTTATATTAATAGGTGTGTTAGCATTATTAGCATCATATTTCTTAGTATTCACTAAATATAATACTAAGATAAGTGATATTTCAGATGAGATAAAGACTCTTAAAACAGAAAGAGACAGGCTCAAGGAGCTATATGCTAATAAAGATAATATAAAGTCTCAGACAGCATCACTTGAGAGTGACATAGACAAAGAATTAAGCAAATATGATGGTGGATTATCATATAAAGCAGAGATTATGGACACATATAATATGACACAGGACTTGAAGGTTGATGTTAATTCTCTTACTTTAAATGCTAAGGAAGTACCATATACATTTGGACAGCTTGCTTCTGTAAATCCTAATGGTGGTTCTAGTGATGTGGGAAAATATACAAGTGAATCAATGAGTTATGATATATCGACAAATGGTACATATGACCAGCTGAAACAGATTATTAAATATATAATTGATACAAATGGAAAGAGAAAAGCATTAAAAACAATATCTATATCTGGTGGTGGACAAGAGGAATTGAATATGACTGTATCATTAACAGAATATGCAATTGCCGGCGAAGGAAGAGAAATCCAGAAGGTAGAGATACCAGATTATGAAAAATCTACAAACAATTTATTCTTCAATCAGGTTATTGTAAGAGTAGCAGAATAAAAACATCTTAGCCAGTGAAATTCACTGGCTAAGTGTTAAATATGAGAATAATTAAACGACCTTTTAAGAAGGGAGAATTTAGTGAATGAATTATGAAAAAAAATTGAATAAGAATAACAAAGGTTTTACGTTATTAGAGTTAATATTGACAGTTGTTATATTAGCTCTGGTTACGGCTCCCTTTTTAAGTAGTTTCGTTTCGGCATCAAGGGCGAATCAAAAATCTAAACGCATACAGGAAGCTAATGAATTGGGAGAATATATTATTGAACAGTTCAAGGCAACTTCAGTAGATCAATTAGTAACAACATATAAATTAACGGCAGACGGTTCATATATAATTGATTCAGCAACTGGTTCGGCATATAGTAAAAATTCTACAAAATATACAGGTAAAGTATCAAAGAACTCTGCCGATGCAGCATTGCCTACTGGTATGAGGAAAGGATATACGGCGGAACTTACTCTTACACCTGCGAAGAATGTAGTAAATGCGGATTATGCAATACCAGTAATAGACAATTTGGATAAAAAAGTATGTGCAGTTTTCAATAAAAATATTACTAAATATGATAATTTGTACACAGGAGCATCATCAAGAAAAGTTACTATTGAAGTTGAAAAAAGTGCTACAAAGTATAAAGTTAAGCTAATAGTAGATATTAAGAATGTTTCGGGCAGTATATTAGGTACTAACTCGATAACATGGGAATATGATACTGTACCATCAGTTTATGTGTTGTATAAACCATTAAGCGTAAATGATGAAATTGAAATTAAAAATAATATATATAATGCTGCTGATTTTGAAGTGGCAGGTGAAAAGAAGAATGTTGGAGTATATATTATTAATCAAAAAGATTCAACCGGGCTGTATTACAATAGTATGCCGGCTTCAAGGATTAAAGTATATGAGGCATCTTCAGCTATATCAGGTAATACATACACATTAAATAATCTTATCAGTCCAACTAGTACATCATCTATGTTAACTAACACAACGTTATATACTAATATAGGAGATGTTAAGAATAATCTTTCAGCAAGTAAAGACAATGGAAATGTAAATGATACAGTTAAGATGATTAAAATTGATACAGTTTATAACTTAGATGTAACAGTTAAATATGAAGGAAAGAAAGTTTCTGATTATAATTCAACGAAAGTTGTCGGAGAATAGGAGGTGGCAGAATCAATGTTTAAAATTAAAAAGTTAAATAATAAAGGTGATACTTTAGTAATTGTGCTTATAGGTATATTTGTATTATCAATTCTAGGTACACTCATTTTAGGTGTAACTGCCACTAACTTATCTATGAAAGCAAATGAGAATAAAAATGAGAAAACATTTTATTATGCAGAGAAAGCTGTGGACGAATTATATGCTGGTATTGGCGAAGAAGTAATGGATGCCGTACAGGAATCATATAACGAAGTACTTGTTAATTATGTAAGCTATGGTTCAGGTGTTAATGCAAATGATAAAATGGTAGAATTGCTGAATAATAGACTTGTCAAACTTTATGATAATAAGAAAATAGATAAAACAGCATCAGGATTAGATGTTAAAAAAGTAATAGAAAGATGTGTAAGTAATGGATACATTAATAGCGTAACCGGATATACATTTGATTGTAAAGCACCTGATGGTTCTGCTGATGTTGTATTTTATGAGAAAGCAGTTGGAAGTACAGGCTATACTGAATTAACAGGAAGTACTATTGATGTAAAAGATATAGATAGAATATCTATAAAAAATATCGAAGTAAAGTGCATATCAAATCAGGGATATTCTTCAAAGATTAAGACAGATATAGATATCAATATTCCAGAGTTTAATATTGATTTTACAGATTCAGATACTACTATGGATTTACAGGATTTATTAAAATATAGTCTTATATGTCAAGGTGGAAATTTATCAAATGATGTGGCTAAGGATGGTGCTGTAAATAGAATACATCCGGCTATTGAGATAGCAAATGGTGCAAATGTAACTATTTCAGGTAATTTGTATGCTGATGGAACAGCATATGATGCAAATAAAGTTACTAATGCGGCAGGAACTGAATACTGGGTTAATAAATCGCCAATGGTAGTTGTAAATAAGAATCAATCTATAAGAATTAATGAATCAGCTACATTAAGATTGAACTCTAAAATTGTTAACTGTAATAATGATATTGAAGTTGGTGATAACTCTGGTCTTATCATAAGAAACAGAAATGGTGAAGAAAAAACGGATACCACAGATACAATGCAGTTATTCGCTGATAATATTATTACTAAAGCAGGAACATCTAATGCAACAATAGATATTGTTGGTAATACTATGTTAAAGGATGACTTGCAGCTTGATGGAAACAAATCTAATGTTAAGATAAAGGGAAATTACTTTGGATACGGATATCGAGATGATGATAATGATGGTAATGAAGATAATACCGGAGCGATAACAGGTTTTGTTGATGTTGGATTAACCACAACTGAGCATGAAAGAAGCAGTGCAATCGTAATAAATGGAACAGGTGCCAATGTAGATATGTTAGGTGTTAATAAGTTAATATTAGCCGGCAGAGCTTATATTGATTTAGATGCGAGTGGAAAAAACACATCGTATATGACAGGTGAATCTGTATCATTTAAAGGAAATCAGAAAATGTATCTTGCTGATACAGAGTTATCAGGAAGTAAAGTGGCAGGAACTAATCCAATATCATATTCTGAGTTATTATCAAAAGCAGGTATAGCAGACGGTGCCGAGATAACATATTCGGATTTGAATCTTCAAGATGAAAATAGTGTAGTTGCAAAGAAAATTAAGTTTGACAATATGGTATATTTCTATGTAAAAAATAATAATCCTGTAACACAGACTCAGTATTTTATTAATGCATATCATAATAATATTGATAAAAGAAAGGATTTAAAAACACAGGTTGAAAAATTAGATGTTCATCAGTTATCATTTTCAAATTCTGTTAAAGCCTATACTGCAGGTGCATTAATGCAGGTTGGTAGGACAACATCTAATAATATAGAGGTAACAAATCCGGTATCAGGTGCATTAGGTATTGCTAAAAATGAAGCACTTAGTTTAATGGAAGTTATTAAAAACAGACTTAATAATTTAACACCTTCACTTAAGGACGTTAGTGAGAATTATATATTAGGTCAGGATAATACATTAGTAGCAGGTTCTACAAGTGATGAATTACCATTTGATTATCTTATCAATAGAGAAAAATTATATGATAAATGTGGTACTGGAAGATTAACAAAAGAGATAGATTTACAGAATTTAACATCAGGTGCTCTTACAACTGAGGGCTTAACATCAGATGAGCAGAAACAATTCATAATGAAAGCCAGAGACATACTTGATAACTATGCTGGTGGATGGGTTGGTAAAAAATTTGGATTTATACTCAGTTGTGAAGGTGGTATAGGAAATTCTCCTATAGAATTAGATGCTGGTGTTATAATTACAGACACACCTTATCAGATTAATAAGAATTTTACCGGTTTAATCATATGTAATGGAAAAATGACGGTAAGTGGAAATGTTAGCATCCAGGCATGTGAAGAACTTAGTGGATTATTATTTACATATATTCCATCATTACAAGATGTTTTAGGTCCATCATTTAATAAAATAGGTGTGGCAGAAGATGGTACAGTAGTTGATGTAAGTGCACTTAAATATACAGATATTGTAGATAAATCAAATTGGAAGAAAGATTAATACATCATTATCAATTATATTATTATAAGACAATTATAGAATTATAAACGTAAAGGAGAGGAATTTTATCGTGAATAAAAAGAAAAAGAATAGAGGATTTTCATTGATTGAAATAATCGTGACTATTGCAATTATGGCGGTTATTACAGCCGGAGCGGTCTCAATATATTCATTGATAAATTCCTCAAAATTAAAATCAATGGCGGGTAAGGTTAATGATGCTATTAGTAATGTAAGGTCAGATACATTAACTAAAGAAGGTGTATATGGTTATTTGATGAAATATGATAATACAGAAAAATGTTGTACCATATGTCTATATAAAGATGGAAACACAGCCAATCCGTATAAGAAGATTTCTTTAGGTAAATCAGGCCGTTATTATGTGAAAGATAAACTCGGAAATCCATATTACCTTGATAAAGTTGATACAAATAGTCTTAAATTTGAATTTGAAAAGTCAGACGGGTCGTTTAAATTTATTAAGGCAACATCATCTGGTACAGCAATAGATATGGATAATTGCATATATGTTGAATATTCAGGAAAAGTTAAGAAGATTAAGTTAGTAAAATTAACAGGCAAACATTATATAGAATAGTAGTTGATTTACAATACATATTAAATGAAAGGGATAGTTTATGAGAAGTAAAAATTTCAAAGACAATAATAGCGGTTTAACCTTATTGGAATTAATCATTGGTCTTGCAATTTCTCTTATAGTAATTGTAGCTGCATTTTCATTTGTTAATGTTGGAATCAGCTCATATGATAATACTAATAAGACTACAACTTTACAACAGGAAGTGTCATTTATAAATAATATACTTGGTAATGGTATAAGAAGTGGTTCAAAAGATCAAGTGACCATAGTGAAATATGACACAGGAGATAAGGCACTTTATACAGGTACAAAAGTATTCTATTACAATGCGGGTAAAGAGTCTTTGTACATATATGAAGGTAGTGAATGGAAAACCGCAGCAATTACATCGGATAATAATGATAATCTGGTATCTAAATATGTAAAATCATTTGATGTGAATTATGAGAAAACGGATACTACAACTACAACACCAACTACATATAATAATGGAGATGAATATACTGGATGTTCAAATCTGTTAAATGTTCATATGAAAGTACAGGTGAAAAATAAAAAGGATGAATCACAAATTATTTATAATATTAGAAATAATAGTTAATATTTAGAGATAAGGAGGAAGAGAGAATATGGCTATTAAGAATTTCATAGTTAAGAATAAAAAGAAAAGTATTTGTTTTCTTACAGCTTTGATAATATGTATCGTGTCGGTTTTTTCAGTTATTATTGTCAAGCAGATTAATGCCGGCGTATTCAGAAAAGATGAAAACGGAAATAATGTTTCGGTTAATGAAATCAAAATTCTTGAAATTGTTGCAAGAGAAGGTGAGCAGGTTCTTGGTTATACTGTAGAAGGCCAGGAGCCTATTAGTGTTTCTAATATTGAAAGTTACAAGGGCAACATGGATTTAGATGTTACTGACTTTAAGAATGTAACAGGATATGATGTGACAAAGAAAGCTAATAATGATGGCACATTTAGTTATAAAGTAAATGGTTCAAAGCTTAATAGAACATTTAATAATAATGTGCTTGGTGAATCAATGTCAAAAGGTGAGATACAGGTTAAAGCTATTCAGGCCGCAGATGTTAAGGTAAGTGATGTTGAATGGGCTGATTTAATCTATATTAACTCAAATGATTATAACAGTAATCTTATGTATTATTATGACCAGTTTGTATGCAATGGTTCTATGGGGATTGAGCCTGGACAACTTGGTCAGAATTACAATGATGTATATTTAGTAAATCAGGATAAATTATATAGTTCAATTGATAAGATTATCCGTTCAGTAGGCAATAAGAAAGTTGCGGATACACTTACAAACGAAGATTTTGAATATGTTCAGATTAAACTTGCTAATCAGGAAGAAATTAATGCTAATCTTTCTAATTATAAAGAATATAATTTAAGTTATTATAGAGAAAAGTTTGGAAGTCTGGACGAAGAGATATCAGATAATATTGAAGAGGGGATTACAAGAATTAATAAATTATTAAGCGATATTAACAGTGAAGCAGAAGAAACAGCATTAGGTAAGTTATATGATTTACAAGGCAGAACCCTGACAGATGAAGAAAAGGAAGAAAATAAAGTATATTTCTTACCAGCAGGATTTAGTAATTATTTAGAATTTAATGCAGATAAGTATTTTAATGAAATTTCTACATATACACTTGGAATTACAGCAACTAATATTAAAGCGATAATTAATAATGTGAATGCAGATGTTTCTGTAGAATCATTAAAGACATTACTACAGTATAAGAATAAGGCTGTTCAGGCATTGAATAATCCACCTGTCGATCCGGAAGCAGATAAATACGGATTCACACAGGATGATTATGATACAATTTCAGAATGCTTTAAAAAGGTTAACCTTGGAAATATAAATGAAGGAATATTATTTAATTATACAGAGGCATTTTTAAATGAATCATTTAAATTCACAACTGCTGATGCAGAAGCTATAAGAGGACTTATTGATAGTGTTAATAAAGCTAAACAGGATGAGGTATTAGATGAATTAGCAAATGCAGTTGCAGATGAAGAAAAAATGAACAATTTCTGTGATAATGCAGAGACTAATTTTGAATATGCAGATATTAACGGATATGACAAATATTATATTAATAATTATATAGATGCATTAAAGCAGCTTACAGATGCAAATACATTTAAAACAGATGCAAAATGTGACTTGACTAAAATTGAAAAATTCATTGAAGATGTAAATAAGAATACAGAAGTATTTGAAGATGTTGAAGTATCATGTGATTTAGTATGGAAAGTTGCGACATCTATTTACAATAAGGCAATGAGCGAAGATGTTGCATTAATGTATAATACAGAGTTACTTACTAATAAGACACTTGGTGATTATACACAGGATTTAACAGAAGTGGCTAAAGCTAATGAAAGTGTTATGAATTTAGCTAACAGAGAAAAAGTAGATAATACTAATAACGTTTATAAATTACTTTTATTATCAAGACAGATTAGAGATTCTTATTACGCTGACAATCTATCAGCTAAGATAGATGTTAGTGGAGTATATTATCCAGCAGGATTAGATGGTGAAGCAGAGGGTATTAATAGCTGGAATATGAATACCTTTGATGGCGATGACGGAAATGTAGGTGATACATCTATTAATTACGCAAAATATCGTGAGCCTGAAGTTGTTGGACAGACATATGGCTCAGATGGTACAAATGGTTCATCAACCAATTACGTATATAAGAGAATATATAGCTTTACAGGTGACCAGTTCTTTGGTGGAGCCAAATTCACATCAGATGCTGTTTCAGATGATAAAAGTTATATAATTACTGCTAATAGTGGATATTCAGATTCGACAACAGATTTAATTGTTACTTCAGATTTGGAAGATGATAATTATATATTGATAAGTGCAGAGAATAATGCATCATATCAGACAAATAATTGTATATATGCACATTTCTGGGATGATAATAATATTTCATATAAGGAAGAATTTGTAAAGGTATCAGGTGAAGCTAAAGGCTCAAATGGTAAATATACATTATATAAAGTTTGTGTTCCAAAAGGATACAGACATGTGTTACTAACTAATATAGCATCATGGAATGGAAATATTAAAACTGCGGATTATACATTACCTTCTGATTATAAAGGAAAACTTTTCTACATTAGTGGAAATACTATTAAACAGGATACAAGCGGAAGAAATAATTATGTATTAGCAGGTATTAATAATTCTAAATTGAATGATACAGTTGTATTTAATGGTTCAATGGATATGAAGTTCTGGGCATATAATAATGAAGTTGCAAGTAATAATTTTACAGCATCATATAGATTGTATGTAGATAATACTGTTATCTTTAGCAGTAATGATGCAGGTTACCATTATCTTGAAGGTGTATCTAATGCTGGAAACCAGCCGTTTACGATGAGTGATACAATTAAGATAAAAGATGCACAAACAGTAATCGTAGGTGATGATGAGATTAAGTTATATGCTAATGATGGACAGAATTTCCGTGGACAGCTTCTAAGTCTTTCATCAAGTAATAAGCTTAGGATAGAACTTAATTATAATGATGCTTCAGGTGTGACACATACGAGCAACTATTATTACCAGATGGCAAAACCAGCATATGATTTTAAGGTTACTAACTTTATTAAGGATGGTCAGATTGAATATGTTAATTTTGCAAATTTACAATTCACATATACAAATATGGATTATGTAAGATATTCCGTAGATAATGGCGCATTCGCTGAAATAACAGCAGATAATAACTTAATAAGCATTGGTTCTGATAAGAATATTGGTGATACAACTCAACTTATTGTTAAGTATAAACCAGTTGGTGGTGATGAAATTGTTATTACAACAACATTAAAGAAGTCAGAGTTAGCAAGTGTTGAGCATAATTATTTATCAGAAAATACAGCAACTAATAGTTCAGGACTTACAAATGATCCATTATTAACGACTACTGAGAATAGTGCTATAGTTGGTAAGACTAAAGGTGACGTATTAGTATACTTATTAAGAGTATCACTTATGAATGTTAATTATCCAATTAATGTATTAGAGGTACAGCCTCAGGCTCATGCAACTGATTTAGATAATGCTAATATGGCTAAGAAAATTCTTCAGGCACTTAAGGTTGATATACCGAGTGATATAAACAAGAATTATAAGAAGTATGTAAATGTTACAAGTATGAGCGTTAAAGAGTTTAATACTAGAAATGATGAGTTAACAGCAACTTATGATTTAATATATTTTGGTATTAACCCTGGATATCAATATGTATCAACAAGTGGCAAGACAAGTGGACGAACAAAGTATAATGATAGTTCAATGGATGGACTTATTTATACAGGTATTGGTGATAAATATACTATTCATTCTGCATTTGGTGGTATGGCTGCATCAGATTATGAATATATTAATAATTCAAAAGGAAATAATGTTAAAAGTGGAATGTCAGATGATTTGTATAACACTTGGAAGAAATATTATACAACAGGTATGACAGGAAATAGTAATTCTTCTTGGAATCTTAATATGTTAGATAGCATTTCAGGACGTTATTATATGAAAAATGGAATGAAGACAACAAGAATTGGTGGTAATGATATAACTGTCAGAAAAATGAACGAATTGTTAGAATATCTTAAGAGTGGATATCCAATTTTATTAGCTGATGAGATTATGAATTGTGATAATTCAGACATTTATGATGATAATAATGGATATGAAAAAAATAAGAATACATATACTAACAATGTAAGCAGATGGCCTTATGTAGATCATAATTCTAAAATGTATAATTTCATTTTACAGGCTAAAGCATTAGGTAAAGATGAAAATGGCAATTATACTGGACTTGATAGTGATGGCAATAAGGTATTTATGGATAATAAGTCATATGCAAGTTTGGTATCTATATCTAAAATGAGTGACGGTTCAAATCCTGAGTATTTGTCATCAGACAATAAATTTGAAGGTGGATTAAGATTTGCTTTCAAGAGAGTTGAAATTCTTGACTTTGAGTTTAAGAGTGGACCAAAACAGTATGATGAAGGCGTAAGTTCAGGTAATACAGGTAAATATATTGAAGCTAATGAGCAGGAACATAGTTTGTATAATATCAATTTAGGATTTAAAGATGGAATTAAAATTAATGAAAATCAAATTGATGGAAAATATATTTATAAAGTATACATAGATAAATCTGGCGTTGGTAAATTTGAAGATGTTGATACGGTAGAATTATCACCTGAATATGAATTAATTAAAGATAATGATGGATATGTCACAGGTGTACATATATATGGAAACTGGCCAGAGAATATAGAAGGATTTATTCCTTGGAAAGTTGAAGCTGTTGATGTGAATAATGCTGGTCTTAAATATACATATATTGGAAATTCAGCATTTAGACGTAAAGAAGCTAAGGATGTCTATGTTTTATGGATTAAGGCACAGGAAGATAAGTGTACATTAGATTTCTGCAATACTGTTAAAAATTACTCAGGTGATTTTAGTAATGATTATAGAATACATCTTATAACTATGTATTTAGCAGATTTTAATGCATATTACAGTAAAGACGTAAATTGTGATGAATTCCGTGATAATAAAGATTTGCTTTTTACGTCTGAGACTTCTAAATTAAAAGTTAAATCTGTATGGGATTATGCAAAGACAAAATCAGCTTATGCAAAGAACAATTATAATATGGGCTCTAATGGAAATAGCAAAGAAGATAAACTTGATACGAAAAAATTAAATGAATTAAGTGATAATACAGAATTAGATATGATTGTATGTGGTTTCTGTGATTCATATTCTCAGCTTGACATTAATGATATAGCAGCTTTAAAGAATATTGAATATTTTGTTAATTCAGGTCATTCACTATTATATTCACATGATAATTCATCATTTAATAGTACAATACATAGATATTCAAAAAATGGATATATTTCCCAGGGTGGAACAGATTGGGCAAGATATGAGACATATTTCCTTAAGACATTAGTTGGACAGGATAGATATGGTATAACAGCTAGTGAGTCTGATTTACCTGAAGAATATGTAAATGCAAGAAAGTATTTGGATACAAGTAAAATTGAACAGGCAGATTTACGAGGAATGACAGAAACCTGGACATTTATAAGTAATGGCTGGGGCGGAGATAAGAAAGGTAACAAGCTATACGTAAAAGATATTGGCTCAAGTGAATATGTAAATATTAATACATATGCAACTACTACAAAGATTCTTCAAATGAATAAAGGTCAGATAACAGCATATCCATTTGTTTTGCCTGATTCTTCTAAGTTTTCGGTAGCAACTACACATACACAGTATAGTGAATTGAATCTGGAAGATAGTGAAGTAACAGTATGGTATGCACTTGATTCACAACAAAATACAAAGAATATATATTATTATACTAAGGGTGATGGTTGTAACAACTATTATATCTATTCAAAAGGTAATGTAACTTACACAGGTGCCGGACATTCGAGAATTTCAGGAATTGATGAACAGAAGTTGTTCGTAAATACATTGGTTGCTTCAATTAAAACAGGTAACTATGCACCAGTTGTTAAGGTTAATAATGCAATTAGTATAACGACTACAGAGAAAATTATTAATTATTATAAAGACAATGGTGCAACAGTAACATTTACCGTTTCAGATTACGATTTGAAGGATAATGAAGAAAAAGGATTTTCAGATTTTAGAATCTACATAGATGTAAATGGAAATGATAAATATGATGAAGGTGATATTTTAATTAATGATCCAGATAATGCAGACATTTCTGATAATACATATATGAGAGATACAAATGATGAAAATGTTAAAATTAATATTACAAAAGACAATTTAAAGAATAAAAAAGCTTATTCATTCTATTTGTCTGATGGTGATATTAAAGAGTTAGAGACAAGATTAGGTGCTAAGATTGAAAACTATAATATTATAGTTGAAACTATCGATAATGGTTACTTAAAAGCTAAAGATGATGTATATCGAGAAGCTACTAAGATTAAGGCTTCTGATAAGTTTAAGTTAAAAGAAAGAGAAGAAGCTAAGTTATTCAACTTAAATTAATATTTAACTAATTCTTATCAATAGTTTTTATAGAAATAAATCTATATAAATACAATTTCTATTAAATCAAAACTTAAACCGACTTCAAAGAAATGGGCATAGTTCCAAGACTTAGAGGTCGGTTTTTTTATGCTATGTAATTAAATATATATTGACAAAGAAATTAAAATGATATATCATATAATCAATAAGTAACATTAAAATTTAATTTAACAAATTTAGTAAATGCAACAAACATATTTACTAAAGTATTTGTTATATATGGCAGTGGTACATATATATAAATGATTAACCAGTTATTATAATTAAAGGAGTGATATATATTTATTGTTGTATAAATAGTGGTGCAATATGGGGAATAGAGCCATATGTTGTAAAAGTAGAGGCGGATATATCACAGGGTATGCCTTGTTTTAATATGGTAGGCTTATTGTCATCGGAAGTCAGGGAAGCCAGAGAAAGAGTGAGGAGTGCAATTAAGAATAGTGGAGAAAGTTTACCAATGTACAGGGTAACTGTTAATTTATCGCCAGCTGATAGGAGAAAGGAGGGGACAGGCTATGATTTACCTATTGCATTGTCGCTCTTGTGTGCAATGGGAAGACTAGATGTAAGCAGATTTGATAATACACTTATAATGGGTGAATTAGGACTTGATGGAAATATTAACAAGGTGAAAGGAATTCTTCCTATTATAAATATGGCGAAGAGATTAGGTTTTAATAAGTGCATTATTCCTAAAGGAAACAGTAATGAGGCAAGATATGCAGATAATATAAAAGTCTATACATTTTCTACACTTAGAGAAGTAATAAAATATTTCAATAATATACATAATGAAGAAAGTACGATTATAGATAATATTAATAGAGAGGATGTATTAGATCAGAGTGAAAATGATTTTTCAGATATATATGGACAGGAGAGTGTTAAGAGGGCAATTATGATTGCTGTATCCGGGTGGCATAATATGTTAATGATTGGTGCACCGGGAGTCGGGAAGTCAATGTTAGCATACAGAATACCATATATTATGACAGAAATGAGTGAAGAGGAGAAAAGAGAAGTTTTAAATATACAGAGCATATGTGGATTAATTGTAAATAATGATTACATTTTGAAGAGACCATATTCTGCACCGCATCATACCATTACAAAAGCCGCATTGATAGGAGGAGGTAAAGAACCAAGACCAGGTGAGATAACAATTGCCCACAGAGGTGTAATGTTTCTCGATGAATTGCCGGAATTTTCACCAATTGTATTAGATTCATTAAGACAACCTCTGGAAGAAAAGGTTGTTAAGATTCATAGAATGAATGGTAATTATGAATTTCCAGCCAATTGTCTTATTATTGCAGCAATGAATCCTTGTAAATGTGGATATTATCCCGATAGAAATAGGTGTAAATGTTCTGAGACAGATGTGATGAATTACTTAAATAGAATAAGTGGACCTATTATAGACAGGATTGATATGAGTGTTGAAGTACCAAGAGTAGAAGCAGTGGATATAGGTAGTGAAGATAATAATATGAGTAGTAAAGAGATGAAAGAATTGATAAAAAATGCAGTTGATAGACAACGAAGGAGGCAGAATGACAGATATAATAGCCAGTTATCAACAGATGAAATCAGGAGATATTGTAAGCTTGGAAAAGAAGAAACTGTATTTATGAAAGATGCTTACAAGAAGTTTGGATTAAGTATGAGAGGATATTATAAGGTTGTGAAGATAGCCAGAACAATTGCTGATATAGAGGGTGAAAGTATAATTAATATCAATCATCTGGCAGAAAGCTTAGGATACAGAATTTCTGATAATAAGTATTATAATAATATATAGCAATAAGATAAAAGGAGAACATAATTGAATAATGAAGAATATTGGTATTGGATATGTAATATAGAAAATGTATGGAATAGTACAATTAGAAAACTACTTGAGATTTTTAAATCGCCGAAGGAGATTTATGAATGTAGTGAAAGTGAACTATCAAGATATATAAATAGTAGTAGTTTTAAGAATCATTATGAGCTCATAAGAAATATTGTTAAGTCAAGAAACGAATGTCTAATAAATGAATGTTATAATAAATTATATAAAAGGGAAATATATTTCATAAGTATTGATAATGAGAAATATCCTGATAGATTAAGAGGTATAGACAATTATCCATATGGAATTTATGTTAAGGGAAATATAAGTGCATTGTCAAAAAAGACTGTTGCAATAGTTGGTGCAAGAAATTGTACAACATACGGTAAGAAGATTGCTAAGGATATAGGATTTGAATTGGCGGCTAATGGTGTGAATGTTATAAGTGGATTGGCAAGAGGGATTGATTCAGCAGGATTATGGGGAGCAGTAGATGCTAATGGAGTTGCAGGAGCAGTATTAGGGTGTGGAGTAGATATATGTTATCCAAGAGAGAATATTGAATTATATGAGGTTATTAAAGAAAATGGATTCATTTTATCGGATTATCCTATTGGAACAAAACCTTTAGCATGGCAGTTTCCACTAAGAAACAGAATAATTAGTGGTCTGGCAGATATTGTCTTGGTGGTAGAAGCAAGAGAGAGAAGTGGCTCATTGATAACAGTTGAATATGCATTAGAACAAGGTAAGGATGTATGTGCAGTACCAGGCAGAGTCGGAGATGGACTTAGCAGTGGTTGCAACAGATTAATTAAAGAGGGTGCAGCTATGGTTTTATCAGCAAATGATGTATTACATGAACTTGGAATTAATAATGATAGTAATATTAAATTTTTTAGAAAAAATGATATTGTACTTGAAAAAGAAATAGAAACGTTGTATAGTTATGTGGATTTCATTCCAAAGAATATACAGCAATTGATGAACGAAACAGGTATGAGTTCGTCTGAAATATTAAGAGGATTGATAAAATTACAAATGATGAATTATATAGAAGAACCATCGAAAAACTACTATTCAAGGAAGATTTAGAAAAGGGGATTTATTATGCCAAAGTATTTAGTTATTGTAGAATCACCAGCTAAAGTCAAAACAATCAAGAAGTTCTTAGGAGCAAATTACAACGTAGTTGCTTCAAATGGACATGTACGTGATTTACCAAAAAGTACATTAGGTGTTGATATTGAAAATGATTATGAACCTAAATATATAACTATCAGAGGAAAAGGAGATAAGCTTGCAGAACTTCGTAAGGAAGTGAAGAAGGTTGACAAAGTGTATCTTGCAACCGACCCTGACCGTGAGGGAGAAGCTATTTCATGGCATTTAGCAACAGCTCTGAAGTTAGATGATAAAAAGATGAGCCGAATTACATTTAATGAAATTACTAAGAATGCAGTTAAGGCTTCATTAAAGAACCCAAGAACTATTGATATGAATCTTGTAGATGCACAACAGGCTAGAAGAATGTTAGACAGAATGGTAGGATATACTATAAGTCCACTTCTTTGGCAGAAAGTAAAAAGAGGCCTGAGTGCAGGTAGAGTACAGTCAGTAGCATTAAGAATGATTTGTGATAGAGAAGAGGAGATTAATGAATTTATTCCGGAAGAATACTGGACTTTAGACGTTAATCTATTACCTGGTGGACATAAGAAACCAATTGTTGCAAAATTACATGGATATAAGAATAAGAAGATTGAGATTAAAAATAGAAGTGAAATGGATAAAGTACTTGCAGCTATAGATAATGCGACATATAGTATTTCAGAGATAAAGAAAGGTGAGAGAATTAAGAAATCACCACTGCCATTTACTACAAGTACATTGCAGCAGGAGGCTTCTAAGACACTTAATTTTTCAACACAGAAGACTATGCGGATTGCTCAGCAGTTATACGAGGGAATTGATATAAAAGGACAGGGAACAATAGGTATAATTTCATATTTGAGAACTGATTCTACCAGAGTATCTGAAGAAGCTGATAATATGGCAAGAGAATTTATCAATAAGAATTATGGTGAAAACTATTTAGCAAAACAAAATACACAAAAGAAAAGTGATAATAAGATTCAAGATGCACATGAGGCTATAAGACCTACGAATATGGAACTAACGCCAGCAAGAATTAAAGATGATTTATCAAGAGACCAATTCAGATTATATCAGTTAATATGGAAGAGATTCACTGCGAGTAGAATGGAGAATGCAAAATATGAGACAACATCTATAAAGATATCTGCAGGAGATTATGATTTTATATGTGCAGCTTCTAAGTTAGCGTTTGACGGCTTTATGTCAGTATATATGACAGAAGATGACAAGGAAGAGAATAAATCAAATGTTCTAATGAAAAATATTGATAAAGATTCAAAATTACAGTTTGTAGAGCATTTAGAAAAACAACATTTTACACAACCACCAGCACATTATACTGAAGCAGGTTTAGTAAAAGCATTAGAGGAACAGGGAATAGGAAGACCTAGTACTTATGCACCTACAATTTCAACCATAATAGCCAGAAGATATATTGTTAAAGAGAATAAAAACTTATATGTAACTGAATTAGGTGAGATAGTAAATGAGATAATGAAAACAGCATTTCCAGTCATAGTTGATTCTAGCTTCACAGCTAACCTAGAATCTTTATTAGATGGAATCGAAGCAGGCAATATACAGTGGAAAACTGTAGTAAGAAACTTTTATCCTGATTTGGTAGAAGCTGTAAGTAATGCGGAAAAGGTACTTGAGAAAATCAAGATAGAGGATGAAGTTACAGATGTAGTCTGTGAAGAATGTGGAAGAAATATGGTTATAAAATATGGACCACATGGTAAGTTTCTTGCTTGTCCGGGATTTCCTGAATGCAGATTTACAAAACCATATTTTGAGAAAACAGGCATTAAATGTCCAAAATGTGATGGTGAATTAGTTATAAAAAAGACTAAAAAGGGAAGAAAGTATTATGGATGTGAGAATGCTCCGGAATGTGACTTTATGTCATGGCAGAAGCCTTTAGAAGAGAAATGTCCGGAATGTGGAAGTTATCTGATTCAAAAAGGAAGCAAGGCCGTATGTTCAAATGAAACATGTGGCTATGTGAAAGTGATAAATAAGAAAGAAAATGAGTAAATATGAGTGTTCAATTATTAGATAAAGCAAGAAAAATTAACAAATTACTTCATAATTATAATTCCAGCAAGATTGTATTTAGTGACATTTGTGATGTATTAAGTGAAATATTAGATTCAAATGTTGTTGTTATTGCAAAAAGTGGAAAAATATTAGGAATAAGCATATATAATGAAATTGAACCTATAGGAACCGAAATGGGGGATAATTCAGTAGGAACATATGTAGATAAAATGCTCAACGAGAGATTGTTAGAAGTTCTATCTACCAAAGAGAACGTTAATTTGATGACTTTAGGCTTCGAGTCTAATAAAAGTAAACAATATGATGCTATAATTACTCCAATAGACATTGCTTGCGAGAGACTTGGAACTATATTTATTTATAGAATCAAGAAATCTTATGATATAGACGATATAATATTAAGTGAATATGGAAGTGTGGTAATCGGTTTAGAGATGACCAGGTCTGTAAGTGAGGAAGAAGAGGATAATTCAAGAAAACGTACATTGTTAAATGTTGCTATTAATTCATTGTCTGAATCAGAGAAAAAAGCAGTAAGATGTGTACTAAAAGAACTAAATGGTAAGGAGGGTGTGGTAATAACCAGCAGGATTGCCGAAAGAGAGGGAATAACAAGGTCAGTATTAATAAATGCACTTAGAAAATTTGAAAGTGGAAGAATTATTGAATCGCATTCTAATGGAATGAGGGGCACTTACATAAAAGTCGTAAATGATATAGTATATGAAGTACTTGGCATAGACAATATGTAGAAAATGATGTATAATACAAATTACAAAACACAACATAATAGTAAAAATATGATATAAAAATGAAAGTAAAACTGCTTGCAATATATCGTAATTAAATATTAAATTTTAATATTTCATAAATGGATTTATGGACTGTCTTGAAAGTGTAATGGATTACTGAATTGATTACATATACAATCAGGACAGTCTTTTATAATATATGTTATATATTAATGTTAATATATAAAAATTACTTGATATTTTTCTAGAATAATTTTATAATAAAATATGAGTGATTTTGTCAAAAATTGGGCAATATGCTATATGAATAGATTTTATTATAATAGTTAGATGAAGATAATTGTTTTAAAAGCCGCTAAGACAATATAAATGCTTTTAGATGATATTTTCAGTTAACTATATGATATAGTAGCAAAAAGGAGGCAATATAATGATTAACTCTAGTATATATAATTATGTTAATGTATTAGACAAGGCAGCTGATGCATCGTGGATTCGAAATGAAGTTATAAGCAATAATATTGCAAATGTAGATACACCTAATTATAAGAGACAAGATGTTGAATTTGAATCATATCTTTTAGCACAACTTGAAGGTGCAAATTCTTCATCACTTAAGAAAACGGTTGCAGGTATGGATTTAGATAGTTTAACATCTACGATATATACTGATTCAAATTCGTTGTCATATAGACTTGATGGAAATAATGTAGATATAGATACAGAAAATGTTGAGTTAGCATCAAACCAGTTAAAATATCAGGCATTAGTAAGCAGTATCAATAACGAATTTAGTATGATTAAAAGCGCAATGCAGTAGCAGAGTCAAAAACAAATTTAGTATTATTAAAAGTGCAATGCAGTAGCAGAGCAAAAAACAAATTTAGTATTATTAAAAGAAAAATGCAAAACAAACATCAGAAATGGAGGATAAAATGGCTTTATTTTCATCATTTGATATAAGTGCATCAGGTATGACTGCACAGAGATTAAGATCAGATACTATTTCACAGAACCTGGCTAACGTTAATACAACAAGAACCAGTGATGGTGGACCTTATGTAAGAAAAACAGTTGTATTTACTGAGAGACAGAGTACACCATTTGATCAGGTGCTTTTAACAACTTCAGGAAGAATGGGTAACGGAGTTAAAGTTACATCTGTTATAGAGGATACGGAGACACCTATGAATATGGTATATGATCCGTCTCATCCTGATGCGGATGAGAATGGATATGTTACATATCCTAATGTAAGTACAATAACAGAGATGACTAACTTAATCGATGCATCAAGAGCATATGAAGCAAATGTTACAGCATTTGATGCTGCAAAGACAATGGCTTTAAAAGGATTAGAAATTAATAAATAAAAAAGTATCTAAATTGTATAAAGAAATGAGGTATAGATATGTCAGATATAACATCAGTTAGTAATTTGGCAACACAATACATAAATGAGGCACTTAAGCCATCGACTGCAGAAACAAGTAAAACTAATAATAAAGAAGCATTTTCTGATTTATTATCATCAGCAATGAAGATGATAAAAGAAACAAATGATTTATCGAATGCTGCAAATGCAGAGCAGATGAATTTTGCACTTGGATATTCAGATAATACACATGATTTAGCAATTGCCCAGCAAAAGGCAGCGTTGTCATTACAGTATACAGTAGCTGTAAAGAATAAAGTGTTAGAAGCATATAAAGAGATTATGAATATGCAAATATAATACATAATATACAGGCATTAGGAGAATTTTCATGAATGAAAGGTTGAAAGCTATCCAGAAACGAGCTGTAGATTTCTGGAACAAGTACAATAGAAAACAAAAGACGATGATGATAAGCATTACGTTAGCAGTTATTATTCTGTTAATTGTAATGGTTGTTATGTTTACAAAACCAACCTATGTTACTTTGGTAGAATGTGATTCGGCATCTACAGCATCAGATGTAAAAGATTCATTGAATGATGCAGGAATATCCTTTACTATAACTAATAATTATGTAGTTAAAGTTAAGAGTGAAGATAAAGTAGAAGCCGAAATGGCGATTGCTACATCGGGAGTTATTGCTAAAGAATATACAATAGACCAGGCACTTTCTGGTGGAATGAGCACAACAGAAGCTGATAAACAGAAGCGATATAAGGCATATTTAGAGGATAGATTAAGAGTATCCTTAGAAAAATTACAATATGTTAAAGCAGCAAGAGTACAGATTACTGTTCCAGAGAGTAAGTTAAGTGTATTAGATTCTAAAGAGGAATCAACAGCAGCAGTTGTACTTAATCTTAAGAAAAGTATGAGCTCGGAACAGGCAGAGAATGTGGCACAGTGGATAGCTACATCACTTGGTAACGATACAATGGCTTCGGTAACTATTATTGATACAGACGGTAATATGTTATTCAGAGGAACAGATTATACAGAAGGTGATTTTTCTGGAGGTTCAAAGAGTGAGATTCAACAGGCAGCGATGGATTTAGTATCTACAAATGTTAAGAAATTATTTGAGGCCGCTGAATTGTATCAATCAGTAGAAGTATCGCCGCATTTAGATATGAGTTTCGATACTGTTGAAAGAACACAGATATCATATGATACAGGCGACAGAGAGCAGGGACCATATCTTACATCATATGAAGTTGAACAGGAGGGTTCATCAGGAGCAGGCGGTGTTCCGGGAACCGATTCTAATGATGAGGATATAACATATAATATTAAAACTGATGAAGGCTCATCAAGTACATATGCATTAAAAAAATATGAATATGCGGTTAATCAGATTATTGAAAAGACAACATTAGGCAGAGGAACTATTGATTATACAGATTCAACACTTAGTATTGTAGCACGTACATATAATGTATACGAAGAAGATAAAGTACGTAAACAGGGACTATTAGACGGCATTACATGGGAACAATTCAAGGAACAGAATAGAGACAATGTACAGTTAGATGTTCCAGCGGATTTATACCAGATGGTATCGACTGCAACAGGATTTACAACAGACAATATTACAATTCTTGCATATAGAGTACCACAATTTGTGGATGCTGAAGCTAAAGCGTCAAAAGGATTTACAGACTATCTTCCAATAATGCTTGCGGTAGTAATATTTGGCTTACTTGCATTCGTGGTATTTAAGAGTACAAGACCGGTTGAAGTGCTTGAAACAGAACCTGAACTTTCGGTTGAGGCATTACTTGCTTCTACTAAGGAGAATCAGCAGTCGGTTGAAGATATTGATTTGAATGATAAGTCAGAGACCAGAAAAGCAATAGAGAAATTCGTTGATGAGAATCCGGAAGCGGTTGCGTTGTTACTTAGAAACTGGTTAGAAGACGATTGGAATTAATTGAAAGGCATGGATTATTATGGCAAAAAGCAACGAAATGATGGGTATTCAGAAGGCAGCAATACTTTTGATAGCCTTAGGACCTGAGAAATCTGCGACTATATTTAAACATTTAAAAGAAGATGAAATAGAAGAACTTACACTTGAAATTGCCAATACAAGAAGTGTATCGCCACAAACTAAGGAAGAAGTTTTAAACGAATTCTATGAAGTTTGTATTGCACAGCAATATATTGCTGAAGGCGGTATAGATTATGCTAAAGATTTATTAGAGAAGGCATTAGGACAGGATAAGGCTCATGATGTTATAAGTAAGCTTACTGCTTCATTACAGGTCAGACCGTTTGAATTCATCAGAAAGACAGATGCCTCACAGCTTCTTAACTTTATACAGGATGAACATCCACAGACGATTGCACTTATCTTATCATATTTACCGGCAGGACAGGCATCAGCTGTAATTTCTGCTTTGCCGCTTGATAAACAGGCAGATGTTGCAAGAAGAATTGCACAGATGGATAGAACATCACCTGATGTGATTAAAGAAGTAGAACGTGTTCTTGAAAGAAAGCTTGCTTCATTGGTAAATCAGGATTACACAATTGTCGGTGGCGTAGATGCTATTGTTGAAATTCTTAATTATGTTGACAGAGGAACAGAAAAACATATTATGGAAAATCTCGAAGTTGAAGAACCTGAACTCGCAGATGAAATTAAACGTAAAATGTTTGTATTCGAAGATATTCTTTCTCTTGATGATAAAACAATACAGCGTGTATTGCGAGATGTTGACAACAATGATCTTGGGATTGCACTTAAGGGAACAAGTGAAGAGGTTCAGAATGTCATATTTAATAACTTATCAAAACGTCTTGCTGCAATGATAAGAGAGGATATGGACTTTATGGGGCCTGTTCGTATGAAAGATGTTGAAGAAGCACAGCAGAAGATCGTAAATATTATCCGTAGATTAGAGGATACAGGTGAAATTATCATTGCACGTGGTGGAGGTGACGAAATAGTTGTCTAATTTAGTTAAATCCAGAAATATAATATGTGATAGTAATGATAAAAAGATAATTGATTATAATGAGCTTATTTCGGCTAAATTATCCATGATTAAGGATAGCATAAAGTATCAGCCTGAGCCATTAGAAATAGTAGATGGTGTAAATGCCGATTCTGTACAGGAATTATTAGAAGATAATACATCGGATACAGTGATTGAAAATGCTAATACTCAGGCGGAAAAAATAATTGCAAGAGCGAATGAAGATGCAAAAGCTATTATTGAGAGAGCGAAGGAAGAATCAGATATAATAAGAGCTGACAGTGCCAATATTGGAAGAAATGAAGGTTATGAAGAAGGACATAAAAAAGCTGAGATTGAATTAGCTGCTTTAAAGAAATCTGTTGAAGATGAAAAAGTCCAGATGGAAATTGAATATAACCAGAGATTAAATGAAATGGAGCCAATGCTTGTAGAGACAATTCTTACAGTCTTTGAAAAGGTAACACATGTACTTGCAGAAGATAAAAAAGATTTGGTATTACAATTGGTTAATGATGTACTTAGTAAAACGGAAATTAGTAAAGAATTCCTTATCAGAGTCTCATCATCAGACTATAAATTTATGCTTGATAACAGAGAAAGAATTAATGGTGTTGTTTCGAATCAGGTACATATAGAGATAGTTGAGGATCCTACATTTAAAAAGGGTCAGTGTATGATTGAAAGCGATAGTGGAATATATGATTGTAGTCTAGATATCCAATTAGAAAATCTTATTTCAGCAATAAAGACAATGGCATGTTTAGTAAGTGACTAGATAGCAAAGGAAAGTAACAAATGGTAGTAGATACAGATAAATATCTTAAATTAATAGAAAAGACATATGTAAATAAACTTGGTAAAGTTGTCAAAATAGTTGGTCTTACAATTGAATCAGTCGGTCCAGATGCTAATCTTGGTGATGTGTGTAAGATAAAATCAAGAGAAGACAGGGAAAACTATGTTAAGGCTGAAGTAGTTGGATTTAAAGATAAAAGAGTATTACTCATGCCATTTGATAATATTGATGGAATTGGTCCGGGAAGTATTGTAGAAAATACTGGAAAGCCATTAAAGGTAAAAGTAAGTGATGATTTGCTAGGTAATACAGTTGATGGACTAGGCGTACCACTTGATGGTCATGAAATCAAGAACTATAAGAAATATTCAGTAGAGGCAAAACCACCTGATCCGATGTCTAGGGCAATCATAAGTGAGGTACTTCCGTTAGGAGTTAAGGCTGTTGATGGACTTATTACTGTAGGCAAAGGACAGAGAATTGGCATATTTGCAGGAAGTGGTGTTGGTAAGAGTACATTGCTTGGTATGTTTGCGAGAAATACGAAAGCAGATATAAATGTTATCGCACTAATTGGCGAGCGAGGAAGAGAAGTCAGAGAGTTTATAGAGCGGGATCTTGGCGAAGAGGGCATGAAACGAAGTATAGTTGTCGTGGCAACCTCTGATAAACCCGCACTTATCCGTAATAAAGCTGCTAAGACAGCTACTGCGATAGCAGAATATTTCAGAGATAAAGGTAAAGATGTACTTCTTATGATGGACTCTTTGACCAGGTTTTCAATGGCACAAAGAGAGATTGGATTAGCATCAGGTGAACCACCCGTTACAAGAGGATATCCACCAAGTGTATATAGTGAGATGCCTAAGCTGCTTGAAAGAGCCGGTAATTCGTCGGTTGGTTCAATTACAGGACTATATACAGTGCTTGTAGATGGTGATGATTTTAATGAGCCGATAACGGATACTGCAAGAGGTATTTTGGATGGTCATATAATTTTATCAAGAAAACTTGGACATAAAAATCATTATCCTGCGATTGACATTTTACAAAGTATTTCGCGTGTAATGAGTTCGATTGCAAGCAGAGAACATAAGAAAGCTGCTGGAAAACTTAAAAATGTATTAGCTACTTATAACGAAGCAGAAGATTTGATAAATATTGGAGCTTATAAAGAAGGTTCTAATAAAAATATCGATTATGCAATATCTAAAATAGATGAAGTTAACGATTTCCTGATACAGGGTGTTGATGAGAAATATAACTTTGATGATGTTGTTAATATGCTAGAGAAGATATTTGATGATTAATTTACTTATAGATGTAAACAGCAGGCAAAATAGCAGGCTAAGGAATAAATATTAATTTAAACTAAAAAGCTAGTGTATTAATCTAGACAACAGACACAATATTTTAATAAATGCAAAGAGTTGAGGAAGATTATGGCAAAATTTGTATATAAGATGCAAAATATTTTAGAGATAAAGTACAAATTAGAGACGCAGGCAAAGATTGCTTATGCAGAAGCAAATAACAGACTTAATGATGAATTATTAAAATTACAATGCATTTATGACGATATAAGTAAATATGAAGATGAGATACGAGAACTTAATAGTGGCACATTAGATGTAAGACGACTTAGATGGTGCCATGAAGCTATTGAGATTAAGAAAATAGATGCAGAAAAGCAGAAAAAGGCCGTAGATAAGGCGAGAAAAGGTGTTGAATTAGCCAGAATAAAACTTAATGAAGTTATGGTGGACAGAAAGACACATGAGAAACTAAGAGAGAAGGCATTTGAAGACTTTAAAGTTGAAATTGCCGAGGAAGAAAAGAAAGAAGTAGACGAACTGATTAGTTTCAGTTTTAATAAATCGGAATAGTGGGTGACGAATATGGCGAAGAAACAGAATGATAACATAGATAATGACAATTTGAATGATATTTTAGGTGATAATGTAATTGCTGACAGTGAACCTAAAAAGGAAAATAAACCATTATCGATATTGATAACTGCATTGATTATATTGATATGGTTGGGAATATTTGTTGCACTCATTAAATTAGATGTGGGTGGCTTTGGAAGTAAAGTATTGACACCTGTTCTGAAAGATGTTCCGGTTATTAATAAGATTTTACCTAAGTCAGCAAATAAGACATCGGATGAAGATATTCCATATAAGAGTATTGCAGAGTGTGCAGCATATATTAAAGAATTAGAAAGTGAATTAGCAGGATATCAGCAGTCAGAAAACGATAAGGATACACAGATAGCTGATTTGCAGGCAGAAGTAGACAGACTTAAACAATTTGAGGATAATCAGGCAGAATTCGAAAAACTAAAGGCGCAGTTCTATGAGGAAGTAGTATTTGGAGATAAAGCGATTGATCCGTCTAATTACATAAAATACTACCAGTCTATAGACAAAGAGAATGCTGATTTGTTATATCAGAGAGCAATAGAGAAATATGCATATGATGAACAGGTTAAAGAAAGAGCAAAATATTACAGTTCCATGAAGCCTGCGAAAGCGGCACAGATTTTCTGCGAGATGACAGGCGATTTAGATATTGTTGTATCTTTGTTAAACAGTATGAATGCAGATGAAAGTGGTGCGATAATAGCTGCTATAAGTGATATCGATTCAGTATTTGCTGCTAAAGTGACAAAAAAATTAATGCCTTAAATAAATAAGTAGTTAAGTAACAAAGAAATTAATTTCTTATTAAATATATTAATTATATATAGTATTTAAAATTGAAATACAAAAGGTAATGCATTATAAATGCTTTGTATTTGATAAGAGTTAATTATATAGCCGGATATCATAGAATATGTAGATATAAAGGTATACATATAAGAAGTTTCCGGCAGTCTGATCAATATAATGGTTAGACATCTGATTTTAATAAACAATCAGAGAAAATTTTGATGAAAGGAGGAAGAGAATGGTAAGTACAAATATTTCGGGTAAATTCAAAGTGGATATATTAAAAAGTTCTAATGATACCAAGTCTGTTAATAAGACATCAGATGGTGATTTTACTAAAATATTAAGCAGGCATACTACTAGTGATAGTAAGGAAACATTTAAAACTTACAACAGTGAAAAAAACAGTGATGTAAAGAATGTTATTAAGAAATTTTATTCAGACAAGCCACAGATTAGAGGTAATGAGCAAAAGATTGATGATACGGATATTGAGAAAGCCGTGGCAGAAGCATATTCACAGATCATAAATGTGATAGCTGATGCGCTTAATGCTAATCCGGATGAGATTAAGGGTATTATTAATGAACTTGATATTAATCTGAATGCTTTATCAGATAACCAGAATGTTATTAAGATAGTCAGCAAGTATTTAGGAATTAACAATCCGGTAAATGTTCTGACTAATGATGAGGCTATTAATGCTGTTAAAGAAATCAATCAGTCAATCAGTGAAATTATAAACGAGCTAAAAGATGAATTTGCAATTACAGATGATGGACTTAAAGACTTATTAAGTAAGATTGACACTGTACGGGATACTGAAAATATTGAAGATATTATAAATGATGAGACAGGAAATGTTGATGCATCAGATGATATAATTAAAGTATCTGATGAAAATAATAACAAAATCAATATTGATTCAGAAAATGATAATATAGTGCCTGAGAAAACGACAGTAAAGAATGAAGAAAATGCAAATGCCGGTAATAACAAGGAATTCAATACTGATAGAGAAAGTAAATCAGAACTTTATCTGAATGAAAATGGAATGGAAAGTATAGTTTCTAATCTTAAGAATACTATTACGGATAACATTTTAACAGAAGATGGAATTGCAGATAAGATTATTAAGCAGATTACTGATGACATAAGATTATATGCGAAAGCTGATACAACAGCACTTGAGATTCAGCTAGAACCTGAAACACTTGGTAAGGTAGGGATTACTGTTACTAGTAAGGCAGGAACTATTACAGCACAGTTAGTAGTTCAGAATGAAGTGGCAAAAGAAGCAATAGAAAGCCAGATGGCAACTCTCAAAGAGAGCTTTGCAAGTCAGGATATAAAAGTAGATGCAGTAGAAGTAACGATTGCGAGTAAAGAATTTGAACAGAACCTTGATAAAGGTGCGGGTAATTCCTCAGAACAGAATGAAAATAAGAGAAGAAAACATATTTCAACAGAAGAACTTGCAGAAATTAATGGAACTGCAACAGATAAAGAGACATCAATTGATAATGTTCTTAAGGAAATGGGAACAACAGTTAATTATTCGGTTTAAAATAACACGAAAGGAGAGAGAAGAATGGCAGTAGCTAATATAGTAAATGGAGAAGTTAAAGCAGAAACAACACCTACAAACAGTTCCAAGAATACAGTAGGTAAAAATGAGCTTGGTAAAGATGCATTTATGACATTACTTGTAGCACAGATGCAGAATCAGGATCCATTAAACCCATCAACAGATACAGAATTCATAAGTCAGTTAGCCCAGTTCAGCAGTCTTGAACAGATGCAGAATCTTAATACTACACTTAATAATCAGAATGCATTTGGACTCGTAGGAAAGAATGTTATTATTAATGTAGGCTCATCTAAAGGAGAAACTACAAATACTGTTGCAGGATATGTACAATATGTTGAGATGAAAGAAGGTAAGGCTTATCTTGCAATTAATGAAGAATTGTATTCAATTGATGATTTATACACGGTAATTGATAAGGCTTATCTGGATAAAATTATCAATGATAATAAGAAAAACGATTCTACAAACACAGAAGATAAATCCGATAATTCAAAGCCAGATACAAAAACAGATAACATTGGCAAAGAAGAGTAATGAATGGAGGTACCGTAAGTGAATATTAATGGTAATTTTTCTTCCATAGAACAAATTACTGGTGCATATTTAAACAATAAGGTACAAAAAAATGTCATTGAATCAAGAGGTTCAGACAATTCATTTCAGAAGATATTACAGCAGAAAGCAACACAGGGTTTAAAATTCTCTAAGCATGCCGGAGAAAGACTTGAAGAAAGAAATATAACTTTATCTATTGAACAGATGAAGAGATTAGAAGAGGCAACTGTAAGGGCTGATGAAAAAGGAATAAAAGAATCGCTAATGCTAATGGATAATATGGCGTTTATTGTGAATGTAAAAAATAGCACAGTAATTACTGCTATGGATCAGACAGATAATAAAGATAATATATTTACAAATATTGATGGAGCGGTCATAGTATAGAGCCGGACCTTTATGGAAGCTTATGATTTCTGAATGACAGATGAAATCAGATATGACACGCAGATAATAGGTAAATGAATTGGAGGTCATTTAATTATGATGAGATCATTGTATTCCGGTGTATCCGGATTAAAAGTTCATCAGACAAAGATGGACGTTATAGGTAATAATATTTCGAATGTTAATACAGTTGGTTTTAAAGCATCAAGAGTAACATTCAGTGAATTGTTCTATCAGACAACACAGACGGCAACAGGTCCTAATGCAGAGA
Organism: Eubacteriaceae bacterium; assembly: GCA_902362455.1. Taxonomy (GTDB): domain Bacteria; phylum Bacillota; class Clostridia; order Lachnospirales; family Lachnospiraceae; genus Bovifimicola; species Bovifimicola ammoniilytica. The sequence continues at coordinate 133,028 of CABIWJ010000004.1, forward strand.
CTAATACAGGTGGACAGAATGCTAAACAGATTGGTCTTGGTGCTTCTTTGGCATCTATCAGTGTTGATGTAACAGGTGAAGGTGGTAATCAATCAACAAACAGACCATTTGACTTAAAAATTAATGGTAACAGTTTCTTTATCGTTAACAGTAATGGTTCTACATATTTTACAAAAGCAGGTAATTTTGCTAAAGATGAAGCAGGTAACTTAGTAACTGATACAGGCGCATTTGTAATGGGTTATGTAGCAGATACTCCTGGTGCAGATTTGCAGACTGACCAGTTAAGACCTATTCAGGTATATGCTTCTAAATATGTAAATACAGAGCCATCGGCAACATCAGCTGCAAATTTCACAGGTAATATTAATAAAGAAGATTCAAACTTTGCTTCTAAATTACCAATTACAAGAAACATATATGTGTATGATAACCTGGGGTATCAGTATGGTGTACAGGTTCAGATTTCTAAGGTATCTGATACAGAGTACAGTGTTACAACTAATGGTGTATATTCAGGTACAAAACTTGTCGAGGGACTTAATGCAACAATGAATGGAACACTTACATTTGATGCTGCTACAGGTAAACTTGCATCTGATACAAAATTAGATTTATCAATTACAGGAAGTGATTCATTTACAGTTGATCCTATAGAAGTTGATTTCAGTAAAATCACATCATATGGTACAGAGACAACTATTGATAGTGCAAGGGGTACATATGATGGAGAGGGTACAGGTAAAAAAGTAGGTGTTATGACAAGTGTCGGAATCGATGCTTCGGGCAATGTGGTAGCTGCATATGATAATGGTGATAACGAAATAATTGGTCAGATAGCAGTTGCAACATTTTCTAACCCGGCAGGTCTTGAAAAAGTCGGACAGAATATGTTCGCTGCAACACTTAACTCAGGTGAATTTAATGGAATAGGTCAGGATATCAATGCTACAGGTGGTTCATTCTCGCCTGGTGTACTTGAAATGTCAAATGTAGACTTAGCTACAGAGTTTACAGATATGATTGTTACACAAAGAGGTTTCCAGGCTAATTCAAGAGTTATTACTACATCAGATACAATGCTTGAAGAATTATTAAGTCTTAAGAGATAATTAAATGGGAGAATCTCGTAAAGAGGTTCTCCTATATTTTGCTAAAATAATGAAATATACAAAATAAAAATGCAAACGAATAAAAGGAGTTAAGAAATAATCGATGATAGAATTAACAAGATTAAATGGTAAAAATATTATGATTAACTGTGAACTTATTCAATACATAGAAGAAACACCTGATACGGTAATTACATTTAATAATGGAACGAAAATAATTGTCAAAGAAGAATGTGATGAGATAAAGGAAAAGGTTATTGGATATAAAAGAGAAATTATGAGGTTTTAAAGCTATACCAGGCACTTTTACAGCATATTAATAAAATCAATATAGAAAATGTCATATTCGTCAAAAAAATGTCATAAAGTGTTTGGCTAATTGGTAATTTTGTGGTAGAATATTAATCAGTATTATTGTGTAAAAAATGTTTTAGGTAGGTGAAAAAGATGGATATTGCTTCAGTAGTCGGATTAGTAGTGTGTATCGGAATGGTTATTATGGGTATTGTTACGGGTGATGAAGGTATATCAGCCTTAGGTAACTTTATGGATTATAAGTCAGCCTTGATAACATTCGGTGGTTCATTTGCTAGTGTAATGGTATTTTATTCAATAAAAGATTTCTTGAATTCCTTAAAGGCATTTAAGATAGCTTTAAAGGCACCGGCTAATAAGGACACAGAGACAATAAAAAATATAATTGATTTATCAAACGTAGCACGTAAAGAGGGCCTTTTAGCTCTTGAAGAGGCAGCTAATGATCTTGAAGATGAATTTCTTAAGAAAGGAATACTTTTAGTAGTAGATGGTACTGATCCTGAATTAGTGCGAGCTATTATGGAAACAGATATGATATGCGTAGAGAACAGACATAAGAAAGTAATAAGCTTCTATGAATCTGTTGCTTCGATGGGACCTGCCTGGGGTATGATTGGTACACTTATTGGTCTTATTAATATGTTGAAAAATCTTAGTGATATTTCGTCAGTCGGACCTAATATGTCAGTAGCACTTATTACTACGTTATATGGTTCATTACTTGCTAACTGGATATCAACTCCTATAGCTTCAAAACTTAAATATAACAATGATTTAGAGATAATGCTAAAGGAAGTAACTATAGAGGGACTGTTATCAATACAGGCCGGAGAAAATCCAAGAGTTATTGAAGAAAAACTTAAATCCTTCCTCTCTCCTGAACAAAGAGTTGGATTTGGTGAGTCAGAAGATGGCGGAGGTGAGTAGAATTGGCAAGACGAAAAGAAGAACAGTCTGGTTCAGGTTCACCGGCATGGATGGCAACATTTAGCGATTTGATGAACTTATTACTGTGTTTCTTTGTATTGTTATTTGCTATGTCAAGTATTGATGAAGATAAGTTCGAAGAACTTGTTGCTTCGCTTTCAGCAAGCTTTGGCGTGTTAGATGGTGGTTCTACTTCAGTAATAGAAGGATCTGTTATTGCGGCGGGTGTTAATGAACTTAATGATTTGAGCGATTATTACCAAAGTATTGGACTTAATGATACAGGCACAGATGTTGCACAGGACCCTGATATTTATGAATACGATGGTAGCCAGTTATTAGAAGTATTAAAAGACAAAGGTGCCGAAGAATCAGAGAAGATGGCTGAAGATATAAAGAGTGAAGCCACAGAGATGCAGATTGCAGATAGCATAGATGTTGATTTTACATCGCAGTATGTCACAATTACTTTAAATGGTGCATTGTTGTTTGATTCAGCTAAAGCATACATAAGGTCAGAATCATTACCACTGGTAGACAGGGTGGGAAGTATTTTGAAGAATTACTCATCATCGATGATAGAGATAACAGGATATACAGATAGTGTTCCACTTTTAGATGATCCTAAATATGATGATAACTGGGACCTATCAAGTGCGAGAGCTAAAACAGTGCTTATGTACCTTGTTGAGAATAAGGGTATGGACCTTACTAAGATGAAATCATCAGGCAGAGGAGAAAATGATCCGATTGCTTCTAATGAAACAGCAGAAGGCAGGGCGCAGAACCGACGAGTTGAAATTAAAATCTATAATGAATATAGTATGGAATAGACAACGGAGGATAGGACATTGAAGAAGAGCTTATTGAATATTATAATGATAGTGTTAGTATTGACCAATACAATATTAACAACAATAATGCTATTTGTGGTAGTTCCTGGAATGCAGGATTCTAACCGCATAATTAAGAAAGTTGCTCAGGCAGTTAACCTTGAATTAGACACCAGAGAGATAGATGTTTCTGATGTACCACTTGACGAGTGTGAGACATTTGATTTAGAAACAAAATTAACTATTGCTCTTAAGAAAGGTTCAGATGGAAAAGATCACTATGCAGTGATTTATCCAACATTATTGCTTTACAAGAATGGTAGTAACTATTCGAAGAATTTAGCAACTCTTACAGAGAAGAAAGCACTTGCAACACAGCATATACAAGAGATTGTACAGAAGTATACAGCTACAGAACTTCAGACTAATCCAGATGCTGTAAGAGAGGAAGCAAAAGCTGACTTGCAGGAAATTTTCGGAAAGGGATTTATTGTTCAAGTAGTATTTGGAACAACTACAATCCAGTAATATGATACATAAATTTACACATAGGAGGTGATGATGCGTGAGTGAGGTATTATCTCAAAGTGAGATAGATAATCTGCTGAAAGCATTAAGCTCCGGGGAATTAGACGTCAATGAGTATTCAGACGCTAACGAAACCCAGGTTAAGAATTATGATTTTGCACGTCCGGCAAAGTTTTCCAAAGAACATCTGCGTACGTTAGAAATAATATTTGAACATTATGGCAGGTTATTATATACCAATTTACCGGCTTATTTAAGAAAAAATGTCCAGGTTGAGGTTGTGAATTCAGAAGCTGTAGCATATTCTGAATTTGCCAACGCATTATCAAATCCGGTAATACTTGGAATAGTTAATTTTGAGCCGTTAAAAGGAAATGCTTTAATGGAACTTGCACCTAGTCTTGGATATGCAATTATTGACAGGTTATTAGGTGGAAGTGGTGAAACCTTAGAGAAGAAAAGAGATTTTTCAGAAATAGAGATAACCATTATAGAAAGAATTATTTCTATATGCATTGAATTATTAAGAGAACCGTGGAAGAATGTTGTTGAACTGAATCCAAGGTTGGAGAAAATTGAAACAAATTCACAGTTTGCACAGATTATTTCACCGAGTGAGATGATTGCTATTGTTACTTTGAATTTGAAAATAGGGGATGTCGAAGGATTGATGAATATTTGTCTTCCATATTTGACGCTTGAGCCTGTTATGGATAAATTGAATACAAAATATTGGTATTCAACAATGCAGGATAAAGAAGAGAGTGAATATGAAGATAAGATAGAAGCTCTTATTTCAAGAGCTATGGTACCATTAAAAGCAGTACTCGGTACCAGTACAATATCTGTCAGTGATTTTGCAAATCTGCAAAAAGGTGACATAATAAAATTAGACTCAGGGATTGAAGATGAGCTTACGGTTTTTGTTGGAAACATAGGTAAATTTAAGGCACTACCGGGTTCGGCAAAAGATAATTATGCTGTAAGAATAACATCGATAATCAGAGAGGAGTAAGGCAAAATGGACGGAATGCTATCACAAGAAGAAATTAATGCATTACTGAATGGAATGAATACGGACACAGATTCTGCTACAGATACCTCAGCGGATACTACAACACCAGAGGAAGTGAATAATGGCAATTCAGATAATTCAGCTAATGAAGAATTCCTTACAGATATAGAAAAAGATACTGTAGGCGAGATATCCAACATAAGCATGGGAACAGCAGCCACGACATTATCTTCGTTGGTCAATCAGAAAGTAAATATAAGTATTCCTGTTGTTACATATGCAACATGGGACGATTTAGTTAAAAGCTATGACAGACCATGCGTTTTCCTTCAGATTCAATATAAAGAAGGTCTTGATGGAAATAACATATTAATATTAAAAGAAAATGACGTTAAAATAATCGCTGACTTAATGATGGGTGGAGATGGTACTAATACAGATGGTGAAATTACAGAATTACATCTCAGTGCCATTTGTGAAGCAATGAACCAGATGATGGGTTCGGCTTCAACATCACTTTCATCAATGCTCAACATGAAGATTGATATTAGTCCACCAACAGCAAGTCTGGTTGATTTGAATGATAATTTAGATCAAAATGAAATATCTGATTTCTTATCAAAAGGTTTTGTTAAGAATGCGTTTAAGTTAACTATAGGTGATTTGGTTGACAGTGAGATAATGCAATTATTTCCGGTTGAATTCGCTAAGAATTTATGTAGACGTTTTGAGAACGGATCAGACGTTGAAACTGCATCATTACCGGAAGAACCAGTTAGTGAACATGTTATACAGCAGGACAAGCCTCACGTACAACAGCCACAACAAACACAGCAACAGACACAACAGACAATGCAACAGTCTATGAGTGGACAGCAGATGACACCACCACCTGTGAATATGAATCAGGCAGGATATGGTATGCCAACTGGCTATCCTATGGGAGTAATGGGTACTATGCCTGGTTATAATGGAGTTCCATACCAGCAGATGCAGCCACAGATGATGCAGGAAGTAAATGTACAACCTGCACAGTTCCAGGCATTTTCTAATGATCTAGCGGCTGTTACACAGAAAGAGAATATTAATCTTATTATGGACGTTCCATTAGAGGTTACAGTTGAACTTGGACGTACAACTAAATCTATTAAGGAAATTCTTGAATTCGCACCGGGAACAATTATTGAATTAGATAAAATAGCTGGTGAACCAATAGATGTATTAGTTAATGGAAAATATGTGGCTAAAGGCGAAGTTGTTGTAATTGAAGAAAGTTTCGGTATACGCGTTACAGAAATTATAAAATAGAACAGTGAGATAGGAGAGAAGAGAGATGGCAAAAAATATTATGATATGTGATGATGCAGCATTTATGAGAATGATGATTAAGGACATTTTAACTAAGAATGGTTATAATGTTGTAGCAGAAGCAGAAAATGGAGCAAAAGCAGTAGAAAAATATTCTGATGTAAAACCTGATTTGGTCATGATGGACATAACAATGCCAGAGATGGATGGCATTCAGGCTCTTAAGAAGATTAAGGAACTTGATCCTGGAGCTACAGTAATTATGTGTTCTGCAATGGGACAGCAGGCAATGGTTATTGAATCAATCCAGTCAGGAGCTAAGGACTTTATTGTTAAACCTTTTCAGGCAGACAGAGTTATTGAAGCAGTTAAAAAAGCTATAGGCTAGACAAATGACGATAATGAATTGCATTATGGCTGCTTCGCGTGTAAACAGTTTTGTTCAGTTCATAACATTATTAATTGTATTCGTTATAGTATTATTCTTAACATACTATACGACGAAATTCGTCGGTAATTACCAGAAAGTCAGCAATAGATATACAAATTTTGAGGTTGTTGAGACTTATAGAATTTCTAATAATAAATATATTCAGATTATAAAGGTAAGTGGTAAATATATTCTTATATCAGTAACAAAGGATAATGTTACGATGCTTACTGAATTAGATGAGAAAACAGTTATGAAACCTGAATATACTACAGGACAGCAGTCTTTTTCAGAAATATTCGATAAATTAAAAAATTTAAAAAAACATAATGAAAATAGTGCAGATGAAAATGAGGAGCAAAGCAATGAAGAAGATAAACAGACTAAGTAAAATAATGAAAAACACATTCAAGTTTATCTGTCTACTTGTATTCATTTGTAACCTTGTAATATGCTGCAGTGTATCGGCTAAAGCCACGACAACAGGAGGTTCCTCTAATGGAAATTCATCTTCAGTTGTCTCAGATACTGACAATAATACGGGAAATATTCTTGGAGTCAACATATCAACAGATGGAGAGGGCGGATTATCAGGAGCACTTCAGATAGTGCTTGTCCTTACGGTAATTGCCCTATGTCCGTCAATATTAATTATGTTGACTTCTTTTACGCGAATAATAATTGTTCTACATTTTACCAGAGCAGCATTAAATACACAGACAGCACCTCCTAATCAGGTGTTGGTTGGATTGGCATTGTTTTTGACATTTTTCATAATGTCACCTGTTTTCAATCAGGTATATACAGATGCAATCAAACCTCTGAATGAGGGAACTATAACACAAGAAGAAGCGTATAAAGCAGGAATCAAACCCTTAAGAACATTTATGCTCAATCAGGTTAAGGATAAAGATTTAGATGCGATGGCTTCTATAGCAGGAATAGATAATATTTCATCAAAAGATGATATACCACTTACGGTACTTATTCCAAGTTTTATCTTAAGTGAATTAAGAATCGCTTTCTGGATAGGCTTCCTTATATATATACCATTTATAGTTATAGATATGGTTGTGGCATCAACACTTATGTCAATGGGTATGATGATGCTGCCACCGACAACAATATCATTGCCATTCAAAATTCTTCTGTTTGTATTAGCAGATGGATGGAACCTTATAATTGTTAATCTTATGAAGACATTTGTAACTTGATAGTATAAAGAGATGTTTTGAAAAAAGTTTTTATTGTATAATGGAGATATGATATGACAGAAGAAGCAATTTTAAATATTGCAAGTGATGCAATATGGACTATAATAATTTCAGCAGGACCATTATTAATTGTATCATTGATAATTGGACTTATTGTAAGTATTTTCCAGACTGTAACATCTATACAGGAACAGACACTTACATTTATTCCTAAATTAATTGGAATCTTTATGGTTCTTATATTAATGGGTTCATTTATATTGAACAATATGGTTTCATTTATGAGCAATCTTTGGTCTAGTTTTGGAGATTATGTTTTATGATTCAGATTACATTTAATCAGAATACAATAGAATATCTTTTGATAATTCTTGTCAGAGTAAGTTCATTTGTATTTATAGCTCCGTTCTTTGGAGATTCAGCGGTTCCGGCAAGAGTAAAAGTTTCATTCAGCGTATTAATTACAATCTTATTGTTTTATTCAATGCCGGTTACCAGACTTGAATATGGTACGGTTATAGATTATGCCATAATTGTGGTTAAAGAATCAATTACCGGATTATTAATTGGTTTTTCGGCATACATATGTAATACGATTATACATTTTTCAGGAAAAATTATAGATATGGAAATTGGTCTATCTATGGCGCAGGTATTTGACCCTACAACAAATACTGAAATAGGTCTTACAGGTAGCTTATATTCATATCTATTAATGTTATTTATGATAGTCTCAAATATGCATATTTTTTTATTAAATGCATTAGTTGATTCATATACACTTATACCGATTAATGGTATAAAGCTTGGTGATACCATGTATGATACAGTTATGGGTTTTATGGCTAATTACTTTGTTATCGGTTTTAGAATCGTACTACCTGTTTTTGCATCAATTCTGTTGTTAAATTGTATATTAGGAATAATGGCGAAGGTAGCACCACAAATGAATATGTTTGCAGTAGGTATGCAATTAAAGGTAATGGTTGGACTTTTTGTTATGTTTGTTACGGTATCAGTTCTTCCAGTACTTTCGAATTTTATCTTTTCGCATATGCAGATAATGATTAAAGAAATGTTGAGGGGTATGATGTAAGTGGAAGATAGAGAAGTATTTATCAAATTAAATCTGCAATATTTTGCTAAAGATGGACCGGGTGGTGAGAAAACTGAACCGGCAACAACTAAAAAACTTGACGATGCGAGAAAAGAGGGTAATGTAGCCAAAAGTAAAGACATTGTATCAGCGGTTGCACTACTTACATCATTTGTTGTCCTTAAAGTGACAATTGGAAATATCGGAACAGGACTGATGAAAATTTATACATTAGCATATAATAGAATAGCATTATTTGCTAATCCCAGAAGCGATGAGATTAATTATAATTCTGTTGTGTCTATAGCGAAGGATATGGCAATCGAGGGCTTTAAATTAGTAATTCCGATATTTGCATTAATGTTTATTATTGCATTTGTGGGCGATTTAGTACAGGTTAAGTGGAAGATAACTGCTAAACCTCTGCAACCTAAGTCAAGTAAGATTAATCCATTAAAGGGCTTTAAGAGAATTTTCTCGATGCAGTCCTTAGTTAATTTTGCTAAGTCACTTGCACTTGTAATTATCATTTCCTTTGTGGTATTTCAGACGATTAAGACCAAAAGAGGTGTTTTATTAAATCTATATGAGATATCGCTACTAGAAGCACTTGGAGTTATAGGCAATCTAGTGTTTTCGCTTGCTATAAAGATTTGTGCAGTTTATCTTATAGTTGGAGTTGCGGACTTCGCGTATCAGAAGATAAAGTTTAAAAATGATATGATGATGACTAAACAGGAAGTTAAAGATGAGTTCAAAGATGCAGAAGGTGATCCTAAAATAAAAGGTCAGATAAAGCAGAGAATGAGGCAGGCTTCTATGAGAAGAATGATGCAGGACTTGCCTAATGCTGACGTTGTAATAACTAACCCTACACATTTCGCTGTTGCACTTAAGTATGAATCAGGAAAAAATGAAGCACCTGTGGTACTTGCTAAGGGTGAGGATTATTTAGCACAGAAGATTAAGGAAAAGGCAAGAGAAAATAATATTGAAATTGTTGAGAATAAGCCACTTGCAAGAGCATTGTATGCAAATGTCGATGTCGGTCAGGAGATACCTGAAGAATTATATCAGGCAGTTGCAGAAGTACTAGCTTATGTATATGGTTTGAAGAATAAAAATTAAATAAGAATAGAATTGATTAAAATAAAAGTGATTAAGAAAAATGAAAGTGCTAATTAATTAAAAATAGAATTTAATTAGAATGACAATAAAAAAATACGGAAGGAGAGCAAAATTGTGAAAAAAACAGATTTAGGCGTTGCACTATATTTATTAGCTGCAATTGTATTTATGATTATATCTGTGCCATCAGGACTATTAGATATACTTCTCGCAATAAATATGTTTGTGTCAATGGTAGTTCTTTTCAATGCTTTCTTTTCAAAAGAACCACTTGATATGTCGGCATTTCCTACGATTTTACTATTGACGACAATATTTAGAATTTCGCTTAATATATCATCTACAAAATTGATTCTTAAAACAGGTAATCCAGGTAAGGTCGTAACTACATTTGGTAACTTTGTTGGAAAAGGGGATCCAATAATCGGTGTTATTGTTTTCATAATTCTTATAATTGTACAGTTTATGGTTATTAACAAAGGTTCAGAAAGAGTTGCTGAAGTAACGGCAAGATTTACTCTTGATGCGATGCCAGGTAAACAGATGGCTATTGATGCTGACCTTAACACAGGTGCAATAAATGATCAACAGGCTAAGGAAAGAAGAGAAAAATTAGCTAAGGAATCAGCATTCTTTGGTTCTATGGACGGTGCTGTTAAGTATGTAAAGGGAGATGCTACAGCTGGTCTTGTTATAACCTGTGTTAATATCATAGGTGGAATTATTATGGGAATTACAAGAGGTGGAATGAGTGCATCAGATGCATTTAACTACTATACGATTATTACAATCGGTGATGGTCTTGTAAGCTCAATTCCGTCTCTTATGATTTCACTTGCAACAGGTATTCTGGTCACAAAATCAGAGGGAACAGATGAACTTGGTGGAACAGTATTTAAGCAGTTATTTACAACTACAAAAGTATTATATTATGTTGGAGGTGCATTAATATTCTTAGGAATTGCCACACCCCTTCCATGGTATATATTCGTTACATTTGGTGTAGCAGCAATTATAATCGGTAAGAGAAAGAGCAATATGGAAGAGATTGCCGAAATAGAGAGTGAAGTTGATGAAAGTGAAGCAGAGGCAGAAGAGATAAGAAAGCCGGAAAATGTTACTTCACTGTTACAGGTTGATCCGATTGAGTTAGAATTCGGTTATGGAATAATACCACTTGCTGATGTGAATCAGGGAGGAGATTTGATTGACCGAGTTGTAATGATTAGACGACAGATTGCGTTAGAACTTGGTGCAGTTGTTCCAATAATAAGATTACGAGATAATATACAGCTTAATCCTAACCAATATATTATTAAGATAAAAGGTATACAGGTAAGTGAAGGAGAGATTCTGTTTGACCATTATATGGCAATGAATCCGGGATATGTAGAAGAAGAGATAAGTGGTATTCCGACATTTGAACCATCTTTTCATCTGCCTGCACTTTGGATAACTGAAAGTCAGCGAGAAAGAGCAGAGACATTAGGATATACGGTTGTAGATCCTCCATCAATAATTGCAACGCATTTGACAGAAGTAGTCAGAAATCATATTGATGAACTGCTTACCAGACAAGATGTACAGAATCTTATTAATAATATTAAAGATTCTAATCAGACACTTATTGATGAACTTATTCCTAAGTTATTAAATATCGGCGAGATACAAAAAGTATTACAGAATCTGTTAAGAGAGGGTATATCTATAAGAGATTTACTTACAATATTAGAGACCCTGGCAGATCATGCGACAGTGACAAGAGATACAGATGTTCTGACAGAGTATGTAAGACAGAGCTTAAAACGTGCAATTTCTAATAAATTCTTTGTACCTAATGAGGCTACAACTGTTGTTACATTAGATCCGAAGATTGAGCAGGATATCATGGCATCCGTTAAACAGTCAGAACAGGGTGCATATATCACACTTGATCCTGAAGAGACTAAGAAGATTATAAAATCAACAGAAGAAGAAATTAATAAATTAGAGAAGATGGGTAAGGTTGCAATAATCATAACTTCACCTATTGTCAGAATGTATTATAAAAAGTTAACACAGGATTATTTTAAAGATTTAGTTGTTGTGTCATACAATGAAATAGAATCAAATGTAGAATTACAGTCAGTTGGGATGGTGAGCATTTAAGATGATAATCAAAAAGTTTGTAGCGAATACTGAGCAGGAAGCAGTTATGATGGCTAAAGAGGAAATGGGAAGTAATGCGGTGGTTTTAAATATTAAGACCACTAAACAAAGAGGCTTTAAACGTCTGTTTAAGAAGGATACAGTAGAGATTACAGCAGCCTTGGAGGATAAGACTACATCATCTATCCCAGTTAGTAGAATAAATATAGCCGTAGATGATAATATAGAGAAAGAAGAGAGAAAACCTACTGCCATAGAGGAGAAACTTGATAATCTTCAGTCTATTTTAGAATCAAGAATGGCTAATCCAGAGGAAAAGGAATTAGATAATGTTAAGACAGAGAAGAATGCCAACATTACATTTATACAGTTAATATATAATCAATTACTTGAAAATGAGGTTGATGAGAAATATATTAACCAGATTATTTCTGAAATTGAATCATCATTAAAGAAAGAAAGTAATCTTGATACAATTTTAGCCTCAGTATATCAGAAAATCGTATTGAAAATTGGAAGTCCTGTTGAGATTTCACTAGAGGATAAAAAGACAAAGATTGCATTTTTCGTTGGACCAACAGGAGTAGGTAAGACTACAACTATAGCTAAGATTGCATCAATGTTTAAGTTAGATAAAGAAGCTAAGGTTGCCATGATTACATCTGATACATATAGAATTGCTGCAGTTGAGCAACTTAGAACTTATGCTAATATCTTAGATGTACCTCTTCAGGTTGTGTATACCATAGAGGAGCTTAACGATGCCATAGATAAATTCAAAGAATATGATTTGATACTTGTAGATACGGCAGGAAGATCGCATAAGAATAAGGAGCAGTGTATGGAAATGCTTCATTTTGCAAATGATTGTGTTATTCCTGAAGATTGTACAAAAGAGGTATTTATTGTATTAAGTGCATCGACTAAATATAAAGATCTGGAAAATATTGTAGATGTATACAGTGAAATAGGCAATTATAATATCATTTTTACAAAATTAGATGAGACATCTGCATTTGGTAATATATTAAATATTAAGCTTAAAACGGGGGGCAACTTATCATATGTGACAAGTGGACAGGTTGTACCTGATGATATACGTCTTATAGATGCACAGAAGATGGCAAAAAGTCTGCTAGGGGGTGTCGAATAATGGATCAGGCACAGAACCTTAGAAATATAGTGAAGAAAAACACAGTTGTAAAGGAAAATGAGAAGAAGTCAAGAATAATAACTGTTACAAGTGGTAAGGGAGGTGTAGGTAAGACAAGTGTGTCTATTAATCTGGCAATACAGTTTAGGTTACAGGGTAAAAGTGTCATAATTTTTGATGCTGATTTCGGACTTGCTAATATTGAAGTTATGATTGGAGCTATTCCTAAATATAATCTTTCAGATTTAATATATCGTGGAAAAGATTTGAATGATATAATAATGAAGGGTCCAATGGATATCGGCTTTATATCTGGTGGCTCAGGTATAAGTGGATTAGGTGACCTTACAAAAGACCAGTTGACATATCTTGTATACAAGATTAAAGAATTAGAAAGTATGGCTGATATAATAATTATTGATACAGGTGCAGGGATATCCAGTGCAGTTATGGATTTTGTAGTTGTTAGTAATGAAGTTATATTAGTTACAACTCCTGAACCAACCTCTATAACAGATTCATATTCACTTCTTAAAGCACTTAATAAACGCGATGATTTTGACAAAAGTCAAAATCATATCAAGATAGTGGCAAACAGAGTAAGAAATTATGAAGAGGGTGCTAATCTGTATAATAAATTAAATGTTGTTGTAAATAAGTTTCTCAACTTTAATATAGAATTTTTAGGAATAATTGAAAATGATGAAAATATGTCAAAAGCAGTAATTCAACAGAAACCGATTTCAATGGCATATCCTAATTCAAAGGGAGCCAAGTCGTTTAAGAAGATATCAGATACATTGTTAGAGAAGAAGACAACAGATGAGGATGAACAAAAGGGACTTGCGTTTATGCTGTTAGGAAGATTTAAACGTAAGAAGTGAGGTGAATAGTATGCTTTCGAAGATTGTAACATTAGGAGATAGAATCGAGATAACCAAGTCAGAGAATAGTGAACGAAGAAAATTAAGTGATGAGAAATCTGTTTTTGACAGACCATTAATCAGCCAGGTATATGATGTTATTGACGAAACACAGTTAAAGATTGCTATGCCTATTGTTGAAGGCAGAGTAGTTCCACTTGCTGTAAATGGACGTTTTGACATTTGTTTTATAACATCTGGAGGTTTGTATAAGAGCCGTTTTGTGGTACTTGACAGATATAAAGAAAATGGTCTGTATGTATTATTAATTGAGTTAGTCTATGAATTAAAAAAATATCAAAGAAGGCAGTATTACAGACTTGAATATACGAAAGATTTCGAGTATATAGTAATTGACGAAGATACAGAGAAACTGATTATTGAAGATGAGAATATGATTAAAGAGATATTAGACAATAATAAGTTAAAAAAAGGAATTATAATAGATATCAGTGGAGGAGGTATAAGATTCGCCTCAAGAGATAAACTAGAAGAAAAGTCAAAGGTTCTGTTAAAATTAGATATATCATTAAGTAATAATAAAAAAGTATATGGCATTATGGGAAAAGTTTTGTCTTCAAGAAGTCTGTTAAATGATGAAACAACATATGAACAGAGAATAGAATATATGGAGATTCCAAATAGTACCAGAGAGACAATTATCAGGTATATATTTGAGCAGGAAAGACTTATGAGACAAAAAAATTAGTTTTCTGCCGAAAGCATCTGGAAATGGAGGCTTGTAATGCAAAAATATAAAATTTTAATAATTGATGACTCTGCACTTATGAGAAGAGTAATGTCTGATATAATAAACACAGATAATCGTTTTATGGTTGCGGATATAGCAGTCGACGGTGTTCAGGGATTAGATTTTCTGATTAGAAATAATGGAAAATATGATGTTGTTCTTTTGGATATCAACATGCCTAAGATGAATGGACTTGATGTGTTAAAGCGGATTAAGAGATACAATCTTAGGTGTAAGGTCATTATTGTAAGTACATTAGTAAAAGAGGGAGCAACAGAGACAATTCTTGCACTTGAGGACGGAGCAATTGATTTTGTCCTGAAACCGTCTGATACAAATGGCAGTACAGTAGAAGAATTCAGAAAACGTCTTATAGAGGCAGTGGCAGTTGCTACAGGTTCAGTTAAAGATGAAGGTAATTCAAGACAAAAGATTATCACAGGAAAAACAAGTGTAACTTCTAAAGTGATTTCAGGTAACGATAAGATAGTCGCAATAGCCTGTTCCACAGGTGGACCTAAAGCATTAAAAGAAGTGATGCCAATGTTGCCAAAGAATCTGAACGCACCAGTTATAATAGTACAGCACATGCCGGCAGGTTTTACAAAGTCATTAGCCGAGAGGTTAAATGAATTAAGTAAGATTGAAGTGACGGAAGCAAAAGATGGTGAACTTTTAAGAAAGGGACATGTGTATATAGCACCGGGAGGCTACCAGCTAAGAATTAAAAATGAAAAAGGGTGTGGACATATTGTTAAGATTACAGATGAAGCACCCAGGGAAGGCTTAAAGCCTTGTGCTAACATAATGTACGAATCACTTTCAGAGACTGCTTATGACAGTGCAATATGTGTTGTACTTACGGGAATGGGTTCAGATGGAACCAAAGGTATTGAAAAATTGAAACAAAAAAAAGAGGTATATGTAGTTAGCCAGGATGCCAATACAAGTATAGTTTATGGTATGCCAAGGGCAATCATAAATGCAGGTCTGGCTGATGAAGTATTACCATTAGATGAAGTTGCACAGGCAATAATAAAAAGCGTGGGGGTGCTAAACGATGGACGTTAGCCAATATTTAGAGATTTTTATCGATGAAACAAATGAACATTTACAAAGCCTTAATGAGCAGTTGCTTATTATTGAGAAGGAACCTGAGAATACTGATACTATTAACGAGATATTCAGAGCAGCACATTCGTTAAAAGGTATGGCAGGTACAATGGGCTATAAGCGTATGCAGAAGCTCACACATCAGATGGAAAATGTATTTTCAGAGATTAGAAATGGTAAGATGAAAGTCACACCTAATCTTGTAGATGTGTTATTCCAGTGTCTTGATGCCCTTGAAAGTTATCTTGAGATAATTCAGGAGACTGGAGATGAGGGAGATAACGATAATGAGGCAATTTTAAACCAGTTAGATGCTATTTTGAATGGCGGTGCTCCACAGACAGAGAAGAAAGAAGAAACTGTGACACAGACTGCACCTGAGAAGAAGGCTGATGATGGAAAAAAAGAAAAATACAAGGATTTTGTATTTGCAGACTTTGAAAAACATGCAATAGAAGAAGCATTCGAAAAGAAGATGAATGTGTATACAATTACTGTATTTGTAGATGAAGCATGCCTTTTAAAAGCCGCAAGAGCATTTTTAGTATTTAAGAACTTAGAGAGCGTTGGTGAGATTATTAAATCTAACCCACCTGCACAGGATATAGAAGATGAAAAGTTTGACTTTGATTTCAGTATATGTGTAATTTCAAGTGAATCTCTTGAGAAAGTTCTTGGAGTTATCAAGAATGTATCAGAGATTAAAGATGCAATCGGTGAGAAGTTAGAAAAACTTCCTGAAGAAACGAAGAATGAAACAGCGGTTGCAGAGAAAAAAGAAGAAAAGAAAGAGTCAAAAGCTCCTGCCAAGGGAAGCAGTAATAAGCCGGCAACAGGTAAACCTATTGTTAACCGTTCTGTCAGAGTAGATATAGAGAAACTTGATGTATTGATGAATCTCGTCAGCGAGCTTATCATTGCTAAGAACGGTCTTGTATCACAGAGCGTATCTGATGCAAGCGTTAAATCACAGGCATTTAATGAACAGATTGAATACTTAGAGAGAGTTACAACTAATCTTCATGAATCAGTAATGAAAGTCCGTATGATGCCTATTGAGACAGTTACACAGAAATTCCCTAGAATGATTAGAGATTTATGTAAGAAACTCAATAAGAATATGGAACTTGTAATGACAGGTGAAGATACAGAGTTAGACAGAACCGTAATCGACGAAATCGGTGACCCTCTAATGCATTTACTTAGAAATTCAGCTGACCATGGCCTTGAATCACCAGAGAAGCGTGCTGAAAGAGGCAAGCCTGAAGTTGGTATAATAAGACTTGATGCATATCAGGATGGTAACAATGTTGTTATTGAAGTTGGTGACGATGGTAATGGTATTGATGTTGAAGCAGTAAGAAATAAAGCTGTTGAAAAAGGAACCGTTACACCTGAACAGGCAGAACTTATGTCTGATAAAGAGGTAATTGATTTATTATTTAAACCAAGCTTCTCAACAGCGAAGGTTGTTTCAGATATTTCAGGACGTGGCGTAGGTCTTGATGTTGTTAAGACTAAGATAGAATCACTTGGTGGTGATATTGAAGTTAAGACAGTCTTAGGCGAAGGAAGTACATTCGTAATCAGATTACCACTTACATTAGCTATTATTCAGGCATTAATGGTAGAGTTAGGTGATGAAAAATATGCTATTTCATTAGGAGGTATACAGACTATCGAAGATATTCCAGTGTCAGAGATTAAGTATGTACAGACTAAGGAAGTAGTCAACTTAAGAGGTACTGTTATACCACTTATAAGATTAGATTCAGTTTTAGATATCGAACATGCAGAAGATGACGAAAGTCTTACAGTTGTAGTTGTTAAGAAAGGTGATAAACTTGCAGGCCTGGTAGTAGATAAGTTAATCGGACAGCAGGAAATCGTTATTAAGTCATTAGGTAAATACATAAGTAATAGCAGCAAGATAATAGGCGGAGCTACGATATTAGGTGATGGCGAAGTTGCCCTTATTCTTGATGTTAACACATTATTATAATGGGGGTGGCTAAAGTGGATACAAACAAATTAGAAACTAAACTTGAAACAAAACAATATATAGTTGTAAATATCGGTGAAGAACAGTATGGAATAGACATTAGCTATGTAGATAATATAGTTAAGATGCAGAAGATAACAAGAGTTCCAAAGTCACAGAAATATTTCAATGGTGTAATTAATCTTCGAGGCGAGATAATTCCAATTATGAGCCTTAGAAGAAGATTTGCCTTGGAAGAAGATGTATTTACAGATAAGACAAGAATAATTATTTTGAAGCCTGAACAGCAGGAACCAATTGGAATAATTGTCGATATGGTTAAGGAAGTTGTTAATTTATCAGAACAGGACGTTGATAAGATGGCAATTGATGCACAGGATGAATTGTCTAAATATATCTGTGGAATCGGTAAAAATAACAATAATAATACATTAATTTCATTACTTAATATAAATAATGTAATTGCTGAAAATCAGTAAGCTGAAGGTGTGGTGTCATGTCAAAAATAGATTTAAACGAATTAAGCTCCATGCAATATGATGTTCTTAAAGAACTTGGTAACATTGGTGCAGGTAATGCGACAACTGCATTGGCTCAGATGATTAATAAAAAAGTAGACATAGGAGTACCTCATGTGCGACTGGTAGATTTTAATGAAATATCTACTATAATTGGTTGCGAAGAAAATGTAATGGTAGGCATACTTATTATGTTAAGCGGAGATGTGAATGGTATGATGATGTTTCTGCTAGATGAGGCAATTGCAAAGAATCTTGTTAATATCTTAATGGGAAGAGAAGATGATAGTCTTAATTTTGATGACATAGAAATGTCCGCAGTAATGGAAATTGGAAATATTATTTCAGGCGCATACTTACGTTCATTGTCTGAAATGACTAATTTAAAAATTGATGTATCAGTTCCAATGCTTCAGATTGATATGGCTGGTGCAATATTAAGTGTTCCAGCAATAGAATTTGGAAAAATAGGAGATAAAGTTCTTCTGATAGAAACAGAATTTGATGAGGCTGCTGATAATAACGAAACTATAAGTGGCTACTATATTCTTGTTCCTGAACTTGAATCTTATGAGAAAATCTTAGAATCTTTAGGTGTCTAGGAGGAAATCAGCAAATGGATGAAATTGTGAAGGTTGGTATGGCTGATATGAAAATATGTGAACCACCTAAGGGCCTTACGACGCTTGGGTTAGGTTCATGTGTTGGAGTCGTAATATATGATGTTAAAACCAAATTAAGCGGTATGGTACATGTAATGCTACCCGACAGCACTAAGATTAGAAATAATGCAAACAGAGCAAAATTTGCAGATACTGGAATTTTAGATTTGTTTGAAAGTATGATTAACAGTGGTTCAAGGAAGAATGACCTGATTGCAAAGATAGCAGGTGGAGCACAGATGTTCGCATATGGCTCTGTTAATAATGATTTGATGCGTGTTGGCGAGAAAAATGTAGAAGCTGCAAAAGAAATTCTGACAGATTTAGGAATACCCATTATCGCAGAGGATACCGGACTTAACTATGGTAGAACCATAATATTTGATTCCAATAATGGAAATCTGATTATAAGATCAGTTGGTAAAACTGAAAAAGTGATTTAGAAATGTTAATAACAAACCGGGAGAGTGGTTTATATGAATAGAACCAGATATATACCATCAATAGTTATGTTAGCAGCAGATTTTGTAGCATGCATAGCGACTATTTATTTCAGATATACAACCAGACAAATAATGCTTATTGTACTTGCAACAAGTGTAATATTCTTAGTATTAGGTTTATTTATTAAAATGTTTGCAGAAAAATATCTGGTAGTAGATACGATGAAAGAAGTTCTTGAGGAAGATAGCGAAAATACACAGGAAGAAGATACAGATACGGATAAAAGTAATAATAAAGATAGTAATAAAGAAAATAAAAATGATAGCAAAAAAGAAAATTCTAAGAATACAAAAGAAGATTAGTTAAGTATTTGTAAAATAATAAAGAGTAAAGATAAAGAGACTTGGAGGCAACGATGGACGAGAACTCAAGAAACCATTTATGGAAAGAGTATATGAGTACTAAGAATAGTGAAATAAGAGATAAAATAATACTAGAATATGCTCCGCTTGTTAAGATTGTTGCCGGAAGACTGAGTATTTATTTGGGATATAATGTGGAATATGATGATTTGGTTGGATATGGAATATTTGGCTTAATTGATGCAATAGATAAATTCGATTATGATAAAGGTGTAAAATTTGAAACATATGCAAGTCTAAGAATAAGAGGAGCTATATTAGACCAGATAAGAAAAATGGACTGGATTCCAAGATCATTAAGGCAGAAGCAAAAGAAGATGGAAGCGGCCATAAGTAAAATAGAAACTCAGTATGGAAGACCGGCTAAAGACGAAGAAATAGCAAGTGAATTAGGAATAGAGACAGAAGAACTCATAAGCTGGCAGGGACAGGCCAAGATTACTAATATTATTTCACTTGATGAATTCGTTGAGGCAGCAGGCGAGAAAGAAGTTAATGCAATTAAGTCTAATTCATATGAGCAGCCTGAAAGTATTGCACTTAAGAATGAAATTAAGCAGCAGCTTATGGATTCATTAGAAACATTAACTGATAAAGAAAGAAAAGTTATTCTGTTATACTATTATGAAGAACTTACACTTAAAGAAATCAGCAAGATACTTGAAGTATCTGAATCGAGAGTATCACAACTTCATACGAAAGCATTGCAGAAGATGAAGGTAAAATTAGGCGATTATATGGAGATTTTAAA
>CABIWJ010000004.1:154132-266060 GCA_902362455.1 Eubacteriaceae bacterium
AAATAGATGATTATCAGTTAGTAGAGCTAAATAAGGAGATAAATAATTTGACAGAAGAAAAAGTTATATTTATCTCTAATTATGTGGGTTATCCGATTAATGAATATATGAAGATTACTATTTCTAATGACAGAATGGAAGCAAAAGTCAGATTTTATCCTCCAAGTAATGATGGTAAGAGAATGGATATAGATGAGATGAAAGGTGATTTGAAAGCGCTTGGTATTAAATACGGAATTGACGAAAGAGTATTTCAAGTTATAAGCAAAACACCTATATATTGTACAGATTTTATTGTAGCCAGAGGTAAGATGGTTAGAGAAGGTACGAATGCCAGTATAGAATATTTATTTAATACAGACAGAAGAATACGTCCTAAACATAATGACGATGGCTCAGTTGATTTCCATCAGCTTAATAATATAAGCCACATAAAAATTGGAGATAAATTAGCTATACTACATATGGCTGACAAGGGCGAAAGTGGAATAGACATCATGGGAGCATATATTAATCCAAAACCTGTTAAAGATGTTAAGTTAAAATACGGTAAAAACATCAAATTATCAGATGATGGATTGAGTATTATTTCAGAAGTAAATGGTCATGCTATTTTAGAAGGCGACAGGGTATTCGTATCGGATTGCTATGATGTGCCGGGTGATGTTGATAACTCCACAGGAGATATCGATTATGAAGGAAATGTAATAATACACGGCAATGTGCGAACGGGCTTTAAGGTCAAGGCAACAGGAGATATCGAAGTAAATGGTTCAGTAGAAGGTGCTGAACTTATTTCCGGAGGTCAGGTAATATTACACCATGGTATGCAGGGAATGGCAAAAGGAAAGATTATTGCAAAGGGAAATATAGTTACTAAATTCATTGAAAGTGCAAGTGTATATTCAGGTGGATATATAGAAGCAGCAGCAATAATCCAGTGTCAGGTATCGGCAAAAGGCGATATAAGAGTAAATGGACAAAGAGGACACATAATAGGAGGACATATAAGAACATTAACTACAGTTGAGGCTAAGACGATCGGTTCAGGGATGGAAATCTCAACAGTTGTCGAAGTAGGTTATGACCCTGAATTACAAGATAAAATAGCTAATATAAAGAAACAGCTGATAGATAAGAATAATGAATATAAGTTAAATGCCCAAAGGGCTGAGGTGCTTAATAAACGCCTTAAATCAGGTATGATTAAAGATGAACAGAAGATAGAACTAAAGACATCATTAGTTAATATGCAGACTCTTCAAAGTGAATTTAATTCATTACAGGAACAGTTAGCAGGACTTGAAGAACAGAATGATAATAATAGTCAGGCATGTATTAAAGTTCAAAATTATATATATCCAGGCACACAATTGATAGTAGCCGGTGAATATTATAATGTCACTAATGAAATAAGTTATTGCGAGTTCAGAAAAATAAATGGCGAAGTTAAAATGCAACCATTATAGGAAAGGATAAGGAAATGATTGGTCCATTAGAATTTAATGGTGTTGTACAAAGAGCACAGGATATTTCGATAATAAAGCAAAATGAGGATATTAAACCCCAGTATGAGCATATGAATGTGCAAAATCAGCAACAACAGAAGTCAATAATAAAACATGAGAATGTGAATAAAAAAGATAATGCTGATGCAAAAGAGAATAAATTCGATGCTAAAGAAGAGGGCAATGGAACATATTATAGAAGACAGTATAATAAAAAGAAAAAAGAAGATGAAGATGGTACTGTTGTAAGAAAACAGTCTGGTTCATTTGATATTACAGTCTGAGCAACATTGTATAAAAAATGTGTTATAAAGTATTTGATAAATCATATAATCTGAGAAATGAAGTGAACTGAAATCAAATCATGCAAAACTAAATCAAATGAAATATCAAAGTGTCAGGAAGCAGAAGAGGTGTTAAAATGGCAGGAATGGAAATTTTTCTCATAATCATAGGAGTTACTGCGATAATCGGCAGCTTTGTTTTTGAAAAAACATTAGAGAAAAATGATAATACTAATGAGAATAACAGTGGTGTAACGGAAGCAATGCTAGAAGAGCAAGTCAGTAAAGCTGTTGATCACATATTAGATGACAGAATTGAAGAAACAGAAGCAAAGATGGATAAATTATCGAATGAAAAGATAATGGCTGTCGGCGATTATTCAGATAATGTCTTAAAGGAAATTGATAAAAACCATGATGAGGTAATGTTTCTATACAGTATGCTTAATGAAAAGGAAAAAGAAGTTAAAAATGCTGTTAATGACGTAGAAAATATAAAGAGAAGTATAAATGTCATAACTGAGAATGAGAAAGCAGATAAAGCTGATAAATCAGAGACATTTGCAAATAATCAGATAAATAATAATATAAAAAATACAAGAGTGAGTAGGGAAACAATTTCAGATGTTTCAGATATGAAAGATGAATTATTGACTCTACAGGGAAAAAAAGCTGAAGAAACTATGGAAATTAATAATGTGAGTGTTAAAGATAATAATAATTCAAATCTAACAATTTCTACAGCAAAAGACAATAGAGATAAAACAGAAAAAAATTTTAATTTGAATACAGGTAAGAAGAATAAAGGTGTTGCAATTGCACATAAAGATGTGAAGAAAAACAACAATAATAAGATTCTTGAATTGTATTCAAAAGGTATGTCAAATATTGATATTGCTAAAAAATTAAACCTTGGAATTGGTGAAGTCAGATTAGTAATTGATTTATATAGGAATAAGAAAAGATAGAACAGAAGATAAATAATGAAAATATAAAATTATTAAGTAAATAAAAAAGTAATTAAAGATTTTATATATAAAATTTAAAAATAATAAAGGAAAAAGTTAAAAAGGTTGAATAGGAAAATGAAGTTTAAATATTATCTGCGAGGGTTTGGAACAGGCGTACTGTTTGCAACAATTATTTGTATGATAGGTATGGCAATCCATAATAATCTTGCATCAAATCAGAAAATACATACAAGTTCTTCAGGAAATGTTATTAAAACAGAGTCGAAAGATAATAAGGCTACAGATGAAAATAACAAAGGTAGTGAAACAAAAGACGAACAGAACAAGACAGAAACAACTCAGAATGAAACAACCACTAATATAGAGACAACTGCACAGAATGAGACAACAACTAAGATAGAATCAACTGATGTAACGACAGAAGGCGTTGCCGGTGGAGAGAATATGCCACAGGATACAACAGATGGTAATATGAATGATTCAGGTGATACAGTTACATTAGTTATAGAATCAGGTATGACATCTAATGAAGTAGCAAGGTTATTAGAAGAATATGGTGTAGTCGAAAGTGGTTATGATTTCAATATGTATATGTACAATAACGGATATGAAAGCAGACTTAGAGTTGGTACATATGAGATAAGAAAAGGTGCATCATATAGTGAGATTGTGACTGCAATTACAAGATAGGGATTGAATTAGATAAGTAAAATACAAGAACGTTTGAAAATGTGAGAAAAATATGAGAAAAAGTAGTAAAAATACTTGAAATCAAAAAAAAATTGTGATAAACTTATAAGGCTGTGTTATAGACACAAATAGCACATATGCTGATTTCTGTATTGGTGCCCATGCTCGGGGTGATACAGAAAGGTGATGTATATGAAAGATTATTAACCAATGGAGGTAGAAAAATGAGCGTTATTTCAATGAAACAGTTACTTGAAGCAGGTGTACATTTCGGACACCAGACAAGAAGATGGAACCCTAAGATGGCTCCATACATTTACACAGAGAGAAATGGTATCTATATCATCGACTTACAGAAATCTGTAGGTAAAGTAGATGAAGCTTATAAAGCAATCTCTGATATCGCAGCAGATGGTGGTACAATCCTTTTCGTAGGAACAAAGAAACAGGCACAGGATGCTATTAAGACAGAAGCTGAAAGATGCGGAATGTTCTATGTTAATGAAAGATGGTTAGGCGGTATGCTTACTAACTTCAAGACAATCCAGAGCAGAATTAAGAGATTAAAAGAAATTGAAAAAATGTCTGAAGATGGAACATTTGATGTTCTTCCTAAGAAAGAAGTTATTGAAATCAAGAAAGAATGGGAGAAACTTGAGAAGAATCTTGGTGGTATCAAAGACATGAAGAATCTTCCAGATGCAATCTTCATTGTTGACCCTAAGAAAGAAAGAATCTGCGTACAGGAAGCTCATACACTTGGTATTCCACTTATCGGTATTGCAGATACAAACTGTGATCCAGAAGAACTTGATTACGTTATTCCAGGTAATGATGATGCAATCAGAGCCGTTAAATTAATTGTATCTAAGATGGCTGATGCAGTTATCGAAGCTAATCAGGGTGCTGAAGCTGTTGAAACAGAAGCAGTTGCTGATGAAGCAGAAGAGAATACAGAAGCATAATTGTTAATTTAATAGTTTAGATTTATAAATATTTGAAATAATAAGAATATCTTGGAGTCGGACAGGCTTTACCTGTTCGACTTTGAACAAAAATAGAAAATATCGGTTCAGGAGGATTTACGTAATGGAAATTACAGCTAAAATGGTAAAACAGCTTAGAGAAATGACTGGCGCTGGTGTTATGGCATGTAAGAATGCTTTAGTTGAGACAGACGGTGATTTCGATGGCGCTATAGAATTATTAAGAAAAAAAGGTGAAGCTACAGCAGTTAAGAAAGCTGGAAGAATTGCAGCAGAAGGAACTGTATTAGCAGTAGTTAAAGATGATAAGACAGCAGCAATCGTTGAAGTTAACTCAGAGACAGACTTTGTTGCAAAGAATGATAAATTCAAGACATTTGTTGCTAATGTTGCGAATCAGGTATTAGCTACATCAGCTAAAGATATCGATACATTTATGGCAGAAAAATGGTTATTAGATACATCTAAGACAGTTAAAGATGAATTAGTAAGCCAGATTGCTGTTATTGGTGAGAACTTAACAATAAGAAGATTTGTAAAAATAGAATCAGAAGGAATAATCGTTCCATATATCCATGCAGGCGGAAAAATTGGTGTTTTAGTAGAAGCAGCAACATCAAATACAAGTGATGAAGCTAAAGAAGCTCTTAAGAACATCGCTATGCAGATTGCAGCTCTTAATCCAAAATATACAAGTAGAAATGATATTTCAGCAGATGAAATCGCTAAATTAAGAGAAATCACAGTAGAAAGTGCATTAAATGATACATTTACACTTCCAAAACCAATTTTAACAAAATTAATTGAAAAAGCAGTTGCTGATAAAGTATGGAGTGATGAAGATATTGCTATCTACGAAGAGAAGAAGAGCAATATGAATTACTTACCAAACTTCCTTTCTAATGAAGCAAAAGCTCAGTTAGCTGAGATTGCTTTAGCTGACAAGGCTGAAATCGCTGAAAACAAAATCTTCAATGGTCTTGTTGAAGGACGTGTTTCTAAACAGCTTAAAGAAATCTGCCTTCTTGACCAGACATATGTTAAAGCAGAAGATGGAAAACAGTCTGTAGCTCAGTATGTAGCTCAGGTTGCTAAGAACTTAGGTTCTGATTTCTCTATCAAGAGCTTTGTTCGTTACGAAACAGGTGAAGGTATCGAAAAGAAGCAGGAAGACTTCGCAGCAGAAGTTGCTAAACAGATGGGAAACTAATCTGCTAGCTTAGCTTAGAATATTTAAAGCCGCTAAATATATGGGAAACTGTGTATTTGGTGGCTTTTTTGTTTTGCCGGGAAATTTCGCTGAAATTGTCATGGTAAGTAAAAAATGCTCTGAGAGGATCGCACTGCGGCGGAGCAGAAAATGTTGCTATAGCAACCCGCCGCAGGCGGAGAATGTCGCGATTGACATTCTTTATTCTGGTGTAGATACTTAAGTTTAATTATGAGTTGTATATTAGCAATTTTTATAGTACAAGCAGAAATTATATGGTATTATATTTAACAGAACTAGTGAAATGGAGGATACAAAGATGAAATATGATGTAATTATTGTTGGTGCAGGTCCGGGTGGAATTTTTTCGGCATATGAATTAATGAAAAAGAAACCAGAGCTTAAAGTCGCAGTGTTTGAAAAAGGTTATTCATTAGAGAAGCGTAAATGTCCAATTGACGGAGATAAAGTTAAGTCGTGTATTAAGTGTAAATCTTGTGCCATTATGAGTGGTTTTGGTGGAGCAGGCGCATTTTCAGATGGAAAATATAATATTACAAATGATTTTGGTGGAACATTATACGAATATATTGGTAAAGAAAAGGCAATTGCTTTAATGAAATATGTTGATGAAATCAACTGTGCTTATGGTGGTGCTAAAACACGTATGTATTCTACAACAGATACAAAGTTTAAGAAGATTTGCATGCAGAATAAATTACAGTTATTAGATGCATCTGTAAGACATCTTGGAACTGACATTAATTATATTGTGTTAGAGAATCTTTTGGCAGATTTAAAAGAAAAGGTTGATTTCTACTTTAATACACCTGTTAATAGCATTGAGAAATTAGAGGCTGGATATAAGGTTATCTATGAAAATGGAGAAGCAGAATGTAGTGAATGTATAATTTCTGTTGGCAGAAGTGGAAGCAAATGGATGGAATCAGTCTGTTCAGACTTAGACATTCCTACAAAATCTAATCGTGTAGATATAGGTGTTCGTGTAGAATTACCGGCAGTAATTTTCTCACATCTTACAGATGAATTATACGAAAGTAAAATTGTCTATCGTACACAGAAATTTGAGGATAAAGTACGTACTTTCTGTATGAATCCATACGGAATCGTAGTAAATGAGAATACAAATGGCATTATTACCGTAAATGGACATAGCTTTGAAGATCCGGCAAAGAGAACGGAGAATACAAACTTTGCACTGCTTGTTGCAAAACATTTTTCAGAGCCATTCAAAGATAGCAATGGATATGGCGAGAGTATAGCAAAATTATCTAATATGCTTGGTGGAGGAGTTATTGTCCAGAGATTTGGAGACCTTGTAAGAGGCAGAAGAAGTAATGAAAACCGTATTAAAGAGAGTACGGTTCGTCCTACACTTGCAGCCACACCGGGAGATTTAAGCCTTGTACTTCCAAAACGTATCTTAGATGGTATTATAGAAATGATTTATGCACTGGATAAAGTAGCACCTGGCACAGCAAATGATGATACACTTTTGTATGGTGTTGAAGTCAAATTTTATAATATGGAAGTTGAACTTAATAATAATTTAGAAACTAAACACAAAGGACTTTATGTAATTGGAGATGGCAGTGGAATAACGCATTCGCTGTCACATGCGTCAGCAAGCGGAATTTATGTTGCTGATTATATCACAGAGTGCGTCTGAAATTACAAAAAAATACCCAAAAATTTTTAAAAAAACATCTAAAATTTTTAAAAAACATCCAAAATTTTTTAAAAAAATTGACAGAAAATATTTTCCTTATTATAATAGCAAAAAAAAAAATAGTGTATATATTTTTGGAGTGATGCAATGGCAGAAAAAGATTTGAAAAGGTTAGGAAGAGCAGAGCTGATAGATATAATTATAGAACTTCAGAAGGAAAACACTGTCCTTACGAATAAGAATAAGAAATTAACCCAAATGCTCAATGAGAAAAATATTATTTTAAATAATGCGGGTTCAATTGCGGAGGCAAGTCTGAAACTGAATAAAGTATTTGAAACAGCCCAGGCTGCTGCTGATCAATATGTAGAATCAGTTAAGAGTATGGCGAGGGAAGAGATAAGAGAATACATGAAGCGAAAAATAGACGGGTGATGACTATGGAGGAAAGTCGTAAGAATAAAAATTTAATACCTATTCCCACACCAGAGGAAGTGAATGCTGAAAAAGAACGCATAGAACATAGAAAGAAGCAATTTAGAATAATATTTAATATAATTTATATTTTAATAGTTATTGTAGCTATTGCCTCTCTTGTAGCTACGTTGGTGCTGCCTGTACTTCAGGTTTCGGGAAAAAGTATGGAGCCTAGCTTAGATGATGACGATATAGTTGTATTGTATAAAACAAATAAATTCAAAACAGGCGATATATGTGGTTTCTATTGGCAAAATAAGTTGTTATTGAAAAGAGTTATTGCAGGCCCTTTAGATGTTGTGGAAATTGACGATGAGGGTAATGTAAAAGTAAATGGAAAAGTAATTGATGAACCATATGTTAATGAGAAGGCATTAGGAGAAAGCAACATTACATATCCATTTCAGGTACCGGAAGATAAATACTTCGTACTCGGTGATAACAGATCAGTTTCAATAGACAGTAGAAATACTATAATTGGCTGCGTTGATAAAGATCAGATTGCCGGTAAGGTAATGATTCGAATTTGGCCTTTAAGAAAATTAGGAAAGGTTAATTAATATTAGTGGTGATAATATGAGAAATATAATTAATGAACAAATCAGTAAAAAGAAAGCTATTAATAGGAATAAACATAGAATTGCAATGTTTATATCAATGCTTGCAATTCTTATAGTAATTGGTGTTTCATGGAGATTGAAAATTATCGGTATATCGATGACTGATGATGCCTCAGCAGAGGAACATATACAAAGTGCTGCAAAAGCAGAATATTTAAGTGCAGTGAATCGTGTTCCACAGGCAGGAGATTCCATATGGCTAGATGTGTCGGGGACGACCTGGTTTACGGATAATGAATGTTATGCAAGAATGTATTATTATAATACTTCGGGTAATCAGGTATATATGGACTGTATAAATGCAGGCAGTAATGGACTATGGGAATTTGTTCTTCCTTCAGATTTTAATAATGGAAGAAAGATTAAATTTGTAAGAAAAAATTTAGCAGGTGAGTATAATTCTACTGCTGATATATCATTAGTGTCAGGAAGTAATTATGTTATATATGCTATGGATGGAGGCGCATTTACAACAGATAAATGGTATTTTGATTATGTAGATACTACTATTTATATAGATAGTGCATCCTTTGGAGATATTACAGATGCTAAGATTACTGTAAATGGTACAGAATATGATATTACAAAGTTAACACCTAATAAAGATGCTTTGGTATTCAGGATATTAGAAAGCTATAAGATTCTTAAAAATGCACAATTGACACTTACTTATGATGGCAAAAGCATAAGCTTCAGTCTGAATAATTTAAGTGGTAATCTTGTTAAACTTAGTGGTGGCAGTGTTGATGCAACTGCCGGTGATTATGTAGCCGGAAGCAGATATATTTATTTTGATGCAACTTATTCACAACTCAAATATTTCTCTACAGATTCAGCATATTGTTACCAGAATGTAATTCCTACATATGGTGTAGATAATAACTCTAGAAAAAATGTAATATGTAAAGCTACAAATTCATTGGGTACAATTACGGTTACAATGAAAGTGGTTGATGGATATGATTCATATGATGGACAACTTATTTATGTAACGAATGATAAGATAGATGCATCATATACTAAATTCCAATTTATGAGTGTGGGAACAAGCGATTGGAATAATAGTGCGAATACTATTATAAGCAGTCCGGATGATGTGACTCAGAACTGCTTCATAGCTGATACAAGTGATACAGTATTATATGATAATAGTTTGAGAGGTGGATATTGGGGAACATTTAATGAAGATACTAATACTTCACAGACAAAAGATGCAGAAAAGGATAGGAATGCTGAGATAGTTAACATAGGTACCGGAACAAAAAATACAGATGGTGGTATCTTATGGGTTAATTCATCAATGTATGACTATTATACAGATTATGAATTAAATGGAAACAACAGAGATGCATATTCTAGTGGCGCATTAGCTAATACAGATGCTAACAACAATCGAAGATATATGCCTTTTAGAGAGTTCAATCAGACGTTAAGTAGTGCATATTCGGATGCAAGTGTAAAATATCCAATATACACAGGACATTTCCAGCCAAGCATCCTTGATTTTGGAACTCCTTACTTTGCAGGACTTAATGATACATTGAATTTATATGGTTCAGATAAAGTTAGTAATTTACCTAATCATAATTTCCTTTCTCTGAATAACTCTATTGAGAATAAAAATGGAGATTATAGAAGTGTTTCTTCAGGATATTATGATTATGCAACACTTGGAATTGTTAAAAGTAATCTGATTAACGGATATCCAATGTTAGAGGGTACAACTAACGATATTATTGATCCACATTTTGATGAAAAATTTCTTAGTGGAAATAACTCTAAAAATGCAGTTGTTGGTAAGTATTATGAAAAAGTAGATTTTCCATTTACAAGAAAGCAGATATTTGATGAGCCTGTTAATTATTGGTGGTTTGATAGTGCTTCAACTTCGTTAGAGCTTAAGAAGAATAGTGAAGTTGAGGGAAGATATCTGTTAGACGGAACAGCAGGAACGGTTAATAATAACAGTTTAAACCTCGATTCAACAGGAAAACCATTAGAGAGCGGGTGTGAGACTAATTCAAATAGAAATAAATATGGTTTCTTCCCATTGAATAATGGCGTTGCAGATAATAACAGCTCATATTACAATTACGGTTTTGGTAATAAAATTACAATTAATTTTAAACTTAACAGCGATGGTACCGTACAGGGAACAGATGGAAACTTTTATTCATCTAAATTCAGATTCTCAGGTGATGATGATGTGTGGGTATTTATCGATGGAAAATTAGTATTAGATTGCGGTGGAGACCATGGATATGTTGCAGGTCTTATAGACTTTGGAACTAATAGTGCATATGTTACAAAAGCTAAAGCAGCAGCTTCAAATAATTCAACATATGATTCATCTTCCGCAAGCCAATATACAATAAATTATATTGCATCAGGTAATAATGCAAACAGAATTATAACAGATAATTATTATTACAGTACATCGAATGTCATAAGTGGTGAACATCCAACAAATTATGATACAGGTAAGACTCATGAAATGGTTATCTATTTTATGGAAAGAGGTCAGTGGGAATCGAACTTATCACTTGCATTCAGTATGAATGTAGTTGATACTCTTGAGGTATCAAAACAGGTTGATTCAACTGATGTAAATACAATATTTAAAGATTATTTCAATAGTAAAATATCATTTGATTATAATATTAAGAATTTGGCAACACATTATGGTGCATATGTTTCAACAGAAAATAGCTTATCAGATGTAACATTTGCAAAGAATTTTACAGGAAATATCACATTTGGAAGTAATATTAGTCAGGGAGTCGGAGAATATCAGACTACAGGAAAGATAAGCTCGTATGATTCACATAGCAATGTAATTAAGTGGACAGCAAGTGGAACGGCATCTGATAATCCAACAAGAAATCGAAGACTCATATCCGTAGGTTCTGATACTGGTGGAAACATAGATATTACGGGAAGAAATTACCTTACATTTGGTGTGGCAACAGAAGGCGGAAAGACAGGACAACTAAAGGATTCGATTTACATAGTTGTTGAAGATGCAAGTGGAAATAAAGCATATGGAAACTTAACAGATGATGTGTGTAGTGGTTCAATATCAGCAGTAGCTACATGGTATAATTTATCAGTGAACCTTACTAAATTAACTGGTTATAATTTGCTTGATACAACTAAGATAAAAACTATTAGTGTTGAAAATGATATTCAGACATATACGTTCTTTGACAATTTTGTATTTAAGAGTTTTTCATTACTTGATGCAGGAAGCCAGAAAGGAATTAAAGATTATGGCTCTGCAAAAAGTGGCAACCTCGAAAATGCTACAGGTGCTGAATATTCTATAGAAGATATTGTAAAGACTTCGAGTAGCTCATCAGGTATGGGAACTGTAGATGAAAACGGAACATTTAATCTGACAACAGGAAAAAAAGCTATATTTAATGAACAGTTTAGAAAGGGAAGTTACATACAGATTAATGAAATCCTTAATGACGCACAGAAAGCATTATATGATACAAATGTAACCGTAGTTAATAATAATACAGATATTACTGAAGGTTATACTTATAGTACACCTTCGAGTTTTGTATTACCATCAAATGGAGGCAACATAACTAAAAGTGTTATTTCTGATGGATTAAATACATTGTTAGGAATTGACGATGGAAGAATCGAAAAGATTCTAAATACGCTTGGTACTGAAACCGGTGCAAATGAAAGTCAATATTCAAAAAATGGTATAGAAGCAAAACCTAGTGATGCCAATACAATAGTGTTCAGGTCATATGATTCACCTGATAGTGATAATAGTGATATTTCAATCAGTTTAAATTACACCAATAAAGTACGAACAGGCAGTTTGAGTATAGAGAAAGCGGAACTTGCTTCTGCACCACTAAATGTTGGAGGAAAATATACATTTACAATTAAATTCAGTAATATTGGTGGAATTGGATTGACAACGGAATCAGGAAAGGCAGAAGTAACAGTTGTAATCGTTGCAACAAAGACTAATACAGGATTTACATATATGCTAGATGGCAGTCCGGTGGCTGGAATTCCGATAATTACGGGGATACCGGTAGGAACAGAATATACTGTTACAGAGTCAACTTCAGATGATACGGGAATCGTTAAAAATACGATACTTGTAGAAAAAAGCAATGGTGACGAAGTAAGGTCAGGAGAGATTACATTTACGAACAATACATTTAGTGGTGTAATCACATATGATGAGACACTTAATACAGGTAACAAAGATGCATATACGGTTGTAAATGCCAAGAAGCCTACAACATCAATTATAATAAAGAAGAATTGGTATAACGATGCCGGACAGATAAGACCTGATAATATATATGTAAAATTACAGGTGTCAAAGGATAAAGGTACAACCTGGTCAGATGTTAAAAATGGTAATTATACTCTTCAGAGTACAGAATCCTATAAAAAGCAGATTGATAATCTTGATGTTTATGATGATTATCTAAGTGTAGACAGAGTGAAGTTAATGTATAGGATTGTAGAATGTATTAAAAGTGGAGATGATTACTATGAAATAAATAATACTACATACAAGCTTAATAATTATGAATATAAGCAGGGAGATGTAGTAGTTGCAGACGAAAATGCTGCTGATGGCAATTCGGGTACTGCAACAGTTAATAACTATTATATAATGCGTTATAATTTACCGAAAACAGGTGGATTTGGCGCTGAAAAACTAGTGTATGCAGGATTTGCAATTATGATAGCAGGCTGTATATGCTACATATATTTGATAAAAGGTAAGAAAGGGAATGATTACAATGAGAATGAAAAAAGGAATTATTAAGGAAATTGTTACATTGGGATTAGCCGTTGTAACAACTCTATCAATGGGAATAGTTGCATCAGCCGCCGATGTAACTATTAAAGGACCTAAAAATGGACATACTTATGAGGTATATCAGATATTTACAGGAGATGTTGATTCAACTAATAAGCTTTCAAATGCTAAATATGGTACTGTAGCAAAGTTAACAGGCAGTGAAAAAGTAGGTGATGCAGTACCATCTGAAACACTTAATAATTTAGCAGGCGTAGCGAGTGCTTCATCTGATAGAGCAAAGTTAGAAGAGATTCTTAAATATGTTGATGAGTCAAAATTAGATGGTACAACCGATAATCTTGCTGCTACGATTACAAATGATAAATTTACTGCAACTGTACCATCTGGTTACTATTTAATTAAAGATAAAGAGAATAGTATTTTAGATAATAATAATAAAGCAGAAGCATATACATTATATTTAGTAGCAGTAGCAGGAACTACAATCACAATTAGTCCAAAGTCAGATGTACCTACAGTAGAGAAACATGTTAAAGAAGATTCTACAGATATATGGGGAAAAGATGCAGATGCAGAGCTTAATCAGAAAGTAGAATTCAAATTAACAGGTACCCTGCCAACAGATTATGCTAATTATGAGTATTATACATATGAATTTGAAGATACATTTACAGGAATGGACTTTGATTCAACAAGTGTAAAGGTAACAATTGATAGTGAAGATGGAACAGATATTACAAGTGCATTTACAGTTGATACATCAGTAACAGGAAAAGTAACAATTACATGTACAAATTTAAAAGATAATGCAGCAACAACAGGATTAACAAAAGACAATAAGATTATTGTAACATATAAGGCTTCTTTAAATGATGCAGCAGTAATTGGTAATCCTGGTAATCCAAACAAAGTTGATTTAGTTTATTCAAACAACCCAAATGTTAAAGCAGATGGTACTAAAAATACAACAGATAAAACACCAGAGGACAAGGTAGTAGTATTTACATACGAAATTGATGTAAATAAATATGATTCAAATACAAAAACTCAACTTGCCGATGCAGAATTTGTATTAATTAATTCAGCAGGTAAATATGCAAAATTAGATGCAAATAATAAAGTAACAGAATGGGTTGCTTCATATGAAGGCGTAACAGAATGTGTATTAACATCATCAGCAACTGAAGCGATAAAAATTATTGGTTTAGATGCAAAAGATGAATATAAATTAAAGGAAATTAAAGCACCAACAGGTGGATATCAGCAGCTTACAAAGGATATTACTATTAAAATTGATGCAACAATAACTGATGCTGCTATTACAGCTATTACAGCAACAGTTGATACACCTGCATCACTTGAGTCTACAGACTATACTAATGGTAAGGTAACAGTTAAAGTACCTAATACAAAAAAATCAAATCTTCCAACTACAGGTGGTATGGGCACAAAGATGTTCTATATCGGTGGTGCTGTTCTTATGGCAGTTGCAGCAATTGCATTGGTTGTTAAAAAAAAATTAAATAGAATATAATAAAAAACAAATAAAAGCAAATAACTAGGAGGCTAAGGTGAAAAAACATTTATCTACAATATTCTTCGGGATAATATTTCTAATTGGCCTCCTACTTGTTTTATATCCAACAGTAAGTAATTTTCTGAGTAATAGAGAACAGAAAAAAGTAATAAGAGAATATAGCAATATTGTAAACAACATGGATAAAGAAGAAAAAGAGGCCATGTATAATGAAGCAGTTGACTATAATAAGGAAATATATGAAAAAGGAATGATTGATTATAGTAATCCTGATGCGGTACAAGGATATAATGATATTTTAGATGTATCCGGCACAGAAATTATGGGATATATTTCCATTCCTAAAATAAATGTGGAACTTCCAATTTATCATGGAACAAGTGATGGTGTATTACAGGTTGCCGTCGGACATCTTGAGGGCTCAAGTCTTCCTGTGGGAGGCGAAAATACTCATTGTGTGCTATCGGGACATAGAGGACTTCCAAGTGCTGATTTGTTTACACATCTTGATAGATTAAATGTTCATGATATATTTACTATTAGTGTTTTAGATAAGACATTAGTATATGAGATTGACCAGATTAAGGTAGTAGCACCGGGGGATACACAGTATCTACAGATTGAAGATGGTAAAGATTATTGTACACTTTTAACGTGTACACCATATGGAATTAATACGCACAGACTTTTAGTCAGAGGTGTAAGAGTAGCAGATTCAGATGATAAAGATAATATATATGTATATGCAGATGCATATAAGATAGATACTAAGACAGTTACTGTATTAATGGCAGTACCACTTACGCTTCTGTTATTACTTGGTATGGTAGTACATATTAGAAGAAATAAAAAAAGAAAACAGGAAATTTTGAAGATAATTAAAGAAAATAATTTAAACATAACAAATGATAAGAAAACAGAAGATAGTTAAAGAAAATGATTTATAAACACAGTAATAGTGATTAAAGAAAGTAATAGTTAAATGAATTAAGTGAATATAGAAAACAATACAATAATGGAAATAAGGTGAATTGAATAATGAAAATAAAAAGAAATAATTTGAAATCGATAGTTATACTGATATTGTTAGTAGCATTTACAGGTAGTATGGTAAAGAACATAAATGCATTTGCAGTAACAGCTTCTGATATAGATACGGATATGAAGGGTAGTATTAATGTGAAATTTAATAGTAAAGGGGATAGGAAAGTATCTGGTGAACTTACTCTTATAAAGGTCGCAGATATCAAGGAAAATGGTGATAATGATTTAGAATATGTCTATACTTCCGAATTTGATAAATGCGGATTAAACATAGATGGTGATATAGATGATACATTTGTAAATGATTTAAAAACATATATTGAAGATAATGAAATTAATGGTTATACAAAAGAAATTGATTCAGATGGAAAGATAACTTTTACAGATTTGGAAATTGGTATGTATTTTGTAATGCAGACTAATACAGATAGTTATTATAAGATTAGTCCATTTGTTGTAACTGTACCGGAAGAAATTGATGGAGAAATCTATTATGATGTAGATGCAACTCCAAAAACTGAGGTATCTAGTGTAGAAATACCTACAGTTCCTGAAGAGACAGAAACACCAGTGGAGACAACAGAAAAGATACCAGAGACAACACTGGAGGAGAAAATTCCACAGACAGGTTTATTGGTATGGCCAGTCGTACTTTTAGTTTTGGTTGGTGCATTAATGATAGGTAGTGGTATTATGTTACAGAGCGGTAAGAGTGAAAGAAAGGAAAATATGGATGAAAAATAAAATTGGAAAGGCTTTAATTGGAATTGGAGTTTTTTTGATTTTGGCTGCATTTATATTAGTTTTATATAATTTTTACCGTGAGTATAATGCAAAGAAGAAAGTGGAAAAATATCTCCCTAAGCTTGAAAAGATAATTAAAGACCATAGTGGAGGGAATAACAATGCTGATAATGAGAAGAGTTCAAAGACAATGAATATTGACGGTATGAATTTCTTGGGAATCTTATCAGTGCCATCGAAGAATTTAGAACTTCCAATTCTTGCAGATTACAGTTACGAATTGCTTGATACAGCACCTTGCAGATATAGTGGTTCTTATGATTCAGATGATTTAGTAATTGGTGGACATAATTATAGAAGCCATTTTAGTAAATTAAAAAGTATTAAAAATGGTGAAGAAATATTTTTTACATCATTTAATGGAACAGTATATAAGTACAGTGTTTTAAGAGTTGAAATCTTAGAACCGACTCAGATAGAGGACTTAATAAATAAGCAAAATACAGATGATTGGGATCTTACGCTTTTCACTTGTACATCCAGCGGGGCAGCAAGATGTGTAATCAGATGTAAATCAGAATAAAAATATTATTGGAGATTATAATGGCAGAAGAACAGGTACACAAAAGAAGAGTCAGATATAAAGGGACTCATCCAAAAAATTATAAAGATAAATATAAAGAATTAAATCCTGAAAAGTATAAAGATGATGTTGAAAAAATAATGAAAAAAGGCAAGACGCCTGCAGGAATGCATATCTCAATTATGGTTAATGAGATTCTTGAGGTTCTACAGATTAAACCTGGTGAAACAGGATATGATGCAACGCTAGGTTACGGAGGTCACACTCGCAAGATGTTAGAACAGTTAAAAGGCGAGGGTCATATGTTTGCAACTGACGTTGACCCCATTGAATCTGTAAAGACTAAAAAACGTTTAGAAGAAGCGGGTTTTGGTGAAGATATTCTAACCATTAAAAATATTAATTTTGCTAATGTTGATGAGGTAAGTACTGATAAGAAATTTGATTTTGTATTAGCAGATTTAGGAGTTTCATCTATGCAGATAGATAATCCTGAAAGAGGTTTTTCGTATAAGATTGATGGACCATTAGACTTAAGATTAAACCCACAAAAGGGCGTATCGGCAGCAGAACGTTTAAGGAAATTATCAAAGGATGAATTTATCGCTATGCTTATAGAGAATTCGGATGAACCATATGCAAATGAGATTGCAAAGGAAGTATTTGATACATTTAGAAAAGGAAAAGAGATAAAAACTACAAGTGATTTAACAGAATGTGTTAAAAATGCTCTCAGGTTTTTACCAGAAAGCGAACAAAAAGAGGCAGTTAAGAAATCTTGCCAGAGAACATTTCAGGCTTTGCGAATAGATGTAAATAGTGAATTTGAAGTTCTATATGACTTTTTAGAGAAGTTGCCTGCGGTATTAAATAAAGGTGCAAGAGTTGCTATCCTGACTTTCCATTCAGGTGAGGATAGATTAGTAAAGAAAGCATTTAAACAGGGATTAAAAGATGGTGTATATAAAGAAATTTCAAAAGATGTTATACGCCCGAGTGCCAGAGAGTGCTTTGAGAATCCAAGGTCTAAATCTACAAAACTTCGCTGGGCAATAAAGAGTTAAGATAATAATTTGAATGGAGATTTTATATGGAAGAATATTTAATAAAAAATACAACCCGTGAACAACGTGAACGTATCGTAATGGAATCACTTGGTAATATAGATGCTTTGTGTGATGGCTGTGCATCAGGAATTATAGAAATGTATGAACCATATATAGAAGGAAAGATGGAATTAAGAGAATGTACAATGAAGTTCAATGCCAGATATGTTAAAGATATGGAAAGAGAACAGAAAAGCAGTTGTAATATGTAAAAAAAACTATTGACATGTATAAATATTATGCTAGAATTGTTAGGAAGCTAACAATTACAAATCATTAAAGTACATAAACATTGTTTTATGTACTTTAATTTATTGTATAATAAGCTTTAAAGGTTAGATAACATATTTGAGGGTACAGAATACCAAATTCAAAACTAAGAGGAGGTCTGGTCTTGAGAAACAATGAAATAGGATTTGAAATAAAGGCATTAAATAACCTTATCAAAAGGCGTGTGGAGATGTCAGAGACTAAGGAAGAAGTCGAACATCTGACAGGGGTACATGGTTTTGTGATAGGCTATATTAGTGACCATGATGATGAAGATATATTTCAGCGTGACATTGAGGAGAAGTTTGAAATCAGACGTTCAACAGCAACAGGTATAATTAATCTTATGGAGAAAAACGGGCTTATTATCAGAGAGAAGGTCGATTATGATGCCAGACTTAAAAAGCTTGTACTTACAGATAAGGCAAGGGAGATTAATAAACTTGTCGAGGATGATATAAGCAGGATTGAGAAGACGATTACGAAAGGAATTGATGAAGCGGACTTAGAAATATTTTGCAGAGTTGTGAATAAGATGAAAGACAATTTGAATAATGATATGAAGAAAAAAGGAGGCAGATGTAATGCTTAGGACATTAGGAAAACAGATAAAAGAATATAAAAAAGCGTCTATACTGACCCCTGTATTTGTTACCTGTGAAGTTATAATGGAACTTTTAATTCCTATACTTATGGCAAAAATCATTGATGATGGAATAGGAAAGGGCAATGACACACTCGTATATAAAGTAGGTGCGTTGATGGCGGTACTTGCGATGCTTTCGCTGCTATTTGGTATATTGAATGGAAAATATGCAGCAGAGGCAAGTACAGGATTTGCAAAGAATTTAAGAAAAGGAATGTATGAAAATATACAGAATTTTTCTTTTTCAAATATTGATAAATATTCTACGGCAGGACTTGTTACAAGAATGACTACAGATGTTACTAATGTGCAGAATGCTTATCAGATGATAATAAGAATGTGTGCGAGAGCACCAATGATGTTGATAATAGCTGTAATAATGTCTATATCAATCAGTCTTAAGTTAAGCATGATATTTATTGTAGCAATTATATTTCTAGGTGGATGCCTTGCACTTATAATATATTCTGCATTTGGCGTGTTTGATAAAGTATTTAAGAAATATGATAATGTAAATGCAAGTGTTCAGGAAAATGTAAATGCGATAAGAGTTGTAAAAGCATATGTAAGAGAAGATTATGAAAATAAGAAATTCAACAGGGCGATAGAAGAAGTATACAGATTATTTGTAAAGGCAGAATCAAGAGTTACACTTAATAATCCGGTAATGATGGTAACTGTGTATGGTTGTATACTTGCACTTTCATGGTTTGGCGCTAAAATGATAGTCGTAAATGAACTTACAACAGGTGAATTAGTCAGCTTATTCAGTTATATAATGAATATAATGATAAGTCTTATGATGATTTCAATGGCATTTGTAATGATTACCATGGCAAGAGCTTCAGCGGAAAGAATTGCGGAAGTATTAAATGAAAAGAGTGATTTAACTAATAATGATAATCCGGTTTATTCAGTAAAAAATGGTGATATTGATTTTAATCAGGTTAATTTTAAATATAAATCAACAAGCGAGGAAATGGTTCTTTCAGATATAGATGTTCATATTAAATCAGGTGAAACAATCGGAATAATCGGTGGAACAGGAAGTTCAAAATCAAGTTTCGTTAATCTTATTTCAAGATTATATGATGTTACGGATGGAGAAGTTAAAGTCGGAGGAATAAATGTAAAGGATTATGATATTGAAACACTTCGTAATGAGGTTTCAGTTGTACTTCAGAAAAATGTGTTGTTCAGTGGAACAATCAAAGAGAATTTAAGATGGGGCAATAAAAATGCAACTGATGAAGAGTTAGTTACAGCGTGTAAACTTGCGTGTGCAGATGAATTTATAGAAAAATTTCCTGACGGATATGATACTTATATAGAACAGGGCGGAAGCAATGTATCCGGTGGACAGAAACAGAGATTATGTATTGCCAGGGCATTACTCAAAAAGCCTAAGATACTTATTCTAGATGATTCTACAAGTGCTGTTGATACAGCAACAGATGCGAAGATAAGAGCAAATATGAAAAAGAGTATTCCGGGAACAACAAAGCTTATAATTGCACAGAGAATATCAAGTGTCCAGGAATCTGATAAGATAATTGTATTAGATGACGGACATATAGATGGCTTTGGAACACATGAGGAATTACTTGCTAATAATGAGATTTATAAAGAAGTATATTATTCGCAGACGAAAGGAGATGAATAATATGTCTGAAAAAGTTACTAAATCAAATGACACAGTCAAAACAGATAATATAACAAGTCACGCTAGTCCAAAACATAAAAATAATATGTCAGGTATGAAGAGAAGACCACAGATAAAAAGTGGCAAATCACCATTGTCAATTGCTAAAAGACTTATGGGTGAAATTCTTAAAGAATATAAATTACATTGTATAATAGTTCTTATATGTATATTTGGTTCAGCATTTGCAAATGTAAAAGGAACACTTTTTATGCAGAAACTTATAGATGACTATATTGTTCCAATGCTTAATAATTCATCTAAAGATTTCGGACCATTGGCGGCAGCGATAGGTAAAATTGCCATAATATACGGAATTGGTGTTGTTATGATGTATGCATACAACAGAATTATGGTAAATGTTACACAGGGTACGATGAAACGTATTAGACAGGAAATGTTTGAACATATGGAGAGTCTGCCGATTAAATATTTTGATACTCATGCACATGGTGATATTATGA
Source organism: Eubacteriaceae bacterium (assembly GCA_902362455.1). Classification (GTDB taxonomy): domain Bacteria; phylum Bacillota; class Clostridia; order Lachnospirales; family Lachnospiraceae; genus Bovifimicola; species Bovifimicola ammoniilytica. The sequence continues at coordinate 175,478 of CABIWJ010000004.1, forward strand.
GTATTTATACAAATGATACAGATACACTCCGTCAGATGATTGGACAGAGTTTACCGCAGTTGATAAACAGTGTGGTTTCAATCATAAATGTATTAATAAGTATGATAATTCTTAATATTCCACTTACAGTTATAACACTTGTAATGGTTTCGTTTATGTTATTTACAACGAAGAATATTGCTGGCAAATCAGGTAAATTCTTCGTCAAGCAGCAGAAAGATTTAGGCACTGTAAATGGTTATATAGAAGAAATGATGGAGGGACAGAAAGTAGTAAAAGTATTCTGCCACGAAGAAGAGAGTAAAGAGAGATTCAATGAATTAAATGATGAATTATTTGATGCGGCAAATAAAGCTAATGCCTATGCTAACATCTTAATGCCTATTAATGTCAATCTTGGTAATTTAAGTTATGTAGTATGTGCGATAGTCGGCTGCATATTAGGAATCAAAGGAATTTCAGGGATGACACTTGGAACACTTGCAAGTTTCCTTACACTTAATAAGAGTTTTAATCATCCTATAAGTCAGATTTCAATGCAGTTAAACAGTGTGGTAATGGCACTTGCCGGAGCAGATAGAATTTTCACGTTATTAGATGAAGAACCAGAAGTAGACAATGGATATGTAACACTTGTAAATGCTAAAGAGGATAGCAATGGTAACATTACAGAATGTGAAGAAAGAACAGGAATGTGGGCATGGAAACATCCTCATAAAACAGGCGAGACAACTTATACTAAACTTACAGGAAATGTAGTATTTAATGATGTTGATTTTGGATATGATGAGAAGAAGATAATTCTTCATAATATCAAATTATATGCAAAACCTGGACAGAAGATTGCTTTCGTAGGTGCAACCGGAGCAGGTAAGACGACAATTACTAACCTTATTAACAGATTTTACGATATACAGGATGGTAAAATCAGATATGATGAAATAAATATTAATAAGATAAAGAAGGCAGATTTAAGGCACTCACTTGGCATTGTATTACAGGATACACATTTATTTACCGGAACAGTAAAACAAAATATCCGCTATGGTAAATTAGATGCAACAGATGAAGAGGTTATAAATGCAGCAAAATTAGCAAATGCACATGGATTTATTAAACATTTGCCACAAGGCTATGATACAATGCTTACAGGTGATGGAACAAATTTAAGTCAGGGACAGAGACAGTTAATTGCTATAGCAAGAGCAGCAATAGCAGATCCACCAGTACTTATCTTAGATGAAGCTACATCTTCCATAGATACAAGAACAGAGAAGTTAGTCCAGGCAGGTATGGATAAACTTATGCAGGGACGCACAACATTTGTTATAGCTCACAGATTATCAACAGTAAGAAATTCAGATGCAATCATGGTATTAGAAAACGGAAGAATTATTGAAAGAGGTAATCATGATGAACTGATTGCACAAAAAGGTAAGTATTACCAGTTGTACACGGGAGCATTTGAATTAGAATAAATATAGACGATTAGGCAAAGGCGTCAGTTTATGATACACTCCCTCGTATTTCTTAATCAGGTGTGAATAAATGTCGTAACCTACAAAATTAATTGCAGTGCAGTAAATCAAAAGCGTTTCACTAGAACGGTAATTTGCTGCACTGACTTTTATATATTTATTTTTAGACTTTTCAATTTGTAAGTTGTGTGATAAAATACTATGCGTATTGTTATCGAACGAATAAAGAATCAGCAAGAGAAAAAACATTCAGCAAGTAATAATATGAAAGGATAAATATATATGGAAAAGTTAAACAGAGTATTACTTAAACTTAGTGGTGAGGCATTAGCAGGTGATAAGAAAACAGGTTTTGATGAAGAGACAGTTATTAAAGTAGCTAAACAGGTAAAAGTGCTTGTAGATAATGGAACTCAGGTAGGAATTGTCATCGGTGGTGGTAATTTCTGGAGAGGAAGAACAAGCGAGAAGATAGATAGAACAAAAGCAGATGCAATAGGAATGCTTGCAACAGTTATGAATTGCATTTACGTATCAGAAATCTTTAGAACAGAAGGAATGATGACACAGGTGCTTACACCATTTGAATGTGGTTCATTTACAAAGTTATTTTCAAAAGACAGAGCTAATAAATATTTTGGAAAAGGAATGGTATGCTTCTTCGCAGGTGGAATTGGTCACCCATATTTCTCAACAGATGTTGGAATGGTATTAAGAGCAATCGAGATAGAAGCTGACTGTATACTTGCAGCTAAAGCTATTGATGGCGTATATGACAGTGATCCTAATAAGAATCCTGATGCTAAAAAATATGACAGATTATCTATTTCAGAAGTTGTAGAGAAGAAATTGGGTGTTATCGATTTGGCAGCTTCAGTTCTGTGTATGGAAAATAAGATGCCAATGAAGATTTTTGGCTTAAATGAAAAAGATAGCATAATTAATGCTGTAAATGGTAATTTTACGGGAACAATTATAGAATAGAATTTAATATAGCAATAATAAGCAATATATGCGTTAAATGGAGGATTTTATGGAAGAAAAATTAGTACAATTTGAAGAAAAAATGAGCAAATCATTAGACAGCCTTTACAGTGATTATTCAACAATACGTGCAGGCAGAGCTAATCCACATGTTTTAGATAAGATAACAGTAGATTATTATGGAACACCATCTACATTACAGCAGGTTGCAAACGTATCTGTTCCTGAAGCAAGAATGATTCAGATTCAGCCTTGGGAATCAAGTCTTATTAAGGAAATTGAGAAAGCAATTCTTTGCTCTGATTTAGGTATCACACCTACAAATGATGGTAAATGCATAAGAATAGTATTTCCTGAATTAACAGAAGAAAGAAGAAAAGAATTAGTTAAAGATGTTAAGAAAAAGGGCGAAAATGCTAAAGTTGCAATCAGAAATATCAGAAGAGATGCTAATGATACATTTAAGAAAGAAAGCAAGGTAAATGAAGTATCAGAGGATGAATTAAAACAGATAGAAGACAAAGTCCAGAAATTAACTGATAAATATATTGCTGAAGTAGATAAGGCAATTGAAGAAAAATCAAAAGAAATACTTACAGTTTAGTAAGAAGATAAAAGGGAGGCTTAGTATGTAAGCAATCCCTTTTAGCATATATAGAAATGAGGATTATTAATGGCTAAAAAAGAAGAATTAAGTAATTTGAATATACCTAATCATGTGGCTATTATCTTAGATGGTAATGGAAGATGGGCAAAAAAGAGATTCATGCCTAGAAATTACGGACATATGCAGGGGGCAAAGGTAGTTGAACAGATTTGTGAAGATGCAGACAGTATAGGAATAAAATATCTAACTGTATATGCATTTTCAACTGAGAACTGGAACAGACCACAAGATGAAGTAGAGGCATTAATGAAGCTCCTCCGTAATTACCTTAAAGACTGTATTAAAAGAGCTAATAACAATAATATGAGAGTAAGGGTTATCGGTGAGAAGTCCAGATTAAGCGATGATATAAGAAGTAAAATCGAGGAACTTGAAGAATGCTCTAAAAATAATACAGGACTTAATTTTACGATTGCACTTAATTATGGAAGCAGAGATGAGATTGTCAGAGCAGTAAGAGAAATCTCTAAAGATGTTAAAGACGGAAAGATTAGTGAATCAGATATTGATGATAAGATGATTTCAGATTATCTTGATACCAGAGGAATACCTGACCCTGACTTACTCATAAGAACAAGTGGTGAAGAAAGACTTTCTAACTTTTTGTTATGGCAATTAGCATATACAGAATTCTATTTTACTGATGTATTATGGCCTGATTTTAATAAAAAGGAATTAATAAAAGCAGTTGAAAAATACAACGAAAGAGATAGAAGATTCGGAAAGGTTAAATAGGTGTTAATATGTCAGCAATTAAGAAGCTTATGACAAAATCGTTTTTAGAACGACTTATAAGTGGAATAATCTTAGTGATTATTGCACTTGTTACCATAATTCTTGGTAAAGATGTGTTACTTGTGACAGTTGTGGCAATATCAGTAATAGGTTTTTATGAACTTGCGAAAGTCTATGGACTTCAATGGAAGCTTCCAGGAATATGTGGATATATCGCAACAATTGGATATTATGCATTAATCAGAATGGATTACAAAGAATATATTATAGTATTCTTTATTGCTTATCTTATCGTACTTATGGGAACTTATGTATTTACATTTCCTAAATTCAAAGCAGAAGATGTAATGGTATGTTTCTTTGGAATGTTCTATGTAATATTGATGCTTTCGTACATTTATCAGGTAAGAATGATGCAGGACGGTGCATATATCGTATGGCTTATATTCTTATGCTCATGGGGATGTGATACATGTGCATACCTTGTCGGTGTAATGTTTGGTAAGCATAAAATGGCACCTGTACTTAGTCCTAAGAAATCTATCGAAGGCGGAATCGGTGGTGTAGCAGGAGCAGCACTTTTAGGCTTTATATATGCTACAATATTCAAAGACAAGATTACAATTGATAATGCTAATATTATCTTTCCTATAGTTTGTGCAGTAGGTGGAATTATTTCACAGATTGGTGACTTAACAGCCTCAGGCATTAAGAGAAACCATGATATTAAGGATTATAGCAGACTCATACCGGGACATGGTGGAATATTAGACAGATTTGACAGCGTAATTATTACAGCACCGATTATATATTATCTTGTTGCATTTTTAACAAAATAAAGATAAATGCTTAGAAATGAGGATTAGTATGAAAAATATAGCAGTTCTTGGCTCAACTGGTTCTATTGGAACACAGACTCTTGAGATAGTAAGAGCAAATGATGATTTAAATGTTGTAAGCCTTGCAGCAGGAAGCAACATAGAAATGTTAGAAAAACAGATAAGAGAATTTAAACCACAGGTCGTATGTGTATACAACGAGAAAAAAGCGGAAGAATTAAAGATAAAAGTAAGTGATACTGATGTTAAAATTGTAACAGGTATGGACGGTCTTATAGAAACAGCGGTAATTAAGACAGCAGATATTGTTCTTACAGCAGTTGTTGGAATGATTGGCATAAGACCTACAATTGCAGCAATTAAGGCGGGCAAGGATATAGCACTTGCTAATAAGGAAACACTTGTTACGGCAGGACACATTATTATACCGCTTGCAAAAGAATATGGAATTAGAATATTACCGGTAGACAGTGAACACAGTGCTATTTTTCAGTCATTACAGGGTAATAAAAAGAGTCAGTTAAGTAAGATCCTTTTAACAGCATCAGGTGGACCTTTTAGAAATACACCTAAGGAAGACTTGAAGAATGTAACTGTTAAAGATGCATTAAAGCATCCGAACTGGTCAATGGGAAGAAAAATAACCATAGATTCAGCTACAATGGTAAACAAAGGATTAGAAGTTATAGAAGCAAAGTGGCTCTTTGATGTAGATATTGATAATATTGAAGTAGTAGTCCAGCCACAGAGTCTTATTCATTCAATGGTAGAATATGTAGATGGTGGAATTATGGCACAGCTTGGAACTCCTGATATGAAACTTCCAATCCAGTATGCATTATTCTATCCTGACAGACGCACGTTAGATGGTAAAAGAGTAAATTTCTTCGATATAGCAAATATTACATTCTTTAAGCCTGACAGGGATAAGTTCAAAGGCTTTGATTTAGCATTCAAGGCAGGGAAGACAGGCGGCTCTTTGCCTACAATATATAATGCTGCAAATGAACTTGCAGTAAGCAAATTCCTTAATGAAGAAATAAGATTTCTGGATATTCCGGAATTAATAGAAACGGCAATGAATAATCATAAAGTTATAGATAATCCGTCTCTTGAACAGATACTTGAGTCAGAGAAGGAAGCATATGAAAGTGTAAACATAGCATTATCTAAGCGATAATAATGTTGTGTGTTTAGAAATAATGACATCATGTTAAATTTAAAATAATAACATATATTGGAGGGTAGATTTAGAATGAGTATTATTTTATCATTAATAGTATTTAGTGTGCTGGTTCTTATTCATGAATTCGGACATTTTCTGTTAGCTAAGAAAAATGGCATCGGTGTTACTGAATTCTCATTAGGAATGGGACCTAGAATTGTAAGTTTTAATAAAGGCGGAACCAGATATTCGTGGAAGCTAATTCCTTTTGGCGGTTCGTGTATGATGGTAGGGGAAGATGATGAAAGTGAAAGAGAAGATGCATTTGGCAAAAAGTCCGTATGGGCAAGAATTTCAGTAGTTGCAGCAGGACCAATATTTAACTTTATTCTTGCATTTGTGTTGTCAGTTGTATATATCGGATTAGAAGGATATGACCAGGCAACCGTAAATGTGGTAAATGAGGGTTATGCCGCTGAGTCAGCAGGACTTAAAGAGGGTGATGTAATTACAGAATATGATGGCAAGAAAATCGTAATATACAGAGATTTATGGTTGTACCAATACGTTAATCCTGTTGATAAGAATCCTGTGAAGATTAAATATGAGAGAAATGGCAAAGAATATTCTACAACCATAACTCCTAACGAATATTACAGCATAGGTGTATCATATTATGCTGATGATAACGAGTGTAAGATAACAGTTGTCAAAGATTCACCGATGGCTGATGCAGGTATTGAAAATGACGATATTATCACGGCCGTAAATGGTGAGAAGATAGGTTCAGGTAAAGAGCTTAATAAATATATGGCAGCTACTCCTATGGATGGTTCTGACATTAAGATAACTGTTAAACGAAACGGGGAAGAACACGAATATACTGTAACTCCTAAGAAAGCTGGATATACACAAGGCTTTGATTATGGAAAACGTGTGAAAGCTAATCCATTACAGGTTATCAGATACAGTTTTACAGAATTAAGATATGATATGGAAGCTACATTTACAGGATTTAAGATGTTATTTACCGGTAAAGCAAGTAAAGATGATGTATCAGGTCCTGTGGGAATTGTTAAGATAGTTGGAGATTCGTATGAGCAGACTAAAGATTATGGTGCATATTATGTATTTTTACAGATTTCATATCTTGTAATTTTATTCAGTGTGAACTTAGGTGTACTAAATCTGTTACCATTCCCGGCACTTGATGGTGGACGACTGGTATTTTTGTTTATCGAGGCTATCCGAGGTAAGGCAGTGCCGAAAGAGAAAGAAGCTATAGTACATTTTGCAGGAATGATTATATTAATGCTTCTTATGGTACTGATACTGTTTAATGATATAAGTAAATTTTTCTAGATAAATGTCAGGGTATTGTATACCCTGACTAAGTCTGACTAAAAATATTTATAAAAATTAATAAGAATATTAACAAGAAAATTAACAGGAATATTAATATACGATATTAAGAAAAGAGGAAGTTATGTTTCGTGATAATACAAAAGTAGTAAGAATAGGTGATAAAGTAATTGGTGGAGGCAATCCAATTCTTATCCAGTCAATGACTAATACTAAGACGGAAGATGTGGCTGCAACTGTTAACCAGATTAAAGAGCTTACAATTGCAGGCTGTGACATAATAAGATGTGCTGTTCCAAATATGGAGGCGGCACTTGCATTTAAGGAGATTAAGAAGCAGATTTCCATTCCTATTGTGGCAGATATACATTTTGATTACAGACTTGCGATTGCTGCAATGGAGAATGGGGCGGATAAAATTAGAATTAATCCCGGTAATATTGGTTCAATTGACAGAGTTAAAGCCGTAGTTGATGTTGCTAAGGAGAGAAATATTCCTATCAGAGTCGGTGTTAACAGTGGTTCACTTGAGAAAGAGATATTAGAGAAATATGGACATGTAACAGCAGAGGGAATAGTTGAAAGTGCTTTAAATAAGGTGAAATTAATAGAAGACCTTGGCTATGACAATCTGGTAATAAGTATTAAATCATCAGATGTCCTTATGTGTGTTAAAGCACATGAATTAATTGCCACTAAGACGAATTATCCACTGCATGTCGGTATAACTGAATCAGGAACACTTTATTCAGGTAATATCAAATCATCAGTAGGACTTGGAATTATTCTGCATGAGGGAATCGGTGATACAATAAGAGTTTCGCTTACAGGTGCACCTGTAGAAGAGATTAAGACAGCTAATCTTATCTTGAAAACACTAGGAATTAGAAAAGGTGGAATAAGTGTTGTATCCTGTCCTACCTGTGGAAGAACACAGATAGATTTAATCTCACTTGCTAATAAAGTAGAGAAAATCGTAGAAAAATATAATGCGGACCTGAAAGTTGCAGTAATGGGTTGTGCGGTTAATGGACCGGGAGAAGCTAAGGAAGCAGATTTAGGTATTGCAGGTGGAAAAGGTGAAGGATTGATTATTAAAAAAGGTGAGATAATTAAGAAAGTACCTGAAAGCTCATTATTAGCTGAATTTGAAGAAGAACTTAAGACTATGTGCGGACATTAATTTTTTAAAAGGTGTCGTCTAAGTAAATATATTAAAATATTAGAAATATAAGCCTATTACAGGCAGCAAAAGAAGTTAATAACATAGGCAAGCAGTAGATGAAAGGTTGAGAAATTTTGGAAAGCAAAAGGTTTTTTGAAGTTTTTGATGGCATAAAAGTAGACGAAGAATTGTTAGAACTCTTTAGTGATATTATGGTTAAGCGAATAGTTAATAACCGTGCTAAGAGTTCTATTCGCATTTATATAGAGAGTAACAGGTTAATACATAAATCAGATATATATAAGATAGAGAAAGCTGTTGCTTCAATGTTTAATGGCAGACTTTCAGTAAAAATCATTGAACATTATAATTTATCAAGCCAGTATAATTCCGAGAATTTATTTAATATGTATAAGGATAGTATTATGCTTGAATTGTATAATTACAGCATAATGGAGTATAGCATTTTAAATAAAGCAGAGATTACATTTGATAATGATATTATGAATATTAAGCTAGATGATACGGTTATTGCTGAAGAGAAATCATCTGAATTAAAGAGAATCTTAGAGAAAATATTTAATGAAAGATGTGGAATAACCACGGAGGTCAGATATAATTTTGAGGAAGTTACCGAGCTTAAATATGAAAAGATTAATGAATTAAAGATGCAGCAGGAGGTTGCATCTATTATTTCTAATATAAAAAGCAGTAAAAGTAATAAAAATGCTGATGCTGTTACAAATGGCCAGAGCGATGAAAAATTACCAAAGTCAGATAAGGTTAAAAATGATAATTCTATAGCAGATAAAAAGAATAATAATTCTAATAACTCTAATGGCAACGGTTATGATAAATCTGAAGGTGGCTTTAAGAAGAGAGAGGGAGGCTTTAACAGAAGTTTTAGACGTTCAGATAATCCGGATGTCTTATATGGCAGAGACTTTGAGGGACAGAGTATTACTCTTCGTGAAATTGAGGGAGAGATGGGAGAAGTAATAGTCCGAGGACAGGTAATTGATATAGAAGAACGTCCAATAAGAAATGAGAGAACTATTCTTAGCATTGTTATATCAGATTTCACAGATTCAATTGTTATTAAACTGTTTATGCACGATGAGAATCTTAAAGAGTTTATGGATAAAGTCAAAAAGGGAATGTTTATCAAAGTAAAGGGAATCACCACAGTTGATAAGTTTGATAATGATTTGATTATTAATTCAGTATCAGGAATTATGAAGATTTCAGACTTTACGGTTAAGAGATTAGATACAAGTGTTGAGAAAAGAGTTGAACTCCATTGTCATACGAAGTTAAGTGATATGGATGGTGTGGCTGATGTTAAGGATCTGATTGCAAGAGCGAAAGAATGGGGACATACTGCGATGGCAATTACTGACCATGGTGTGGTCCAGGGTTTCACAGAAGCGTGGCATGCACTTCAGAAATTAGAAGGTAAGTTCAGTTTCAAAGAAATGTTTGACTTCAAGATGATATATGGAGTTGAGGCATATTTAGTAGATGATTTAAAGACAGTTGTAACTAATTCTAAGAATCAGAGTCTTGATGATGATTATGTTGTATTTGATATTGAGACCACAGGTTTCAGTCCGTTATATAATAAGATAATTGAAATCGGAGCTGTTAAGGTGTCTAAAGGGGAAATTGTTGATAAATTCAGCACATTTGTTAATCCTGAAGAACCTATTCCATATAGAATAGAGCAGCTTACCAGTATAAATGATGGTATGGTAATTGATGCACCTGCAATAGATAAAATTCTCCCTGAATTTCTTAAGTTCTGTGAGGGTGCAGTAATGGTGGCACATAATGCAGATTTCGATATGAGCTTTATAATAAGTGAGGGTAAGAAACTTGGTATAGAAAGAGATTACACTATTGTGGATACTGTTGCACTTGCTAGAATGTTACTGCCTCATATCAGTAAATATAAGTTAGATAATGTAGCTAAAGCATTGAATGTATCATTAGAGAATCACCATAGAGCTGTTGATGATGCAGGCTGTACAGCAGAAATCTTCGTTAAATTCATAGAGATGTTAAAGGTAAGGGATATATTTACCCTTGACGGAATAAATGAAATGGGAACTACAAGTGTGGAGAGAATTAAGAAGCTTCCAACCCATCATGCAATTATATTAGCGACTAACGAAGTGGGACGAGTACATCTGTATGAGCTTATTTCTAATTCAAATATAGAATATTTCAACAGACAGCCAAGAATACCTAAGAGTGATTATTTAAAGCATAAAGAGGGACTTATTATAGGTTCTGCCTGCGAAGCAGGAGAGCTATACCAGGCGTTAGTCGGTGGCAAAAGCGAAGAAGAGATTACAAGATTAGTAGAATTCTATGATTACCTTGAGATACAACCTATTGGCAATAACGAATTCATGTTAGAAAGTGATAAATATTCAGTAACTACTATTGAAGAATTACAGGATATAAACAGAAGAATTGTTAAATTAGGTGAACAGTTTAATAAGTTAGTTGTAGCTACCTGTGATGTGCATTTTCTAGATCCTCAGGACGAGGTGTACAGAAGAATTATAATGGCATGCAAGGGCTTTAAAGATGCAGATAAACAAGCTCCTTTGTATTTCAGAAGTACTGACGAAATGCTAGAGGAATTCAAATATTTAGGAACTGATAAGGCATATGAAGTTGTAGTTACTAATACAAATAAGATTGCAGATATGGTTGAGAATATGTTCCCGGTCTGTCCTGATAAATGTCCTCCTGTAATCGAGAATTCCGACCAGATTCTAAGAGATATCTGTTATGATACGGCACATAAAATGTATGGCGAAAATCTTCCTGAAATAGTTACTGAGAGATTAGAGCGTGAGCTTAATTCAATTATTTCAAATGGTTTCGCAGTTATGTATATTATTGCACAGAAGCTTGTGTGGAAATCAAATGAGGACGGCTACCTTGTTGGTTCGAGAGGTTCAGTTGGTTCTTCGTTCGTTGCGACAATGGCAGGTATAACGGAGGTTAATCCTCTAAGCCCACATTATTACTGTAAGAAATGTCATTTTTATGATTTTGATTCACCGGAGGTTAAGAAATATACCGGTGGTGCAGGTTGTGATATGCCTGACAGGAAGTGTCCTGACTGTGGTGAAGAATTAGTTAAGGCAGGATTTGACATACCATTTGAGACTTTCTTAGGTTTCAAGGGTAATAAAGAGCCGGATATTGACCTTAACTTCTCCGGTGAATATCAGAGTAAGGCACATGAATATACGGAAGTTATCTTTGGTAAGGGACAGACTTTCAGAGCAGGAACAATCGGTACAGTTGCCGAGAAAACCGCTGAAGCATATGTTAGAAAATATTGTGAAGAGCGTGGAATTAAGAAGAGAAGATGTGAAGTAACAAGAATTTCTAAAGGCTGTACGGGAGTCAGAAGAACAACCGGACAGCATCCAGGAGGAATTATAGTTCTTCCAATCGGACATAACATTAATACATTTACACCGGTACAACATCCTGCAAATGATATGACGACTAAGACGGTAACGACACATTTCGATTACCATTCAATTGACCATAACCTTTTGAAACTTGATATTCTCGGACACGATGATCCTACGATGATAAGAATGTTAGAGGATATTACGGGCTTAGATGCTAAGAATATCCCGCTTGATAATAAAGAGGTTATGTCATTATTTGCAAGTACAGAAGCACTTGGAATTAAGCCTGAAGATATCGGCGGATGTCCGTTAGGTGCACTTGGAATACCTGAGTTTGGTACAGATTTTGTTATCCAGATGCTTATAGATACTAAGCCACAGACTTTCTCTGATTTAGTAAGAATCTCGGGATTGTCACATGGTACAGATGTATGGCTTAACAATGCACAAACCGTTATCTTAAATGGTGATGCTACGATTTCTACAGCTATTTGTACCCGAGATGATATTATGATATATCTTATTAATAAAGGTTTAGAGTCCGAGCAGTCATTTACCATTATGGAATCCGTCCGTAAAGGTAAGGGACTTAAGCCGGAATGGATTGAAGAAATGAAGAAACATGATGTTCCGCAATGGTACATAGATTCATGTCTTAAGATTAAATATATGTTCCCTAAGGCACATGCGGCAGCATACGTTATGATGGCTTACAGAATTGCATATTTCAAGGTGTTTTATCCGCTGGCATATTATGCGGCATATTTCAGCATAAGAGCATCGGCATTCAGCTATGAATATATGTGTATGGGACGTGAACGTCTTGAATATTATATGGCAGATTTTAAGAAACGTAAGGAAACAAAACAGCTAAGTAATAAAGAAGAGGATATGCTTAAGGATATGAAACTTGTTCAGGAAATGTATGCAAGAGGCTTTGAATTCGAACCGATAGATTTATACAGAGTTGCTGCACATAAATTCCAGATTTTCGGTAACAAATTAATGCCTGCATTAAGTACAATCGAGGGAATGGGAGACAAGGCGGCGGATGCGGTAGTAGATGCTGCACTAGACGGACCATTCTTATCAAAAGATGATTTAAGAGAGCGTTCGAAAGCAAGTAAGACGGTTGTAGATTTAATGGATGATTTAGGAATACTTGGAGATATTCCTGAGTCCAACCAGATTTCATTATTCGATTTTATGTAGTGAAATATGAATAAACTTTAATAAATTAAAAGGTAATAAAATACAATGAATAAAGAGCAGTTTGAATCAGCTAAAAACAAAATAATCGGAATTAAACGAAACAGAAATGGAATAGGAACCCTTAGTGAGAAAACAGTTCACGCAATTCTTAAGAATTACTATGAGCCTGATGAGGATTACCATGAAATTCCAGTAAACGGTTATGTTGCAGATATCTACAGAGATGGAAATATCATAGAGATTCAGACTGCTAATTTTAATAAATTAAGAAATAAACTTGATGTCTTTCTTAATGATTATCAGGTAACGGTGGTATATCCGATGCCATATATCAAGTGGCTTAGCTGGTTAGATGAAGAGACTGGTTACATCGGTCCTAAACGTAAATCACCTAAGAAAGGTAATCCATATGAAGCATTTTATCAGTTATATAAGATAAAAAGTTATCTGACCAATCCTAATATACGGATTAAAATTATTATGATGAATATGGAGGAAATAAGACTTCTAAATGGCTGGAGTAAGGATAAGAAGAAAGGCTCAAGCAGATTTGACAGAATTCCTACAGAGATTGTAGAAGAGATTGACTTATACAGTTTAGAAGATTATATGCAGATGGTACCGATAGAATTAGCAGAAACATTTTGCTCGAAAGATTATGCTAAGGCATCTCATCTAAGCATCGGAATGGCACAGACCGCACTTAATATTCTTACATATACAGGGACAGTTAAGAGAATCGGCAAACGTGGCAATGAAATTCTGTATAACATAAATGAAAATGTATGAAATGAACGATAAAAATGTATAAAATGCACAGTTTTTATTGCTAAAAACACGAAAAAATGGTAAAATTGTTGTATGTTCAGTTGGTATTACATACACTGGAAATATCTGAAAATAATCGTGGAAAGGAGACTATCATTATATAAATGATAGTGATACTGTTTATGCAGTATTATGGGTGTAGATTATGAGATTAATAACAAGATCTGATTTTGACGGATTAGCTTGTGCTGTATTTTTAAAAGAGGCTGGAATTATTGACAGTTATAAATTCGCTCATCCAAAAGATTTACAGGATGGACTCATAGAAGTAACTAAAGATGACTGCCTTGCAAATGTTCCATTTGTAGAGGGCTGCGGATTATGGTTTGACCATCATTCAAGCGAGCAGGAGAGAAATGCTTATAAAGGTAAGTATGAAGGCTGTTCAAAGTCAAGTCCAAGTGCAGCACACGTTGTATATGATTATTATGGAGGTAAAGAAAGATTTCCTAGATTTGATGACTTATTAGCAGCAGTTGACAAGGTAGATTCAGCTAATCTTACAAAGGATGAGATATTAAATCCTACTGACTGGGTTCTTTTAGGATTTATAATGGATCCAAGAACAGGTCTTGGAAGATTCAGAAACTTCACTATAAGTAATTACCAATTAATGGAGAAATTAATTGACTGGTGCAGAGAGATGACAATAGATGAGATAATGAATATTCCTGATATTGTTGAAAGAAAAGAATTATATTTTGAACAGACGGAGAAGTTCATAGATATGATTAAGGATAATACTGTTTTAAGAGATAAAGTTATTATTACAGATTTGAGAGGTCAGGAGACAATCTATACAGGCAACAGATTTGTAATATACAGTTTATATCCCGAAGCTAATATATCCTGCTGGATAGTATCCGGTAAAGGTGGACAGGGTTGCTCTTGTGCTGTAGGTTACAGTGTTCTTAATAAGACAAGTAACGTAGATGTCGGAGCATTAATGCTTAAATATGGTGGCGGCGGTCACAAAGTAGTAGGAACATGCCAGTTCTCGGATGAGAAAATGGAGGAAATGATTCCAAAATTATTAGATGAACTTACAGAATTAAACAGATAATTACTAGTGGTTTTAAAGTCATATTCTGCTGTATAAGAATTTTATAAGAATTTTATAAGAATTTGAGTATATACATAAAAACAGAATATGGCTTTTAAAAACAGAATTATCAGGCATTTATCGGAACAAGTAATAATGTACTTAAATAAATACATAATATAGATAAAAAAAGACTTGCAAAATCAAAAAGTATACTATATAATACCAAAGTACGGTTTCGTATGGCTCGTTGGTCAAGCGGTTAAGACGTCGCCCTCTCACGGCGAAAACAGGGGTTCGATTCCCCTACGAGCTGCTAATATATACTTATATAGTTGTCGCATCTTTGGTGCGACATTTTCTGTATATAACAGATTTTAATGTGAAGTACATGAAGTAGAACTAATCTTAAGATTAAGCAATTTAGAAAGATGAAATATTGAGGTGTACGTATTGAAACAAGGTTTGGACGTTAAACACATAAATCCATTTTTGCAATCAACAATGAAGATTTTTGAGAATGCGGCACAGATAAAACTTGTATTAGGTAAACCAAGTGTGGCGGTACTTGATTTCCCTGACCATATCCTCGCATTACAGGTTGGTGTGACGGGTGATCTGAAAGGACAGGTTTTGTTGGTAATGACAATAGATAATGCTAAGACAGTTGCTAGTAAGATGATGTTTGGTATGCCGGTTACTGAATTAGATGAGATGTCTACATCGGCACTTAGTGAACTTAGCAATATGATAATGGGTAATACGGCTACATTGTTTTCAACACAATCAATCCGTATCGACATAACACCACCTATGGTAATGTTAGGAACACAGATGCATATTACTTCAGAGGCACAGGCACTTAAAGTTCCTCTTATATTTGAGGGCAATGAATTAGTAAGCTTATATATATGCGTGGCGAAAGAGTAGTAAAATATAAAAACGAAATATAAAAAATAGTGAAAAACACTTGCAATAATATACAATATATGTTAATCTAAAAAAGCTGTGAGAATGGATGGTCCTCTGCTACATATGTATTAAGAACATCTAAATATTAAGGAGGTCACACAATGAACGAAATTATTAAAAATATTGAAGCTGCTCAGTTAAAAGAATCAGTTGCAGATTTTAAAGTAGGCGATACTGTTAAAGTATATGCAAAGATTAAAGAAGGAAACCGTGAAAGAATCCAGGTTTTCGAAGGAACAGTTATTAAGAGACAGGGTGGAAGCTCTCGTGAAACATTTACAGTTAGAAAATTCTCTAATGGTATTGGTGTTGAGAAGACTTGGCCATTACACTCACCAAACGTTGATAAAATCGAAGTTGTTCGTTTAGGTAAGGTTAGAAGAGCAAAACTTAACTACTTAAGACAGAGAGTTGGTAAGGCTGCTAAGGTTAAAGAATTAGTTAAATAATTCTTAATATGAGAAGATTGAAAAGGACAAGTACTTATAGTATTTTGTCCTTTTTTTGACAAAAAAAGATTATGATATGATGTTGGTGCAATGTTTTTTTGACACCCTGTTTAGTAAAGAAATACCGAAATAATATTACCATTGAATGGAGGGTATTTGAATGAGATTTTATAATGCAATGCCTGATAAAAACATTTTTGTTGATAGAATATTAAAATGGATTGTTGATGTGATTGTTGTAATTGTATTGGCATTATTTTTTATGAATTATTTAGGACAGCAGTCGAAAGTTATTGGTAATTCGATGAATGACAGATTAAAGAATGGTGATAAGGTAATGATTAATACATTAGCATATGATATGCATTCGCCAGAGAGATATGATGTTATTATGTTTAATAAGAAAGAAAAAAACGGTGATAAGGTCGAATATATAAAACGAATAGTAGGTCTTCCGGGAGAAACAATACAGATTAAAGATGGAAGAATTTATATAAATGATAAAGAATTAAAATATAATGAAAAAATGGATGATATCGTTAATCCAGGTCTTGCAAGCCAGAAAATAAAGTTAGAATACGATGAGTATTTTGTAATTGGTGACAATTGGAACAGTAGTGAGGATAGCCGTTCTAATACAGTAGGAAATGTAAAGCTTAGTGAGATTAAAGGCAAAGTCTGGCTGATATCGTGGCCATTTGCAAGTATTAAAATTGTGAAATAGATATGAGATAAATATGGAGGTGCTAATGAAGTACTTGAATATAATTGATGAGATATTTTCTTCTGATATTGGGTTTTTTATGTTTGGTGGACTGATAGTTGCCATGGTTATTAGTATATGTTTAAAAATGACTAAGAAAATTATAGCTGGTGGATTTATAAGTTTGTTGATTTATGTATTATGTGAAATTGGATTAAATATTTCAGCAGATTATAAGAAGTGTAAATTAAGAAATCAGAAAAGCAATATTATAATGAATTGTAGATAATTTAAATTATTATAAATATTTGGTAAGGCTTATAAAAGAGAAAGGAGAATCCGGATATATTTAATAATAAATGTATCGTATCAGAATATTATGAAGTTAAAAAATATAATTTTTTATCAGATGATGCAAAAATTATTAGAAAACAGGTATTTATGGAAGAACAGGGGTTTAAAAATGAATTTGATGATATAGATAATATTTCATTTCATATAGTTATGTATGACGAAACCAGACCGGTTGCTACTTGCAGAGTATATGAAGATATAGTGAAAAATGAGTATATTTTAGGCAGATTATCAGTTGTTAAGGAGTATAGAGGAATGAGCCTTGGAGCCAAAATGATAGGCGAAGCAGAGAGAATTGTAAAGGAGGAAGGTGGAACGTCAATCAGGCTGCATGCACAATGCAGGGTAACACCTTTTTATGGACAACAGGGTTATAAAGAATATGGAGTCATAGAAGATGATGAGGGGTGTCCACATATATGGATGAAGAAACAATTATAGTAGAACGAAGAAGGATGAGCATAGGCTCATATAGACAATTGTAAGCGTGATTTTCTTTGCTAAGGATAAAAAGAAATATCAATATGCTTAATTAAAAAATATAATAAAAAATACAAATAGCTTAGTTAAAAAATACAAATATGCGTAATTAATATATGGTTAACTTAGGAAAAATATGGTATTATAAAGATATCAATTTTTGGAGGTTTTTGACATGGAAGCAATTGAATGTATTAAGACAAGAAGAAGTATTAGAAAATATGAGGACAAGCCTGTTGATAAGTCTTTAATTGAAGAGATTATTGAAGTTACAAGATTTGCACCAAGCTGGAAGAATTCCCAGACAGTAAGATATATAGCAATCTATGATAATGATATCAAGACAAAGATTGCAGAAGAGTGTATTATGGGACACGCAGGCAATAAGAATAATATAATGGGTGCACCTGTATTAATGGTTGAAGTTACTGTTAATAAGAGAGCAGGATATGAAAGAGACGGAAGCTATTCGACATCTAAGAAAGACCATTGGCAGTCATATGATGCAGGAATGTCGGCAGAAGTATTTTGCCTCGCTGCTCATGAAAAAGGACTTGGAACTGTTGTTATGGGAATATATGAAGAAGCTAAGGTGAAAGAGGTTCTTGGAATTGGTGAAGATAAATCAGTTTCAGCATTGATTGCTTTAGGATATCCTGCTGATGCTCCTGCTGCACCAAAGAGAAAAGAAGTAGCAGATATACTTACTTTTATGTAAAGAGTTTCGAATATCAATTAAAGTGTAGATGTGATTTATAAATTATAGCTTATTATAAGCCGGATAATGTGATATAATGCATTGTCCGGCTTGTTTGTAAGTTTGGGAGGATAGTTTTATGGTAAGTCAGGATTAATTATAAACACGTTTTGCCATACAATTTATTTTTATCCTATAAATTGAAATGAGATTGTTATGAGTTAGAGAATTGATGTTATAATTTATTGTTATATGATATAATATATTGCAAATGTTAAATGTATGCATTGGATGAGACAAGTAAACCACATTACTACGATAAAAAGAACGACGTATATTGGGTTAAATATGGAAATACAATAACAGAACATATTAACAATATATTAAAAAGTGGTGAACTTGAAACTGACACCGTCGGAAAAATCGACGTTGATAATTTTAAAAACTGTAAAGATATATAATTATGATATGATTATTGAAGTTGGATAGCAAAATTGATAGAGAATGGAAGTGGAAAAAATGAATAATGAAAATAAAACCAATATTAACTGGTATCCCGGACATATGACCAAAGCTAAAAGAATGATGGAAGAGGATATAAAACTTATTGATTTAGTAATAGAATTAGTAGATGCCAGAGTTCCTATGAGCAGCAGAAATCCTGATATAGACAGAATAGGTAAGAATAAGGCAAGACTTATATTACTTAATAAATGCGATTTAGCTGATGAGAGAATAACTAAAGAATGGGCAGAATATTTTGAAAATCAGGGATATTTTGCAGTAATGGTTAATTCTAGGAATGGAAATGGTCTTAAAGCCATTAACAATGTTGTAAAAGAGGCTTGTAAAGAGAAGATAGAAAGAGACAGAAAGAGAGGTATACTTAACCGTCCTGTTAGAGCAATGGTAGTTGGAATACCTAATGTCGGAAAATCTACTTTCATTAATTCATATGCTAAGAAAGCTTGTGCTAAGACTGGTAATAAGCCGGGAGTTACTAAAGGAAAACAGTGGATTAAATTAAGCAGTACACTTGAATTACTTGATACACCGGGCATTTTATGGCCTAAATTCGAGGATCAGACAGTAGCTATGCGACTTGCCTTAATCGGTTCGATTAAAGATGAGATTCTGAATACCACAGAGTTAGCAATGGACTTATTGAAATTCCTTACAGAGAATTATAATGGAATTCTGAATGAGAGATATGGAATTACCGAGAGTGATGATACATTACAGATGTTAAATGACATTGCATTTAACAGGAAATTCCTTTTAAAAGGCAATGAATTAGATATTGATAAAGCATCAAGAATTCTTCTTGATGAATTCAGAAATGGTAAACTTGGAAGAATTAGTTTAGAAAAGAATATATAGACAGAGGAACAACAGATGGCAGGAATAAAAATATCTGATATAAAAGAAGAATTTGCAGCCAGTAATAATATAGAAGGATATGCTGATTTAATAGCAAAATATTCTGATGATGAGCGTGCAGGAGTTATTAATTTAATAAAAAGATATCAGAAAGAAATCGATAAACATAATAAAGAAGTAGAACGAACCTATAATATGCAGGCATTTGAAAGAAAATACGGTGAATATCAGTATATTTGCGGGATTGATGAAGTTGGAAGAGGACCACTTGCGGGACCTGTATGTGCAGGTGCAGTTATTCTGCCTAAAGATGTAGATATTTTATATATAAATGATTCTAAGCAGTTAAGCGCCGCTAAAAGAGAAGAACTCTATGACATTATTAAGGAAAAGGCAATAGCTGTCAAAACAGCATATTCAAGTTCTGAGGTAATTGACGATATTAATATTCTTCAGGCTACATACAGAGCAATGCGTGAAGCTATTAATGAATTAGATGTAAAACCCGATATATTATTAAACGATGCAGTTAATATTCCAGAAGTGAATATAAAGCAGGTGCCTATTATTAAAGGTGATGCAAAGTCGATTTCTATTGCAGCAGCAAGTATTATTGCAAAAGTAGAGAGAGACAGGCTTATGGTAATGTATGATGAATTATATCCTGAATATGGTTTCGCCAAGAATAAAGGATATGGTTCTAAAGAACATATAGAGGCACTAAGAAAATATGGTCCCTGCCCAATTCATAGAAGGAGTTTCATAAAGGGGCTGATTTAAAGTGAATATAAATATATCTAATTATTATACAGATTCTCAATCTGCTTCAGATGCAGTTTCTAATTCAGGTTCTAACAGAAATGAAGCTGTCGACAGAAGTGTACAGAACCAGAATGTTCAGAATATAAATAGCCAAAATAACACTGGTGGAATAAATTTGAGAGATTTAGCTGCCGGTGATGTTTTTCGTGGTGAAATAATTAACATTAATAACCAGAATGTGGAAATTCTGTTAGACGGAAATGAACACATTAATGCAACTATGCAGCAAGCATTAGGACTTAATATTGGCGAAAAATTATTATTTCAGGTCAAAGATAATAGTGACACACAGTTAGTTATAAGACCGATAGCTAATAATGAAGTATCTTCTGAACTTGTTAATAAATCACTTCTCACAGCAGGATTAACAATTAATGATAAAAATATTGCGATAGTAAAAGAATTAATAGCTAATGGACAACCGATAGATAAGCAGTCAATCATAAATATGATTAAACTATCATCAGTTTATGCTAATGAGTCAATAGATAAACTTATTGATATGACGAAGAATGGAATAGAAATCAATAGAGAAAATCTAGATATGTATGATGCTTATACCACATCAAGTCATTATATTTCTGAGAATATTATGGAGATAGGAGATGGCATCTTAGAAGTATTTGAAAAACTATTAGAAAGTGATGTTAATTTTAGTGATTTCACAGAGAATAATGTTAACATAGAAGATACTACAGGAAATACTACAACAAATGATATTACTTCAGGTAATTTTAATGAAAATAGTATTAATCCGGAAAATTTAATGGGAAATACTATTAGTTCAGACAGTTTTACAAAAATCAATACAATTTTAGAAGATTTATCTAATATATTTGATGCAGATAATGATAATAAGCAGATTTCAGAAAGTATAAATGTGGATAAAAACAATATCTATAATAAAGAAAGTATACAGGAAGCTTCAAAGGAGAGCACAAAAGATTTTCTTAAAATGATAGACAGTTCTGATACTTTTAAGGAATTATCTGAAGTGCTTAAAAATATTGGTGAAAATATGCCAAAAGAAGCGTTTAATAATATAATAAAGTCACCTGTATTTAAAGAGAAAATCACGAAACTACTTATGGATAGGTTATATCTTAATCCCACTAAGTTAAGTGAAGATAAAAAGATTGTTAAGAATGAAGTAGATAAAATATATGATAAATTAAATAAGCTTACTGAAATGATTAAGAATATGCCTGAGAATGTTAAGAGTGAAAATCTGTCACTTGCGGGCGACAAACTAAGTAAGAATATGAATTTTATGAATGAATTAAATAACATAGAAGCATATGTCCAGGTTCCGGTTAAATTTTCAGAGGGAAATAAGAACGGAGACTTGTATGTCTATAACAGGAGAAGGAATAAGAAAATTAATGATGATACATTGACAGCATTTTTGCATTTGCAATTAGATTACCTGGGTGCAACAGATATAAATATATCGCTGAAGAAGAACAGTGTAACGGCTAAATTCACATTAGATGATGAGACTTCTAGAAATCTTGTAGAAGATAATCTTGGGGAATTAGCAGAAAGATTAGAGAAAATTGGCTATAATGTTACGATAAGTACAGAATTAAGTGAGAAGAAATCACAGGAATTCAATGCGATATTACCTATAACTTCTAATAATGAAAATGCTGTATCAATAAAGAGATATATATTCGATATACGCACATAATTTAAGTAGTTAAAGAAGCTGATTATTTATAGCTTAAAGTGTATAGAAGTCAATAAAGTATTCAAAACACAGACTCGAAAAGGAATTATTTATATGGAAGATAATGAGAAAGCTAAGAAGAAAACAGCAGTAGCACTTCAATATAATCGTGGAGATGAAGCACCAAAAGTAATAGCAACAGGAAAGGGAATACTTGCTGAGAAGATTTTGGATAAGGCTAAAGAATCAGATGTGCCTGTATATGAAGATGAAAAATTAGCAGGAACACTTTCTAAGTTAGAGATTGGTGATATGATTCCACCTGAATTATATGGAGTAGTGGCTGAAATATTAGTATTTGTTGATAAAATGGACAGGATACGCAAGAAGATATCATAAGAGGGGTATAGATAAATGAGATATAAGGATGAGAATTATAGAATAAATAATAATAAACCAAAGAATAGCAAGGCAGGGAATAGCAAGGTAAGAGATAGTAAATACCAAAATAATAATATTGATTATTATAAAATAAACAAAAGAGCCCTTGGTGAAGAATATGAGAAAATCGCAGGTGAATATATTAAGGAACTTGGATATGAAATTATTGAATATAATTACAGATGTCATTATGGGGAAATAGATATCATTGCAATGGATAAGTGTGACCTTGTATTTATAGAGGTGAAATTTAGGCATAGCGGAAAATTTGGAACACCATTCGAAGCAGTTAACAAACAGAAACAGAATACAATAATGAAAACTGCGACATATTATATTTTAGAAAATGATATACAGGAAAATACATATATAAGATTTGATATTGTTGGAATAGAAGATGACAATATTGTACTGATTAAAAATGCATTTGGAGGAATATAGACTTGAATAAGTATTTGGATAATTTAAAACAAAAATTTAATGAAGATAATAGCGATTTACCATTAATCAGATTCGAAAGTTTTGAGAAAATTCCATTTATTGAGCATGGTTTCACTACAAGATTAGGTGGTGTAAGTAAAGGGATTTTTTCAACACTAAATCTTTCATTTGCAAGAGGCGATGAAAAGGAAAAAGTTTTAGAAAATTACAGAATTGTTGCCAGAAAGATAGGTTATGATATAGATGATTTTGTGGCTTCACACCAGACACATACTACCAATATAAGAATTGTCGGTACGGAAGATAAAGGTAAAGGTATCATAAGGGAACGCGATTATGAAGACGTTGACGGACTTATGACTAATGAACCGGGCATAGTGCTATTTACATACTATGCTGACTGTGTGCCGCTTTATTTTGTGGATACGGTTAAGAAAGTAATTGCACTTTCACATTCAGGCTGGAAAGGAACTGTAAACAGAATGGGCAAAGTTACAGTTGATAAAATGGTGAGTGAATATGGCTGCGACAGAAAAGATATAATATGTGCAATAGGTCCATCTATCTGTCGTAAGTGTTATGAAGTAAGTGAAGATGTAGCGATAGAATTTAAGAAGAATTTTTCTGAAAAAGATGTGGAACAATTTCTTGATGATAAACATAACGGTAAATATCAGCTGGATTTGTGGAAAGTCAATGAACTGATTCTTAAAGAGGCAGGAATATCAGAAAATCATATCGAGAACAGGAGAATATGCACCTGTTGTAATAAAGATGTTTTGTTTTCACATCGTGGACTTAATGGACAAAGAGGAAATCTTGCTGCATTTATGGTAATAAAATAATAGAACTTTACAAATATTTAGATTACTGATAAACTAAAAGAGTATGCATTTAGAAAGCAGGAAGATTTATTAATGAAAAAAAATGAGCATATTATAAAAGAAATTAAGGAAGGTTCGATAGCCGAAGAGTTCGATTTAGAGCCAGGAGATGTCATTTTAAAGATTAATGATAATGACATTGAAGATATATTTGATTATCAGTATTTTGTTGAGGATGAATATATCGAGGTTTTAGTAAGAAAAACTGATGGTGAGGAATGGCTCTTAGAGA
Source organism: Eubacteriaceae bacterium (assembly GCA_902362455.1). Lineage (GTDB taxonomy): Bacteria > Bacillota > Clostridia > Lachnospirales > Lachnospiraceae > Bovifimicola > Bovifimicola ammoniilytica. The sequence goes on from CABIWJ010000004.1 coordinate 199,922, forward strand.
TAGATAAGGATCCTGATGAAGATTTAGGTATAGTGTTTGAGAATGGTCTTATGGACAATTACAGAAGTTGTCAGAATAAGTGTATGTTCTGTTTTATCGACCAGATGCCTAAAGGCATGAGAGAAACATTATATTTTAAAGATGATGATTCGAGACTATCATTTCTACAGGGTAATTATGTTACACTCACTAATATGAGTATGAAAGACATTGATAGAATTATCAGATATCATTTAGGACCTATAAACATTTCTGTTCATACAACTAATAAAGAGTTGAGATGTAAAATGCTTAATAATCGTTTTGCAGGAGATGCTTTAGATAAAATCAGAATTTTATATGAAGCAGGAATTGAAATGAATGGACAGGTTGTTCTGTGCAAAGGTGTTAATGATAAAGATGAACTTAAGAGAACAATTGAAGATATAGGAAGTTATCTTCCTATAATGAGAAGTGCATCAGTTGTTCCGGCAGGACTTACAAAATACAGAGATGGTTTATATCCGTTAGAAAGTTTTAATAAAGAAGATGCCTGTGAAGTTATTGATTTAATAGAGAGTTATCAGAAAATATTCTATGATAAATATGGACTCCATTTTATTCAGGCAAGTGATGAATGGTATATATTAGCTGAAAGAGATTTTCCAGAAGAAGAAAGGTATGATGGATATATACAGCTTGAAAATGGTGTTGGAATGATGAGGCTTCTGTGGAATGAATTTATGGAGTATTACGAAAGTCTTGAACCTGTTGAAATTGAGAAAGAATTAGTGGTCTCTTTAGCAACAGGAGTTTTGGCCTATGATATGATTAACAAGATGGCAAAATTAATCGAGAAAAAGATTAAAAATGTCAAAGTGAATTGTTATAAGATAATAAACAATTTTTTTGGAGAAAAGATTACAGTATCAGGTCTGATTACGGGAACGGATTTAATTGACCAGCTTAAGGATAAAGAACTTGGCGACAGGTTACTGCTTCCTAATAACATATTAAGAAGTGGTGAAGATGTATTTCTAGATGACTACAAATTACAAGAAGTCAGTGATAGATTAGGTGTTCCGATAGTTATAACGAAATCTGATGGAGAGGGTTTTGTTAATGCCATTTTAAATGGTGATGGCCAGAATAAAGATAATGGTAATTTTGTATATATTAAAGCATATGATAACGATTAAGACTTATAGAAAAGGAGAATATATAGATGAGTAAACAAGTAGTAGCAATCGTAGGCAGACCAAATGTCGGTAAGTCCACATTGTTCAATGCATTAGCAGGTGAAATGATATCGATTGTTAAAGATACACCTGGTGTTACAAGAGATAGAATCTATGCGGACGTAACTTGGTTAGATAAAACATTTACGCTTATTGATACTGGTGGAATTGAACCAGACTCTAATGATGTAATACTTTCACAGATGAGAGAACAGGCTGAAATTGCGATAAATACAGCAGATGTTATTGTATTTATTACAGATGTAAGGCAGGGACTTGTAGATTCTGATGCTAAAGTAGCTGATATGTTAAGAAGAAGCAAGAAGCCTGTAGTACTTGTTGTCAATAAAGTAGATAGTTTTGAAAAATTTATGCCTGATGTGTATGAATTCTATAATCTTGGAATCGGTGATCCAATTCCGGTTTCGGCAGCCTCAAGACTTGGAATCGGCGATATGTTAGAAGAAGTGTGTAAGCATTTTAATGATGATGACACTGAGGATGAGGAAGATGACAGACCTAGAGTGGCAATAGTTGGTAAGCCAAATGTTGGTAAATCTTCTATTATTAATAAATTACTTGGTGAAGACAGAGTTATTGTCTCTAATATCGCAGGAACTACAAGAGATGCAGTAGACACAGAGATTAAGAGAAATGGAAAAGAATATGTATTTATTGACACTGCGGGACTTAGAAGAAAATCTAAAATCAAAGAGGAATTAGAAAGATACAGTATTATACGAACTGTTACCGCTGTAGACAGAGCTGATGTGGTCGTAGTAGTAATTGATGCAACTGAGGGGGTAACCGAACAGGATGCAAAGATTGCGGGAATTGCACATGAGCGTGGTAAGGGGGTAATAATTGCGGTTAATAAATGGGACGCAATTGAGAAAAATGACAAAACAATATATGAACATACAAATAAGATAAGAGAAGTCCTTGCATATATGCCTTATGCAGAAATGATATTTATCTCGGCGCAGACAGGGCAGAGACTTAATAAATTATTTGATTTGATTGATATGGTTATTCAGAACCAGAATTTAAGAATTGCCACAGGCGTACTTAATGAGATTATGGCAGAGGCAGTTGCATTACAGCAGCCACCATCTGATAAAGGTAAGAGATTAAAACTCTACTATATGACACAGGTTGCGGTTAAACCGCCGACATTTGTTATCTTTGTTAATGATAAAGAACTTATGCATTTCTCATATACAAGATATATTGAGAATAAAGTGCGTGAGGCATTTGGATTTAAGGGAACAGCCTTAAAATTTATTATAAGAGAACGTAAAGATAAAGAGGATTAATTATGGAACGTATTATTTGTATTGTAATAGGATATATATTTGGATTATTCCAGACAGGATATATTTATGGTAAGTTAAATCATGTTGACATAAGAGATTATGGAAGTGGCAATGCAGGAACAACTAATGCAATGCGTGTGCTTGGTAAAAAAGCTGGAATAATTACATATTTAGGCGATTGTTTAAAAGCCGTTGCAGCAAGCTTAGTTATATATTTCCTGTTTAAGTCACAGCCTTCTGATTATCTGTTTATGTTAAAGATTTATGGTGGACTTGGTGTTGTACTAGGACATAATTTTCCGTTCTATATGGGATTTAAAGGTGGAAAAGGAATTGCAGCATCATCAGGTGTTATACTTGGTTTAGGAGATATGAAGCTTACACTTATTGCATTATTTACATTTGTTATTGTAACTGTTCTTACTAAATATGTATCAGTAGGTTCGCTTACGATGATGGCAGGTTTCTTTGTTGAATTTATTGTTTTCAACGAACTTAAGATTATTGGTTTCAAAAATAATATGCATTTTATGGGAAATGAAAGAATAGAAGTATATATACTTGTATTTGTAATATCAGCATTGGCATTTATTAAACACAGAGCTAATATCCAGAGATTGATTGCTGGTAATGAAAGAAAGATTGGACAGAAGAAAGATTTGTAATAAATAAATGAAAAATTTGTAATAAATAAATGAAAAATTTGTAATAAATTATTCTGACATAAATTGGCAATATCTGTAATAACAGAAATATGCGTGCATCATATAATGGCACAGAAATGAGGTAAAATTATGGCAAAAGTATCTGTATTAGGAGCAGGTGGCTGGGGTATCGGCATCGCCGTATTACTTAATAACAATGGTCATCAGGTTACTATCTGGTCAGCAGTTGACAGAGAAGTAGAAATGTTAAAAGAGAAAAGAGAGAATACAATAAGTCTCCCTGGTATTGTAATAGATGAGAATATCAAGATTACAAATAATTTGAACGAAGCTATAGATGATGAAGATATAATTGTTATGGCAGTTGCTTCATCATTTGTAAGAAGTACATCAGCAAAATTAAAAGGCTTAATTAAAGATGGACAGATTATTGTAAATGTCGCAAAGGGTATTGAAGAAGAGACTCTTATGACACTTACTGATATAATTAAACAGGAAGTGCCTAATGCAGATGTAGCGGTTCTGTCCGGACCGAGCCATGCTGAAGAAGTAGGAAGAGGCATACCTACAACCTGCGTTGTCGGTGCAGATACAAAGAAAACGGCAGAGCTTCTTCAGAATGTGTTCTCCTCACCAGTATTCAGAGTATATACAAGTCCTGATGTATTAGGAATTGAATTAGGCGGTGCTTTAAAGAATGTTATAGCTTTGGCAGCAGGAATTGTTGACGGCTTAGGATATGGAGATAATACACAGGCAGCACTTTTAACAAGAGGTATCGCTGAAATCGCACGACTTGGCGTGGCAATGGGAGCAAAACCACTTACACTTTATGGCCTGTCAGGAATTGGTGACCTTATTGTTACCTGCGGAAGTATGCACAGCAGAAACAGAAGAGCCGGAATACTTATCGGACAGGGATATTCAATGTCAGAGGCAATCAAAGAAGTCAATATGGTTGTCGAAGGCGTATATGCCGCTAAATCAGCTAAAAAATTAGCTGCGAAATATAATGTTAAGATGCCTATAATAGATACTGTAAATATGGTTTTATTCGAAGGAAAAAATGCAAGAGATGCAGTTAATGAGTTAATGGTGAGAGATAAAACGAATGAAAATGTAGATTTAGATTGGTAAACTACAGGAATTGGAGGGTGTATGGCTGTTGTAAAGAGATACAATCCAAATAAATTTTATTTTTCAGACCGGCTTACAGAGAAACTAGAGTCGATTTGCGAAAGCAATCTTACAGTTGTAGAAGCACCAACAGGTTTTGGTAAAACTACTTCTGTCAGAAATTTTCTAAATAATGTAGATGAACCTGTGTTATGGATGACTATCGAAAATGATGACAGGGAATATTTCTTTGAGGAAATATGTAATCATATACATAATATTGACAGTGTTATAGCAGGAAAGTTAAGGGCTGTTGGTTGTCCGGAAGACTTAGAGATGTCTAATAAAATAGCAGGTATATTATCTGAACTTGATTTACCAGAGAAATATATAGTTGTATTTGATAATTTTCAGTATATTTCTAATACGATAATAGGAAAAACGATTATTAAATTATTAGATGTGTTTGAGGATTCGGTAAGGTTTGTCGTACTTACACAGACTGTTAAATCAACATCGATGATTGACCTGATTTTCAATAACAGAATTAATTATATCGGTAAGAGTGATTTAGAATTCAACCACGAAGAAATTAAAATGTATTTCAGGGAATGTGGAATTAAATTAGATGACAATGAAGTGGATTATCTGTTCAAGTATACAGAAGGTTGGATTAGTGCAATCTATCTGCAAATGTTACATTATCTGTCTAATAATGAATTTGAACCGGATGCAGGAATAGATAAGCTTGTATGTAAGGCAATCTGGGATAAGATATCTATAGAAGAACAGGACTTTCTGATTTTAATATCAATTTATGACAGTTTTTCGCTTAAACAGGCATTATTTATCGGTGGAGATGAATTAACTGCTGACGAAATCAAGAAATTATTAAAATCTAATTCGTTTATAAGGTATGATTCCAGGGATAGAAAATATTTCACACATTCAATTTTAAGATATTATCTTAAGTCAGAATTTGATAAATTAGATATAATAGTTAAGAAACGTGTTTATGAGAAAGCTGCAAAATGGTATGAAGAGAATGAGAATTACTATCAGGCTCTTGAATATTATTATAAGATAAGAAAATATGATGATATTTATTATATGAGCATTTCATTAGAGGATATTGTTCCACACCTTACTAAAGATAATAAGAATATGTTTCTACAGATAGTATCAGGTGTGTCATTAGAGACTAAGGAACAGAATCTAAGAAGAAGTATTATTTTTTCATTTGCATTATTTATATACAATGAGAAAGATTTCTTTAATAAAGAATGTGAAATAATTACTGAGATGATAGATAATTCTAAGTATTTAAGACAACGTGAGAAAGACATTTTACATGGCGAAGTTATGTTCATTAATTCTTTTGGTAAATATAATGACCTTAATAAAATGTATGATATGTATGTGAAAGCATATGAATATATGCAGTCACCATCGTCAATATATTCAGATAAGATAAGTATCATTTTCAAGAACCCATCGGTGCTTGGCTGTTTTCATAGTAAGAGTGGCGAAGCAGTAAAAGAGTTAGAGAATTTTGAAAAAACAATGATTTATTATTACAAACTTACGGCGGGTAACAGCAAAGGTTTAGAGGCAGTAATGAGAGCAGAAATATTGTTCAATCAGGGCAATTTTCAAGATGCTGAACTGTTATGCCAGAAGGCATTATATATGGCAGAGACAAGAGGGCAGGTTAGTGTATACATATGTACGATGTTTCTGATGGTAAGGATATCAGGTTTTCAGGGTGACTATGATAATATTAAATATAATTTCCAGAGTATCAGAAAGAAGATTGAGAATACCGGAGAAAATGATAAATCATCTATGGCTGATTTGTGTGAGGGATATATGTATATGCTTATCGGAAAGCCAAGTTCAATACCTAACTGGCTGAAGGATGAGAAGAGTATAGAAGTAAGATGTCCGATTTTACCCCTTGTAATGGCAAATATTATCTATGCAAGATACTTGATTTCTAATAATGAATATTCTAAATTCTTAGGAATAAGCGGACAGATGTTAGGTTCTACAAAGGTATATAATAATATACTCTTTGAAATCTATTTATACATATTTATTGCACATGCTAATTATAAATTAGGTAATAAAGTTAAGGCAATCAAGTTCTTAAATGAAGCAGTAGATATAGCTAAGAATGATAAGTTTATTATTCCTTTTGTGGAGAATTATTCTTTGATAGAAGATATATATGAAGCCGATGCAAAACATCAGGACAGAATAGATTTTATGAATGATGTAATCGCATGTTACCGTAAATATGACAGAAAGTTCAAAAGTGTCCAGAATTCATACAGAGAAGATATGGACTATGGACTTACTAACAGAGAACTTCAGATTGCCAGACTTGCAGCTGACAGGTTATCTAATAAGGAGATTGCTGACCAGCTTTATATCGCAGTTGGTACTGTGAAGAGTAATCTTAAGACTATTTTCAGTAAATTGCAGATTAAATCAAGGTCAGAGCTTAAGAATTTCTTTGATTAGTTTTGTGCTTTTTTCGCTAAAAATACCTCTAAAAGTGGGTGGATATTATTGAAAAAATATTTTATTATTATAATATAAAATTATAGGAGGGATTTTTATGGCTAAGATTAGAGATGTTGAAGCAAAGTATGGATATCGTCTGTTAATTGAACTGGATAGCGGAAATGTTATATATCTCAATTTGGCAGATAAGGTCGAAACTGTCAGATTTTATGATTTAAAAGATGTGAAATTATTTGACGAAGTTGAAACTGATGGCTATTCAATATATTGGGATTACAAAAGAATAGTAATAAGTTTATCAGAGATTTTTGAGATTACTAGTGTTAGGCATAAAGAAGAGATGGAAAATAAGCAAAATGCCATATGATATATTGGCATATATAGTATAACAGAATATATATGAAGGTGTCACCAATAGGTGGCACCTTTGTTGTATTTAGGAAAAAATAAAAAAATAACAAAAAAGCTCATATTATAGTAGGAAAATTTATTAATACGTGTTAGAATAGGAGATAGTTATTAATTTAACAAACTATGAGCTTTGATATTAGAAAGGAGTTCTAATATGGTATCTAATGACGCTACTATTTTAAAAATTAAGCATGATTTACTTTATGAGGTTGCGAAACTTGCATATGCCGGTGAACTTGACGATATGAAAGAGGAACTTCCATATAAATTAATTCCGGGACCACAGGCACATTTCAGATGTTGTATTTATAAGGAAAGAGAAGTAATCAGACAGAGAATAAGACTTGCTGAGGGTAAATGTCCGGGAGAGAAGCACAGTAAGAATATTGTACAGGTTATTAATTCCGCGTGTGAAGGATGTCCGATTTCAAGATATGTTGTAACAGATAATTGTCAGAAATGTATGGCAAAGGCCTGTCAGCAGTCTTGTCATTTTGGGGCAATATCAATGACAAGGGACAGAGCATATATAGATCCATCTAAATGTAAGGAGTGTGGACAATGTTCAAAGGCATGTCCATATAATGCGATTGCAGATCTTATGAGACCTTGTAAGAGAAGCTGTCCTGTTGATGCAATAACTATGGATGAGAATGGCCTGTGTGAAATAGATGAGACAAAATGTATCCAGTGTGGTAAATGTATTCACAGTTGTCCATTCGGTGCAATCAGTTCTAAATCATTTATAGTAGATATTATAAATGATATAAGAGCAGGAAAAAGAGTTGTTGCTATGTTAGCACCTTCTACTGAGGGACAGTTTGGTGATGATATTACGATGGCAAGCTGGAGAACAGCACTTATGAAGATTGGTTTTGCTGATATGGTGGAAGTTGGTTTAGGTGCAGATATGACCGCAGCTTCAGAAGCAGAGGAGTGGGCGGCAGCGTTTAAAGAGGGCAAGAAGATGACAACTTCATGCTGTCCAGCATTTGTTAATCTTATTAAACAACATTTTCCAACATTGTTAGAGAATGTTTCTACTACAGTATCACCTATGTGTGCAGTTTCAAGAATGTTAAAGGCACAGGATCCAGATGTGGTTACTGTATTTATAGGACCGTGTGTGGCTAAGAAGAGCGAGGCAGCAGATGAAAGTCTCGAGAATAATGCAGATTATGTGCTTACATTTGGTGAGATAAGAGCGATGTTAAGAGCTAGAGATGTAACGCTTATGCCTGAAGAGAATACATTGCAGGAAGCAAGTGTATTTGGTAAGAGGTTTGGTAATGGTGGTGGTGTTGCTAATGCTGTTACGGAATGTCTGAAAGAGACAGGTGAAAATGCAGATATAAATGTTATGAAATGTGATGGAACTGCAGAATGCAAAAAGGCTTTATTGTTACTTAAAGCAGGCAGACTTCCGGCAGATTTTATAGAAGGAATGGCCTGTGAGGGCGGATGCGTAGGTGGCCCTAGCAGACATGCAGATGTACTTAAATCAAAAAAATCCAGAGATAAACTTATTAGTCAGGCAGACGAACGTAATATTCACGATAATTTAAAAAACTATGAAATGAACAGTTTTTCAATGCATAAATAGATATAGCCTAAAGGAATTTTTAATATCCTAAAATGAAAATTAAACATAAATCAATACCCTCTTGCATATATTGTATAAGCATAGCAAGGGGGTATTTCTATGGAGAAATCGAATTTATATGATGTATATAAAGATATTAATAAGAGAACAAATGGAGAAATCTATCTTGCAGTAGTCGGACCTGTAAGAACCGGAAAATCAACATTTATTAAAAGATTTATGGACCTGATGGTAATTCCGGAGATTAAAGATGAGAATATCAGGGAAAGAACCAAAGATGAACTTCCACAGAGTGCAACGGGAACGACCATAATGACTACAGAGCCTAAATTCATTCCTAAAGAAGCTGCCAAAATTGAGATATCTCCTGAAATGACAGTGAAAATAAGACTGATTGACTGTGTAGGATATATGACAAAGGGTGCAACCGGTCATATTGAGAATAATGTGGAGAGAATGGTCAAAACACCTTGGTTTGACTATGATATACCATTTACAAAGGCAGCGGAGATTGGAACTAAGAAAGTAATTAATGAACATTCTACAATAGGTATTGTAATTACGACAGATGGTTCGATCGGTGAGATTCCGAGAGAGAACTATGTAGAGCCTGAGGAAAGAACTATTAACCAGCTTAAAAGCCTAGGAAAGCCATTTGTAGTCCTGCTTAATTCAGAAAAACCATATGCTAAGGAGACAATTAGTCTTGCTGAGGATATAGCTTCAAGAAATCAGGTATCGGTAATTCCTATAAATTGTGCACAGCTAAAGAAAGATGAGATAAATAAAATATTAGAAATGGTTCTGTACGAATTTCCTATTTCAACGATAAGCTTCAGAATTCCTAAATGGGTGGAAATGTTAGATGATGAACATTATTTTAAGAAAAGTATAATTGATACTGTAAAAGAATTTATCTCTAATATGAGAAGTGTAAAAGACACATTCAGGCTTAAGGATATAACTTCAGAATATATTAAACATTCTAAGATTGATAAGAAAGATTTATCGACAGGAAATATTGATGTTAATCTTGAAATGGAAGATAAACATTATTATACGGTTCTTAGTGATCTGACAGGAATGGAGATTGATAATGAATATAATCTTATCAATGCCTTAAAGGATTATTCAAGCCTTAAGAATGAATATGATAAGTTTTCAAATGCGATGGCAGACGTTAATTTCAGAGGGTATGGTGTCGTTACACCGTCTAAGGAAGAAATAGTATTAGGTGAGCCTGAGATAATTAAGAATGGAAGTAAATACGGAATCAAGATAAAGGCAGAAGCACCATCAATTCATATGATAAAAACACAAGTGCTTACAGAAATTGCACCAATTGTCGGTAATGAGGCTCAGGCAAAAGATCTCATTGATTACATAAAATCTAATGGTGAAGAGAATGAAAATGGAATATTTGAAACTAATATATTTGGCAAATCTATCGAACAGATTGTAGAAGAGGGTATTCGTAATAAATTAGAGAAGCTTTCAGATGAAACTCAGAATAAACTAAAAGATACATTAGAAAAGATTACAAATGAAAGCAATGGCGGGGTTATATGTATAATTATATGATATATAAATATAGAGTATAGGTTTATAAAAAAATAGCATTTTATTTAACTATTTTTCATAAAATATACTTTTTCTTGCAAATGTAAAAACTTCATAGTATACTCATTGTAGACCGCTTTTTAAGGAAGCGGTTTTACAATTTAAAAAGGAGGAAGTTTGAATGTTAGAAAGATTTTTCAAACTAAAGGCTAATAATACAACTGTTAAAGTTGAAGTATTAGCAGGTATTACTACATTTATGACAATGGCTTATATCATTGCTCTCAATCCTAATTTATTAACAGGTTTTGGAGTCGGGGGAGCTACTTGTCCGACAGATGGTACAGGCGGTTTATGGAATGCAGTATTCCTTGCAACTGTATTATCATCAGCAGCAGGTACATTGATTATGGCATTACTTGCTAATAAGCCATTTGCATTAGCACCTGGTATGGGACTTAACTCATACTTTGCGTCAGTAGTAGTTGCAATTTGTTCAGCAGCAGGTTATACATCTTATGAAAAAGGTTTTGGTGCTGCATTATCAATTATTCTTATTTCAGGTATCTTATTTACTATTTTAACATTACTTAAAATAAGAGAGAAGATAGTAGATGCTATTCCACTTGCAGTAAGACTTGGTATTCCGGCAGGTATTGGTATGATGCTTATTCATATAGGTCTTACAACTAACTGGAGTATTTATGATGATAAAGGTAATTTATATACAATGTTAGATACTTTCTTCAATGCAGGTCCAAGTGATACTAAGAAAGCAATGGGTCCAGAATTATATAAATTAATGGTAATCGGTGTAATTGCTACGTTTGTAGGAATTATAGTAATTGCAGCATTAAGTCATAAGAAGATTAAAGCATCAATTTTACTTGGTATGGTTGCAAGTACAATCATTTATTGGGCAGGAGAATTTATATTCTTAGATGTTAACCCATTTGATGCTCTTAAAGGCAGAACATGGTTACCACCTTTCAAAGATATGGCACATTACACATTATTCAAATTTAACTTTGGCGGATTATTTGAAATCGGTGTATTCTCAGCAGTTATGACAATTATTACATTCTGCATGGTAGATATGTTCGATACGATCGGAACATTATATGGAACAGCTAAGAAAGCTAACATGCTTGATGAATCAGGAAATATGCCTGGTATGAATAAGGCAATGCTTTCTGACTCATTAGCAACATGCGTAGGTGCATGTACAGGTACATCAACAGTTACAACATTCATTGAATCAGCTTCAGGTGTTGAGGCAGGTGGACGTACAGGTCTTACATCGCTTGTTACAGGATTATTATTCCTTGCATGTATGTTTATTGCACCAATAGCAGGTATTATCCCGGCACCAGCTACATCAGCAGCTTTAGTATATGTTGGTTTTCTTATGATTAGCTCATTAAAAGAAGTTGATTATTCTGATATGGCATCAGCAGCACCTGTAGCATTATTATTAATGTTTATGACTATAACAGGTAGTGTTGGTAATGGTATTGGAATCGGATTAATTTCATATTCATTAATCAAATTATTCACAGGCAGAGGAAAAGAAGTATCTGTCTTAACATATGTACTTGCAGTGTTATTTATTGCAAAATTCTTTATAACATTCTAAATATAAATAATTATTTAAAATGATATTGATAATTTTATGTGATTAAATAAAGGTCATATAATATTCAGGTATTCAACTGATTATTATATGACCTTTTTAGTATGTGTTTTTTGTTGTAAATCCTGTTAGTGTAAATATAATTTAGTATGTGAAACTTGTTAGCATAAAAATAATGTGTTATACTATGCAACATAATTATTATGAAAACAGGAGGGCATTTAGAATATATGGTTAAATATTATATTGCAATTATAGTGGTAGTATTTGCAATCTTTCTATATAATTCAATACAATTTAGAAAACGTGAATTAGAAAAACTAAGAAAAAAGATAAAAGAGGGTTTTGGTACACCTCCTGATAGAGAATATGAAGCAGCAGAATTTGAAAAAATAGCTGCTTATTATAAGAAAAATGCCGAAAATACATTTTCTATCGATGATATAACCTGGAACGATTTAGATATGGATAGTATTTTTATGTTGTTAAATAACACTTTTTCTTCATCTGGTGAGGAATATTTATATAAAATATTAAGAACACCTGAATTTGATGAAGAGGTATTGAAGGAAAGAGATAAATTAGCAACATATTTTCAGGAAAATGAAGAGGAGACGTTCAAGATTCAGGAGGTATTTGCACGTCTTGGACGAACAAAGTCAATTTCATTAACAGAATTTATCGATAGATTCATAGGTCTTGGTAAAAGAAGTAATCTCAAACACATTATTATGGATATTCTGCTTGTGGCATCATTTGTAATGTTGTTTATAAAGCCAATTACAGGAATGGTAATGCTTATAGTTATGGTATTTGTAAATATCGGAACATATTATAAAGAAAAAGCAGAAATTGAGTCATATTTCACATGTCTGAAATATCTGATGGATATGATAAATTGTGGAAATGCTCTTATTAAGTTAGATAATGAGGGTATTTCATCATATATTGATACAGTTAAAAGTGATTTGGATAAGTTAAAGAGCATCAGTAAGGGGATATTCTGGATATCAATGAATGGAAATAGCGGTTCTCTTGGTGAGATTATTATGGAATATATTAGAATGTTATTCCATGCAGACATTATTAAATTCAACTCAGTTCTTGGAGCAACACAGAGTAATCTCGGAACAGTCGAGGAGCTTTTTATGACATTTGGCAAATTAGAAGTGGGAATTGCCATTGCATCATTCAGAAAGCTGCTTATATATACCTGTAAACCAGAATTTACAAAGGAAAAGATTGTTAGTACAGATGAAATTTATCATCCGATGATAGCTAATCCTGTAGCTAATACTATTAATGAAAACAGAAGCATTCTTATTACAGGTTCTAATGCTTCTGGTAAGTCAACTTTTTTGAAAACTATAGCAATTAACAGTATTTTAGCCCAGACTATTTATACATGTACAGCTAAAAGTTACAAGACCTGTTTCTATAAATTATATACATCTATGTCTTTACGTGATAATTTAACTAATAATGAAAGTTATTATATTGTAGAGATTAAATCAATTAAAAGAATCTTAGATAGTATTAATGATGAGATACCAACTCTTTGTTTTGTAGATGAGGTATTAAGAGGAACTAATACTATAGAGAGAATAGCGGCATCTTCTCATATACTTAAATCACTTACTGATAAGAACGCACTTTGCTTTGCGGCAACACATGACATAGAACTTACAAATATATTAGAGAATATTTATTCTAATTATCATTTTACGGAAGATGTTAAAGATGATGATGTTTTATTTAGTTATAAGTTATTGAGTGGCAGAGCAACATCAAGAAATGCAATTAAGCTTCTTAATATAATAGGTTTTGATAAAAAAATTGTAAATGAAGCTGAAAATATGGCAAGTAATTTCAGTCTAAATGGAGAGTGGGAGGTACTTTAGGATGTATATGTTATTTTATTATTGTATAGGAAATATGACGAAATTTTCTGCATAGTAATGAAATAGTTGATATGCTAAAAGAACCTATATGATGAAATGAGAGCTATAGGATAAAATATATTGATGTCAAATATATTAAGTTGTTGGAAATAAAATTAAGAATGATATAAAAAAGGTATATAGAAACTAATCTATATACCTTTTAAAGTTAGTGCAGGTGGCGGGACTTGAACCCGCACGATGTTGCCACCGTCAGATTTTGAGTCTGATGCGTCTGCCATTCCGCCACACCTGCGTTGTAATTCGTGCAGAAAACATTTTATCATTTTAACTAAAACTTGTCAATGAATTTTAAATATTTTATGGTATTTTAAAATTATAAAACATTAGGATATAGACTATTTTTGTCAGGAATTAGGTTTGATAGATGAAAAAGAAAATGATAAGGAATGTCTAAAACATAATATTGTTCCATTTATAATTGATGACAGGCATAAGTTATATTACTATCGTGACTTAAAAGAATTTGAAAATGAGCCGGGATATCTTACTGATACCTGCCGCTCGGCACAGGATAATTATAAATTACTATTAGATTATTTTGAAATTCCATATAACGCATAGATACTAAATTAATCCTTTATAAATCATTAAAAATTTGGTATATTATTAGTGTTGCATATTAATAATTATATTAATTATCCGGAATGGAGAATGACTATGAAGTGTGAAGAATTTAACAGGTTACTTCCTAAATTTATAGATGATACATTAGAAAGTGAATATTATGATGAATTTGTGAATCATGCCAAAGAATGTTATGATTGCAGAGATGAATTAGAGATACACTATATGATAAGAGTAGGTCTTGAGAGAATCGAAAATGATTCAGGAAAATCGTTTGACATACGAGGAGAATTAGAAAATCGTCTGTCGGAATATGAGAACAGGGCAGATTTGATATTTAAAAGAAATGTATATAAAAATGTTATTGTTGCCTTGGCAGAAATTTGTGCATTAGCAGTTAGTATAATACAAATAATAAAGCTTATATAAAGTAATTTATAAAATATTAATTATAAAAATTGTAGAGTTTATTTTAAATTATATAAAATATATGTTGTAAATGCATTATTTAACATTGTATGTTTATGATGCGGAAATGAGGAAAAAGTGGAAAAAAAATTAGTATTAATAGATGGACACAGTATTTTAAACAGAGCATTTTATGGAGTTCCAGATTTAACTAATTCAGCAGGACTTCATACTAATGCTGTTTATGGCTTTCTTAATATAATGTTTAAGATACTTGAGGAGGAGAATCCTACCAATCTTGCAGTGGCATTTGATGTTAAGCAGCCGACATTCAGACATATAATGTATGCAGAGTACAAAGGAACAAGAAAACCAATGCCAGAAGAATTAAGAGAACAGGTGCCTCTTATTAAAGAAGTCTTACAGGCTATGAATATACGAATTGTAGAACTGCCGGGCTATGAAGCTGATGATGTACTTGGTACATTAGCAAAACGTGGCGAGAAAGAGAATATGTCAGTAAGTGTTATTACAGGTGATAGAGATTTACTTCAGCTTGCTACAGATAAAATCTTAATCCGTATTCCAAAGACTAAGAAAGGTACTACGGAAGTTGAGAACTATTATGACAAGCAGGTAGAGGAGAAATATCAGGTAACACCGATAGAATTTATAGATGTGAAGGCACTTATGGGTGATACAGCAGATAATATACCCGGTGTGCCATCAGTCGGTGAGAAAACAGCCACATCGTTAATAGTCCAGTATCATTCGGTTGAGAATCTGTATAAACATATAGATGAGATTACTAAGAAGAAATTAAAAGAGAATTTAGAGAATAACAAAGATAAAGCATTTATGAGTAAAACTCTTGCTACGATTAATATAGAATCTCCTGTTGAACTTGATTTTGCAGAAACAGAACTTGATAATATCTTCACTGAAAAAGCATATGAAATCATGAAAAAATTAGAATTCAAAAGTATTATCAGTAAATTCGATAAAAATATTAAAGATTCAGATAATTCTGATATAAAAATCGAAGGAAAACTTATAGAAGATTATGATGAAGCAGGAAAAATATTTAAAAAGGCATATAAAGCCTCTGATATCGGTCTTAATATAAGTGGCGATGATGAAAGTAAAGAGATTACTGCATTATCCATTGCATTTTCAACAGAGGAAATCTATGTTATTAAGAAACAGTGGTTTATTAATGATGCTTATCTTAAGGAAAATCTTAAGAAACTTTTTGTGGATAACAAGGTAAGAATTAGTCTTATTAATCTTAAGAGACATCTTAAATATATTGATAATGATGAATTTAATTCAGATAAGATATTTGATAATGAGATTGCAGCTTATCTTATGAATCCTCTTAAAGATACTTATAATTATGACGATATTGCAAGAGATTACTTAAATATGACTTTACCATCAAAAAGTGAATTATTAGGTAAAGATACATTTGATAAAGCTATCAGTGAACAGACAGAAAACTTTATAAAATACAGTTCATACAGTGCAGCAGTCCCTTTTATGTCAAAGGACATTCTTGAGGTTGAATTAAAGAACAGCGGGCAGTTAGAACTATTTAATAATATAGAGATGCCTTTAATATATGCCCTTAACCGTATGGAGAATGAGGGTATAATGATAGAAAGAGATGAATTAGCGGCATATGGTAAAGTTCTAGGTGAAAAAATCGTTAAGTTAGAGAAAGACATTTATGAAGAAGTCGGTACTGAATTCAATATTAATTCACCTAAGCAGCTTGGAGAGATATTATTTGTTAAAATGGGAATTGAGGGTGGCAAGAAGACGAAAACCGGATATTCCACATCAGCAGAGGTATTAGAAAAATTAGCACCTGATTATCCCGTGGTTAATAAGATACTAGAATACAGACAATTAACTAAATTAAAGTCAACCTATGCAGATGGACTGGCGAATTATATTAGAAGTGATGGTAGAATACATGGTAAGTTTAACCAGACTATTACTGCAACAGGAAGAATAAGCAGCACAGAGCCTAATCTTCAGAATATTCCAATCCGAATGGATATGGGCAAGAAATTCAGAAGAGTGTTTGTACCTAAGGAGGGTTGTGTGTTCATTGATGCGGACTATTCACAGATAGAATTAAGGGTGCTTGCACATATTTCAAATGATGAAAATCTTATAGAAGCATATAAATCAGCACAGGATATTCATAGAATTACTGCATCTAAGGTATTTAATACGCCATTAGAAGAAGTTACAGATACACAGAGAAGTAACGCTAAGGCAGTTAACTTTGGTATCGTTTACGGAATAAGTTCATTTGGACTTAGTCAGGACCTTAGCATTTCAAGAAAACAAGCAAAAGAATATATAGAACAGTATTTTGTGACATATCCAAAGATTAAGGAATTTCTTGATAAAACCGTAGCCGATGCAAAGAAAAATGGTTATGTAACAACACTTTCAGGTAGAAGAAGACCAATTCCTGAACTTAAATCAAGCAACTTTATGCAGAGGTCTTTTGGTGAACGAATAGCTATGAATTCGCCTATTCAGGGAACCGCTGCAGATATAATTAAGATTGCAATGATAAATGTTGACAGAGAATTATTAGACAGAAAGTTAAAGTCAAGAATTGTGCTTCAGGTTCATGATGAACTGTTAGTTGAGACATATGAGGACGAAATCGAAGAAGTTAAGAATATACTTGAAGACAAAATGAAGAATGCCATGCAGCTTCGTGTTAATATGGAAATAGGCCTTGGAATTGGTAAAAACTGGCTAGAAGCACATTAATATACTAATGTATTTAGAAATGAGGATTAAAATGATAATTGGAATAACCGGAGGAATAGGAACCGGAAAATCAACAGTTTTAAAGATACTTAATGAGAAGTTTGGATTCTCTATATTTGAAGCAGATAAAATTGCACATGAACTTATGAGTAAGGGCAATGCAGTATATGATAGAATTGTCAATGAATTTGGAAATGATATACTTAAGAGTGATGGCGAAATAGACAGAAAAGTAATGTCAAGTCTGGTATTTAATAATAAAAGCCGGTTAGAAACGATTAATAATATAGTTCATCCAGCAGTGATTGATGAAATTAAGAATAGGATTGAAAGAGAGAATAAGTTAAACGGAACAGATAAGTTTGTTGTCGAGGCTGCACTACTTATTGAATCAGGCTGTGGTAAGATATGTGATAAAATCTGGTACATTTATTCAGATGATTCAATAAGAATTGAAAGACTTAAATCAGGGCGTGGAATGGAAGAAGATGCTATTAAGGCTGTTATAAAGAATCAGCTTAATTATGAAGATTTTGAAGATAAAACAGATGCAATGATTGATAATAGTTTTTCGATTGATAATACGATTAGCCAGATAGAAAAATTACTAGAGTTTTAGGTGGATTTATGATAATATAGATATGATATAATACCATTTAGTTGGAGGATTACAATGTCAGAAAGCAATATTAATATTAATAAAAAGAATTTAGTTTTCGGACTTGATATAGGTACAAGAAGTATTGTAGGTTCAGTAGGTTATCTTGAAAGCAATAATAAGTTTAATGTTGTTGCACATTATTCTAAAGAGCATGAGACAAGATCGATGATGGATGGGCAGATTCATGATATATCCAAGGTGTCTGATACTATTTCCAAGGTTAAGAAAGAGTTAGAGATACAGCTTAATATGCCTTTGAAAGATGTATGTATTGCGGCAGCCGGACGAGTTCTTAGAACCATTACCGTACATATTGATTATGAACTTCCACAGGAAGGACCTGTTACAAGTGAACAGATTTATTCATTAGATTCCATGGGAGTCGAGAAAGCCTACGAGATAATAAGAGAAAATGAACATGAGATTAAATTCTACTGTGTCGGATATACAGTAATTAAGTATTATCTTAATGATTTTGCGATTACTAATCTTGAGGGACATAAGGCTAAGAAGATATCAGCCGATGTACTGGCTACATTTTTACCAGAGGACGTAGTAGATGGTCTGTATGCAGCAGTCGAAAATGCAGACTTAAATATTGCAAATCTTACTTTAGAGCCTATAGCAGCTATCAATATAGCGATTCCTGAAAAATTTAGATTATTAAATATTGCATTAGTTGACGTTGGTGCAGGTACAAGTGATATTTCTATTACTAAAGACGGAAGCATAGTTGCTTATGGAATGATTCCAAGAGCAGGAGATGAGATTACAGAGAGTCTGGTTTCAAAATATCTCGTTGATTTTAATACTGCCGAGAAGATAAAGCGTGGTTCGCTGATGAAGAGACAGATTAATTTCAAAGATATTATGGGACTTAAGCAAAAGATTTCACCTGATGAAGTAAAAAAAGCATATAGCAGTGTTGTAGAGTCAATAACAAAGGAAATAGCCAATAAGATACTAGAGTTAAATGGCGGCAAGAGTGTAAGTGCAGTATTCGTCGTAGGTGGCGGTGGAAAGGCAGCAGGTTTTACAGAAAATCTTGCTAAATATCTTGATATCCCAAATGAACGAGTTGCATTAAGAGGTGAAGAAGTTCTTACGGAAGTTAATTTTATGCAGGAGGGTATTAAGAAAGATCCACTTCTTGTTACACCTATCGGTATCTGTATGAGCTATTATGACCATAAGAATAATTTCATATTCATTAATGTTAATAATGAAAGAATTAAACTTTATGATAATGATAAACTTACGGTAATAGATGCTGCCATGCAAATAGGTTTTCCGAATGACGGATTATTTCCAAGACGTGGAGAAGCTCTTGAATTCACAATTAATGGTGAGAAACGCCTGGTAAGAGGCGCAATTGGTGAACCGGCGGTAATAACCATTAATGGCGAAGAAGCTAATATTAATTCTAAGATAGCTAAGAATGATAATATTGTAATTGAGGAATCTACATATGGTAAACCAGCAAGCCAGAATATAGAAGGGCTTCCTGAATATAAACAGACGATGCGGTTTATAGTTAACGGACAGGCAATAGATTGTCCAAGATTTGTTGAAGTAAATGGTGAACTTAAGTCTGGAGATTATAACATCTGTCAGGGAGATAAGATAGAGATTCTTAATTATTATACATTAGGACAGGTTCT
Source organism: Eubacteriaceae bacterium (assembly GCA_902362455.1). Classification (GTDB taxonomy): domain Bacteria; phylum Bacillota; class Clostridia; order Lachnospirales; family Lachnospiraceae; genus Bovifimicola; species Bovifimicola ammoniilytica. The sequence goes on from CABIWJ010000004.1 coordinate 220,029, forward strand.
TAAATTTATGGATATAGATTTCAATAAGAAGCGTGTTAAGGTTAATAATAAGATTTCTAATGAAGATGAGAAAGTATATGAGAACTTCAGCATAGATTTTGAAGATGATGAATATGAACCTGAATATAGGGAAGATGAAGAAGATTACGAAGAAGATTATAAAGATAATCAGATAGTTGAGATTTTAGAGAACGATTTTGAATATAATAAAACAGTTAATGAAAATACAACTGCTAATATGATAATTACAGTAAATGGAACTGTTGTGGTATTAAAGAATAAGAAACAATATATCTTCGTTGATATATTGGATTTTTATCATTTTGATACAAGTGTGGCAGGGGGAAAAGAACTGGTAACCACTATAAACGGAATTAAATGTGATTTTACAAGTAAGTTAAAAGATGGAGATGTTATAGAAATTTATTGGAGGAATTAAATTGCTTAACGAAGAAGAACCCTTAATTGTTAAAAAAAGGTCATCACTCTTTAATATGATATTAGTTGTAGGACTTTGCATATATCATCTTATATTCTATACATTTAATGAAGATGTTGCGAAGATAAATATATATATTTTTCTTTCATTTGCATTATTATTTATGTTGGAATTTGTGCTTGGAAAATATGATTTCTTTAAATCAGGCTTCCTGTATATAATTATAAAGATGTTAGAGTTGAGTCTGACTGTGATAATTGTATTTAATGCAAGAAATTTTATGATTAACAGTATAATTTATGTTATGTTATATTGCTTAATTGCTTTGCAGTTATTTGTTACATATGATGTTACTGAGATTTATTCTAAGATTGAGGCGATATTTTTAAGCAGTCTGCCAATGCTAGGAGTAACATTATTTGAGATTATATTTAATGGAATAAATAATTTCTATATATTTGTATTTATGGCATTTATTATAATTATATATTTTTGTGAGTATGTAGCATTAGATATTCAGGCAGAAGTTTTAAATAAATTATATATTAAAATCAATTGCCTTAATGGAATCGCCACAGTTAACAGAGAAGAAAATGATAGTATGAAAGTCACACAGGCAAAGCTATTACATGCGAATAAACAACTGAGTATACAGAGATTTAAACTTCAGGAGGCTAATGAACAAATTATAAGGAGCAGTGAGGAGACTCAACTTCAGAATTATATAATGAAGAATTTCACGAGTTCGTTAGATATTGATAAGATGCTTAAGATTACCATAGATGCGATTATGGATGGATTGAAGTGTGATCTTGTAAGTATAGGCATAGTAAGCAATGAACCAAATGAAGATATGAATGTTATTACACATTCTGAATATACAAAAGAAAGTGGCATTAACAAAGAAATTATTAAGGAAATTGAAAGCATAAGATGTATAAAAGAGTGTCATAATCATAATATTGTTATTGAGATATCTAATTATGCAAGTGTTAAATATGAATATATAGCAGGCAGTACAATAAAATCATTAATAGTTATTCCGGCAACAATTAATGAAAATGCATACTGTGTATATACATTTGGCAGTTGTAAGAATGAATTTTTTGAGAAAAACAAAGACTTCATTCAAAATCTCAGTAACCAGATTACACTTTCAATCACTAATTTGCTTTTATATATGAAGATGCATACAATGGCGATAAAAGATCCACTTACCAATATCTATAATAGAAGACACTTTAATGTAATGTCGGATACATTTAAGAAAAATTATATTGATAAAAATAGAAAAATTTCAGTTGTTTTATTTGATATTGATAAATTTAAAAATATTAATGATACATATGGACACGTTTTTGGTGATGAGGTAATTAGTTTTTGCGGCAAAATTGCAAATAAATATGCTAAAATATATGATGGCTTTCCAGTAAGGTACGGTGGAGAAGAGTTTGTTATTGTATATACTGATAAAGATTCTGAAGAGGTCAGACAAATATGTGAAGAATTGCAAAATGAAATTAAAACAAAAAAATTTGAATATGAAAATAAAGAAATATTTATTAATATAAGTATTGGTATTGCAACATATCCTACATATTGTTCGGAATTTGAAGAATTAGTTAATGCTGCTGATAGTGCAATGTATTGTTCTAAGAAGAATGGTCGAGGAAGTATTACGGTTTATGCAGGTATGTGATTTAGAAAGGGAATGGTTGTTTAAATGGAAATACAATTATGGAGAGAATTACTAGAACCATATCAGTTAGCTGTTGATGAACTGATGGTTAAGTTTGAATATTTAATTAAGGCATACAGAAATGCAGGGAAATATTCACCTATAGAAGAGGTCAATGGAAGAGTTAAGAAGATATCAAGTATTCTTGAGAAGATGCAGAAGAAGAAGATTCAATTTGAAGATATAGAAAAAAAGATTGAGGACATTGCAGGAATAAGAATTATATGTCAGTTTGTTGAGGATATATATACTGTTGTAGACATTATTAAGAACAGAAGTGATATGACTGTTAAGGCTGAAAAGGATTATATCAATAATACAAAGCCAAGTGGATACAGAAGTTATCATCTTATAGTATACTATGATGTAATGACGCTTACGGGAACAAAACGCATTAATGTGGAGATACAGATTAGAACACTTGCAATGAATTTCTGGGCTACTATAGAACATTCATTACAGTATAAATATCGACAGAATATGCCACCACATATAAGAGAAAGACTTAGTGGTGCAGCAGCTGCGGTAATAGCTTTAGATAAAGAGATGTCGTCTGTGCGAAGTGAGATTATGGACTCACAGAATTCATTCCAGATTAAAGCACATGTGGTTGCAGTGATTCTTAACACAATCCAGAATCTGTATAATGTTGCAAATAAGCGTGAAATAGTTAAGATTCAAGACGAATTCTATAAGATTTATAAACTTGATGATATTGATGTGTTAGAGAAGTTCAGTAAGGAATTAGATATAATTGCTGAGGGATACAGAGCACAGGGAATGGAAAATTATGAGTAAAGTAATAAGACTTGACAAATTTCTTTCAGAAATGGGAATTGCATCTAGAAAAGAGACTAAAGAATATGTTAAAAAAAAGCGAATAAAGGTCAATGATACAATAGTTAAAGCATCAGATTATAAGATAGATGTACAGAAAGATATAGTTACATTTGATGGAAGAACCATAGCATACGAACAGTTTGAATATTATATGTTAAACAAGCCGGCAGGAGTAGTGTCGGCTACTGTTGATAATAACGATAGAACAGTTATTGACTTGATAGACAGCGAACGGAAAAAAGACTTATTTCCCGTCGGAAGACTTGATAAGGATACAGTTGGATTGCTTATTATAACAAATGATGGCAAGTTAGCACACAGCCTTTTATCCCCTGTAAAACATATAGACAAAAAATATTTTGCAAGGGTAGAGGGCATTATAACTGAAGAACATATTAAAAGATTTAAAGAGGGACTGAAGTTAAAAGATGGTACATTAACAAAACCTGCTCAATTAGAAATAATTAAATCAGGTAATGTAAAATCAGGTAATAAAGGATTGGATAATTCTAAATTAGAAAATGAAAAATCAAATAATATATCTGATGTTGAGATAACTATATGTGAGGGAAAATATCATCAGATAAAGAGAATGATTGCGTGTATCGGAGGAAAAGTAATCTATCTTAAAAGGTTGTCAATGGGAAGGTTAGAACTTGATGAAAACCTGCATGAAGGCGAATATAGAAGACTTACAGAAGACGAAATTAAATGTCTGCGAAATGGAGAATAGTTAGAAAAGTAATACTGATGCGATTACTTTTCTAACAGCTAATTGCTTTCGTAAGAAGCAATTAGCGTTTATCGCAGAGCTGAATTTGAGATTCAGCTCGCGGTTCCTCCGACATAAATGTCTATGGAAATGGAGAACAGTATGATTAAAGATTTTTTGCCAATATCTAAAGAAGATATGATTAAAAGAGGCTGGGAGGAGGTAGATTTTGCATTTGTAATAGGTGATGCGTATGTAGATCACCCCTCATTTGGACATGCTATTATAAGTAGAGTATTAGAAGCAAATGGATATAAGGTAGGTATTATATCCCAACCAGATTGGAGAGATAAGAATAGTATTAATACATTTGGAAGACCACGTTTAGGCTTTCTGGTTATGAGTGGAAATATGGATTCAATGGTTAATCATTATTCCGTATCTAAGAAAAGACGTGCAACAGATGCATTCACTCCGGGTGGTCTTATGGGTAAAAGACCTGATTATGCGACAGTTGTATACTCTAATCTAATAAGACAGACATATAAAGATGTACCTATAATAATCGGTGGAATTGAGGCATCTTTAAGGAGACTTGGACATTATGATTATTGGTCTAATAAAGTAAAACGTTCAATTTTAATGGATAGTGGTGCTGACCTGATATCTTATGGAATGGGTGAAAGGTCTATTGTTGAAATTGCAAATGCGTTAAATGCGGGAATAAATGTAAAAGATATCACATTTATAGAAGGAACTGTCTATAAAACTCAGACTCTTGAGAATATATATGATTATATTAAGCTGCCATCTTTTGCAGAAATAAAGGCATCTAAAGAAACCTATGCGAGAAGTTTTTATATTCAATATTGTAATACAGATCCATTTGTGGCAAAAAAGCTTGTAGAAGAGTATAACGATGGAATTTATGTAGTACAGAATACCCCTACTAAGCCACTTAGTCAGCCGGAAATGGACAGGGTATATGCACTTAATTACATGAGAAACTATCATCCGTCTTATGAAGAAGCTGGTGGTGTACCGGCAATAAGTGAAGTAAAATTCAGCCTTGTAAGCAACAGAGGGTGCTTTGGTGGCTGCAGCTTTTGCGCATTAACGTTTAATCAGGGAAGAATCATACAGACTAGAAGTCACGAATCAATTATAAATGAAGCAAAACAGATAATATGGGATAAAGATTTTAAAGGATATATTCATGATGTAGGTGGTCCTACAGCAAATTTCAGACATACTTCATGCAATAAACAGCTAACTAAGGGTGTCTGTCCTAATAAGCAGTGTTTATTTCCTAAACCATGTAAGAATCTGATAGTAGACCATTCGGATTATCTTAAGTTACTAAGGAAATTACGTGAACTACCGAAGGTCAAGAAAGTATTTATACGTTCAGGAATTAGATTTGATTATCTTATGTGTGATTCTGATGATACATTTATGAGAGAAATGGTAGAACATCACATAAGCGGACAGCTTAAGGTTGCACCAGAACATATATCTGATAATGTATTGCAGATGATGGGTAAGCCTGAAAATGCGGTATATGAGAAGTTTATTAATAAATATAAGAAATTAAATGAAAAGATGGGAAAAAAGCAGTTCGTTGTACCATATCTTATGTCATCACATCCGGGTTCGAAATTAGAGGATGCAATTGCATTAGCAGAATATTTGAGAGATTTAGGATATATGCCTGAACAGGTACAGGATTTCTATCCTACACCATCAACTATATCTACATGTATGTACTACACAGGTTTAGACCCACGTACAATGAAACCTGTATATGTTCCTATTAATCCTCATGAGAAAGCTATGCAAAGAGCATTGATTCAATATCGTAATCCTAAGAATTATGATTTAGTGCATGAGGCATTAGTTAAAGCTGGAAGAACAGATTTGATAGGCTTTGATAAAAATTGTCTTATAAGACCTAGAAAAAATTATGGTTCAAGCTATGAAAAATATGGAAATAGTAGTAAAACTAATGTAAGTATTGACAATAAAAATAATAAAAACAATAAGAATAGCCACAACCAGATTAGTCACAATCAAAACAACAATCATAAGAATAGTGGCAATAAAGGTAATAATAAGTCATATACTCATATAAGCAATGATGGAATGAACAACAAAAATACAATAAATAAGAATAAAAACAAGAAAAAAACTATAAGAAACGTTCATAAAAATAAACATAATTAAATGTCTGCGGAAATAGAGAACAGTGAGAAAAGTAATGCTGATGCAATTACTTTTCTCACAGCTAATTGCTTTCATAAGAAGCAATTAGCGTTATGGCAGATGAGAAATCGCCTGCGCGAATTTCTCATCGCCTCTTCGCATAATATGCTCAGAAATGGAGAAGTGATAATATGAAAAATATAGCAATTGTAACAGGTGCATCTTCAGGAATGGGAAGAGAATTTGCACTAAAGATTGATAGAATGTTTAAAAATATAGATGAAATATGGATTATAGCAAGGAGACTTGACAGGCTTGAAGAATTAAGAGACAGTATTAATAAACCGTGTATAATTGTATGTGAAGATATTACTGATTCAGGTTTTAATATCAGGTTTAATAAGATGCTAAAGCAGGAAAATGTGGGTGTTAAGTTACTTGTTAATTGTGCTGGATATGGAATAATAGGAAGTTTTGGAGAAGCAGCACATGATGTAACGGTCGGAATGGTTAATACTAACTGTGCAGGACTTACATCAGTTACATATATGGTGCTTCCGTATATGGTTAAAAACAGTCGTATAATAAATCTGGCATCATCTTCAGCATTTTTACCACAACCTGGTTTCGGGGTTTATGCGGCATCTAAAGCATATGTATTAAGCTTTTCAAGAGCATTAAGATGTGAAGTTAAGAACAGAGATATATCAGTAACTGCAGTATGTCCGGGACCTGTTGCGACAGATTTCTTCTCTATTGCAGAGGGTGAACATAAACGAGCCTGGTTCAAAGATTTATTTATGGTAAATGCCTCTGATGTAGTTGATAAAGCAATAAAAGATTCAATTGAAAAAAAGGAAATATCTATTTACGGAGTACCAATGAAGTTATTATATCTTCTCACGAAGATTGTTCCACACAGAATAATTCTTAATATATACAGTGCAACATTAAAATAGAAAAGGTGACAGAAATTGAAGAATAAGAACAAAATTGAAAAAGGTAATTATGGATATATTAATAAGAACAAATTAAAACAGCTTGGTATGACATTACTTCTGTTAGCTATAGTATTAATTATTTTTTATACAGGAATAATAAGATATCATCATACTAAAAGCATATTTACAGTATTAGCTGCCGTATCAGCTATTCCGGCTGCTAAATATGGTGTGGCTTATTTAGTAATGTTTCCATACAAAACAGGAGATGCAGAAAAATATAAGAAGATATCAGCTTATAAAAATGTGAAAATATTAAGCGATTTATTAATTTCATCACCTGAGAAAATATATAATATAGAATTAGCGGCAGTAAGAGATAATTCGGTATATTGCTATGCACCAATTGATAAATACGATAATGTGGTTATAGAAAAATATGTAAGAAGTTTCCTGGAAACAGAATGTAAGGTATCTGCTGTAAAAGTATTTAAAGATTTTATACAATTTAAGAAAAGTGTTGAAATACTTGATAAAAATGAACAGGGTAAATATGATAAGCGAATAGGTGAATTAATGACAGTATATTCAATGTAATATCAAATGTAAAGAAAAAAATTAAAAGTAATTATTTAAGAAAATATAAATATATGTAAACAAATTAATAAACTCTGTAATACAATTAAGAATATGTGTCAAATAGCGAGGAAAATATGCGTGAAATTAAGATAAATAGTAACGAAGCTAATCAAAGAGTCGATAAATTTCTAAGTAAATATTTAGACAAGGCTAACAAAAGTTTTATATATAAAATGTTGAGAAAGAAAAATATTACACTTAATAATAAAAAGTCTGATGGAAGCGAGAAGCTAAATGAGGGCGATATTATTAAGATATTTTTTACAGAAGAGACTTTAGAAAAATTTTCATCGAAACCAGATAAGAATAACATTATAAGCAGTATGCAGAAAGTGTCAAAAATTGATGTGCATAATATTATATATGAAGATGATAACCTCATATTATATAATAAGCCGGCAGGAGAATTATCACAGAAAGCCGAAGTAAATGATATGAGTGTTAATGAACAGTTAATCAGATATATGCTTGATAATAATGAGATTAAAGAGTCAGAATTTAAAACATTTAAGCCTTCTGTATGCAACCGCTTAGACAGAAATACAAGTGGTATGCTGATATTTGGAAAATCTATGGCAGGACTTCAGACGATGGCAGAACTATTAAGAAATAGGGATATGCATAAATATTACCTGTGTATTGTAAGGGGAATTATTACTAAAGAGGAAGAGATAACAGGATATCTTACTAAAGACAGGAAGAATAATAAAGTGAAAATTGTTAAAGATAATATAGATTCTAAAGGTGAATATATCCGTACAAAATATATTCCAATCTGCAATAATAAGGAATATACCTTATTAAAGGTTTTACTTATAACAGGAAAGACACACCAGATAAGAGCACATTTATCAAGTATTGGACATTCAATTATAGGAGATGTAAAATATGGTGAGCAGTCGGTTAATTCGTATTTTAAAAGGGAATATGGACTTAAATATCAGTTATTACATTCTTATGAATTACAATTTGACAATGTAGATGGTGCTTTATCATATTTAAGCAACAAGAAATTTACTGCACCGCTTAGCGATAGGTTTATACAGATTATAAATGGAGAAAAGTTAAATGGGAACTTGGAACAGTAGAGGATTAAGAGGCTCTACATTAGAAGATTTGATTAATGTTACTAATGAGAAATATAGAGAGAAAGGAATCGGATTAATCCAGAAGATTCCTACACCTATTAAACCGGTTGCGATGGACAAGGAATCAAGACATATAACGTTAGCATATTTTGAGCAGAGAAGTACCGTAGATTATATAGGCGTAGTACAGGGAGTTCCTGTATGCTTTGACGCAAAGGAATGTAATACGGAAACATTTCCTATACATAACATTCATAAACATCAGGTAGAATTTATGAAAGAATTTGAGAAACAAAATGGTGTGGCATTTCTGATAATATATTATACCGGAATAAATGAGATATATTATCTGCCATTTGATAAAGTTTTAGAATTCTATGAGAGAAGTGAAAATGGTGGTAGAAAAAGCTTTAGATTTGAAGAGATTGACAAGGCATACAGAATAAGAACCAATGGTGGTGTTCCGGTACATTATTTAGAAGCATTATCAAGAGATTTATCAAATAGAGATTGACAGTTTAAGGTTATTAAAGTATAATCTGAAACGATTAATAAATTAACGTTGTAACGAATTAACACTTTACAACACTAAAGTAATTATAATCTATTTTAATTTACATCTTAATTAGGTTATAGACATTATAATTAAGATTAAAAGATTCATTACGTTTATAAGGATTATTGTATTTGTAATCTTAGCGAATATTTATATATGGAGGAAACAAAGAAATTATGAATAGTAAATTATTACATACACCTGTAGGAGTTAGGGATATATATAATGATGAATGTTATGATAAATTATTAATCCAGAACAGAATTCATAAGATTTTCAAGGAATACGGATATAGTGATATCCAGACACCAACATTTGAATTTTTCGACATTTTCAATAAAGAAAGAGGAAGTGTTGCATCGAAGAATATGTATAAGTTTTTTGACAGAGAGGGTAACACATTGGTCTTAAGACCTGATATGACACCATCTATAGCAAGGGCTTCAGCTAAATATTTTATGGATGAGGAGATGCCCATTAGATTATGTTATGTTGGCAATGCATTTATCAATAATTCGGAATATCAGGGCAAACTTAAAGAATTTACACAGATTGGTTCGGAATTATTAGGTGACAATACTTCAGATGCAGATGCAGAAGTTATTGCAATGGTTATAGAATCATTATTAAAGGCAGGTCTTACTGAATTTCAGATTGAAATAGGTCAGCCTGAATTCTTTAAAGGAATAGTTGAAAAAGCAGGACTTGATACAGATACAATTGAAGAACTCAGGGAATTACTAGAGAATAAGAAATATTTCGGAGTGGAAGATGTATTAGAGAAAGCTAATGTTCCACAAGAAGATAGAGAGGTATTTCTTAAGTTTCAGGAATTTGTGGGATCTATTGAGATGATAAAATTAGCAAAGACATTAAATATAAATGATAAATCTAAGGCAGCATTAGAAAGACTTGAAAAATTATATTCTATTTTAGTTATATACGGTTATGAAAAATATATTTCATTTGATTTATCAATGCTTAATATGTACCAGTATTATACAGGTATAGTATTTAAGGGATATACATATGGAACCGGTGATGCGATTGTTACTGGTGGCAGATATGACAATCTCTTAGGTCAGTTTGGAAAAGATTTTGCAGCCATAGGTTTTGCAGTTAACTTAGACCAGTTAATGGTTGCACTTGAGAGACAGCATATTAAATTAGGTGAGAGAGACAATAAGAAGATGATTTTATATGGTGTTGAGAACCAGAGAGAGGCAATTAATTATACAAAAACATTGAGAAGTGAAAATGAGTGTGTTATGATGGTTAGAAAGCGTTCTAATCATCAGATGGAGGATTATATTTCTTATGCAAAGAGAAGTAATGTATCCGAAATTATAATCATAGACGGAAATGGAATTGAGAAAAAGGAGATTAACTAAGATGAGATACTTAACATTTGCATTAGCAAAGGGAAGACTGGCAAAGAAATCTCTTGAAATGTTTGAAAAAATCGGAATTACCTGTGAAGAGATGAAAGATGAGAAAACCAGAAAGCTTATATTCGTTAATGAAGAATTAAAACTTAAGTTCTTTCTTGCAAAAGCAGGAGATGTTCCTACATATGTAGAATATGGTGCAGCTGATATAGGTGTAGTTGGTAAGGATACAATTCTAGAAGAGGGCAGAAAGCTTTATGAGGTTATGGATTTAGGTTTTGGAAAATGCAAGATGTGTGTATGTGGTCCTGAATCAGCAAAAGAACTTCTTAAGCACCATGAGATGATAAGGGTTGCAAGCAAATATCCTAACATTGCCAAGGATTATTTCTATAATAAGAAACATCAGACAGTTGAAATTATTAAACTTAACGGTTCTGTTGAACTAGCTCCTATTGTTAATCTCTCTGAAGTAATCGTAGATATTGTAGAAACAGGTTCTACATTACGCGAAAATGGTCTTGGTGTATTAGAAGAGATTTGTCCTCTATCAGCGAGAATGGTTGTTAATCAGGTAAGTATGAAGATGGAAAATGAAAGAATTAATAAATTACTTTCAGATTTAAAAACAGTAATATAAAACGGACATTATAGAAAAATAGATTGTTGCAAAAGAGGCAGTTAAAGATTTATAATGCTGATAGCTGATAAGATAGCAGCAGATATGGAGGCAGAAATGAGAACTATAAAATTAGATGAAGAATCAAAAAAGGATATACTTGATAATTTATTAAAGAGAAGTCCTAATAATTATGGTAAATTTTCGGATAGTGTTAATGCTATATTAGAAGATGTTAAAGCAAGAAGAGATGAAGCAATATTTGAATATACGAAGAAATTCGATGGTGCCGATATTAATGCTGATAATATCATAGTTACAAAAGAAGAGATAGAAGAAGCATATAAGGAAGTTGAGAAAACAGGCCTTGTTGAAATTATAAGAAAAGCCCTTGTAAATATAAGAGATTACCATCAGAAACAGAAGCAGTATAGCTGGTTTGACAGTAAGCCTGACGGAAGTATCTTAGGTCAGAAAGTAACTCCACTTGAGAAAGTCGGCGTATATGTACCTGGTGGTAAAGCAGCATATCCATCATCAGTTCTTATGAATATCATACCTGCTAAAGTCGCAGGAGTGGACAGAATAATTATGACTACACCACCTAATAAAGAAGGGAAAGTTAATCCAGGTACATTAGTTGCAGCAAATGAAGCAGGTGCAGATGTTATCTACAAAGTAGGTGGTGCGCAGGCAATTGCAGCACTTGCGTACGGTACTGAATCAATACCGAAAGTTGATAAAATAGTAGGTCCGGGTAATATATATGTTGCCCTTGCTAAAAAGGCAGTATATGGTTATGTAAGTATAGATTCAATTGCAGGACCAAGTGAGATACTTGTGTTAGCTGATGAAACAGCTAATCCGAGATATGTGGCAGCTGATTTATTATCACAGGCTGAACATGATGAAATGGCATCTGCAATATTAGTTACTACATCTAAAGAATTAGCTGAGAAAGTATCTGAACAGGTAGATAAATTTATTGAAGAATTATCAAGAAAAGAAATTTTAACAAAATCTATTGAGAATTACGGATATATTCTTATTGCTGATAATATGGATGAAGCTATTGCTGTTGCAAATGATATTGCATCAGAGCATTTAGAGATTGTTACAAAAGATCCGTTTAATACAATGACCAAAATCAGAAATGCCGGAGCAATATTCTTAGGAGAATACAGTTCAGAACCATTAGGAGACTATTTCGCAGGTCCTAACCACGTTCTTCCTACAAATGGAACAGCTAAATTCTTTTCAGCATTATCAGTAGATGATTTCATTAAGAAATCAAGTATTATTTCATTTTCAAAAGAAGCACTTGAGCCAATACATAATGATATTATGGCATTTGCGACAGCAGAACAGTTGACAGCACATGCTAATTCGATTAAAGTAAGATTTGAAAAATAATATATCAGTTTTGTAAAATTATTATCACAGGTTATGATATTATGAATTCCATAGGTTATAACCTGTATAATAAGTTAACACAGAACTGGTATTTTGCAGTAGAAATGAGGAAAATATGGAAACAGTTATTAGAAAAGCATCGGTTAAGCGTGAGACAAATGAAACAGATATTTCTATGGATTTTGTAATTGATGGAAGTGGTAAAGCAGAGATAAGTACAGGAATAGGTTTCTTTGATCATATGCTTAACAGCTTTACAAGACACGGCCTGTTTGATATGAAGCTTAGTGTGAAAGGTGACTTATATGTAGATACACACCATTCTATAGAAGATACGGGAATAGTGTTAGGACAGGCTATTAAAGAAGCTATAGGCGATAAGAAATCAATTAAGAGATATGGAAGTGTCATTTTACCAATGGACGAAGCACTTGTACTGTGTTCATTAGATTTATCAGGCCGTCCATATCTTGTATGTGATGCGGAATTTACGACTGACAGAGTCGGATATTTTGATACAGAGATGGTTAAGGAATTCTTCTATGCAATTTCATATTCGGCAGGAATGAATCTGCATATCAAGGTGTTATCAGGAAGTAATAATCATCATATTATCGAAGGAATCTTTAAAGCATTTGCAAAGGCATTAGATGAAGCAACTATTACTGATCCAAGAATTAAGGATATAATGAGTACAAAAGGAAGTTTGTAATCAGTAAAAATACTTTAAATTAGCGAAAGGCGTGTGTGAAAAATGAATTATTGTAATCTTATTCCGAGAATTATTATAAAAAATGGTAAAGCATTTAGAAAAGATGATTCTACAGCATATGATGCAGTTGAATTATGCGAGAAATTTGAAAATGACGGAGCAGATGAAGTCTATATTTTCGAGATATCTTCAACAGATGAAGAGCATGAGACAAATATAGGAATTATCAAGGAAATTGTAGCTGAATGTGATATCCAGATTTTACTTGGAGGAAATGTAAAGAGACTAGAAGATGTTAAGAAATATCTTTATGCCGGTGCTAAAATGGTTATTTTAGAAGATTCGAAAGAATCAAACAGAGAACTTGTAAATGAAGCATCAGAAAGATTCGGTGCAGATAAGGTAGCGGTTTTATTTGAGCGTAAATGTTCTGATGAAGAATTATGCAAGGCAGCTAATTTTTATTTTGATGAGGGAGCAACATTGTTTGTAGTTTCTGATAAATTGTCTGATGAGGCAGCTAAAAATTTCTCTGAGATAAATATTGATTTACTTCTTATTAATGACGAAATTACTAAAGAAGATATTGTAAAATATTGTAAAGTGACTAATATATATGGTTTTACATCAGATGCAATTCTTTCAGATACGCAGGAGATAATGAACATCAAACAGGAACTTAAAAAAGATGGTGTAGATGTAAATGTATTTGAAAGTAAGATGAATTATAGTGAATTTAAGCTTAATTCAGATGGATTAATCCCTGTTGTAGTTCAGGATTATAAGACAAATGAAGTATTAATGCTTGCTTATATGAATGAAGAAGCATTTGACAATACAATTAAGACTGGAAGAATGACTTATTATAGCAGAAGCCGTAAAGAATTATGGATAAAAGGTCTTACTTCAGGACATTATCAATATGTGAAATCATTATCAATCGACTGCGATAATGACACACTTTTAGCTAAGGTTAAACAGATTGGTGCAGCCTGCCATACAGGTAAACGTTCATGCTTCTATACAGAGCTTGTGAAGAAAGAATATGATGACACTAATCCGCTTATGGTATTTGAAGATGTGTTTAACGTTATAAAGGACAGAAAAGTTAATCCTAAAGAGGGTTCATATACAAATTATCTCTTTGATAAAGGAATTGATAAGATTCTTAAGAAAGTCGGAGAAGAAGCAACAGAGATAGTTATTGCTGCTAAGAATCCTGATAAAGAAGAGATTAAATATGAGATTTCAGACTTCTTATATCATGTAATGGTGCTTATGGCAGAAAAAGAAGTATCATGGGAAGACATAACAAGAGAATTGGCCAGAAGATAGAATATGTACATTATTATTGAAAGGAAAGTAGTGGTTTGAGAAAACTTGCGTTATCAGACGAGATTTTACTAAGTGTTGAAAAGCCGGCAAGATATATTGGCAACGAAGTAAATATGGTAAAAAAAGATTTGTCTAAAATAGATATTAGATTTGCAATGTGTTTTCCTGATGTATACGAAATAGGAATGTCACATTTAGGAATCCAGATTTTATATGATATGTTCAATCAGAGAGATGACATATATTGCGAAAGGGTATATTCTCCATGGACTGATTTAGATCAGATTATGAGAGAGAGGAATATACCTCTTTTTGCGTTAGAATCACAAGACCCAATTAAAAATTTTGATTTTTTAGGTATTACAATCCAGTATGAAATGTGTTATACAAATATTTTGCAGATATTAGATCTATCAGGAATTCCATTAGAGTCGGCTGATAGAACTGAAGATGATCCTATTGTAATCGGTGGTGGTCCATGTACATATAATCCTGAACCACTTGCACCGTTTTTCGATATATTTTATATGGGTGAGGGTGAAACGGTATATTTTGACTTAATGGATAAATATAAAGAGAATAAGAAAAATGGTGGTTCAAGAAGAGATTTTCTTGAAATGGCTGCTGATATAGAGGGGCTTTATGTTCCGGCATTCTATGATGTTGAATATAATGATGATGGAACTTTAAAGTCTTTTACACCTAATAATCCACATGCTAAGACTAAGATTAATAAACAGCTTGTTATGGATATGGATAATACATATTATCCAGAGAAACCGTTAGTTCCATTTATTAAGGCTACGCAGGACAGAGTTGTACTAGAGATACAAAGAGGTTGTATAAGAGGATGTAGATTCTGTCAGGCCGGTTCGGTATACAAACCGGTACGTGAAAGAAGTCTTGAATTTCTTAAGGACAAAGCATATAAGATGCTTAAAAATACCGGACATGAGGAGATTTCACTCAGTTCATTAAGCTCTAGTGATTATTCTAATCTTGAGGGACTTGTTAATTTCCTTATTGAAGAATTCAAAAATAAAGGTGTAAATATTTCCTTACCATCTCTTAGAATTGATGCATTTTCATTAGATGTAATGAGTAAAGTTCAGGACGTTCGAAAGAGTAGTCTTACATTTGCACCGGAAGCAGGCTCACAGAGACTTAGAAATGTAATTAATAAAGGTCTTACTGAAGAAGTTATTCTTAAAGGTGCATCTATGGCATTTGAGGGTGGATGGAATCGTGTCAAATTATATTTTATGTTAGGGCTTCCAACTGAAACAGTTGAAGATATGGAAGGAATTGCTGAATTATCAGAAAAGGTGGCTGAGGTCTATTATAGAATACCAAAAGACCAGAGAAATGGAAAGGTTCAGATAGTAGCAAGTTCGTCATTTTTTGTTCCAAAGCCATTTACACCATTTCAGTGGGCATCTATGAATACTAAAGAAGAATTCTTAGGTAAAGCACGTATAGTTAATGCTAAGATGAAAGAAATGCTTAATAAAAAAAGTATTAAATACAATTGGCATGAAGCAGATGTATCAGTCTTAGAGGGTTTATTAGCAAGGGGGGACAGAAGAGTTGCAAAGACTATTTTAGCTGCATATAAATCAGGTTGTATCTATGATGCGTGGAGTGAGACTTTTGATAATTCGAAATGGGAGAAAGCTATTAAAGATACTGATATTGATATGAATTTCTATATTTCAAGAGAACGTGATGTTGATGAATTACTTCCATGGGACTTCATAGATATAGGTGTAACTAAGGCATTTCTTAAGAATGAATGGAAACGTGCCAAAGAAGAGACTGTAACACCTAATTGCCGTATGAAGTGTGCAGGCTGTGGTGCAGCAAGATTTGGAGGAGGTGTGTGCTTTGAAAATAAGAATTAAATTTGCTAAAAATGGAAGTATGAAATTTATCGGACATCTTGATATTATGAGATATTTTCAGAAAGTAATGCGAAGAGCTGAAGTAGATATTGCTTATTCAGAGGGATTTAGTCCACATCAGATTATGTCTTTTGCAGCACCTTTAGGAGTAGGACTTACAAGCAGAGGCGAATACTTAGATATAGAGGTACATTCTACAGATAGTTCTGCGGAAATGTTAAAGAGAATTAATGACACAATGGTTGAGGGAATGGAGGTATTAAGCTATAGATTGCTTCCGGATTCTTCTAAAAATGCTATGTCATTAGTAGCAGGTGCAGATTATGTTGTGAAATTTCGTGATGGCTATGAGCCTGATATAGATATAAGAGAAAAGTTTAATGAATTTATCAAGCAATCTTCTATTGAGATACTCAAGAAAACTAAGAAAAGTGAGATGTTAGTGGATATCAGACCAATGATTTACAAAGCGTATATAGATGATGATAATACATTTTTTATGAAGCTTGCAACGGGAAGTGCTAACAATCTTAAGCCTGAACTGGTTATGCAGGCATTTAGTGACTATGCGGACTTTGAATTAAAAGAGTTTTCATTAATTGTGGAGCGGCTTGAAATATATGGAATGTTAGAGGATAAGTTAATTCCTTTAGAAGATTTCGGAGAGGACATCTAATCGTGAGTAAATTTATAATTGCTGATATTGATTTAACTTATATTCATAAAAATGCAGGGGAAAAAACTTGTAATTATCTTGCGAATAAGCAAAATTATGAACCTGGTAATAAAAATGAAAATAAATCTAATAATAATGCTGATAATAAGGCATTTAATAAGGTTTTCTGTGGTCTATATGAGGATAACAGATTTTATGAAGTGAATTTCTCTGAATATATAAGTAATGACGAATCAGCAAAGGCAGATTCAATAGGAAATATATACGTCGGTAAGGTTAAGGATGTAGTAAAGAACATCAATACGGCATTTGTAGAATATAAGAAAGGCTGTATCGGATATCTTTCATTAGAAGATAATAAACATATTATCTTTTTAAATAAAAAGAATACTGATAAAGTATGCGAAGGTGACGATATTATTGTGCAGATTTCTAAAGCTGCCGTAAAGACAAAATTTCCTGTTTTAACATCAAATATAAGCCTTACTGGACGAAATGTTGTAATAAATATCGGAAAGAGTGGTATTGGATTTTCAGGAAAAATTAAAAATGCGGGATTCAAAAACCGCATTCAGACTGAATTGGATGACATATTAGATAAGCTTAATGTAAAATTTGGTATAGTTATCAGAACTAATGCTGAGAATGCAAAAGAAGATGAAATAAAGAAAGAATTAAATGAATTATTATCAGAATGGGAACATGTAAAAGAAATTGCTATGATGCGTAAGTGCTATACACTGTTAAAAAGCGAGGATGCACTATATATAAAAATGATTAAGAATTTATATGCGAATGAAACTGATGAAATAATTACTGATAATGAAGAAATTTATTATGAACTTAAGGATAAATTTAATGGAAAATATAATATTCGATTATATGATGATACCTTATTACCTCTATATAAATTATATAGTATAGAAAAAGTTGTAGAGGAAGTGTGTTCTAAAAAAGTTTGGCTTAAATCGGGAGCATATCTTGTTATAGAACCTACAGAAGCTATGACGGTTATTGATGTAAATACTGGAAAATGCATTAAGGGCAAGAGATTAAGTGATACAATTTACAATGTAAATATAGAGGCTGCTAAGGAAATAGCATACCAGATGAGACTAAGAAATATGTCAGGAATAATAATGGTAGACTTTATAAATATGGAAAATAAAGAATATCAGGATAAATTAATTGAATATTTGAAAAAGATTGTACTTAAAGATAGAATAAGGACAAATGTTGTTGATATAACAAAGTTAAATATAGTAGAAATAACAAGAAAAAAAGTTGAACGACCTGTATATGAGCAGATATACCAATAATTAATAGCATTAATTATAGATTATATTTTTGTGTAATTTTATGTAATTAGTACAATTTACTATTGACGAAAACGTTTTCATTTGTTAAAATTTAATAAGAAAATCGTTTTTAAAAAGTTTAAAGGAGATAGGTTTTATGGACAACACAAAAACAAAGAAAGATTATAATGATTCTGAATTGTATGCTAATCAGTTAAACTATAATGCATATGTAGAAAAGAAAAAGAATGTGTACAGAGTATTATATTTTGTTGCATCAATTATTTCATTAGTTTCGATATTTATACTTCCAATGTATAAATATGAATTATTAGGTAAGAAAAAAGGCCAGATGAGAATCATCGGTGAATATACAGCTGAATATATAATTGAGAAATATTTCAATTATTCATTAGGACCACACAGCTTACTTAATACAGCTCTTATAATTTCAATATTTGCAATGATTATATTATCAGCATATGTAATTGTTGGTGGTGCAATGAACTTATTTGCTAAGAAGAAAATTGAGTCAAATGCAACACTTGCTAAATTATTTAACTATGGTATGTTAGAGATAATAGCTGCAGTATTATTCGTTGTTTTAATGATTTCAATGGTTTTCTGTAAAGTAGATGCATTTGGTAATGTTGAGAATATGATAGGCTTCTGGGCAATATTCGCATCATCTATAGTAATGATTTGTACATCAATTTCATTATCATCTAAATAGAATCACCTGATAAGAATAATATTTGTACTTGAAAAAAGACGCACTATATGTTACTATTATACCAATTGAGTAAATCGTCTATCGATTCTAAGGAGGTGTTAGAGTGCTTAAAACAGTTTTAGATATTATATTTGTTATCATTTGTATAGCTTTAACTATAATAGTTCTTATGCAGGAAGGTAAATCAGCAGGACTTACAGGTTCAATAAGTGGTATGGCAGATACATATTGGGGTAAGAATAAAGGACGTTCTATGGAAGGTGCTTTAGAGAAGATTACTAAGGTATTAGCTGTATTATTAATTGTATTAGCGGCTTTACTAAATTCTAAATTTATATAGAATAAATCAAATATATTCCTGAATACTAATTATTAGTATTCAGGTTTTTTACTTACCAGGAAATTTCGTTGAAATTGCCCTGGTAAGTAAAAAACGCTTCGCGAGGATCGCACTGCGGCGGAGCAGAAAATGTTGCTATAGCAACTCGCCTCAGGCGGAGAATGTCGCTTGCGACATTCTTTATTCTTTTGTATGATATAATTAATATAGTTAAACTACTTCGAAATGGAGGTTAGAAAGTATGGAAGAAAAGTTAATGAATGAGCGTAAAAAGATTATTTTAGATATAATTAATTCTGAAGAATATATACCAATGAAATTAAAGGAACTTGCTATTATTCTGAATATTCCGAAAGATAGAAGAAGTGAATTAGAAGAAGTATTAGATGCATTGTTAGCAGAGGGCAAGATTGGAATTTCTAAAAAAGGCAAATATGGTAAGCCGGGTGCTAATGTATTAATCGGAACCTATGAAGGTAATGCGAAAGGTTTTGGTTTTGTATCTATAGAGGGACAGGACGAGGATATCTATATACCTGAAAGTGCTACTAACGGAGCGTTGAATGGTGATTTAGTACAGGTAGTTCTAAGAGCTGCTAATACAGGAAGAAGACGTGAAGGAGAGATTATCAAGGTTATAGAGCATAAAATAGTTGAGGTCGTAGGATTATTTCAGAAATCAAAGAATTTCGGCTTCGTAATTCCTGATAATGCTAAAATCTCCAGAGATATATTTATTCCATTAGAGAAATCTAAAGGTGCTGTGACAGGTCATAAAGTTGTTGTTAAGATAACAGATTATGGTGATAAAAACAGAAAACCTGAGGGCGTGATTATTGAGATAATAGGACATATTAATGATCCGGGAACAGATATAATATCTGTTGTAAAAAGCTTAGAGATTCCAATGGAATTTCCAGATGGTGTAATGAAGCAGACCGAAGATATTGAAAATGAAGTTAATAGCAAGGATATGGCAGGACGACTAGATTTAAGAGATGTTATGATGGTTACAATTGATGGAGAAGATGCCAAAGACTTAGATGATGCAGTATCTTTAAGCTATGATAACGGAATCTATACACTTGGTGTCCATATTGCAGATGTATCTAATTATGTTATAGAGAATAGTCCACTGGATAAAGAGGCTGTAAAGCGTGGAACAAGTGTATACCTTGTAGACCGCGTAATTCCTATGCTTCCACACAAATTATCAAATGGAATATGTTCGTTAAATGCTAATGCAGACAGACTTGCATTAAGCTGTATTATGGAGATAGATAAAAAGGGAAATGTAGTAGGACATAAGATAGCTGAAACAGTTGTAAGAATTGATAAAAGAATGGATTATACTACAGTTAATAAGATTCTTGAATTTAATGATGAGACTGCAATTGAAGAAAATAAAGAGCTTGTACCGATGTTTAGACAGATGAATGAGCTTGCACTCATTTTAAGAGAGAAACGTCATAAACGTGGTTCTATAGATTTTGATTTTCCTGAAAGTAAGATAATCTTAGATGAGAAAGGCAAGCCTATAGATATTAAGCCATATGAGAGAAATTCTGCAACAAAACTTATCGAGGACTTTATGCTCATTGCAAATGAAACTGTTGCAGAAGACTATTTCTGGCAGGAATTGCCATTTGTATACAGAACACATGATATTCCTGACCCTGAAAAGATGCTTAAATTAAGTTTGTTTATAAATAATTTCGGATACGGAATTAAGACTACACAGGAAGAGATACATCCTAAAGAATTACAGAAGCTATTAGAGAAGATTGAGGGAACGGAAGAAGAGACTCTTATCAGCAGACTTACTTTACGTTCTATGAAACAGGCTAAATATACGACTTCATGTACAGGACATTTTGGATTGGCAGCTAAGTATTATTGCCATTTCACATCTCCTATCAGAAGATATCCTGATTTACAGATTCACAGAATAATTAAGGAGAATCTAAGAGGTGGTCTGTCTGAAAAACGTATAAAGCACTACGAAAGTATTCTTCCGGAAATAGCAGAGCAGGCAAGCAAGACTGAAAGACGTGCCGATGAGGCAGAAAGAGACACAGATAAACTCAAGAAGGTTGAATATATGCAGAATCATATAGGTGAAGTCTTTGATGGCGTGGTTTCGTCAATTACCAACTGGGGAATGTATGTGGAGCTGCCTAATACCGTAGAGGGAATGGTAAAACTTACAGCGTTACTAGATGACTACTATTATTATGATGAAGAAAGCTACGAACTAGTAGGAAAAGATACAGGTAATACCTATAAGCTCGGACAGAAAGTTAAGGTAGAAGTAACAGGTACTGATAAATTGCAGCGCCAGATTGATTTTAAGATATATGAGCCTGAAGATGACAATGAATGAAAGGAATATAAATTGTAATGAGTAAAGAATCATTCAAATTAGTTGCCAATAATAAAAAGGCATATCATGATTATTTTATAGAAGATAAATATGAAGCAGGAATATGCCTGCATGGAACTGAGGTAAAATCTCTTAGAATGGGTAAATGCAGTATCAAAGAGGCATTTGTCAGAATAGAGAATGGCGAAGTATTCATATATGGAATGCATATCAGCCCATATGAGAAAGGCAATATTTTCAATAAAGATCCATTAAGAGTTAAAAAGCTTATGCTTCACAACTATGAGATTAATAAAATAGCAGGCAAAATGGCAGAAAAAGGTTATACTTTAGTTCCATTGCAGGTCTATTTTAAGGGAAGTCTTGTCAAAGTAGAAATCGCTCTTGCAAAAGGTAAGAAATTATATGATAAGAGACAGGATATAGCTAAGAAAGACCAGCGAAGAGAGGCAGAAAAGGAATTTAAAGTAAGAAATCTGTATTAAATATTGTCATATGAATTGAATAATTAATTATAGATATTGACATTTTAAGATATTAGTTGTAGTATGATTAATACGTGTCGTTTGTGACAGTGACAGTAATAACTCTTTCGGGGTTGTACTGGTTTCGACGGGGTTTTAGAAGTTAGGATAGCCACCCGTGGACTAGGACCACGTAAAAACTTAGAAATTAAATATAAACGCAAACGAAAATTTAGCGTACGCTGCCTAGTGGCAGCTGTCGACCTTAAGTCACTCGCTGCTTAAGAGTTCGGCATCGACTTTGCGAGGCACTCTTTTACCAAAGCTTTGAGGTATCAGAAGAATTTATGAAGCTACTAAGTTCGTAAGCCTGTCTGTGGGCGTATGAATGAGGGAATGTTAAAACATAGACTGTGGTGGAAGAAGTCTTAATGGAAGAGGCTTCGGACAGGGGTTCGATTCCCCTCAGCTCCATTTATAAGAATCCTTGAAAACATAGAGTTTTCAAGGGTTTTATTTTTTTGGGTAAGTATAAAATTGACTGTTCGATACCGTTTAAAACTTCTTAAATCTAAAAAAAAGTGTCGTCAAAAGTGTCGTCAAAAGTGTCGTCAAAAATGTAATAACATTGTATTTTGCTAAAGTGATATACAATGTTATTGTTATTATGATATAATTAAAATATTAATTTGATAAATTGGAATTTGAAGCGGAGGTATGTATTATGAATATAGGATTTTGGTCGTGTATAATTTTGGTAATACCATTTCTGATTATAGGTGTGTTATTTGCGATTTTTAAGGAAAAAGCAGCAAAATTTGTTTCAGGATTTAATTCATTTTCTAAAGAAGAACAGGCATTGTATGATAAAGCTCATATCTCTCGTGATATAAGAAATCAGTGCTTTATGTGGGCTATTATAATGTTGGCAGGAGCATTATTATCCTGCTTTTTAACCCCATATATAGCTATACCAACCTATATTATTTGGTTAGTTCTGTTTTTTAGAGAAGTCCACTTTGATAATCATAAAGCGTTTGAAAAATATTTATTAAAGTAAATTCCAGTTTAATGGAGTGTCAGATTTCAATATATAGAACAGTTTAATAAAGTTGAATTCCAGGAGGTGCGATAATGCAAGATATTATGAACGTTAATGAGAAAGAATATAAAATTCTGAAGTTATTAGGACATGGAAAAGGTGGTTATTCCTATTTAGTTGAACGAGAAGGTAATTTTTATGTGTTAAAGCAGATACACCATGAACCATGTGAATATTACGCATTTGGCAATAAAATTGAAGCGGAACAAAATGATTATAACAGACTGTTGCAAACAGGAATTAGAATTCCAAGAATGTTAGACATTGATATGGCGAATGAAAGAATATTAAAAGAATACATTGATGGACCAACTATATATGATTTAGTGAAAAAAGATACAATGAAAGATTTGTATTTGATGCAAATGAGAGAAATGGCAAAGGTAGTATATGATGCAGGCTTGAATATAGATTATTTTCCGACTAATTTCATTGTACAGGATGAACAGATTTTTTATATTGATTATGAATGTAACAATTATATGGATGAATGGAATTTTGAAAATTGGGGAATTAAGTACTGGTCTAAGACACAAGAATTTATTGATTATCTGGAACAACATTAGTTATACAAATTAGTAATATTCTACGAGAATGATAGGTATAAGATTTTTTAAACTTCCAGTTTTTGGAATTAAGAAAATTGGAATTTGACGGAGGTGTGCTATGAAAATTGAACATATTGCTTTGTATGTAAATAATTTGGAAGAAACTCGTTACTTCTTTATGAAGTATTTAGATGCAAAATCCAATGATGGATATCATAATTCAAAAACGAATTTCCGTTCTTATTTCCTTACATTTGATGGTGATACACGGCTTGAAATTATGAACAAGCCAGAAATGCCAGATTTTCCAAAAGAACCTGCTCGTACTGGATATGCACATATCGCATTCAGCGTAGGTAGCAAGGAAAAGGTTGATGCATTGACTGCAAAATTGAAGAATGACGGTTATAAAGTTATTAGTGGACCACGTACGACGGGAGATGGCTACTACGAAAGCTGCATTGTTGCAATTGAAGGAAATCAAATTGAAATCACGATTTGAGTGTAATAACTTCCAGTTTTTGGAATTAAGAAAATTGTTGTTTGAGGAGGTAAGCATGTTTTGAAAAAGTATAGATTTGGTTTTGATATTTTGGGATTAGCGCTTTTCTTTTTAATTATGATACCAAATTTTATTTGGTTTGCAATTCCTGCACAGCATGACATTTTAAGAGTTGAGTCTATAACGCCCATAGTAGACACCATTGCATCAATTGCTCAAGTAATAATGATAATTTGCTTATGTATTTTTAAAAATAAAGAGAAAGAAAAGATTCGCAAAACAAATTTGATAATAGCTATGATATTCGGCTGTTTATTATATTTTTTATGTTGGGTATTATATTACTTAGGAATAACAAATGCGGGAGTTATATTAGGTTTAACTATTTTTCCATGCTTAACATTTTTATTATATTCTTTAGAGCGGAAAAATATGATTGCTTTTGTTACTGCTTTAGTTTTTACGATATGTCATTTAATATATGCTATCGTTAATTATATTGTATAATAATTGGAAGTTGAGGTGGAAATATGGCATCAAGCAAGGAATACTTAGAGTTTATTTTAGAACAACTATCTGAGTTAGAAGAAATTACTTATCGAGCTATGATGGGAGAATTTATTATTTATTATCGTGGCAAGATTGTAGGCGGTATCTATGATGATAGATTACTTGTTAAACCAGTAAAATCAGCAATTAGTTATATGCCGACAGCTCCGTATGAATTACCATATGAGGGAGCAAAAGAGATGTTGTTGGTAGATGAAGTTGATAATAAGGAATTTTTGACTGGCTTGTTTTATGCAATGTATGATGAATTGCCAGTTCCAAAACCGAAAAAGAAATAAGCAACTTCCAGTTTTTGGAATTAAGAAAATTGGAATTTGTAGAGATTGTAAGTTTTTATATACTTAACATAGGAGGATGATCGAATATGGATGATATAGAATTTGTTAGATGTTCTGGCATAAATGAAGACTTTATTATGAACTGTCAGTTATTAGATATGGATCTAGATAGGCGAGTAGGAAGAGTAATTAAGAGAGAAAAGTACAAACAGTACAACCAACTTGATGAAATTAAAGAGGCTATAGTTGTATATGTTGATGGCAAAGCTGTTGGTGCAGGAGCAATTAGAGAATATCAGTATGGTGATATTGATGATGCAACCGAATTGAAAAGAGTATTTGTCAGAGATGAGTTTCAAGGGAAAGGAATAGGAAACAAGTTGCTTCTTGAATTGATTGAGTGGGCAAAAGAGCTGGGATACAAGAGGTTGATTCTTGAAACTGGAGAACTACTACAAGAATCATGTCATATATATCGGAAAGTAGGATTTAAAAAAATAGATAATTATGGTCCTTACATTTCGATGCCAGAATCATTGTGTATGATGAAAGAATTGTAGCTGACAACTTCCTGTTGCCGGAGAGTTGCATAGAGTGACAAATACAGATTTTATGGAGGCAAATCATGAATAGAATAATTTCTAAAATCGGTGCGACGGTCGTAGCATTACGGTTGATTGAAATCTTTAGAGGGAATAAATATGCTTGAGACAAATAGATTATTAATACGAAATTTTGTGGCGGAAGATACACATTCCTGCCTTGAGGGGTGGGGGAAAGATAAAAAGCTTGGAAAATATATACTTGGTTATCCGACAGAAGAAAAGCAGATGGAAGCATTTGTAGATGCCTGGTCGAAGAATAAAAACGCATGGCTTATTTTGGAAAAAGAGAGTAAGAATTGTATCGGATATGTAACGATTGATATACCGTACATACAGATTGGAATTGGAGAGATAGGGTATGTGATCGGTGAACGTTTTCAAAATAGAGGGTACGCATTTGAGGCATTACAGTGTATTATTCAAGAATATTTGGTAAAAAGAGATATGTATATGATTGAAGCAAAATATAATATATGTAATATGGCTTCTGGAAATTTATTGAAAAAGCTGGGCTTTCAATTTGATGGAGAGCTTAGAAACAGAAGAATTGATATTGCCTCAGGAGAACGTAAAAACTTAGTAATTTGTTCTATTACAAAGGAAGAATTGAAATTTAAAATGTGTAATTGTGATTAAAACCGTCCATATTCATGAGTTGTCAGATGTAATATTTTATTGCATAGAGGGTGATTTCGATATCGTGACCGACGACGGGATTGTGCATCTTACTGAAGGTGATTTTGTATTAATTGCGAAGGGAACACGACATAGACTAATACTAACAATACTTGTTAAGTGTCTGTTGATTGAGATGGACGGAATACTGAACAAAGAGAATATGGGTGGAACATACTACCAGACAAATTCAAGTTTGGAAAGCATTATCAAAAAAAATAGACCGTTAGAAAAATTGATATAAATTGGAGGATGGAAATAGTGAAAATTATAGATATTGTTGGAGAAAATTATTTTGGTAATTGGGATAAAACCAGAACTGCTTGCAGAGGAATCGTTATAGATGGTAAACGTATTTTACTTTCATATGAAACACAAACAAATCAGTATATGATTCCAGGTGGAGGCTTGGAAAACAATGAAAGTGATGAAGAATGCTGTGTTCGGGAAATTGCTGAAGAAACAGGAATGATTGTAGATGTTTCGGAGTGTATGCTTGAAATTGATGAATATTATGAGAACTGGAAATGGGTTAATAGGTATTTTATTTGCAAAGCAATAGGTACAACTGAAATAAAACAAACAGAAAGTGAAATACAAGTTGGTATGGAACCAAGATGGCTTAACATATCTGAAATTAAAGATATTTTTTCGCAGTATAATTTATATCAAGGAATAGATGATATGCGTAGAGGAATGTATTTTAGAGAATATACAGCATTAAGTGAATTGATTTAATGAAGTAACAACTTACTTTTGTTGTAAAGGAAATTAAGGCAGGCACTTAATGAACCGAAATGCTAATAAAATTAGAAATTCCAAACTCCCACGATAAGCTGCGTTAACGTGCTAAAACTTTTCCTTGACCTTGCATTTTATTAATGTTATTATATATCACTGTGTAAAGCACATATTAATTTTAAAAGGAGAATTGAAAATGAAGAGAAACGTAACAAAAGTAGTAAGTGTATTACTTGTCTTAGTTATGGCAATGTCGCTCATGGCATGTGGTTCAAAGAAATCAGATGACAAAAAGAGCAACAAGAATTTAGCATCACTTACAGCAGAGGAATTAGTAAACAAAGTATCAGAAGCTACTACAGATGTAAAAGGTATTTCATCAAAGATTACATTAGATGCTGCAGTATCAGCTTCAGGAATGGATATGTCAATATCTGGTACAGTTGAATCAAAGGCAAATGTTGATCCAGCTGAATCATATGTAAAAGTAGATTTATCATCAAATGCGTTAGGTCAAGAAAGAAATGTTAATTCTGAAGTGTATATGGTAAAGAATGATGACAAGATTGATACTTATACATTATATGATGGTGAATGGTCATATGAATCAGCAGATGCATCAGAATATACAGATAGTATTAATGATGTTATAGAACAGTTACAGTCAATTGATTATAAAGAAGTTTCTAAATATTTTGGAGAAGGAAAAGTAGAGAAAAAGAATGGTAACTACCAGTTAACAATGTCTGCATCTACAGAAGACCTTATCAGCAAATTAGAAGAATCTGAACTTGCTGACAAACTTGATTCAGTAGATTTATCATCAATACCAGCGGCAACAATTACATTAAAAGTTGTTTTAGATGGTAAAACATATTTACCAGTATCGGCAAAAGTTGGTTTTGATATGGATACAATTACTTATGAAGGAGTTGAAATTGAATTAACAAAATTTGATTTTGCTATTGATTTCACATCATACGATGCAGTAGATATCAAAGTTCCTGATGAAGCTTTAGATGCTAAATAAATTTCGAATTTAATAATACAGATTATTGAATAAAGAAGCTGTTAAATTTAGGATATGAATTAAATATTATATATGATATTTAAAATCTAATCCTTGAATTTAACAGCTTTTATTTAACTTATAACTATAGGATAAAATGTGTTGATGAAAAACCAGGACCATCGGAATCTAACTTACGGTTATCGTCGTATAATAATATTTTCCACATTTTGCTACAGGAGTGAAGCTGAACTGGGAAGCAGTCCGGCTATGTCCTAATTGAATTGAAATATCATCTGATATAGAACTGTTTTCTAAATCAATATTTTCAGGAAAATAAAAGGTTACTTTTGAGTTTCCGCGACTATACAGGGAAGTAATAGTTGATGGTAATTGATATATACTTGATAATATATAATAAGGAACATCTTTTTGCTTTTCCTGATACATATATTTCTCAGAAATACAGTTCTTTAATTTCTTATCAGGCTTATGATCTAAATACATCTGCTCATTAGTTATAAGAAAGTAATCATATCGCAGAAAATTATTACCTGCTTCATTACGCCCAGAGACATCAATAGGATCATCATAGGTACAGTCGACTTGATACCATTCTCCCTCTAAACATACTACATTCCAGGCATGTGATATTCCATCCGCATATCCAGTTTCAATTTCACAATCAATATCTAATGAATTCATTAGAAGTTTGAAAGCTTCTGAATATCCTCGACATACACCGATATGATTTTCAAGAACACCTTTAGCTGTATAGTCAATATCGGGTATTGTATTATTTTCGAGATTATCGTGGTCATATTCAGTTGTTGACACAATATAATCATGTATGGTTTTGACTTTTTCATAGTCTGTCATTGTTGGTATTATATTTTCGGTAATGATATTGTTTATAACATCAGTACTAACTTCATATTTAGATGGACTTATATAATCGTCATCGTATTTCGTATAAAAAGCATAGGCAACAATTACAGATAGTATTAACACTAGAAATAATTTTCTTAATTTCAAGGTATTTCCTCCACATTAATATTTTATTAAATTAAAGCAAAATAAATTATTGATATCAAATGTGTTAAGAGATATAAGCTTGTTTTACAATCACCAATAATATGATGCTAATATATTTATTATATATTATATCCTAAAATAAATCAAAACTTGTTTGAATTTTGACACTATAATAATTATATGTTAAAATCATTAGATAATTGAGTTGACATATTAAATTTGCATTTATTAGAAAGGCAGTGTTATTGATATGAAAAATGTAATTATGGGTTTTGAATTTAATAATGAAGAAAATTTTAATATGGCCAAAAAGGAATTAGATTATATGATGCATATAAATGTGAATCTTGACAATCTAAGTTCCGAAAAGACATTGGAATTATACAATAAATTAATAGATGATAAATTATTTAAGACCCCTATAGGTATGGAATTCTTAAGAAAGTTACAGAAGAAGCTTTTCGATGATAAGGCAATTGATAATTCTAAGATTAAAAATATTCCGGCGACAATATATATAGAAGAAACTACTGATAATTCAGACAATAGTAATCGCAGAGACAGAAAAAATAGCGGAAATAGCAACAATAATAGTAATATAAGTAATAATAAAAGTAGCAAAAGTATCAAAAGCAGCAATAATAAAAAAAATATTGTTTCTAAGGAGAATAAAAAGAATAACACAAGAGCAAATAGCTCTGGTAATAAAGGTAAAAATAATAAATATAAAGATTTATACGTAAAGATGCTGATTATTAATCTGGCACTTGTGATTACGATTGTTGTAATGTTTGTAATCACTAAAAGGGCGGATAAATTTGATGAAGATTATTATCGTGAAAGTATTGAAAATGAGTATGTAAGCTGGCAGAAAGCATTAGAAGAAAAAGAGTCATCTATTGTAGCTGAAGAAAATGCAAGTTAGTTCACAGATTAATCATATTTTTTGTTTATAATCAGGATAAGATAAAGTTTAATTATAAATCACTTGGAAATGAGGTTTAAATATGAATAATCTGAAGATATTAGTAGTTGATGATGAAAGCAGAATGAGAAAACTTGTTAATGATTTTCTTACGAAACATGGATATACAGTTATAGAGGCAGCCGATGGTGAAGAGGCTGTAGAGATATTTTATCAGGATAAGGAGATTGCTTTAATTATATTGGATGTTATGATGCCTAGGATGGATGGCTGGCAGGTATGTCGTGAGATTCGTAAGAATTCTAAAGTACCTATAGTTATGCTTACAGCTAAATCAGAAGAAAATGATGAATTACTAGGATTTGATTTGGGGGTAGATGAATATATCTCTAAACCATTTAGTCCTAAGATATTAGTAGCAAGGGTTGATTCGATTTTAAGACGTACGAATAAGTTAGATTCGAATGAGACTGTTTCAGCAGGAAATATTACAATTGATAAGTCTGCACATCAGGTTAAGGTTGGTGAGGAGACGATTGAATTAAGTTTCAAGGAATTCGAACTGCTATTATATTTCATTGAGAATAAAGGAATTGCATTATCTAGAGAAAAGATTCTTAATAATGTGTGGAATTATGATTATTTCGGTGATGCCAGAACAGTTGATACACATGTTAAGAAATTAAGAAGCAAATTAGGCGAATCAGGCGAATATATAAAGACTATCTGGGGTATGGGTTACAAATTCGAAGTAAATTAGGAGAAATCAGATCATGCATGTTAAAGTGAAGAATTCACTTAGAATGAAACTCGCAGTTGTACTGTTATGTCTTACAGCAGGAACTTTTTTAATATATTTCCTTATCAACCAGTTCTTCTTAGAGGATTATTATCTGTATACAAAGGAGAAGAGCTTGTTAAAAGGTTATCATAAGATTAGTGAGATATTGTCTGATTCAGGGGCAATAACGACTGAATCAGCTAATCAGATTGTAAATGTATGTGAAAAATACGGAATAACAATAATTGTAGTAGATACAGCAGATAATATTAAGTTACAATATGGTAATGGTGCCATATTACAGCAGAGGTTACAGCAGATTAATTTTGGTTTTAACCTGAATAATGAAAATACAAAAGTAATAAAAGAAACAGATAAATACGTATTGCAAAGTTATAATTTAGATAAAAGTAATGGTGGATATATGGAGGTAAGCGGGTTCTTTAATAAGAATATGATATTTCTTATGAGGATGGCAGTTCAGAGCATTAACGAAAGTGTAAGCATTTCAATGAAATTTTTCGTCTATGTTGGTACTTTCGTATCATTAATAGGAATAATTGTAGCATTTGTAATATCAGGAGAATTTACAAGACCGATTTTGCATCTGGCTGACATTTCTAAGGAAATGTCTAACCTTAATTTTAATGTAAAATATGAAAATAAATCGAATGATGAACTGGGTATTCTAGGAGAAAGCATGAATGAACTGTCAGATAAATTAGAGTCGACAATCATTGATTTAAAACAGGCAAATTATAAATTACAGAGTGATATTGAACAAAAAGAGAAGATTGATGAGATGCGTAAAGATTTTATCTCTAATGCATCTCATGAATTAAAGACACCAATTGCACTTATTCAGGGATATGCAGAAGGCTTAAGCGAATGTGTTAATGATGATGCAGATTCAAGAGAGTTCTATTGCGAAGTAATCATTGATGAAGCGAATAAGATGAATAAGTTAGTTAAAAATCTTTTATCACTTAATCAATTAGAATATGGAAGTTCAATGATTCAATATGAGAAATTCGATATAATTATGGTTATAAAGGGTGTGATTAATAAGCTTGATTATCCACTAAAGCAGAAAGAAGCAGTTGTGGACTTTGTTTATGACGGAAAATTATTTGTATATGCAGATGAATTTAAGATAGAGGAAGTTATAACTAACTATCTTACAAATGCCATTAACCACCTTGATGAAAATAAAATAATTAAGGTAAATATTTCTCAAAATGATAAGAAAATCAGAGTTTCGGTATTTAATTCAGGAAAACAGATACCTGATAATGAATTAGAAAATATCTGGATTAAGTTCTATAAGGTTGATAAAGCAAGAACAAGAGAGTATGGTGGAAGTGGAATTGGTCTGTCTATTGTAAAGGCAATAATGAACGCACATAATAATGAATGTGGTGTATTAAATAAGAAAAATGGAGTTGAATTTTGGTTTGAACTTGATACAGAATTATGTTGAACTTAGAGACATAAAATGATAAAATAGATATAAGATATTTTAATATTAAGACAATAATTGATGTTGTAGAACAGAGGAAGATATGAGATATAATAAACGTATAAAGCAGGTCGTAATGGTATGTCTTTTGTGTATAGGAATGGTAGCTTTAACAGGTTGTGATTCGCTTGATTATACAACTGAACAGGAAGATGTTATTGCTAATTATGCAGCAAATATATTGTTAAGACATGACAAGAATTATAAAAGTGATTACATAAGTGAAGAAGAGACTACATCTAAGGGAGAAGATACTGAAGTAACAGAAGAAGAGACTACAACTGTTGATAATTCTGTTAATGGTGATGGTATTAATGGTGACACTAATGTAGGAAAAGTGTCTAGTGCCGAAGATGTAACAAGTGCATTACATTTACCGGATGGAGTGACTGCACAATATGTTGATTATGATGTAGTTGACCAGTATCCTGATGATAGCTCGACAGATATATTTGTTATGAAAGCTGTTGAGAATAGCAAATTACTAATTGTTAAATTTAATATATCCAATACAACATCTCAGGATATTAGTATTAATATTATGTCATCAGTTCAGAAGTTTAAAGGAATTGTAAATGATGCAAAGAAATATAATGCACAGTTAACATTATTACTAGATGCTCTTAATACATATGAAGGTACTTTGAAAGCGGGGACATCACAGACATTGATTTTGGTTTATCAGACACAATTAGACGAGAAGGATGATGTAAAATCGCTATCGGTAGAACTTACAGATATATCAGGAAATGAAAGTGTTCTTAATCTAAAATAGCATACTATATTACCCAGGAGGAAAAGTATATGGAGACAAATATTTTATTAGAAAATGGAACAAATGAATTGGAGATTTTGGAGTTTTCAATTGACGGAAACTGTTATGGAATTAATGTTGCAAAAATTCGTGAGATTTTACCATATCAGACGGTTACACCTATTCCTAACTCACATACAAGTATTGAGGGTATATTTATGCCACGAGATACAATGATTACAGTAATTAATCTTCCTAGGGAATTAGGATTAAAAGAGAGTACTAATACTTCAAATGATATGATGATTATAACAAATTTTAATAATCTTAATATTGCATTTCATGTTCAATCGGTAATGGGTATTCACAGAGTTTCGTGGGCAGATATAATTACGCCTGATAAGACAATTAATACTAAAGAATCAAGTATTGCAACCGGAATAGTAAAGATTAACGGAAAGATTATAATTATTCTCGATTTTGAAAAGATTGTATCAGATATTAACCCTGAAACAGGACTTAAGGTTTCTGACATTGATGCACTTGGCGAAAGAAAAAGAAGTGATTCAACTATACTTATTGCGGAAGATTCAGCTTTACTCAGTACATTAATTGTAGATTCATTACATAAGGCAGGATATGTTAATGTTATAAAGAATGTAAATGGACAGGAAGCATGGGATAAGCTGTGCGAGTTGAAAGCCGATGGTTCGGTATTAGACAAGATAAAATGTATTATAACAGATATTGAGATGCCTCTTATGGACGGACATCGACTGACGAAGTTAGTTAAATCTGACGAGGTACTACATAATATACCTTTAATAATATTCTCATCACTTGTAAACGACGAGATGAAAACAAAAGGTGCTTCACTAGGTGCAGATGCACAACTTTCAAAACCTGAGATTGGTAATCTGGTTAAGATAATTGATGGATTAATTAAATAGATATGACATAAAGGTCGGCTTTATTTAGTCCGACCTTTATTATAATATTCATCAGGATTGTATAAATGTAGCATATAACAATCCAGTAAATCTTATTCATATATTTAATAACAGCTTAGTAATTGAATAAAGTTTTAAACAAATTCTATTTGTAGAATGGAGAATGAAATGAGTGACGAAACTAAAAGCGAGGAATATCTAGAGAATCTGCTTAATTCATTGAAGAATGAAGAATCAACTGAAGCGAATACAGATAATAATGAAGATATTGGAATATCAGACAATGAAAATATTTTAAATGATGATGCACCTGATTCATCGATAGTTGATAGAGATATTGCGGCTAATATGTTTTCAGCTGATAATAATATTAATAAATCATTAGATATTACTGATGATATGACATTAAATGACAATAATAATATTAATTTAGATGATATCTTAGACAATACTACAGAAAGTCCGGATATTGAAAAAATTATGAATGATTTAAATACAATGTCTGATAATTCAGATGATGATAAAAATATGGATAATGAAAAAGCGAAAGATGAGAAAAGTGACGTGGATAATGTAAAAAATAGTGATATAGACAATAAAGATAAGAAAAAGAAGTCTCTATTCGGTAAAATATTCTCAAAGAAATCTAAAAAAGAAAAGTCAGATTTGAATGAAATAGATGCTGATGAGATTCTGGATGAAACAGGAAGTACATCTGATGATATGGCAGATTTTGATTTGAATGAATTTGGTTTTAATGGAGATGCAGAAAGTATCTTGAGAGATTTAGATGAATTAGATGATATAGAAGATAAATCAGACAGTAAGAAGAAAGAAAAGAAGGAAAAAAAAGAGAAAAAAGCCAGAAAACCTAAAAAAGAGAAGAAAATAAAACAACCAAAGATAAAGACTAAGAAAGAAAAGCCAAAAAGGAGGGAAGAGATAATCAGAATTTCGCCATTGGCTATAATTCTTATGATTACGGTAATAGCTCTGTTAGTTGGTGGCATATATATAGGTTCTAATGTATTCTCATACAATAGTAATATTAAAGAGGCTACAAACAGTTACATTGATAATGACTATACTAAAGCATATAATCTGTTAGCAGGAATGAAACTTAAAGATAAGGATAAAGATTTCTACAAACAGGTAGAGAATATAATGAAAGTAGAAAAACATATTAATGATTTTAATTCATTTATAACCATAGAGAAATATACATATGCACTAGAGGCACTTATACGTGGTATTGAAAGCTACGATGAAAATATAGAGGCTTCTAAAGAACTTGGAACATATGAAATTCTTGAAACTGAAATGAATGAAATTGATACCCTGTTAAAGAATTATTTTGGAATGTCAATTGAAGATGCCCGTACAATTATTCAGATAACTGATAGTGGAAAGTATGCTAAAGAAATAAATGAAAGAGCAGCTAAGATAAATATAGTAGCAGAAGAGTAAAGTCAAACGCCTAAAAGAGATAAACAATTTTGAAAGGAAATATTTAGCATAAGTATTTTTAATAAAAAACTGAGAAAGGCAATGACAGATGGAGAGTATATCTGTTCTGAGTGCAGAGGATTAATGAAATTTAAAGATGAATGGGAAGATACATTAGTGTGTCATCATTGTGGTCACAGCATTGATTTAAAGGAATATGGTTGTGAAGGAGATGAAAAGCACAAGAATTTATATCCGACTAGAAAGGAAGTTCTGGGTATTGCCACGGAATGAGTCTAAAGAAGAAAATTAAGAATGAAAAAAAGCTAGATGAGAGAGTCTTAGAGAAATCTAAGGCTTTTTTACTTACCAGGAAATTTCGTTGAAATTGTCCAGGTAAGTAAAAAACGCTCCGCTTGAAAAATTCGTAAATCAAGTTGAACAAATATAAAATATCGACAATGTGCCTTTGATGTGATATTATTTACATATGTATTCGGGGTACTTTTTAATGGAGGGCTGAGAATATTGCAAATAAAATTGCATCTGAAAAGAACAAACCGACAAGAAAAACGTTGAGGACTGACGAATACTATAATCCAAAAATGAAAAGGTATGAGCATCATTATAAAGATGCTTTTGAAAAGGAAAGAGTGATAAGCTCCTATAGACTCGAACCTACGGATCAATTACCAAAGGGTAAGCGTTCGGGGAAAAGTTTACGTGAAAAGGAGGCAGAATTAAAGGTACAGTCAGAAAAAATATCGAAAATCACGTACTAAGTATTTACTAAATATATGCTGGTATGAAATATAATTAAATATAATAAAGAGTAATGAAATGGAATAACTCCAAAAGCTTTAAGCAGCTTAATTACTCTAAGAATGAAGTAATGAATGGAGACGAACAAGAATGATAGCAATTATAGACTATGATGCAGGCAACCTGAAGAGTGTTGAAAAAGCACTTAAATTCATCGGCGAAGATGCAATAATCTCAAGAGACAAAGATGAGATTTTAGAGGCTGACAAGGTTATTTTACCGGGAGTTGGAAGCTTCGGTGATGCAATGAGTAAATTAAAGAAATATGATTTGGTTAATACCATAAATGATGTAATAGATAAAAGGACACCTTTTCTTGGAATATGTTTAGGACTTCAGTTGTTATTTGAGAGAAGTGATGAATCTAAGGGAGTTTCAGGACTTGGAATACTTAAGGGTAACATTCTTAGAATACCTGATGCCCCTAATTTAAAGATTCCTCATATAGGCTGGAATTCATTACATCTTATGAATAATGGAAGATTGTTTAAGAATATTGATGATGATGAATATGTTTATTTTGTACATTCATATTATCTTAAAGCAGCTGATACAAGTATTGTGAAAGCTGTTACTGAATATAGTACAATCTTAGATGTTTCAGTTGAAAAGGACAATATATTTGCATGCCAGTTCCACCCTGAAAAAAGTGGCGAAGTTGGTTTGAAGATACTTAAGAATTTTGCAGAGATTTAGGAGGAAGATATGCATACAAAGAGAATTATTCCATGTTTAGATGTTAATAATAACAGAGTTGTCAAAGGAATTAATTTCGTTAATCTAAGGGATGCCGGAGATCCTGTCGAAGTAGCTGCTGCATATGATAAAGCCGGTGCAGATGAAGTAGTATTCCTTGATATAACGGCATCTTCTGATAATAGAGAAACAGTAGTTGATATGGTAAGAAAAGTAGCAGAAAAGGTATTTATTCCTTTTACTGTAGGTGGTGGTATCAGAACAGTTGATAATTTCAAAGAATTATTACGTGAGGGCGCTGATAAGATAGCTATTAATTCGGCAGCCATAAATACACCAAAGCTTATAAGTGATGCTGCAGATAAGTTCGGAAGTCAGTGTGTGGTAGTTGCAATTGACGCAAAACGCAGAGCTGATGGAAGTGGCTGGAATATTTATAAAAATGGCGGCAGAATTGATACAGGTATTGATGCTGTTGAATGGGCTATGAAAGTTAATAAATTAGGTGCCGGAGAAATCTTGCTTACAAGTATGGATTGTGATGGAACTAAAAACGGATATGACATAGAACTCACTAGAAGCATAGCAGAAAATGTTTCGATACCTGTCATAGCATCGGGTGGTGCTGGTACAAAAGAGCATTTTTATGAAGCACTTACTGATGGAAAAGCAGATGCAGCATTAGCAGCTTCATTATTCCATTATAAAGAGCTTGAGATAATGGAATTAAAAAACTATTTATATGGTAAAGGAGTTCCTGTTAGATATGTCAGCAATAAGTAATGATTGGTTAGAACAGTTAAGGCCGGAATTTAGTAAGGCTTATTATAAAAAACTATTTGATAAAATTAAAGAGGAATATTCGAAATGTGCGGTATATCCTAATTCAGATGATATATTTAATGCATTTCATTTAACACCATATAATAAAGTAAAAGTAGTCATACTTGGTCAGGATCCATATCACGAACCGGGACAGGCACATGGTTTAAGCTTTTCAGTAAAACCAGGCATAGACATACCACCATCATTAGTAAATATATACAAAGAACTTCATAATGATGTAGGAACATATATTCCTAATAATGGATATCTTGTTAAATGGGCAGAACAGGGAGTATTATTGTTAAATACAATTCTTACAGTAAGAGCTCACGGAGCTATGTCACATAGCAGAATTGGCTGGGAAGAATTTACGAATGCGGCAATTGAAGCACTTAATAAATCTGACAGACCACTCGTATTTATGTTATGGGGAAAGCCGGCACAGGCAAAAGAAGTGATGTTAACGAACAGTAATCATCTTATACTTAAAGCACCACACCCAAGTCCGCTATCAGCATATAGAGGTTTCTTTGGATGCAGACATTTTAGTAAGGCTAATGAATTCTTAACTGCTCATGGCGAAACACCAATCGACTGGCAGATTGAAAATATCTAAAAATTATTTGCACTTGTAATATTGATAATATGAAAAGGTTATAATATTAAAGAGCTATAAACTTACATTTCTTTGTACCAACTACAAGGAGTTTGATTAGAATCCAATGATTTGAAGTTGCTACATATTTGATACATCCAATGTAGGTTTATAGCTCTTTTGAAATTCTATTTCTTAGCTTTAAGATTCTTTTGTGCAGTTGCCAGCATAAGTTTAATTCTGTTCAACTGGTTAACTTCACTTGCACCTGGATCATAGTCAACAGCTACAATATTTGATTCAGGATGCTGTCTTCTAAGTTCTTTAATTACACCTTTACCAACTATATGGTTAGGAAGGCAGGCAAATGGCTGGGCACATACAATATTTGGAACACCACTATGTATTAATTCAAGCATTTCGCCTGTAAGGAACCAACCCTCACCAGTCTGGTTGCCGAGAGATGCAATATCCTTAGCCATATTTGCTATATCTTCTATATGTGATGGTGGTGTAAAATGCTTACTCTTCTTGAATTCTTCAACAGCAGGTTTACGAACGTGTTCTAATGCACTGATTCCAAGATTAGTAAGTCTTGCGGTTGATTTCTTCATACCGAGATTCTCAACTTTGAAATTACAGTTGTAGAAGCTGTATAATAAGAAGTCTAATAAGTCAGGCATAACTGCTTCGGCGCCCTCTTTTTCTAACAGGTCAACTATATGGTTGTTAGCCATAGGGAGAAATTTAACTAAGATTTCGCCTACGACACCAACTCTAGGTTTAACTATATCTTCATGTATTGGAAGGTTATCGAAATCTTTTATGATTCCCTTTATATTCTTCTTAAATGTCGAATTATTAATACCAGGTTTTGCGAGGTCTGCATTACATTTATCTCTCCATTTTCTATGTAATTCATTAGCAGAACCAGGTTCAATTTCATATGGTCTCATTCTGTATAAGACTCTCATAAATATATCGCCATATACAACAGCCTGAAGTGCTTTGAATAACAATTTAGGAGTTATCTTAAAGCCTTCATTATGCTCTAAGCCCTGAGCACTGATTGATACAACAGGAATCTGAGCCATTCCGGCTTTCTCAAGAGCTCTTCTGATAAATCCTACATAGTTGCTGGCACGACAACCACCACCAGTCTGTGACATTACAACTGCTGTTTTATTAAGGTCATATTTGCCTGAAAGAAGTGCATCCATAATCTGTCCGACTACGATTAATGATGGATAGCAGGCATCATTGTTAACAAATTTAAGTCCGGTATCAACAGCTGTTCTGTTATCATTCTGGAGAACTACGATATTATAACCACAGGTTTTAAATGCAGTTTCAACTAATTCAAAATGAATAGGAGACATCTGTGGACAAAGAATTGTATAATTCTCTTTCATTTCTTTTGTGAATTCCACACGATTTATATTAGCAGGAACGATTGTTCGCTTTTCGTTTAATTTCTCTCTTACGCGGATAGCAGAGAGAAGTGAACGTATTCTGATTCTTGCAGCACCTAAGTTATTTACTTCATCGATTTTCAATACAGTATAAATTTTACCTGATTTTGTTAAAATATCATTTACCTGGTCTGTTGTTACGGCATCAAGACCACAACCAAATGAGTTAAGCTGAATTAAATCAAGGTTATCCTGAGTCTTAACGAAGTTAGCGGCTCTATATAATCTTGAATGGTACATCCACTGGTCCATTACAATAAGTGGTCGTTCAACCTCAGCAAGATGAGATACAGAATCTTCTGTAAGTACGGCAATTCCATATGAATTAATTAATTCAGGAATACCATGGTTAATTTCAGGGTCAATATGGTAAGGTCTGCCTGCTAATACAATGCCTCGCTTATTATTGTCTTTCATATATTTAAGAACTTCTTCACCCTTACGTTCAATGTCAGCACGTACATTTTCTAATTCAGCCCAGCCTGCGTTAACGGCCACAGTTACTTCATTAGCAGGTATATTAAGTTCATTTTTGAAAACCTTAACTAATTGTTTTGATAATACATCTTTATTAGTCATTGCCATAAATGGATTCATAAATTTAACTTCTTTATTAACGATTTCTTCAACGTTATTTTTGATGTTTTCAGCATAAGAAGTTACAATAGGGCAATTGTAGTGGTTATTAGCATCAGGTGTCTCATTTCTCTCATATGGTATACAAGGATAGAAGATGAAATCAACACCATGTCGTATAAGCCATGTTACATGTCCATGTGCTAATTTGGCAGGATAACATTCAGATTCACTTGGAATTGATTCGATACCTAATTCATAAATCTTTCTGTTTGAGCTAGGTGATAATACGACCTGATATCCTAATTTCTTAAAGAAAACAGCCCAGAAAGGATAGTTTTCATACATATTTAAGACTCTTGGTATACCGACGGTTCCTCTTGGAGCTTCATCTGATGTAAGTGATTCATAATTAAATATCTTATTAAGTTTATATTCGAAGAGGTTAGGAATATTTTCTTTGTTTTTCTGTTTGCCTATACCACGTTCACATCTGTTACCTGTTATAAACTGTCGTCCACCTGTGAATTTATTAATTGTAAGGAGACAACTGTTAGTACATCCTTTACAACGAGCCATAGAAGTAGAGTATTCTAATGAATTAATCTTATTGATTGATAACATTGTAGTTTCTTTAGATTCATCATATCTTTCGCGGGCAACCAAAGCAGCACCGAAAGCACCCATAATACCTGCAATGTCAGGCCTTACGGCATTACAGCCTGAAATCTTTTCAAAACTTCTAAGGACGGCATCATTATAGAATGTACCACCCTGAACTACGACTTTACTTCCTAAATCCTTAGGATCAGTAATTTTAATAACTTTGTAAAGAGCATTCTTTATAACTGAATATGCAAGACCGGCAGAGATATCTGAAACTTCAGAACCTTCTTTCTGTGCCTGTTTAACATTGGAATTCATAAATACTGTACATCTTGTACCTAAGTCAACTGGGTTCTTTGCAAATAACGCCTCTTTTGCAAAGTCAATTACACTGTAATTAAGAGATTTTGCAAATGTTTCAATGAATGAACCACAACCTGAAGAACAAGCTTCGTTAAGCTGAACACTGTCAACTGTCTTATTCTTGATTCTGATACATTTCATATCCTGTCCACCGATATCTAATATACAGTCAACATCTGGTTCAAAGAATGATGCGGCATAGAAGTGGGAAACAGTTTCAACTTCGCCCTCATCAAGCATAAGTGCAGCTTTAATCAATGCTTCACCATAACCTGTTGAACAGGAATATACGATTTTAGCACTATCAGGAATAATACTGTAGATTTCCTTAATTGCCTTAATAGTTGTCGCAAGCGGACTTCCATTGTTATTACTGTAAAATGAATACAATAAAGTTCCGTCCTCGCCGACTAAGGCAACTTTAGTTGTAGTTGAACCTGCATCGACACCTAAGAAGCAGTCACCTTCATAGTCTTTAAGGTCCATAGATGCAACTTTATGTTCATTATGACGTTTTACAAATTCATCATATTCTTCCTGGGAAGCAAAAAGAGGATCCATACGTTTGATTTCGAATTCCATCTTAATGCCGTTAGATAGTTTCTCAATCATTTCGGTAAGTGAAACGGACATATTCTCTTTATAATTTAATGCAGCACCTGTTGCAGCAAATAGATGCGAATGTTCAGGTGCAATAATGTGTTCATCTGTAAGATTCAATGTTCTTATAAATGCAGCACGAAGCTCTGATAAGAAGTGAAGAGGACCACCAAGAAATGCAACATTTCCTCTAATTGGTTTACCACATGCAAGACCACTGATTGTCTGGTTAACAACAGCCTGGAATATTGATGCTGATAAATCTTCCTTTGTAGCACCTTCATTTATAAGAGGCTGGATATCAGTCTTTGCAAATACACCACAACGTGCAGCAATAGGATAAATTGCTTTATAATCCTTGGCATATTCATTTAATCCCGTAGCATCAGTCTGTAATAATGATGCCATCTGATCAATGAATGAACCTGTTCCACCGGCACATATACCATTCATTCTCTGCTCAACACCACCAGTGAAATAGATGATTTTAGCATCTTCTCCACCGAGCTCAATAGCTACATCTGTCTGTGGAGCATAGTCATTTAAGGCTGTAGAAACAGCTACAACTTCCTGTACAAATGGAATATTAAGGTGTTTTGAAAGTGTAAGTCCACCAGAACCTGTAATCATTGGATGCACTTCTATTTCGCCAGTAATTTCTTTGCATTTCGAAAGTAATTTAGCAAGTGTGTCCTGAATGTTTGCAAAATGTCTCTCATAATCAGAGAAGATAATTTCGTTTTTAGAATTAAGTACGGCAATTTTGACAGTAGTAGAGCCAATGTCGATACCTAAAGAATATAATTCGCTCATAAAGCACCTCATTTATTTTCATTTCGATTATAATCACATAATAATTCTAAAATTATTATTTAACGGTCTGGTTATGTATATTTATGGATAAATGCGTTAAAGATAAAATTTATCTATAAGGAAAAATAAAAATTGTTTCCTATTAAAATATGCATTAACTAGCCTGAAAAATTATAAACTATATTTCTACAAATTTCAACTAAAAACATTATAAATAAATCAGGTATTAAATATAAAAATAATTGAAAGAAAATCCATATATACAGTATATAGCGGAAACTCAAAATATTTGACAAATAATTATTATATAACTATAATAGTTGATTATAGTGTGAAAAGGAGATTGTGACTTGAAATTTTTTGATAAATTAGAACGAAAATATGGAAAATATGCTATCAGAAATCTAATGAAATATATTATTGTTCTGTACATTATCGGTTGGGCAATAGAGATAATCAATCAGGATTTCTATAATGACATCTTAGCCTTGAATATTGGAGATGTGCTGCATGGAGAAGTCTGGAGACTTGTAAC
Source organism: Eubacteriaceae bacterium (assembly GCA_902362455.1). GTDB lineage: Bacteria > Bacillota > Clostridia > Lachnospirales > Lachnospiraceae > Bovifimicola > Bovifimicola ammoniilytica. Next base: position 263,789 of record CABIWJ010000004.1, read on the forward strand.
ATTTATAATTATGCCGCCGCAGGACACATCATATTTATTTATGATTTTCTCACTCTATCTGTATTATGTACTTGGCACTAATTTAGAGAGAGTATGGGGTGCGTTTAAGTTTAATGTATATTTTTTTATGGGAGTAATATTCCATATAATTGCGGCATTTATAATTTATTTTATCTGGGGCATTTCCTGGCCACTTACAACTTATTATCTTAATATGTCGCTTTTCTTTGCATTTGCAAGTGTTTATCCGGATATGGAGCTTTTATTGTTCTTCATACTTCCGATAAAGATAAAGTGGTTAGCAATAATAGATGGTGTATACTTTGGAGCAACCATATTCTTTGGTTTCTTTATTAAATATTTACCAGCGACAACACAGCTTAGCTTATTGAAAGTATTGCTTAACCTTGGAATAGTACCGTTACCACAGATTGCAGTGGCGGCACTCGTATCTCTTTTGAACTTCGTGGTATTCTTTTTTATGACAAGAAATTACAAGCGCGTATCGCCTAAAGAGATTCATAGAAGAAATTCATATCGTAAACAGGTCGTACATTCAAGGTCACAGGCATCTGTTCACAAATGCGATATTTGTGGAAGAACAAGTACTGATTATCCTGAATTATCATTCAGATATTGCTCAAAATGTGCAGGTAATCATGAATATTGTCAGGACCATCTGTTTACACATGAACATATAAAGTAGCAGATAAATAATAGCAGAATGGAGAAAAAAATATGGAAAAGAAACCTTTTGTAACACTTGAACAGCTTAAAGAAATCGATAAGACATACAAGACACCTTATCATTTATACGACGAAAAAGGTATAAGAGAAAATGCACTTCGTTTGAAAGATGCTTTTTCTTGGAATAAAGGATTTAGAGAATATTTCGCAGTTAAGGCGACTCCTAATCCATATATTATCAAAATATTACAGGAATGTGGTTGCGGTGTTGACTGTTCATCACTTACAGAACTTATGATGTCTGAAAAATTAGGCTTCAGAGGTAATGATATAATGTTTTCATCAAATGATACACCTGCTGAAGAATTTGCGCTTGCAAGAAAATTAGATGCACAGATTAACCTTGATGATATAACACATATTGATTTCTTAAATAATATATGTGGTATACCTGAAACAATCTGCTGTAGATTTAATCCGGGTGGAGTATTTAAGATAAGTACATCAATTATGGATAATCCGGGCGATGCAAAATACGGCTTTACAAAACCACAGATAATAGAGGGATATAAGAGATTAAAAGAAATGGGTGCCAAGAGATTCGGTATTCATTCATTCCTTGCAAGTAACACTGTAACGAATGAATATTATCCAACACTTGCGAAAATCTTATTTGAGACAGTAGTAGAAATTAAGGAGAAAACAGGTGTACAGATTTCGTTTGTTAATTTATCAGGCGGCGTTGGTATACCATATACACCAGACCAGGAACCAAATGACATTTATAAAATATCTGAGGGCGTAAAGAAAGCATATGATGAAATTTTAGTTCCTGCAGGTATAGATGTAGCTATTTATACAGAATTAGGAAGATATATGTTAGGACCTTATGGTTGCCTTGTTACAAAAGCAATTCATGAGAAACATACGCATAAAGAATATATTGGTGTAGATGCTTGTGCTGTTAACCTTATGAGACCTGCAATGTATGGAGCATATCATCATATTACTGTAATGGGCAAAGAGAATGAGCCTTGCGACCACAAATATGATATCACAGGTTCGCTTTGTGAAAACAATGATAAATTTGCAATTGATAGAATGTTACCAAAGATTGATATGGGCGATTTCCTTGTTATTCATGATACAGGTGCTCATGGTTTTGCAATGGGATATAATTACAATGGTAAATTAAAATCAGCAGAATTATTACTTAAGGAAGACGGAAGCGTTCAGATGATAAGACGTGCTGAAACACCAAAGGATTACTTTGCAACATTTGATTTTTCGGATATTTTAAAGTAAGTTGTAAATGATTTTAGTCTTATAATTTTATGAATGTTCACTAAATATTCATTTAAGTTGAGATGTCCGTCTATGACACACGCGTTCATATTAATTTATCTAGTACGTGTAAATCAAGTGTGTGGCATAGACGTAACATCACTTTAAGTATCATATATGCTATGAATACCGATAATTTAAAGAGTCGAAAATATAGTAGGGTAGATATTTATGGAATATAAATAAATATTGCTAAATAATATAAAAGCAGTAAAGAATACAGAGACATATATTTTTAATT
>CABIWJ010000004.1:266348-397337 GCA_902362455.1 Eubacteriaceae bacterium
TCAAATAATTAAGCTCTTTCAACAAAGCCTGATTTTAAGCATGAAGTACAAACATACATCTTTTTAGCTGCTCCGTTAAGGTTAACCTTTACAGATTTAACGTTTGATTTCCACATTTTACTTGTTTTTCTATTTGAGTGACTAACTGCGTTTCCGAAGTGAGCACCTTTATTACAAATTTCACATTTTGCCATTCCTAAGCACCTCCTTAAGCGTACATTTGGTCTTTTAGACCTAACACGAATGATATTTTAACAGATTAGCAATAAATATGCAAGCATTTTTTGAATTTTGTACTTTATTTTTTGAAAAAAGATGATATAATATCACCATAACATTAAATTAGGTTTTTACGCATATTTGCAATTTCCTAATTTATACTTGATTGTTATTAAATTCATTTTCATACATTTTATGCATGTATGAGGAACGGAGGAAGTATGAAAGGTAAATTAAATTCCAATCTTGGAGATGTTTATATTGATAACGCAGTTATTGCTAAATGTGCAGGTACAATTGCAATAGAGTGTTTTGGTATCGTTGGGATGGCAACTGTCAGTGTAGCTGATGGTATTGTTAAATTAGTTAAACGTGAAAATCTTGCTAAAGGAATTAATGTAGAAGTAGATGAAGATAATAATCTTACTATTGATTTTCATGTAATAGTTGCATATGGAGTCAGTATTTCAGCAGTTGCTGATAATCTTGTGTCAAATGTAAAATATCAGGTAGAAGAAATTACCGGCCTTTCCGTTAAGAAGATTAATATCTTTGTAGAAGGCGTACGTGTAATAGACTAATCTTAAGGAGGATTTTAATTGTGGTAACAAGTATAGATGGAAAGACTTTGCAGAAAATGTTTTTAGCAGGTGCTAAGAATCTTGAAGCAAAGAAAGAATGGATTAATGAGTTAAATGTATTCCCTGTTCCAGATGGTGATACAGGAACGAATATGACATTAACGATAATGTCTGCTGCAAAAGAAGTTAGCGGAATAGATAATCCAACAATGGAGACATTAGCTAAGGCTATTTCTTCGGGTTCCTTAAGAGGTGCGCGTGGTAACTCAGGTGTTATTCTTTCACAGCTTTTCAGAGGATTTACAAAAGAGATTAAAGCTTTTGAAACTATTGATGCAGTAGTTTTGGCAAATGCATGTGAACGTGCAGTTGAGACAGCATATAAAGCCGTTATGAAGCCTAAGGAGGGAACAATCCTTACAGTTGCAAAAGGTATGGCTGAAAAAGCAAAAGAAGTTGTTCTTGAAACAGATGACCTTGAATATATGATTGATGAGATAATCAAACATGGTGATTATGTACTCAGCCAGACACCAGAGATGCTTCCAGTATTAAAACAGGCAGGTGTTGTTGATTCAGGTGGACAGGGACTTATGCAGGTTATAAAAGGTGCATATGATGCATTTATGGGTAAGGAAATTGACTTATCTACTATAGAGGGTACACCTGCAAAAGCAGCAGCAACAAATGAAGTTCCTGAAACTTATGATATTAAGTACGGATATTGTACTGAATTCATTATTATGCTTGAGAAAGAGTATAATATGGAGAAAGAACACGAGTTCAAAGCATATTTAGAGTCAATTGGTGATTCTATTGTTTTAGTTTCTGATGATGACATTGTAAAGGTTCATGTACATACCAATGATCCTGGTCTTGCAATTCAGAAAGCTTTAACATTTGGTTCTTTAACTAAGATGAAAATTGATAATATGCGCGAAGAACATCAGGAAAAATTAATCAAAGATGCCGAGAAATTAGCAGCTAAACAGAAAGATGAAGAAGTCAAGAAGGCAGACGAACCAAGAAAACCAGTTGGATTTATAGCAGTTTCAATTGGTGAGGGAATGAATGAGATTCTTTCAGGACTTGGAGTTGATGAGATTATCGAGGGCGGTCAGACCATGAACCCAAGCACAGAAGATGTTCTTAATGCGATTGATAAGGTAAATGCAGATACAATATTTGTATTACCTAATAATAAGAATATTATACTTGCTGCAGAACAGGCAAGAAATTTAACAGAAGACAAGGAAATTATAGTTATCCCATCTAAGACAGTTCCACAGGGTATTACAGCTATTATTAACTATGTTCAGGATACTGATTCTAAGACAAATGCTGAAAAAATGATTGAAGAGATGTCTAAGGTTAAGACTGGTTCAGTAACTTATGCTGTAAGAGATACTGTAATTGATGATAAAGAGATCAAAGAAAATGACATAATGGGTATTGGTGATAATGGTATTATTTCTGTAGGTACAGATTTATTTAAGACTACAGTTGATATGGTATCTAATTTGGTAGATGACGATTCGGAGATAATAAGCATTTACTATGGTGCAGATGTAGATGAAGAAGCAGCTAATGAGCTTAGCGAGAAAATCGAAAGTCTGTATCCGGATGTTGAAGTCGATTTGAATTGTGGCGGACAGCCAATATATTATTATATTATTTCAGTAGAATAAGATTATGATAATTGGATAACTTGAATTTAAAATAAATAATATAAAATAAACAGAGGTCATATATTTTAATTTTCTAAAAATAGAGAAAATATAATATATGACCTTTTAATTTAGAATTATAGAGAACTATACAGACTAGAAATATACGACAAAGTGTGTTGGTTAAAACAGAACTATAGAATAGAAATTATTTACTGAGTAATGAGTCTATATAAATATTTCTTATAATAGTCACTGGTAAAATGTATTCCATCTGTTGTAGATTCAGATTTAAGAAAACCATTTTCATCAATGAAATAACTGTTTAAATCTATGTATGTGGTATCTGTCTCTGAACACATATTTCGAATCTTATTATTAAATAAATCGATTCGTTCATTATTTTCTGATTCGTTATTAACTTTTGCATCAGAAGAGATATGAAAAATTGCCATTATATTAATATGTGATTCGGGACTGATTTCTTTGATTTTATTAATTAATACTTTATATTTTTCTATAAATGTATCTTCATATTTCCAACCTAATTCATTATAACCAATGGATAAGTATATATTATCATATTTATATTTGCTTATGGCTTCATATAGTCCCAGATTCTCTCCGTTAATGAAGAATGTATCTTCTGTAAGCTTATCAATGGTGATTCCGACATCACAACAAAATGATGCGAATTTAGATGCTCCGGTGAACCTTCTGATGCCATCAGTTCTTGAATCACCGACAAATAATGAGTTATTGAGATGTTTAGAAACATTATCATCAGCCAAAACATTATCAAGATTAGAATAATTATCATCAGCTAAATAATTACTATCAGAACCATTGGAACTAATATCAGTTTTATTGCCGGAATTTGTATTTCTATTATTAACAGGATTAGTAGAATTAACATTATCAGAGCTATCTAAATCTGAATTATTATTAGAATTATTTGCATCTGGATTAGAAGTGTTATTTATTATATTACCATTGATGGGGTTAGAATTATTCTCAAATCTAACCAGACGGTTATCTGGAATATTTAATCTGATTATTATTACAATCAGAAATATTACAGCTATAAATAATAAAAATATTGTCAGTAATAATTTTTTTCCATTATTCAATGTTATATCTTACCTTTCGCATAAATTAAATACGTGATATAATGGCACAAAGATAACAAGTGATGTGAAATCATTGTGTATGTTACTATTATATAATTGCAATGATAAGAATGCAAGGAGGATTCTTAATGGAATTAACAAAAATAAAGGGTGTAGGTGAGAAAACTGTTGCACTTTTAAATAAATTAGGAATTAATGATTCGGATGAGTTGCTAAGGTACTATCCTAGAAATTATGATATATATGAGAAACCGATATTGATTGAGGATATAGATAATAAATTAATCGTTGCCATAGATGGTGTGGTCACTAAGAATATAGAGATAAAACATATGAAGAATCTTACCGTGGTTACGACAAATATTAAAGATGCTAATAATAAAATGATTAAAGTAACATGGTTTAATATGCCTTTTCTGAGGTCAACAATAAAATATTCGATGAGATTTATATTCAGAGGCAGAATTAACAGAGTAAATGGTATTCCTGTAATGGAGCAGCCTGAGATATTTACTATGGCGAAATATGAAGAGAAGCTTAATTCGATGCAGCCACTTTATGGACTTACTAAAGGCATTACAAATAACCAGATTTCAAAGATTATAAATAATCTTTTAGAGGTTAAAACTATAACAGATTATTTATCTGATGATTACAAGGCAAAGTATGATTTGTGTGATATGGATTATGCAATCAGAAATATACATTTTCCAAAAGATTTTGAATGTATGGCAGCAGCTAGAAAACGTCTTGTATTTGATGAATTTTTTGCGTTTATATATAAGATGAAGATGTTAAAGGCAAAAGAGATTCAGGTAGTAAACCAATATATAATTAATAATTTTCAGATGTCAGACAGTATCATTGAAAAGCTGCCATATAGCCTTACATCTGCACAGAGAAAAGTAATTAATGAAATACGAAGTGACATTTCAGGGGAATATGTAATGCAGAGACTTATACAAGGTGATGTAGGCTCAGGTAAGACGATAGTGGCATTTTTGACGATGATTGATTTTGCAGCGGCAGGTTTACAGTCAGTAATTATGGCACCGACAGAGGTGCTTGCAAGTCAACATTATGAAGATATGATTAATTTATTAGAAGAAAATGATTTGGATTACAAAGTTGTATTGCTTACAGGTTCACTTACTGCCAAGCAGAAACATATTGCCTATGATATGATTGAATCAGGTGAGGCTAGACTAATTATAGGTACACATGCAGCATTTCAGGAAAAAGTAGTCTATAATAATCTTTCACTGGTAGTTATAGACGAACAGCATAGATTTGGTGTGGTACAACGATCTTTGCTTATGGAAAAAGGATTAAAACCTCATGTGATGGTAATGAGTGCGACACCGATACCAAGAACACTTGCAATTATTCTATATGGGGATATGGATATTTCCGTTATCGATGAACTCCCCGCTAACAGACTATCGATAAAAAACTGTGTTGTAACTAAGGAATATCGCCCGAATGCATACAGATTTATTGAGAAAGAGGTACATTCAGGCAGACAGGCATATATAATATGTCCGATGGTAGAGGAAAGTGATACCTTAGAAGCTGAAAATGTAATAGATTATGCTGATAATTTATCTAAGATATTGCCGGATGATATTAAGGTTTCATATCTGCATGGTAAAATGAAGTCAGATTTGAAAAATGAAATTATCAGTAAATTCGAGAAAAATGAGATAAATGTCTTAGTATCGACAACTGTAATAGAGGTAGGAATTAATGTGCCGAATGCAACGATAATGATGGTCGAAAATGCAGAAAGGTTTGGTCTGTCTGCATTGCATCAGTTAAGAGGTCGTGTGGGACGAGGAAAATACCAGTCTTATTGTATATTTGTAAGCGCTTCGCAGAATAAAGAGAAACTTGATAAGCTAAATATTTTAAATAAATCTAATGATGGATTCTATATTGCTTCTGAGGACCTCAAACTAAGAGGACCGGGCGATTTCTTTGGAATACGCCAAAGTGGAGATATCGGTTTTGAAATTGCTGATATTTATACAGATGCTAAAATTTTAAAAAATGCCGAAAAGGCTGTGGATGAATTTATTAATGATGGATATGAATTTATTGACAAAAAAATTAATGATGATATAGTAATATATTAATTGATGAATATGATATATAGAAAGGATAAATGTACAGTCAGATTCATATGAAGATATATGATTGTACAAGGTATTTGTATGAATATAGTTGTTTTATGTGCAGGAACAAGTACAGAAAGAGAAGTATCCATTGTTACTGGTAAGATGGTGTGTGATGCACTTAGAGAAAAAGGACATAACGCAAGAGTATTAGATGTTTTCTTTGGAACATATAAAAATGATAAAGTTAATAAAGATAATTTCTTCTCAGGAGAATATGATTTAGATAGAGAAATAGAACACATTTCCTCGCTTAATAGTGAAGTTACGGAAATGAAGAGCAGTAGAAGGAGATTTTTCGGGGATAATGTACTTGATATATGTATGAGTGCAGATGTTGTATTTATGGCTCTTCATGGTGCAAACGGAGAAGATGGAAAAGTTCAGGCAACACTTGATTTATGTGGCGTTAAATATACAGGCACAGGATATTTAGGAAGTGCACTTGCAATGGATAAAGGAATGACAAAACAGTTATTTGTATACAATAATGTTCCTACACCTAAGGGAATTCTTTTATCTAAAAATGATAATAATAATTATGTGGAGAAATTAAAGAAAGCTGAAATTGCATTCCCATGCGTTGTTAAGCCTTGTTGTGGAGGCTCAAGTATCGGTGTTTCGATATCAAATAGTGAAGAAGAATTTTTAAAAGCACTAGAAGAAGCATTTTCGTTTGAAGATAATGTTGTTGTGGAAGAATATATTAAGGGCAGAGAATTCTCAATTGGTGTAATAGGTGGCAAGGCACTTCCTATTATTGAAATTATTCCTTTAGAGGGATTTTATGATTATAAGAATAAATATCAGCCTGGAATGACTAAAGATGTATGCCCGGCACAAATTAGTGCAGAATTAACTGAAAAAATGCAGGCTGAAGCAGTACATGCAAGCAAGGTTCTTAATCTGGATGCATATAGTAGAATAGATTTCTTAAGTGATGATAATGATAATATATATTGCTTAGAGGCAAATACTTTACCAGGAATGACACCAACAAGCCTTCTTCCACAGGAGGCAGCAGCTATTGGAATCAGCTTTCCTGATTTATGTGAGAAATTGATTAAAGAGAGTGATAGATAGAACACTTGGAAATGGAGTTAGTATGAGAAACCTTACATTAGAAAATGTTGCTAAAGCATGTAATGGAAGATTGTTCTGTGATTCAGAAGAATTATCTAAAAGAGAAGTGAGTGATATAGTTACGGATAATAGAAAAGTTACGAAAGATTCATTATTTGTAGCGATAAAAGGTGCACGAGTTGATGGACACAGTTTCATTAATTCAGCTTATGAAGCAGGTGCATTGTGTGTAATATCTGAACGGAAATTAGATATCGATAAACCATATATATTAGTCGAAAGCTCATTAGTTGCCATAAAAAATATTGCGAAATTCTACCGCAAGGGCTTAGATATTAAAGTTGTCGGAATAACGGGAAGTGTTGGTAAAACAAGCACTAAAGAGATGATATATTCAGTTTTATCTGAAAAATATAATGTATTAAAAACAGAAGGAAACTTTAATAATGAACTAGGACTTCCTCTCACAATTTTCAGGATAAGAGAAGAACATGAGATTGCTGTACTTGAAATGGGAATCAGTGATTTTGGCGAAATGACAAGACTTTCTGAAATTGCACAGCCTGATGTGGCTGTAATTACTAACATTGGTTTATGCCATTTAGAGAATCTCAAAACCAGAGACGGAATACTTAAAGCCAAGACAGAGATGTTTAAAAATATTTCTGAAGATGCATCAATAGTATTAAATGGTGATGACGATAAATTAAGTACAATTTCTGAATATAATGGTATAAAACCATATTTTTACGGTATTGATAATAAAGAGAGCAAAATATATGCAGACAATATCGAAAATTTTGGAATAAAAGGAATAAAATGCGATATCCACTACAAAGATTCTACTATAAATGCATTGATTAATATACCGGGTAAACATATGGTCTATAATGCACTTGCAGCCGTATGTGTCGGTAAAATATTTGGACTTAAAGATAATGAGATAGAAAGTGGAATAGAAAAATTAAAACCTGTATCAGGACGAAATAATATATTAGAATTAGATGGAATAACTGTAATAGATGACTGTTATAATGCTAATCCTGTATCAATGCGTGCAAGTATCGATGTACTTAATTATGCGACAGGCAGAAAAGTTGCAATCCTTGGTGATATGGGAGAATTAGGTGCTAATGAAGATAAAATGCATAAGGAAATCGGAGATTATATCATTAATACTGACATAGACGTAGTAGTATTAGCCGGTAAATTAATGAATAATGCATTTTTAGAGTTAGAGAAACAACATTTTGACAGAAAAATCTATTATTTTGATAAATTAGATGATTTAGTTTCTGAATTACCACGCATAATCAAAAAAGATGATACCATTTTAGTAAAGGCTTCCCATTTTATGAACTTTGTTAAAATAGTAGAGTATTTCAAAGAAAACTGGTAAGTTTAAGCAAATTACTAAAACTTACCAGTTTATATTTGAAATACCTCCACATAATATTACTGTAACATCAAAACCAGTAAAATATATGGAGGTTTAATTATGAATAACACAAGTTCAAACAAAACATCAGTACCAGAAGCAAAAAGTGCTATGAACAAATTCAAAATGGAAGTAGCAAATGAAATTGGTGTTCCTTTGTCAGATGGTTATAATGGTAATCTTACTTCCGCACAGAATGGTTCAGTAGGTGGATATATGGTTAAAAAGATGATTGAAGCACAGGAAAGAGAAATGGCTTCAAGAGGATAATTTAATCTAATCTATCTGAATTGATGTTAAGAGGGCTACCTGTTAAAGGGTAGTCCTCTCAGTGTTTACGGCTTATATTTTTGATAATGTCATTTACATAAGTATATAATTCTGATAAATTATTTGGATTATTATCAAAATTACTATTGGAATTGTCGTTAGCATTAACATTAGTAGTATTGCCGATATTATTGTTATTATTATTAATTATGTTATAAAAATCATTTATTTCAAAATAAAATTCCTTGGAATTAGACTCTTCTTTAAAAGCCGGTTTAAATATTTCCGAAAATTCTCTAGCGAAAACTCCGGTTTTCTTAGTATAGCAATTGTCTTTTTTAGCTTTGGTTCTATGTCCTTTATCCACAAACTGGGCAACTGATTTATGTATTGCCATATCTTCGTCAGGAAGATAATAATAGTCTTTATAATTTGTATAAAAATATTTAAGACATTTTTCTTCTAAAGGTATAAGAATTTTAAGTATATCATTGCCGGCACTTATATAAATATTGTCTTTTCTTATGGAAAAAGGAACTTTTAGGCGGTTATTAAGGTGGCAGTTTATTATAAGATTTTCGTTACATTCATAATCTGTAATGGTATAATCACCCTTTATAATGCTTACATATGACAAAATATCACAGATTTTTACCAGACCATATATATCATCGTAATTATGCAGGAGAAGAAGTTCTAAATAATCTTTAGTTGGTCTCTTTAAATAATCATAATAAATCTGAATCAGTCGTCCACCATCATATTCATCATCTCTTTGAATCTTAAGAAAGAGTTCTAAAGATTTCTGCTTAAGATTATCAAGTCCGAAGAAGAAACGGTAACTAAATACCTCTTTATAAATATCATATGAGATAAAATTATCAAAACTAAACTGTAATTCATAGAATTCCGCCTTGGCTTCAATAAAAGGAATATCAAAAGAATTTCCATTATAATTAATTACTACATCAAAATCTTTAATAAATGTTATAAATTCTGAAATAATTTCCTGTTCAGAATGTCCGTCATCATCAAACCATTGTATTGATTTAAGAGAATGATTATCGTAGTATACGACACCTATTAAATATATCGTATTTTTTAATCTGCTAAAACCTGTGGTTTCAATATCGAAAAAGCATATTCTTTTATTACCAAAATGTTGTTGTATATCATATAATATTTTTATTTGGGATGTATCTTTTCTCGTAATCATATTAAGTCTCCATTTCTGACACTTTAATACATATAAAATATCATATATTAAATTTGCTAACAAGATGTATTTTAAAGTTGTATTTTATGCTAAATTATATTAAAATTATATAATGATTTAAAACTAGAAAAGAGGGATTTCAAATGTCGTTATTAACGTTCAAAGGTGGTATTCATCCTTACGAGGGCAAAGAATTGTCAAAGGATAAAGCCATTGTTGAATATTTTCCAAAGGGCGATGTAGCCATATCTATGTCACAGCATATAGGAGCACCTGCAAAGCCTGTTGTAAATGTGGGGGATTATGTACTGACAGGGCAACTGATAGGCGAGGCATCAGGGTTTATTTCTGCAAATGTCCATTCATCAGTTTCAGGAAAAGTTAAAGCTATTGAGCCTAGAATGCTAGTAAATGGAAGTAAGGCTACTTGTATAATTATAGAAAATGATGGCAAGTTCGATGAAGTTGAATTCGAAAAGCCAAAGAGTTTAGAAGAATTAAGCAAGGAAGAGATAGTAGAACTTGTTAAAAAAGCAGGTATCGTAGGTATGGGTGGTGCAGGATTCCCCACTAATGTTAAGTTATCTCCGAAAGAACCTGATAAAATTGACTATGTTATAGTAAATGGTGCAGAATGTGAGCCATATCTTACATCGGATTATCGAAGACTTATAGAAGAACCAGAGGTTGTCATAGTTGGCCTTAAGGTTATGCTTAAATTATTTGACAATGCTAAGGGAATTATTGCTGTAGAAGATAATAAACTTGATGCAATAGCTAAATTAAAAGAACTTGTTAAGTCAGAAGATAGAATAGAGATTAAGACCTTGTATACAAAATATCCTCAAGGGGCAGAAAGAATGTTAATCAACGCAGTAACCGGAAGAAAGATTAATTCATCAATGCTTCCGGCTGATGCTGGATGTGTAGTTGATAATGTCGATACAGTATTTGCCATAAAATCTGCCGTAATTGATGGCAGACCGCTTATTAAGAGGGTTATAACAGTTACCGGTGATGCGATTAATGAACCACATAACTTCTTAGTAAGAACAGGTACAAATCACAGTGAATTAATAGATGCGGCAGGCGGCTTTAAAGAAGAACCAGAGAAGATTATTTCAGGCGGTCCTATGATGGGAATGGCTATAAGTACAATAGATGTTCCGGTAACTAAGACTTCTTCAGCATTATTATGCTACGTAAAAGATCCGTTGTCCAAAGTAAAAGAGACAAATTGTATAAATTGTGGCAGATGTGTAAGTGTCTGTCCAGGCAGGATTATTCCTACAAGACTGGCTGAATTCTCTGAACGCGGAGATATGGAGAACTTTGTTAAATATAATGGATTAGAATGCTGCGAATGTGGCTGCTGCTCTTATATATGTCCTGCTAAGAGAAATCTTACCCAGGCAATAAAGAGTATGCGTAAACAGGTATTGGCAAGTAAGAAAAAATAGAACAGAGGTGTTAAACTTGAAAGAAATGCTTAATGTATCATCAAATCCCCATGTCAGGGACAATACAACGACATCGGGAATAATGCTTGACGTATTAATTGCATTAATACCTGCAAGCATGTTTGGTATTTTTAATTTTGGCTACAGGGCATTAGCAGTAATAGTAGTTACTGTTTTAGCTGCAGTGGCTACAGAAGCGATTTATGAGAAAGCAATGAAACGAAAACTAACAATAGGTGATTTAAGTGCTGCCGTAACAGGACTTTTACTTGCACTTAATTTACCATCTACAATCCCTTTATGGATAGCTGCATTAGGTGCAATATTTGCAATATTGGTTATAAAGCAGTTATTTGGAGGTCTTGGACAGAACTTTATGAATCCGGCTCTTGGTGCAAGATGCTTTTTATTACTTTCATTTACGGGACAAATGACTAAGTTCACACTTGACGGAGTGACAACAGCTACACCACTTTACAATATTAAAAATGGTGGAAGTTATGATGTATTAAAGATGTTTATCGGAAATACTGCAGGTACTATTGGAGAGACATCCACACTAGCGATACTTATCGGTGCATGTTATCTTTTGGTAAAACGTATTATTGATTTTAAGATACCTGTATTTTATATTGGTACATTTACTATATTTGCAATGATTTATACAGTCTGTCATGGTGGTCTGGATATGCAATTTGTGGCAGCACAGTTATGTGGCGGAGGACTTATGTTAGGTGCATGGTTTATGGCAACTGACTATGTAACTTCACCGATTACTCCAAAGGGTAAAATAGTCTACGGAATCTGTCTTGGTCTTTTGACAGGAGCATTCAGATTACTTGCTACGGCAAATGCAGCACCTGAAGGAGTATCGTATGCAATTATATTCTGTAATCTGTTAGTTCCATTGATTGAAAAAGCTACATTTCCTAAAGCATTTGGAAAGGAGGCTTCAAAATAATGAAAGAAATTATGTTAAATTCTCTTAAATTATTCCTGATTACATTGATTGCAGGTCTGCTTCTCGGAACGGTGTATGAGATAACTAAGGAGCCGAGAAAGAAGCAGGAAGAGAAAACTAAGCAGACAGCATATGAAAAGGTATTTGAGGCAGCAGATTCATTTGAAGAGATGGATTATGATAAGAAAGAATTAGAGACATATATCTCTGATAATGGATATAAACCATCAATCGCTTATATTGACGGAATAGTTAAGGCATTAGATGGCGACAAAAATGTTGTCGGATACGTAATTACCGTAACAGATAAAGAAGGTTATGGCGGAAATATCCAGTTTACAATAGGCATTCAGAGTGATGGTACAATTAACGGAGTATCATTTTTATCTATTGAAGAAACTGCAGGTGTTGGTATGAAAGCAAAAGAGAATAAATTCAAGAGCCAGTTCGAGGGCAGAAAAGTTGATTCTTTTGAATATACCAAGAATGGAGCAACTGCTGATAATCAGATAGATGCAATCAGCGGAGCTACAATTACGACTAATGCAGTAACTAACGGAGTAAATACCGGAATTTTAGCATACAAATTTGTGATGGAGGCGAATTAAATGAATAAATGTTTAGAACGTCTATATAATGGAATTATAAAAGAAAATCCTACATTTGTTCTTATGTTAGGTATGTGTCCTACGCTTGCTGTTACATCATCATTACAGAACGGCTTTGGAATGGGTATGACAACCATGGTGGTTTTAACAGCATCGAATGCAATAATAGCTTTACTTAGAAATGTTATTCCTGATAAAGTCAGAATGCCTGCATTTATTGTTATTGTTGCGAGTTTTGTTACGATAGTACAGTTCTTATTACAGGCGTATCTGCCTGCACTTAATACATCATTAGGAATATATATTCCTTTAATAGTTGTTAACTGCATTATCTTAGGAAGAGCTGAAGCATATGCTTCTAAGAATCCTGTATTGCCATCAATATTTGACGGAATAGGAATGGGACTCGGATTTACATTTGGATTATCTTGTCTTGGCTTTTTCAGGGAATTAATCGGCTCAGGAACGATCTTAGGCAACAGGGTTATTCCGGAAAATTATAATATAAAGATAATAGCTTTAGCACCGGGAGCATTCTTCGTTCTTGCAACATTAGTTGCTATCCAGAATAAAATAAGAATTGCCCATGGAAAGAAACCAAAAGAAATGAAATGTTGTTCAGACTGTTCAAATTGTAATAAGCAATGTGATGACAGGACTGACGAAGTAGTAAAGGAGGCTTAATCACATGAAATCATTACTTATAATTGCCATTGCGGCAGCACTTGTAAACAATGTTGTATTAAGTCAGTTCTTAGGACTATGTCCATTCTTAGGAGTTTCTAAAAAAGTCAAAACTGCCGGAGGAATGGGTGCAGCGGTAATATTTGTAATCACTATATCATCATTGCTTACAAGTATTATTTATAAATGCATTTTAGTACCATCGAAGATGACCTACTTAAATACAATCGTATTTATATTAGTTATAGCTGCATTAGTACAGTTCGTGGAAATGGTACTTAAGAAATTAAGTCCCTCACTATACGAGGCACTTGGTGTATATCTGCCACTGATTACAACTAACTGTGCAGTTTTAGGTGTTGCATTATTAAATGTACAGAATAGTTATGGAATACTTGAAAGTGTTATAAATGGTTTTGGAACTGCCGTAGGTTTTACGGTTTCCATTGTTATTATGGCAGGAATCAGAGAAAAAATAGAATATAACGATGTATCGCCGGCATTAAAAGGAATGCCTATTGTACTTATAACAGCAGGACTTATGGCGATAGCTTTCTCTGGTTTTTCCGGTTTGTTATAATTATAATAAAAGATTCTGGCACAATGACACCTGAATTAAGATTGAGAGGAATTTCAAATGAACATAACAGGAATAATAATTGCCACCTGTCTAGTAGGCGGCACAGGATTAATAATTGGATTACTTCTTGGCTTTGCAGGCAAGGCTTTTGAAGTAAAAACAGATGAAAAAGAAATAGCAATAAGAGAAGCACTTCCGGGTAATAACTGTGGTGGCTGCGGATATGCAGGCTGTGATGCTCTGGCTAAAGCAATTGCTAATGGCGAAGCTATAGCATCGGCCTGTCCTGTAGGTGGTGCTATAGTCGCTGCAAAGATTGCTGAAATAATAGGCAGTGAAGTTGAAGTTACTAAAAATGTAGCATTTGTAAAATGTAGTGGAACCTGTGAGAAAGCAGGTAATAAGTTCAATTATTATGGTAACGAAGACTGTAAACAGGCTGCACTTTCAACAGGTGGCGGACCAAAGGCGTGTACATTTGGCTGTATGGGTTTTGGTTCGTGCGTTAAAGTCTGTGAATTCGATGCTATACATATAGAAAATGGTATAGCAGTAGTTGACAGAGAAAAATGCGTTGCCTGTGGTAAATGCGTAAAAGAATGTCCAAAACATCTTATAGAATTAGTTCCATATGATAGTAAATGCTTCGTTGCCTGTAACTCTAATGATAAAGGTAAAGACGTTAAAGCAGTCTGTCAGGCCGGCTGTATAGGCTGTAAATTATGTGAAAGAAATTGTGAATTCGATGCAATTCATGTAGAAAATAATCTGGCACATATAGATTATTCGAAATGTACTAACTGCGGAAAATGTAAAGAAAAATGCCCGGTTAAAATTATCAGATAAAACTTCGGACTGGTGGCTTTCTAAAATTATCATTGTAAACAAATTGCTTATATAATTATTGGCACTTTTATAAGAATTACGAATTTGTCGATATATGTTTTTGACTCTTATGATTATTTGTATTCATTCAACAGCCAGACATTAAATCGAGTTGTTCGTCTATGACATACACACGATTTACTCCTACTAGGTTAAGAAATTATGAGTGCGTATGCCATAGTCGTACAACTCAACTTAAATGTCTGTCTGGTGAATGTACACAAACCCTGAGTCAAAAACACACATCTGACAAATTTACGTAATTCTTATATATGTTCCAAAATTATATAAGCAATTTTGTTATACATTGGCAATTTACTTGAAAGCCACCAGTCCGAAGTTTTAGTTATTAATTAAGGACGGCATTATTCTTTACTTTTCAGCGTTAGTACATTATCTTTAAGCTTTAAGCCGGATGACAGATGAAGTTTATAATCCTTATCTATAAAAACTGCCTCAACACCATTGGTATTTTCTATTAAGTTCATTCCGTCTTCAAGACCAAGAAGATAAGCAGAGGTGCTAAGTCCATCTCCATCTGTAGAACTTTTAGAAATGATAGTTACTGCAAGCAGATTGTTTTCTTCAGGATAGCCTGATGAAGTGTTTAGTATATGATGATAGAGCTTATCATTTTCATAGAAATAACGTTCATATATGCCCGAAGTAATAATAGATAAATCATTGGCATTTACAATGGCGATGACATCATCATCTGAACCGAAAGGTTTCTGCAGACCTATATTATAATTCGAATTATCAGGTTTGCTTCCAATAAGTAGAATATTTCCACCAAGGTTAATAATGCCTTTGGGAATGTTCTGCTTTTTTAAATATTCTTTTAGTTTGTCGGCGATATATCCCTTTGCAATTCCACCAAGATCTAGTTTTGCTTCTGAATCTCTTAATAAGACTTCATTTCCGTTGATAGAGATATTGTTATAATCTATATGTGTAATAATATTTTCTATGGAAGCATTGTCTGGAACTTTTGGAGAATCTCCGGAGAAATTCCATAGTTCACTTAGATAACCAATGGTAATATCAAATTTTCCACTTGAAATGTCACCATAATGAATACCGGTTTTTATTAATTCAATAGTTTCATCGCTTACTGTTGTATATCTGCCTGATTTTGAATTGGCATTTATTTTGGAAACATCACTTGATTCTATGGTATTACTGAATATCTTTTCGTATTTATCACATATTTTAAAACATTCTTTAAGAGTTGTTTCATTTGCATTATAAAGGGTTATGGTAACTGCTGTATCAAAATAAAATCCGGTGTCGCTTACTGAAGATTTCCTGTCACTGCAGCCTGTAAGAGAAATCATGCATGTAAAGAGTGAGATAATTAGTGTAAATATTGTAAAATGTTTTGTGAAATTGCCAATGTTATTAAAATTATTTGAATTATTTGATTCATCAGGTTTAAAAGTTTTTATAATTAATTTAGATTTCTTACTAGTATTCAAAAGTACAATTCCTTTCTGCTTAGTTATCTGTGCTCATAATAATTCGCTCAGAAATGTAGATTATTATGAGTATTTTATATCAATGGCAGGCATAATACAACCATTAGAATTTATAATTGTATGTGACAAACAAAAATATTTGACAGATACTTGATGATATTCATAATAAATGTTAAAATTATGATTGTTTATGAATCAATATAGAAATGCAGAGTGATATATGAAAATATTAAAAAAGGATATAGTAATAATTGGTGTAATTATAGTAATTGCCACATGTTTTCTGATTTATAATTCTGTAAATGCGAGAAAAGGAACAGGCGTGGAGATAACAGTTTCAGGAAAGTTATATAAGACATTTCCAATCGATAAAGACGGAGTGTATGAGATAACGAATGGCAATGAGCATAATACATTGGTTATTAAAAATGGAAAAGTTAATATTTCAGAGGCAACCTGTAAGAATCAGGTGTGCGTAAAACATAAATCAATTTCTAAAGCTAATGAAACAATCATTTGCGTTCCAAACAAAATAGTAGTGAAAATTGTAAGTGATTCTGAAAATGAATTAGATGGAGTTGCAAAATAAGATATAATAATAAAATATAATTATGAAAAATTTGAAACAATTAAATAAATCAGAAAGTGTTGCATATATTGGACTTTTCAGTGCATTTGCAATAATAATAAGTTATATTGAAGCATTGATTCCGATAAATATCGGGATACCGGGAATTAAGTTAGGACTGCCTAATATAGTCATTGTGTTAGCAATTTATCTTATTGACAACAAGGCAGGGATAATCATTAACATTATAAGAGTACTTGTAGTTGGAATATTATTTGGAAATGCATTTTCGATAATTTTTTCAATGGCTGGTGCTTTAGTAAGCTACGTTGTAATGATTCTTATTAAGAAAATTAAAAATATGAGCATGTTAGGAGTAAGTGTGTGTGGCGGAGTTACACATAATGTTGCACAGCTTATTATGGCAGCTTTTGTTGCAGATACTTACAGCGTCAGTTATTATATGCCATTTATGATTATAGGAGGACTTATAACAGGCGTAATCATCGGAATTATTGCAATGCTTATCTATAACAGGTGCAGAAACATTAATTAGAACAGAAATATCAGGAGAAAAAGATAATGATTTCATTTATAAAAGGAACAGTAGTTGATATCGAGGAATCAAAGATAATATTAGAATGTAATGGTATCGGATATAATATTTTTGTACCATCATCACTAGTAAATTCGATTGGTAAAACGGGAAAAGACTTAAAAGTATTTACATATCTGGCTGTACGTGAAGATAGTATGACATTATTTGGTTTTTTATTAAAAGAAGAATTAGATATTTTTAAACAGATAATCGGTGTAAGTGGAATAGGTCCAAAGGGAGCACTTGGAATATTATCAACACTTACAATAGATGAACTTAAGATTGCAATTATGGCAGATGATTCTAAGACAATTGCCAAAGCACCAGGAATTGGAGGCAAAACTGCTTCAAAACTTATTCTTGAATTAAGAGATAAGATAGATTTTGACAATCCTTTTGGAATATCTGGAGATATGGAAGAAGACACAGATTATAATAGTGATTCTGGAGTACAAAATGATGCAATGGATGCACTTATTGCACTTGGTTATTCATCATCACAGGCTTTATCTGCAATTAAAAAGGCATATGCATCGAAAACAGATATTGGAAATACAAGTGAGCTTATCAAGATTGCATTAAAAAATATATAGACAATGAAAAGCGTACGGAAAGGCATGAAGAAAAGTGAGTAATACTTCGAAAAAGAGAATTATTAATACTGAATTAGAAAAAGAGGAAATTGCATTAGAGAATAATTTACGTCCACAGCTTTTAGATGATTATATCGGA
Organism: Eubacteriaceae bacterium; assembly: GCA_902362455.1. GTDB lineage: Bacteria > Bacillota > Clostridia > Lachnospirales > Lachnospiraceae > Bovifimicola > Bovifimicola ammoniilytica. The sequence continues at coordinate 284,681 of CABIWJ010000004.1, forward strand.
CAGACAAAAGCTAAAGAGAATTTGAAAATATTTATAAATGCAGCTAAGAGGCGAGGAGAATCTTTAGACCATACTCTTCTATATGGACCACCGGGACTTGGTAAGACTACCTTAGCAGGAATTATTGCAAATGAGATGAATGTTAATCTTAAAATCACATCGGGACCTGCAATTGAGAAACCGGGAGATATTGCGGCAATACTTAATAACTTAAGTGAGGGTGATGTTCTGTTTATTGATGAAATTCACAGACTAAACCGTCAGGTTGAAGAAGTATTATATCCAGCAATGGAAGATTATGCCATAGATATTATGATTGGAAAGGGTGCTTCGGCACGTTCTATCAGAATAGATTTACCAAGATTTACATTAGTTGGTGCTACAACAAGGGCAGGTATGCTTACAGCACCTTTAAGAGACAGATTCGGCCTTATTAACAAGTTAGAATTCTATTCGCCTGATGAGTTATTTATGATTATAAAACGTTCTGCAAATGTATTAAAAGTGGATATTGATGACGAAGGTGCAATGGAGCTTGCGAGACGTTCAAGAGGTACACCAAGACTTGCAAACAGACTATTAAAACGTGTCAGAGATTATGCTGAAGTTAAATATGATGGAATAATTGACGGAGAAGTTGCTAATAAAGCACTTGATATGTTAGAAGTTGATACTTTAGGACTTGATAATGCAGATAGAAATATTTTGCTTACAATTATTGAGAAATTTGCAGGTGGTCCAGTCGGTTTAGAGACACTAGCAGCATCAATTGGTGAAGATACAGGTACACTTGAAGACGTGTACGAACCATATTTGTTGCAAAATGGACTTATAAATCGTACACCGAGAGGAAGAATGGTAACACAGGCAGCATATGACCATTTAGGACTTAGCTATAATTAATACTTGTAATTTACCCATAATAAGGTATAATTAACTAAGCAATATAAGATATGAAAACAGAAGGGAGAGAACAATAAATGTCCTCAAAAAACAATACTGAAGTAATAATAGACGGCAAAATATTTACACTTAGTGGATACGAAAGCGAGGAGTATTTACAGAAAGTTGCTGCTTATATTAATAATAAGATAAGTGAGTTTAAGCAAGATGAAGCCTATAAGAGGCAGAATATTGATGTTCAGAAAGCCCTTCTTGATTTGAATATTGCAGATGATTATTTCAAGGCGAAAAAGCAGGCTGATACATTAGAAACAGAATTAGAGAATAAAGATAAACAACTGTATGAGATTAAACACGAATTGATAGCTGCACAGATTAAGATTGAGACAGGCGAAAAAGAGTCAGAAGATTTAAAGAAGCAGTTAAGTGAACTTCAGAAAGATGTTATAAGATTAGAGACAAGAATTCAGGAAATGAAAGAAGTTCAGCCTAAGAGAACATCATCTGCCAAGAAAGATAAAACAGAACTTAATTAATTTATTATAGCCGGACAGTTATGGAATAGGTGAGAATTCCTTGTGTTCGGCTAAATATTTTATTCTTAATGATGCATAATAGATAACAGTGTGAAAAATGCAGATTGATAACTGATTTTTCGCACAGCTAAATGTGTCGCAGACACCACAAATAGCAGCTATCGCAGAGCCAAATCTGACATTTGGCTTGTGATTCTTACGACACTTTGTGTCTGTGAAATGGAGAATGGTATGAAAAATAATATAGAAATTTTAGCTCCGGCAGGGTCACTAGATACCTTGTATGCAGGGATAAATGCAGGAGCTGATGCAATATATATCGGTGGAACTAAATTCGGTGCAAGAGCCTATGCTGACAATCCGGACGAATATAATTTACTACAGGCAATAGATTATGTCCATTTTAATAACAGGAAAATATATCTGACAGTTAATACGCTTATAAAGAATAACGAGATAGAAGAACAGCTCTATGACTATATTTATCCTTTATACAAACAGGGATTAGATGCGGTAATTGTACAGGACTTAGGTGTTTTTGAATTTATAAGGAATAATTTTAGAGACTTAGATATACATGCAAGCACACAGATGGCTGTTTCAGGAGTTGAAAGTGCTAAGCTGCTAAAGAAAATGGGTGCAAGCAGGGTTGTAACTGCCAGAGAATTATCACTTATGGAACTTAATAATATTCATAATAATGTGGATATTGAAATTGAGAGTTTTATACATGGCGCAATGTGTTACAGTTATTCAGGAATGTGTCTCTTTAGCAGTATGATTGGTGGCAGGAGCGGAAACAGGGGAAGATGTGCAGGGCCTTGCAGACAGCCATATGAAGTATATATGGGCAGAAAACGTATTAATAACGAAAACAATCTGTATGCATTAAGCCTTAGGGATATGAACACGTTAGAGATAATACCTGAGATTATAGATTCTGGAGTATTTTCATTAAAGATTGAGGGAAGAATGAAAAGCCCTGAATATTGTGCGGGAGTTGTATCAATATATCGTAAATATGTAGACTTATTCTTTGAAAAAGGTAAGGATAACTATAGAATTGATAAAAACGATATGAGAAATTTATCAGATTTATATAGTAGAAGTGGTTCGACAACAGGTTATTATAAGACACATAATTCCAGAAATATGATTTCTCTTCAGAAACCAGCATATAAGACTGAAAATATGGATTTTATAAATGAAATTAATTCTAGATACTGTAATGGCAGAAGATACAAAAATGTTAATGCAGACATTAAATTAAAATCCGGCAAAAATGCAATATTGACAATTTATACAGATGATATGTCTGTAACTGAAACAGGTAATAAGGTTGATGATGCACTTAACAGACCAATTGATAAAGAAAATGTAATAAAGCAGTTAAATAAGACAGGTGAATCTTTACTTAAATTTCAAAAAATAAACATAGAAATGGACGATAATATATTTATACCTGTTAAACAACTTAATGAATTAAGAAGAAGTACTGTTACAAAATTTGAAGAGGAATTCTTAGCCGGATATAGAAAAAATATAGATAATTACAATTGTGATTGCGCAGGCAACTATAAGGAGAAAGTCACAGATAAACCGGACATTAAAGATGTTAATACTAATATTATCTGTATGATTTATTCTAATGAGCAGTTATCAGCAGTTTTAGAACAGCCTGAAATTAAAGATATATATGTGTGTACAGATATGTTAGATACAGATGAATGTATAGAGGCTGTAAATAAGGTTAGTGATAATGGTAAATCACCTTATATTGTTCTTCCTGCCGTATTCAGACAGAAAGATAAGGCATATATAGATAATCTTTTAAAAAAAATATCTGGTAGAATATCAGGTGTTGTGATTAAAAATATAGATGAATTAGGTTATGCAGATGAGAAATTAATAGAAAATATTTATATAGATAATTCACTATATTCATTTAATGACTATGCCTATGAATATTTTAAAAAAATGAAGGCTAAGAGGATAACACTTCCTTTTGAATTGAATTATAAGGAACTTAGAAGGCTTGCAAAAGAAGACAATGAATTAGTGGTCTATGGTAAGATTCCTCTTATGATAACGGCTAATTGCATTAATAACACATTTAGTGGTTGTGACAGAAAGGCCAAAGATGTTGAGATAAAAGACAGACTTGGAATTAATTTCAATGTATTTAACTGTTGTAATTTCTGTTATAATATTATTTTTAATAATGTACCACTTTCTCTTTTAGACAGGCAAAATAAGATAAAATGTATTAATACTGCTAATTTAAGGCTTAATTTTACAACTGAAGACTATAAGCAGACTAAATACATTCTTGAAAAATACGTAAAAGTATTTTATTATAATGAGTATTCAGATGAAATTAAAGAATTTACCCGCGGCCATTTTAATCGCGGAGTTGAATAACCAGATTAAGATACCTGAATGTTTTGAACAGAACATTTGATATATTAATCCATATAAGAATGACAATGGAGAAAATCAGATATGAATAATTTATTTATTGGAATCTCAAAATACCTGTTTATAATTTTAATGGCATTTTTTGTATTCTTTAGTTTTATTGTTTTGGCAGACAATAAGAAACGTTCGCATAAAGCAGCTTTATTTATACAGACAATGATGATGTTTATATTACATCTGGCAGCATATATAGTTATTTTTATTAATACTGAGAATAATACAATGATTATATTCTATGGTGCACAGGTAATCTTTTTAGTAATATTTAGGGGATTACATGATGTGTTTTATGAGAAAGATTATAACAAAGGTCTTCTAAATGATGTATGTATGTTTTTATGTATAAGTTTTATAATGCTTACAAGACTTGATTATTCGAAAGCTATTAAGCAGTTTCTTATCGTATGCGTGGCATCAGTAGTGGCAATTATAATTCCTGTTATTATTAAGAAATACAAAAATATTGTAAATCTTACATACGTATATTGTTTTGCAGGGGTGGCATTTTTAGCAATAGTATTAGTTATAGGACAGATTACGGGTGGTGCAAAATTGTCAGTCTCATTAGCAGGCTTTTCATTCCAGCCATCGGAATTCGTTAAGATTTTATATGTATTTTTCATAGCAGCACTTCTTAATAAAAGCACAAGCTTCTTAAGAGTATGTCTATCGGCAATATTTGCAGGACTACATGTTATAATTTTAGTTTTATCAACAGATTTAGGTAGTGCACTTATATTCTTTATTGTATATGTTGTGATGATATATGTTGCAACGTGTAAAATCAGATATTTATTTGCTGGAGGAATTGGCGGCTGTGCAGCAGCATTAGTTGCTTATAAATTATTTTCGCATATAAGAATAAGAGTAGCAGCATATTTAAATCCATGGGCATTCATAGAGACAGGTGGATATCAGGTGGCACAGTCATTATTTGCAATAGGGACAGGTGGATTCTTAGGACTTGGATTATATAAAGGTCTGCCTAAATCAGTTCCGCTTGTAGAACAGGACTTTATGTTTTCAGCCATATCAGAAGAGTTAGGCGGCTTCTTTGGAATATGCCTTATCTTCTTATATATGTCATGTTTTATATGTATGATAAAGATTGCAATGAAACAGGAAGTTTTATTCTATAAACTTGTGGGAGTTGGTTTAGCAGTTACATATGCAGTACAGACAATTCTTACAATCGGTGGTGCGATTAAATTCATTCCGTCAACAGGTGTTACATTACCGCTCATAAGTTATGGTGGAAGTTCAGTTCTTTGCACAATGATTATGTTCGCTATATTCCAGGGACTTGTAGTACATGCGGAATATGAAGAAAAACAGACATCAGAAAGGATGATGACAGAAGATTTTAAATTTGTGGGTGATACGGAATCACTTAAGGCAGTTAAGAAATCGAGCAGGAACAAGAAAAAGAAGAGAAATATGTAGAAAAATATTTAATATTCATATAAGGATTGGTTTCGAATTATGAAGAAAGAAAAACGAAATAATAAAAACGACAAAATAGCAGAAATTAAGGATAATAGAAAGAAGAAAACTAAGAATTCCAACCGACAGATAATGGTTGTAACATATTTATTTCTTCTGTTGTTTGCGGGAATGATAGGATATTTTGTTAAATTTCAGGTTAAAGATAGTGATGAAGTAATTAACAATAACTATAATAACCGCCAGGAAGTGTTAGAAGAATCGGTTATAAGAGGAAGCATTTTAAGTGATGATGGTCAGGTGCTTGCACATACAATTGTAAGTGCTGACGGGACTGAAATAAGAAGTTATCCATATGGAACATTATTTGCTCATTCGGTAGGCTTTTCAACACATGGCAAAACAGGCGTTGAACTCATGGCTAATTATAAATTACTTACATCAAATGAACCGATAAATGAAATCGCTGAAAATGATTTGAAAGGTGATAAACATATTGGTGATAATGTAACTACGTCATTAAATATTAATCTGACTAAAGTTGCATATAATGCTTTAGAGGATAACCAGGGTGCGATTATTGCGATTGAACCATCTACAGGTAAGATAATTACAATGGTTTCAAAACCTGATTTTGATCCGAATACAATTGATTCAATATACGATACTTTAGTGGCAGACAACAGTAATTCCAATCTGCTTAACAGGGCAACTAACGGATTATATACTCCTGGTTCTACATTTAAGTTATTTACACTTATAGAATATATACGTGAGAATCCTGATTATTCAAACTATACATTTAATTGTAAAGGAAGTATTACGCAAGAGGATCATACGATTCACTGTGCAGGTGGAAGATGGCATGGTAACGAGGACCTTAAAGATTCATTTGCTAATTCATGTAACAGTTCATTTGTTAATCTTGGACTTACACTTGACAGGGCAAAATTCAAGAAATTATGTGAAAGCCTTTTCTTTAATAATGATTTACCGCTTAGCATGTCATATAAGAACAGTCAGTTTTCGTTAGACGAGACGTCATCGACATTTGAGACAATGCAGACAGTTATTGGTCAGGGTAAGACTTTGGTAACACCAATTCATCTTGCAATGATTGCATCAGCTATTGCAAATGATGGAGTTTTGATGAAACCATATATGATTACTAGTGTAGAAAATTATCTTGGAACATCAGTTAAAAAATATTCACCTGAAAAGGCGCAGAATTTATTCGAGAAACCAGAAGTTGATGTATTAAAAGAATTTCTTCGTGCTGTAGTAACACAAGGTACTGGTACTAAGTTAAAATCAGATTTATACACAGCATATGGTAAGACAGGTACAGCTCAGATTAATGATGGCAGCCAGTCTAATTCGTTATTTATGGGGTACGCTGAAAATGAAGGTAAGAAACTTGCCATATGTGTTGTCCTTGAGGATATGCCGGAGGGTTCAACACCTGCTGTTCCTGTTGCAAAAGCTGTATTTGATGAGTACTTTTCTAAGGAAGCCAATTAATAATTTATATTGCATAGAATTAATTATTGAGTTATACTAATATCAGTTCTGTTAGGACACACCAATTATACAGGAGGGATTGCAATGATTGAAGCAACGAGCTGTGGCGGTGTGGTTATATTTCGAGGCAAGATATTACTTTTATACAAGAATTATAAGAATAAGTATGAAGGCTGGGTATTGCCAAAAGGAACCGTAGAAGAAGGCGAAGAATATAATGAAACAGCACTTCGGGAGGTTCGCGAAGAAACAGGTGTTAGTGCGTCTATTATTAAATATGTTGGGAAGAGTCAGTACTCTTTCACTACACCACAAGACATTGTTGACAAAAGTGTACACTGGTATTTGATGATGGCAGATAGCTATTACAGCAAACCACAACGTGAGGAATACTTTTTAGATTCAGGATATTATAAATTTTATGAAGCATATCATCTGCTTAAATTTGCCAATGAGAAGCAGATTTTAGAAAAAGCATATAATGAATACCTTGATTTAAAGAAGAGTAACTTATGGGGAAGTAAGAAGTATTTCTAATATATACCAAGTTTTAGGTGAATAATCTCAGGGTTATTCATCTTTATTTATAATGGAGATTAATATGAATAAAATTAACTATCAAAAGATACTGGATAAGACAATTGAAGAAATATCTGCATCAGACAAGGTTCCGACTCTGTTGCTTCATAGTTGTTGTGCACCTTGCAGCAGTTATGTTTTAGAATATCTGTCACAGTTTTTTTCTATTGCTGTTCTGTATTATAATCCTAATATTTTTCCGAAAGAAGAATATGAATACAGAATCAGTGAACAGCAGAAACTTATAGATGAACTGCCAGTAAAGAATAAGATAACTCTTATTAGTACAGAGTATGAGCCAGAGAAGTTCTATAAAGCGGTAAAAGGACATGAAAATGATATGGAGGGCGGAGAACGTTGCTTCATATGTTATGAGTTGAGATTAAGGGAAGCGGCAAGATATGCGATTGATGGCAAGTTTGATTATTTTACTACCACATTATCGATTAGTCCTATGAAGAATGCTGATAAATTAAATGAAATCGGTAAGACAATATCAGAAGAATGTGGTATACCATATCTGTATTCGGATTTTAAGAAAAGAAATGGATATAAGCGTTCAGTTGAGCTTTCTAAGGAGTATGGATTATACCGCCAGAATTATTGTGGATGTGTATATTCTAAAACTATTGAATCTACTCAAAAGATGTGATATTATTATGATAATTTGAACTTTATTTTAAATGAATAGGAGGGAATATTGTGTCTCTTTCAGAAGGAATAATATATTATATATTTTCATTTGTGTTAACACTTGCATTCGTTCTGTGTGGTTGTTTCATTGGAACTACACTCAGAAAAAGAAAGAATCTCAAATTAGCTAATATAGATTCGGACAACACATCTGTTAATGCTGATGAGATGACAGAAGAAAAATAGGAATAAATAGCTTGTGATTAAATCACATTTGGAGGTCGAAATGGAAAAGTACGGAGTAAATCAGTTACGTAAAATGTTTTTGGAGTTTTTTGAGAGCAAAGGTCATTTAAAGATGAACAGCTTCTCATTAGTTCCTCATAATGACAATAGTTTATTATTAATAAATTCAGGCATGGCACCTTTAAAACCATATTTTACAGGACAGGAGATACCACCACGCAGACGTGTTACAACATGTCAGAAATGTATCAGAACAGGCGATATTGAGAATATTGGTAAGACAGCACGTCATGGTACATTCTTTGAGATGCTTGGTAACTTCTCATTTGGAGATTATTTTAAGACAGAAGCAATTCATTGGTCATGGGAATTTCTTACAGAAGTTGTAGGATTAGATAAAGACCGTTTGTATCCATCAATTTATGAAAATGATGATGAGGCATTTGATATCTGGAATAAAGAAATGGGAATCCCAGCTGAGAGAATATTCAGATTTGGTAAAGAGGATAATTTCTGGGAGCATGGTGCAGGCCCTTGTGGACCATGTTCAGAAATCTACTATGACAGAGGAGAAAAATATGGCTGTGGTAAGCCGGGTTGTACAGTAGGTTGTGATTGCGACAGATATATGGAAATATGGAATAACGTATTTACGCAGTTTGATAATGACGGAAATGGTAACTATGAAGAATTAAAACAGAAAAATATTGATACTGGTATGGGATTAGAGCGTCTTGCAAGCGTTGTTCAGGACGTTGATTCAATCTTTGATGTAGACACAATATTTGATTTAAGAAATAAAGTATGTGAAATGGCAAATGTTGAGTATCAGAAAGAATATAAGACAGACGTTTCAATAAGGATTATTACGGATCATATCCGTTCAGCTACATTTATGATTTCAGATGGAATTATGCCATCTAACGAGGGAAGAGGCTATGTTCTCCGTAGACTAATCAGAAGAGCTGCTCGTCATGGAAGATTACTTGGCATTGATGGTAAATTCCTTGCAACATTAAGTGAAACGGTAATTAATGGTTCTAAAGACGGTTATCCTGAACTTGATGAGAAGAAGGATATGATATTCAAGGTATTGACAGAAGAAGAGAACAAGTTTGATAAGACAATAGACCAGGGACTAAATATCTTATCTGATATGCAAAAAGAGATGGAAGCTAATAATTCTAAGGAATTATCTGGTGAAAATGCATTCAAATTATATGATACGTATGGTTTCCCTCTTGATTTAACAAAAGAGATTCTTGAAGAGAAAGGCTTTACAGTTGATGAAGAGAGTTTTGCAGCAGCGATGCAGAAACAAAAAGAGACAGCTAGAAATTCAAGAGCAAAGACTAACTATATGGGTGCAGATGTTACTGTATATGAATCTATTGACCCTGCCATAACATCTGAATTCGTAGGATATGATAACTTGGTTTATGATTCTAAGATTACTGTATTAACTACAGATACAGAATTAACAGAAGCATTAGCTGATGGAGATACAGGTACTATAATTGTAGATAAGACACCTTTCTATGCAACAATGGGTGGTCAGGAAGCCGATAAGGGTATTATCGTAACTGATACAGCAGAATTTGTTGTTAAAGATACAATTAAATTATTAGGTGGAAAAATCGGTCATGTAGGACAGGTTACAAAAGGAATGTTTAAAGTAGGAGATACAGTTACATTAAAGGTTGATGAGGAAAATAGAAATGCTACAGCTAAGAACCATAGTGCAACTCACCTTCTTCAGAAAGCACTTAGAATCGTACTTGGTACACATGTTGAGCAGGCAGGTTCTCTTGTAAATGCTGACCATTTAAGATTCGACTTTACACATTTCCAGGCACTTACAAGTGAAGAGTTAAAACAGATTGAAGAAATTGTAAATGAGAAGATTGCAGAGCAGTTACCGGTAGAGACAAAGATTATGTCTATTGAGGAAGCTAAAAAGACAGGAGCAATGGCTCTTTTTGGTGAAAAATATGGTGATAGTGTACGCGTAGTAAATATGGGTGAATTCTCTAAAGAATTTTGTGGTGGTACACACGTGAAGAATACAGGAAATATCATGCTGTTCAAGATTATATCAGAAAGTGGTGTAGCAGCAGGTGTAAGAAGAATAGATGCTCTTACAGGACAGGCAGTGTTAGATTACTATGCTAATATTGAAAATATGCTTTATGAAGCGGCTAGGACAGCTAAATCCGAACCAGCTAAATTAAATGCTAAAATCGAATCATTATTAGAAGAAATCAAGGTACTTCATAGTGAAAATGAGAGCCTTAAAAGTAAATTAGCTAATAATTCTCTTGGAGATGTTATGAGCAATGTTAAAGAGATAAAAGGCTTTAATGTTTTAGCAACTAAAGTTGACGGAGTAGATATGAATGGTCTCCGTAACCTTGGTGATAATTTGAAAGAGAAACTTACTAACGGAGTTATAGTTCTTGCTTCTTCACAGGAAGATAAAGTCAACTTAATAGTAATGGCAACAGATGATGCTGTTAAGAATGGCGCTCATGCAGGCAACATAATTAAGTCAATTGCACCATTAGTTGGTGGTGGCGGTGGAGGACGTCCTAATATGGCACAGGCAGGTGGAAAGAATCCGGCCGGCATAGATGCATCTCTTGCTAAAGTTGAGGAATGTTTATAAGAAATATAGTTTATAAGAACTATTTAAAAAGTCATTGACGTATGGAAAATTTATGCTATAATATGACTAGTGCAATAAAAAATACCCAAACAGTTGTATTATGCACAATTACACAACTGGAGGGAGGTTAGGTGTGAGACTATGTCAAATGTAATCGTTAAAGAAAACGAATCTTTAGATAGTGCTTTACGCAGATTCAAAAGAAACTGTGCAAAGGCTGGTATCCAGCAGGAAATCCGTAAGAGAGAACATTACGAAAAGCCAAGCGTAAAGCGTAAGAAGAAATCTGAAGCAGCTAGAAAACGTAAATATAATTAATCATTTAATATACCTATAGGTTTATCTTATAGGTATATTTTTTTTACTATAATCATATAGATAAATAATTAGGTGTAGTTACGTGCTGGTGTTTAATATGATTAGAGAAAATATATCTGATAATTTGAAACTGCCTAAAGAAGTATTGTTGGGTGCATCGGTATTACACGTAACAGGGCAGTATGAAATATATATTGAAAATTATAAAAATATAATTGAGTATACTGATACATTAATAAAATTACAGGGTAAAACCTGTAAAATGTATATAACAGGTAAAAATCTCCATATTGAATATTTTAATAATGAAGATATGAAGATAAAAGGCAGATTTAAAAATATTGAATTCGTATAAGGAAGTGATTATATTCATTGGCTGTATAATTCCATAAAGGGATATCTGATAATGAAATTCACAGGATTAGATAAGATAAGATTTATAAATCTATGTAAGAATAACAAGCTTAATATATGGAAAATAACAAGCGAAAACGATTATGTCATAATGTGCTGTGATGTGGCGTCTTTCTATAAGATGAAGAAGCTTCGAAGAAAATGTAATGGTTCAATTAAATTATTGCAAAGAAGAGGTCTGTTATTTCAGACAATAAAATATAAAAAACATATTTTCTTTGTAGTTGGAATAATATTATTCTTTGTAATTGCAAAAATAATTACGTTGTATGTATGGAATATTTCGTTTGAGGGAAATTATTCACATACTGATATTGAACTTATGAACTTTTTAAATAAGAATAAAATAGATAATGGTATCAGGAAGTCAAAAATTGATTGTGAAGAAATCGAATATTTATTAAGAACTAATTATGATGATATAACATGGGTATCTGCAGAAGTAAGGGGAACACGTATATTTATACATATTAAAGAAAACTTTGACACATACATTGCCAAAGTTGAAGACAAACCATATAATATTATCAGTAATGTTGACGGAATGATAGACAGTATAGTTACGAGGAGCGGCACGCCAAAGATTAAAGTAGGCGATGAGGTGAAAAAAGGGCAGCTTTTAGTAAGTGGAATAATTGAAATATATGGAGATAGTGAGGAGCTTATTAACTACAGACTTGTCAATTCTGACTCTGATATATATGCAAGAACGTATATTGAATATAATGATGAATTTGAGTTGAAACATATTGAAAAGGAATACACGGACAGAAAAAACAACATTCTACAGGTAGATATATTAGATAAAGCCTTTTATTTAAGCTTGTTTCAGAAAAAATTCAAGAATTACGATATAGTCAAGGATTATAAGCAGTTATCAATAACAGATAATTTTTATCTTCCAATGGGATATTCGAATATTAGTATAAAAGAATATAAAAATATTTATAGAATATATACGGAAGATGAGGCTAGAGCAATAGAAGAATCAAAAATTGAATTTTTTATGCAGAAATTGAACGAAAAAGGTATTCAAATTATAGAAAATAATGTTACAATAGTCGTTGAAAATGAAAAGTGTATTGCAACAGGAAATTTTCTGGTTGTAGAAAAGATTGGTGAAGTTCAGTATGTAGATGATACAATGTTGCCCAAGATAAGTAGTTCTGAAAGTGAGACATAAAATTATAACAAGAATAAGCTGTATATGAAATTATAATAGACATTGTAAATTACTTATAAAGTGAACTGTAAAAGAAATTAAAGTTATAAAAATGAACTATAAATTTATAAGAAATGAGGTCAGATACCAGGCATGAGCGTAATTGAGAATATAATAGATATACCTATGCAGTATAGTCAGGAGATATTTGGACAGTTTGATATAAATATTAAGAAAATAGAGAAAACTCTTCATGTGACAATTATATCAAGAGGATCCGAGTTAAAGATAATAGGAGGAGAGAGCAGTGTTGCGAGAGCAAAGAGCATTATAGAGACTCTTTGTACCTCAGCTAAGAATGGTAACCAGATTAATGAACAGGTTGTTAATTATGCTATTTCCTTAGCATACCAGGATAAGGCAGAGACATTAACTGAATTAGATGAAGATATAATATGCCGTACACTTACAGGTAAGCCTATAAAACCTAAGACTCATGGTCAGAAGCAGTATATTGATATGATTAAGAATAAAATGATTACATTTGGAATAGGACCTGCTGGAACAGGTAAGACATATCTTGCAATGGCGATGGCAATTACGGCATTTAAGAATAATGAGGTTGGAAGAATTATTTTGACGAGACCTGCTATTGAAGCCGGCGAGAATCTGGGCTTTCTACCGGGAGATTTACAAAGTAAGGTTGATCCTTATCTAAGACCTTTATATGATGCACTCTATCAGATTATGGGAGCTGAGTCGTATCTTCATAATAGTGAAAAAGGTTTAATTGAGGTAGCACCTTTGGCTTATATGCGTGGACGAACTTTAGATAATGCATTCATAATTCTTGATGAGGCACAGAATACAACACCTGCACAGATGAAGATGTTTCTTACGAGAATCGGTTTTGGTTCAAAGGTGGTTATAACAGGAGACTTAACCCAGAAAGACTTAAAGCCGGGCATACAAAGCGGTTTGGATACAGCAATCAGAGTATTGTCAAAGGTTGACGATATCGCATTTATCAGACTTACTAACGAAGATGTAGTAAGACATCCATTAGTACAGAAGATTGTTAAAGCCTATGAAGAATATGAGAATGCAAAGATGAAAAAGATAAATTCAGCAGCTAGAAGTAAAGGGAAAAATTGATGAAATTCTTTAAAAAAAATAAAAATGAATTATTAAAATTACTGATATTTATAATTATGGCAATATCAGTATTCTATATTACAAAAATACGCCTTAAGAGAGAAGTGTTATGGCCTTATGAGAAGAATACAAGACTTATAATTATTACATTTACTTTTGTTTTCTTAGAATATAGCATTTATTATGTAATGAAGAAAAGTGATAAATTTATAGCTCTGTTATATAGACTTTTACCAGCAGTATTATTAGTAAGTGTGTTTCTGTTTATTCCTGAGAAAATATTCAAAGTGACACCATTTTTATTACCATTGGTGCTTATATATTTCTCATATGGAATTATTAATACCATTATATTTCAGACATTTATAATGATTTTATATTATTTTACGGGACAGATGACTGTAGAAGTGCTTATTATGTATATGTTAAGCTTTGTTGTGGTATTCTTCTTTGCAAAATATACTGTTTCACATAGCTTTGCTATTCTGTCATTTATATTGTCTGTGACAACATATTTTATAGTAAATCTTAATTATCAATATATGACATATGAGAAAATTAAGGTTTCATCGGCATTGATTGGTCTGATTCCATTTATTATATCAGTTATTCCATTGTATTTCAGATATATTCTAATTGGAATTAATAACAGATATCTAAAAAATAGCCTGAAAAATATATGCGATGATGAAAATGAATTATTATTAATGCTTATGAAAAAAAATGAAAATGTATATTTACATTCGTTACAGGTGGCTGATACATCAGTAAGAGTAGCTAAAATGGTTGGTGCAGATATGAACCTTGTAAAAGCAGGTGGAAGATTTCATGAGATTGGTAAGTTGAAAAGCAACAATTACGTTTCTGCCGGAATAGATATTATGAAGTCTAATAAGTTTCCAAAAGAAGTAATAAATATTGTAAAAGAGCATAATAGTAAGTCAAACATACCAAGGACTTTAGAGTCTGCAATTGTTATGCTAAGTGATTCAATTGAAAACACACTTGAGACGATTATTGTAACTAAGGGAAATAATTTTAATAGAAGAAAGATTGTAGAAAATATTATAGATATCAGATTTGATACAGGTATGTTAGATATTGCCATAAAGGATATTGATTTATATAAGAAGCTTCGTAAGGCATATTTAACAATATACTCATAGGTGTTAATGAATTAAAGAATGGAGTTATATACTTTATAAATTAATGGATATTATGAACTGAAATATTTTCTTAAATATCAGATACTTATAAATACAGCTTAGAAAAGAGGATTTAGATATGAATATATGTATAGAAAAAGAGACAGATTTAGATTTAGGTTTTGACTGCGATGAGCTTATTAATAAAGTAATTACTTATGCTGCTGATTATGTGGGCTGTCCATATGAATTCGAAGTAAATGTTGTATTAACAGATAATGATACAATACATAAAGTTAATAAAGAGACAAGGAATATTGACAGAGCCACTGATGTATTATCATTTCCAATGGCAGAATATGATGAGCCTGGAGATTTCTCAAGGTTAGAAGATGAAGATATGTTTGATGTCTTTAATCCTGAGACCGGAGAATTATTATTAGGTGATATTATGGTATCACTTGAAAAGGTAGTGTCACAGGCAGAAGAATATGGACACTCAACAACCAGAGAGCTTGGATTCCTGATTGCACACAGTATGCTTCATCTATTTGGGTATGACCACATGGAGGAAGATGAGCGTGTAATAATGGAAGCAAAACAGAATGAAATAATGAATGGATTAGAGATATATAGATGAAAATATATGTGGATGGAGATAATGCGAAGGAATTATGTCAATGCACTGGTTCGTTCGCACAGCTATTTGCTCTGGAGCGAAAGCAAATAGCCTTAAAGGCAGATGAGAAATTACCTCTTTGCGATAAGTTGCTCAGAAATGGAGAAGATTATGGATAATGAAACTCTTATATCTTATGCAAAAAAGGCTATGGGGAATGCATATGCACCATATTCACAATTCAGTGTTGGCGCGGCTGTTTTAACAACTGACGGAGAAGTATTTACAGGTTGTAATGTCGAAAATGCATCGTTTGGAGCAACCATATGTGCTGAAAGATGTGCAGTATTAAAAGCTATATCAGAAGGTTATACATCTTTTAATAAGATTGCAATTGTATCCTCATCGGACAACCTTACATATCCATGTGGAATATGCAGACAGTTTCTTTCTGAATTTATGGAAGATGGATATGTGGTGTTACAGGATTCTGATGGCAATATCAGAGAATATCCATTTGATGAGTTGATTCCATATGCATTTAATCTGACTAAAGATTTATAAAATTTATAAAACTGAATAATATTATAAAATATGTTAACAATATATGTAAATAAATCAATTGAAATGGGGAGTAGTATGTTTTCATTGAAGAAAATATCATATATTGTATATTTTATTGCAATTGTATCAATTTTCGTGTTGTTATATTATGGAGGATATTATTATGCCATAAATAATATGAAATCAGATAATCTTATTACGAAAGATGAGGCACAGATAAGTAATCCGGGAGTCAAAACGGATGATTATACTGAGGTTAATAATAGCGAAAGTAATGTAATTCTAAGCAGTGCCAGATATATTATTGAAGAATATAACTCAGATACGGATGAATTAACTAAAAAGGAAGAGAAGATACCTGTTGATTATATCGGACTTACCAGAGAACAGGTTATTGATTATCTTACAACCTATGTTGCAAAGAATAAAGATGAAACACTTCAGAATGTACAGTTAGTGGCGTTTTCACCGGAGTCGCTTATTATTAGAAAGACGGTATGCAATCTAACTAACATTTACAATTATTTTGTTATTAGTGAAAATAATATAATTATGATTTATAATGCGAATCATGACAAATTATTTATTGATACGGGAATTGATGTAAGTAATATTGAAGAACAATATAAAGAAGAATTAAAAGATGGTTTCTATATAGAGACAATCCATGATTTATATAATTACTTAGAAAGCATAACCAGTTAAGATTCTATTTAAGTTATAAATAGATTGCAGGTTAGATTATGTTAAACTATAATAAAGTTATAGTTTAAGATTATAGATTAATATTATAGTTTAAGATTTAAGTAAAAGATTATAGTAAAAGGTTATAGTAAAAGGTTATAGTATAAAGTTATAGATTATAAATAGATAGAATAAAATTTTAGAAAAGAGACTGATAATGAATAATATTATAATAATAGGTGGCGGTGCATCAGGATTATTTGCTGCGATTAATGCTGCAAATGAAGACAATTCAGTAACCATCATTGAAGCAAATGATAAAATGGGTAAAAAGATTCTGTCTACTGGAAATGGCAGATGTAACTTCAGTAATTTAGATAGCCTTACAGGTAAATATAATTGTGATGATAATGAATTTATAGAAAAGATATTTAATGCATTTTCTAATAAGGATATAGTAAATACTTTTGAAAAAATGGGGCTATTTGCAACTAATAATAATGGATATCTGTATCCGGCATCAATGCAGGCAGCTTCAGTTTCTGATATGTTAATTAGCAGATGCAGGTTAGCTGGTGTAAAATTTATAAATAATACAATTGTTACTGATATACATATTGCAGAAGATGGAGGATTTGTAATTGAAACTGAAACTGATAATATAAATAATAATTATCATTGTGATAAAGTGATTCTGGCAATGGGAACTAAGGCAGGAATCAAAGATGATTTCTGCGAGAATATGACAGAATTTCTAATAGAACATAATCATACAATTGAGAAGTACAAGCCTGCATTATGCGGCATGGAAGTTAAGAAAGATAAACCGCCCTTTAAACAATTCTTTAAAAATACTGCGGGGGTAAGATGGAAAATAAATGCGTTTCTTTACATAGATAATGATAGAATTACAACCGAGTCAGGTGAATTGCAGTTTACTAATTATGGATTATCAGGAATAGTAATATTTCAGCTAGCGGCTATGGTATCAAGAGCTTTAGAGAATAACAGAAAAGCGACAGTTTTAATTGATTTTCTGCCAGAATATGATATCAATGAATTAGTAAATGCAGTGTGTATGCAGTATGCTTATGAAAAGAAGTCAGTATATGATATTTTAATGGGAATAATTAATTCCAAACTTGCGATGGAATTAATTAATATATATTCTTATTATGTTGATAATGAGGTTAAACCATTTAACAAGAATCTGCCTAAAGATAAATTAACAGATATGTTTAAGTTTTTCAAGAAGGTAGAATTTAACATAGATAGAACCAATGATTTTATGAAGGCACAAGTATGTTGTGGTGGAATAGATGTAGATGGTATTAATCCCTATACAATGGAATCTAAATATATTAAAAACCTGTATTTTACTGGAGAGCTAATAAATGTAGACGGAAAATGCGGCGGCTATAATCTTCAATGGGCATGGTCTACAGGATATGTTGCAGGGAAAAGTTGTAAATTAGTTTCGCAGAGCCAGATCTGACATTTGGCTTGCAATTTTGCAGGCACATTGTGCTTGTAAAATGGAGATTAGTATGAAAGGACTATCAGAAAAATGATTAGAATTTCACAAATTAAATTACCGATAAATCACACAGAAGAAGATTTATCTAAACAGATAAGTAAGCTTCTTAAGGTTAATAAAGATAATTTTAAATATAGGATATCAAAGAAATCAATTGATGCCAGAAAAGAAGATATAAAATATATCTATACTGTAGATGTAGAAATTAATAATGAAAAGAAAATAATTTCTAAAATTAACAATAAAAATATTATGTCAACCGATAATAAAAAATATGAATTTATTACGCCGGGAGAAAAGAAATTAAATCACAGACCTGTAATTGTAGGTTCAGGACCAGCAGGATTATTTTGTGCATATATGTTAGCAATAAATGGATATGAACCGCTTGTAATTGAACGTGGTGAAAAAGTAGATGAAAGACAGAAAACGGTAGAAAAGTTCTTTGAAACAGGTATTCTTAATCCGGAGTCTAATATACAGTTCGGTGAGGGGGGAGCAGGCACATTTTCTGATGGTAAACTAAATACAATGGTTAAAGATAAATTTCATAGAAATGATTTCGTATTAGATACATTTGTAAAATTTGGTGCAGATGAGAAAATAACTTATATTAATAAACCTCATATCGGAACTGATGTATTATCAAAGGTCATTAAAAATATCCGATTAGAGACTATTCGGCTTGGTGGAAGTTTTATGTTTGGTACTAGATTTACCAAATGTAATTATGATAATAATGTATTAAAATCAATTGATATAGAAACGAAAAATTATAAAGAGACAATTCCTTGTGAGGTTTTAGTGCTAGCGACAGGACACAGTTCAAGAGATACATTTAAAATGCTATATGATTCTAAATTAATTATGGAACCTAAAGCATTTGCAATCGGTGTAAGAATCGAACATAAACAGAAGCAGATTAATGATTCACAATATGGTATATTTAGTGACAAGTTGCCTGCTGCGGACTACAAACTTGCAACTAATCTTTCAACTGGAAGAGGTGTATATTCATTCTGCATGTGTCCGGGTGGATATGTGGTTAATTCCTCATCGGAATTAGAGTCAACAGCAGTTAATGGAATGAGTTATAGCAAGAGAGATGGCGAAAATGCGAACAGTGCAATGATTGTTACGATTACACCGGATGATTTTAAGGACAAGACACCTCTTGGTGGAATAGAATACCAGAGGGTTTTAGAAAAAGCAGCATATATAGAGGGTAAAGGTAGGATTCCTGTTCAGCTATTCGGAGATTTTAAGAAGAATATAAAGACTACAGAACTTGGAGATGTTAATCCCCAGATGAAAGGAAAATACGAATTTTCAAATTTGAGAAATATTTTTCCTGAATATATATCGGAGTCTTTAATACAGGGAATTGATTCTTTTGCATCTAAGATAAAGAACTATAACAGATATGATGCAGTTATGTCAGGAGTAGAGAGCAGAACCTCGTCACCACTTAGAATATTAAGAGATGAAACATTTGAAAGTAATATTAAAGGAATATATCCTTGCGGAGAGGGTGCAGGATATGCAGGCGGTATTACATCAGCAGCAATGGATGGTATAAAAGTCTATGAAGCAATTTCTAAAAAATATGCTCCATTGACAGATTAGTAACTTTTGTATAAAATACAAGAATGTATTTTACTTCACTTCGGAGGATTAAACGGAAATGGAAATATCAGATAATTATAGAAATAAATTAAAAGACAAAAAAAGAATTGTAGTAAAAATCGGTTCGTCATCGCTTACACATCCTGAGACGAATGGAATTGATTTATATAAACTTGAGAAATTAGTTCGGATTCTTACAGATATAAAAAATCAGGGCAAAGATGTTATATTAGTATCATCAGGCGCGATAGCTGTAGGTAAGCAATCTACGGGACTATCAGGTAAGAGCTTAACACTTTCAGAGAAACAGGCATGTGCAGCAATTGGACAGGCACAGCTTATGATGATGTATCAGAAGTTATTTTCTGAATATAACCAGAAAACTGCACAGATTCTTATGACAAAATATACAATGCTTGATGATTTAAGCAGATATAATGCAAGAAATACTTTTGAAGAATTATTAAAATTAGGTGTTATTCCTGTTGTAAATGAAAATGATACAGTTTCAACATATGAAATCGTATTTGGTGATAATGACAGATTATCTGCTTTAGTTACAGCACTTACAAATGCTGATATGCTTATATTATTATCTGATATAGATGGAATGTTTACGGATGATCCAAACATGAATAAAGATGCAAAATTCATTCCAATCGTTACTAATTTAGACAGTAAAATGTTCTCAATGGGTAAAGAATCATCTGGAAGTGATGTAGGAACGGGCGGAATGAGTGCTAAATTGGCTGCAGCACAGATAGCAACAGAGTCAGGTGCTGATATGATTATAGCTAATGGCGAAAATGTTTCGGTTGTTGAACAGATTTTAGCTGGGAATAATGTTGGAACTTTATTCACTTCTAATCAGAAAGAAGATTTTAAAATAATAGACTATTTGTCTGAATAAAAGGATTTTATTAATGAAAATAAAAATATTACAGAATTCAGAATGGCACTTTGGTAAATATCTTAGTGATAATTACGTGCTTGAAACAACTGAATATGATGGTGAATTTGAATCTGTTAAGGGAATTAGATATAGCTTACTTAACTTAGAGACAAATGAGCGAATTGAGGTTCTTCCTAATATTAATAAATATAACATTGGAGAAATTATCGATGTCTCGACAGAACCTAAATACTTATATTTTGCAAATGTAGAAAAAGATGATACAGAGGCTTCAAAAGACATTTATGCAGATTATACGGAAGTTGATAGATATAAAGAAGTCGGGAAAATATTACTTCTAAGATATAATATATCAAGTGGTGCAACTGAAGCTTTATATAATTTCTCAGAGAATCTTTATGGCCTTAATGAGATAAAGAAGCTTAAAATATTTATTATAAATGATTATTACATTATTATACAGAACGAGTATCTTGTATTAAATAAATCAAAAACTTATTCAGGATTCTTTAGATTTAACCAGAGACTATATAATATCAAAGATGAAACAGAGTATATGATTGCTGATGAGAATTTCAACTTGAATGGTATTATGAATATTCTTGCAATATCAGATAACCAGTGTGTCATCAAGACAGGATATTCGCTATTAGAGGATAACAGATATAACCTGCTAGATGAAGATGAGTGTAGTTTAGAGGCTGTAAGTTTTGTAAATATCGGACAGATGGTTTCAGACCTCGCAATTGGTAAGAAAAGTATTTCGCTTGAGACTATCGAACAGACTTATCATAACAAGACAATTCCATATATTAAGAAAATGGGAGATTACGTTATATATTCCTGTGTAAATAATGAGACTAAGGAAGAAGAGGTTAAATTTTATAATTTAACTTCGTCTGAGATAAAGACCTGTATTAATCAGGATGTTATACGTATTTCCAATCTTGCAAAAGCATATGTTCTCAATAATGAACCATATATTTGTATAATAAAAGATAATGAACTTTCATTCTTAAATCTTAATACAAATAAGATTGAACCTAAATACAATAATGGTTCGAGATTATGTGAGATATATAATAATCTGCTTGTATTTACCGGAGTTAATAAGACGATATTTGGTAAAAAGAAAACATTTTTTGATATCATAAGCTTTCCGGGAGGAGAATTATTATTGCACGAACAAAGTGAATATGTAGACAGCCTGATAACTAATACAGATACATTATATATAATTGTTAAGTGATATTGAAATTAGAAAATTATAAGTCTGTAAGAGTAGTAATGTATAGAATGGAGAAGATTTATTAATGGAACAGAGTAAATTAGACAGAATAAATGAATTAGCACGTCTTTCTAAGACAAGAGAACTTACAAATGCTGAAAAATCAGAACAAAAGAAGTTACGTGATGAGTACATCAGACTTGTTCATAATAATTTAAGAGGACAGTTACAAAATATCCGTATCGTAGAGAAAGATGGTTCGATAACATCTTTAAAGAAGAAATAGACAAAATTTATGAATAAAAGTGAATTAAGAAAAATTATGTCTGTTAAAAGAAACAGTCTTACAGATGAAGAAAAAATACATAAGAGTAGAAAAATATTTGAAAATTTGTTAGATACTGCGAACCTGGCTGATGTAAGTTGTATATTTATATTTGTAAGCTACAGAAGTGAATGTGATACGACTCCTATTATCGATTATTGTATTGATAATGGAATAAAAGTAGCAGTTCCAAGAGTAAATGGAGATAAAATGGATTTCTATGTAATCAGAGATAAATCAGAATTATCCATTGGCAGTTATGGAATATTAGAACCGGTTACAGATACAATTATATATCCTGATGAAAAAAGTCTTATTATAATGCCTGGATTAGTATTTGATACAAAGGGCAACCGAATCGGTTATGGCGGAGGATATTATGATAAATATATCTCTGAATATAATCTGGGCCTTAAAGTTGCAATTTGTTTTGATTTTCAGATCATAGAGGAAAATATTATAGAAGTCGAGGATACAGATGTTGTTCCGGATATGATTATTACAGATAGCCGTAATATAGATGTAGCCAAGCTTCGCTCATAGAGAACATTTGATATCATCTGATGTAAGCAAACTGCGGGGATGTAGAATAGAACTTATGTTTCAAATTGCTAATTTGTCGGTATTATCTTTCTTCTCTTTTGATTATTTATGTTCATTTAACATCCAGAACACTTAAACAGGGTTGTCCGTCTGTAACATACACTTGATTTATGACGTATCGTGTGTGTGAGTTATATGCCGTCATATGCAAAAGGTCGGTGCAGTAAATTACCGTTCAAGCGAAGCGCGTTTGATTTACTGCACCGTAATAGACTTTGCAGATGGCGGCATTTACTCACACCCGATAAAGGAATACGAAAGTGTATGTTACAGACGGACATTCCTGCTTAAGTGTCTGTCTGGTAAATGTACACAAAATATGAGAAGAAAGATAATACCTGACAAATTTACGCAATTCTTACAAAAAGTTCTAAATCTACATCCCCGCAGTTTGCTATATACAGATGATGCATTTATTATCACTGAGCGAAGTTTTACTACATTTATATACAACGTCCTAAGAATTACAAGTACAACATCTGCATCCCTGACGTCTTTTTTTATTTTCTAAGGCATATAATATCAAAAAAAGGTTTTATATGATTATCAATCTCGACAATATCTATACATACAATTCTTTATTAAACAAGTCTTTGCATATCGCAAAATTATATCCGCAATTAATTAAAGTTACCCATATAGGAACTTCTAACGATAACAGGATAATATTTATGGTAAAAGTAGGAAAAGGAAATAGAGGTCCGGTATTTGTGGCGGGGGTTCATGGCAGGGAAATAATTAATCCTACAGTTATGCTTTCTTTGATAGAACGACTTTCGCATCGTTATTATTCTTATGGAGAAAAATTATTAGACAAATATGCTTTGTATTTTATTCCTCTATTGAATCCTGATGGTTACACTATTGCTATGGAGGGATATTATGCAATTAATGATAAAATTCTAAGAAATAATTGTAGGCATTGTAATATTCCATACAAAGAATATAAATTCAATGGTGATGGAGTGGATATTAACAGGAATTTTATGTCGCAGTCTTTTGCATTTACTAATAATTCGGGGCTTCCTGATAATGAGCCTGAAACAATGGCATTTATAAAGGTGTGCGAACAAAATGATTTTATGGGAATGATAGATTTTCATTCAAGAGGAAATTCTATATTCTATTATAGAAGTGCAATGGTATATGAGTATAACAGAAAACAGTTCGATATTGCCTGCCGGTTATCTAAAATTACAGGCTATTCTTTATATACACCAAATGATGAGAATTCTGATAATCTGTCCGGGGGAAATACAGTTAATTTCTTCTCGGAAAGATACCTGTTGCCGGCAATAACCGTAGAAACAGTAGAAGATGAAGCAACATTTCCATTGGAGGCATCTTACTGTACGAGGGTATATAATGAACTTAAAAATGTTCCACTTGAATTTTTAAGAATGCTAATTTATTTGCATTGACAATAATATTTTAACTATATATAATATTAATTTGGGTGTTTGTACGCCTAGAGGTCTGATCTAGTAATTATAATACCAGATGATACTTATAAAATTGTGTCAGGATAATAAGCTATAAACCAACTTTTATTTCTGGCATTATATTATAAAGAAATTAATACGAAAGGATTACTTATGAACGAAATTAACCTTGATTTAGTAGATATATCAACCGAGGCACCATTAGAAGAACCGGCAAGACAATATTACTATATGGCAAAATGCAGAGAAATAATCCGTAAGAAGAGCGAACTGTTAAGACGTCCTCTTTATTGTCAGATTCAGACATTTGGTTGTCAGATGAATGCCAGAGATTCAGAAAAATTAACAGGTATTCTTGAGGCAATAGGCTATGTGCTTACTACTTCAAATGAAGAACCTGATTTTATCTTATATAATACCTGCACCGTCAGAGAAAATGCTAATCTAAAAGTATATGGACATCTTGGTAATTTGAAGAAATTGAAGAATAAGAACCCTGAAATGATTATTTCATTATGTGGTTGTATGATGCAGGAAGAAACAGTAGTTGAGAAAATTAAAAGCAGCTACCGTTTTGTTGACCTAATATTTGGAACGCATAATATATTTAAGTTAGCAGAACTTCTATATGAGAAATTCACAACTGGAAACAGTGTTATTGAGATATGGAAAGATACAGATAAGATTGTTGAAGAACTTCCTATTGACCGTAAATATCCATTCAAATCAGGTGTAAATATTATGTTTGGCTGCAATAACTTTTGTAGTTATTGTATAGTGCCTTATGTAAGAGGTCGTGAAAGAAGCAGAAAGCCTGAAGATATTATAGAAGAGATTAAAAAATTAGTTGCAGATGGCGTTGTGGAGGTGATGTTACTCGGACAAAATGTCAATTCTTATGGCAAAAACCTAGAAAATGGAATCTCATTTGCCGAACTTCTTAAACGTGTAGAAGAAATAGATGGATTAGAGCGAATCAGATTTATGACTTCACACCCTAAAGATTTATCAGATGATTTGATTGAAGTTATGAAGAACTCAAAGAAGATATGCAGACAGCTACATCTTCCATTACAATCAGGAAGCAGTCGTATTCTTAAAATAATGAACAGACATTATGATAAGGAGAAATACCTAGATCTTGCATTAAAGATTAGAAGAGAAATACCTGATATGGCATTATCTACTGATATTATTGTAGGTTTTCCAGGTGAAACAGAGGAGGACTTCTTAGAGACATTAGATGTAGTTAAGAAAGTAAGATATGACAGTGCATATACTTTCATATATTCGAAGAGAACAGGCACACCTGCTGCTAAAATGGAAAATCAGGTTCCGGAAGATGTGGTTAAGGACAGATTTAACAGATTATTAGAAGTAGTTCAGGAGATTTCTAATGAAAATACAGGTAAATATGTTGGAGAGACTATGGAAGTATTAGTTGAAGAAGTAAATGACCATGATTCCTCATTAGTTACTGGTAAATTAAGTAACAGCACAACAGTGCATTTTAAAGGAACTAAAGATTTAATCGGTAAGATTGTAAATGTACACTTAGATGAAGCTAAAGGCTTTTATTACTTTGGCACAATGGTTGAAGAATAATAGTGGCAAAAATAAAAAAGAAGCAGGAAATAAGAATAAAGAAATAAAAAGAAGTAACAAGAAAAGAATGAAGAAAAGAATGAAGAAAAGAATGAAGAAAAGAAAGTGTTTGTGAAAAAGTTATGAATTATATTAAACCAAAATTATTTTCGGTAATGAAAGATTATACTAAAGAACAGTTTGTTAAAGACGTAGTGGCAGGCATAATTGTTGCAATTATTGCATTACCATTATCAATTGCGTTAGCACTTGCATCAGGAGTAACTCCGGAAATGGGATTATATACAGCGATAGTTGCTGGTTTTATCATCTCATTTTTCGGTGGAAGTCGTGTCCAGATTGCAGGACCAACAGCGGCATTTGCAACAATTGTAGCAGGAATCGTGGCTACAGAGGGAATTGACGGATTAATAATTGCTACCATAATGGCAGGTATTATTCTTGTATTAATGGGATTGTTCAAATTCGGAAGCCTGATTAAATTCATACCACTTACCATAACTACTGGTTTTACAAGTGGTATTGCAGTTACTATTTTCATTGGTCAGATTAAAGATTTTTTAGGACTTACATTTAAGCAGACTAAAGAGCCTCTGATAGAGACTATGGATAAAGTTAAGATGATTGGAAGCTGCATTAATACTGTTAATGTATCAGCTTTAATAATAGGACTTGTGGCATTATTAATATTAATAATATGGCCAAAGATTAATAAGATAATTCCTCCATCATTAATAGCTATTATTATAACTGCTGCAGCAGTAAAATTATTATCACTTGATGTAAATACAATTGGTTCATTGTATACAATTTCATCAAAGTTACCACATTTTAATATGCCTGCATTTTCATTTGAAAAAATACGTTTATTATTACCTAATGCATTTACAATAGCGATACTTGCAGCTATTGAGTCACTTCTTTCCTGTGTAGTTGCAGACGGTATGATTGGAAGCAGGCATAAATCAAATGCTGAACTTGTGGCACAGGGCTTAGGTAATATCGGTAGTGCATTTTTCGGTGGAATACCTGCAACAGGTGCGATAGCAAGAACGGCTGCGAATGTTAAAAATGGAGGTAGAACTCCTATAGCAGGAATAGTTCATTCTATAACACTTGCACTTATATTAGTGATTTTGATGCCATATGCGGCACTTATTCCTATGCCTTGCATTGCAGCAATATTATTTATGGTTGCTTATAATATGTGTGAATGGAGAAAATTTCTCAATATATGTAAAACAGCACCAAAAAGTGATATACTTGTACTCATCTTAACTTTTGTGTTAACAGTAGTATTTGATTTAGTAGTAGCAATAGGTGTCGGTATTGTCTTAACCTGTCTGTTATTTATGAAGAGAATGTCAGAGGTTACATATGTACATGGCTGGAAATATATAGACGAAGATGAAGAAGATACCGAAGATGAAGATGCAATAGGCCTGAAAGTTGTGCCAAAAGGAACACATGTATTCGAAATTAACGGACCAATGTTCTTTGGCGCAGCAGATAAATTTATGGAGGTTGTATCTGAAACTGAAGGAGATGTACTTATTATCAGAATGAGAGGAGTGCCTGCACTAGATGTTACAGCATATCAGACACTTTTAAATATCTTAAAAACATGTAAAGCAAATGGAATGACACTTGTACTCTCGCACATTAATGAACAACCAAAACACGTATTTGAAAAAGCAGGCTTTATAGAAATGGTCGGAGAAGAGAATATTTGTCCAAACATTGATGCAGCAATAGAAAGAGCAAATGAAATACATTCGAAAAACGGAGGTTGACATGGGGCAGTTATCACCAATGATGCAAAAATATATGGAAACAAAGGAGCAATATAAGGACTGTATTCTGTTCTACAGATTAGGCGACTTTTATGAGATGTTTTTTGATGATGCAATCTTAGCTTCTAAAGAGTTAGAATTGACACTTACAGGTAAGGACTGTGGACTTGAAGAACGTGCGCCTATGTGTGGAATACCTTATCATGCTGTAGATACATATTTGAGCAAACTTGTTGAAAAAGGATATAAAGTTGCTATAGGTGAACAGGTAGAAGATCCTAAGCTGGCAAAGGGGTTAGTTAAACGTGAAGTAATAAGAGTGGTTACTCCGGGAACTAATCTTAATACTTCATCAATGGACGAAACAAAAAATAATTATCTTATGTGTATATCATATCTTGATGATAAATTTGGAATTGCAATAACTGATATTACAACTGGAGATTTTATGGTAACAGAGGTCAATTCTAGGAGGTCATTATTAGATGAAATTAATAAGTTTATGCCATCAGAGATAGTAGTTAATTCACCATTTTATCTGACTGGTATAGATACTGATGATTTGAAGAACAGACTTAACATATGCATATTTACATTAGATTCATGGTATTTTGATGAAGAGATGTGTGTAAATACCTTAAAAGACCATTTTCATGTAATGAATTTATCAGGATTAGGACTTGATGATTATCCTACAGGCACAATTGCAGCAGGTGCATTGATGAAATATCTGCTCGAAACACAGAAGATATCATTATCACATATTATTGCGATATCTCCTTATTCTACTGGAAAATATATGATAATTGATACATCTACCAGAAGAAATCTTGAATTAACGGAGACACTTCGTGAGAAACAGAAACGTGGCTCACTTCTGTGGGTTCTTGATAAGACTAAGACAGCAATGGGTGCAAGAACCTTAAGACAATACATAGAACAGCCTCTTGTTAAGAAAGAAGATATAATAAAGCGTCAGGAGGCTATTGCAGAGATTAATGATGACTTAATTACAAGAGAAGAGATAAGAGAATATCTTAATCCGGTATATGATTTAGAAAGATTAATAAGCCGTATTTCGTATCAGTCAGCTAATCCGAGAGACTTAATAGCATTCAGAAATTCGTTAGAGTTATTACCTCATATTAAAAATCAGATGAAGTCATATAAATCAGAAGAATTATCCGGATTATATAATAAGTTTGATGTGCTTGAAGACTTATACGAACTTGTCAGAGATTCAATTATGGAAGAGCCACCTGTAACTATTCGTGAGGGTGGAATAATTAAAGATGGATATTCAGAAGAAATCGACAGATTGAGAAAAGCCAAGACAGAGGGTAAGAACTGGATTGCAGATTTAGAAGCAAAAGAAAAGGAAAGAACCGGAATAAAGAGTTTAAAGATTAAATATAATAAGGTATTTGGATATTATATAGAAGTTACTAATTCATTTAAGGATTTAGTACCTGATAATTATACAAGAAAACAGACATTAGCTAATGCAGAACGCTATATTACCGATGAATTAAAGAATTTAGAGGATATAATTCTTGGCGCAGAAGAGAAACTTTCTGCTATTGAATATGATAAATTCTGCCTTATAAGAAATACTATAGCTGATGAAGTTGTAAGAATTAAACATACAGCTAAAATAGTTGCCAGGATTGATGTATATGCATCACTTGCATATGTGGCAGAGCATAATAATTTCGTCAGACCATCAATTAATGAAAAAGGCATTATTGATATTAAAAACGGTCGTCATCCTGTAGTTGAAAAGATGATGAATGGTTCAATGTTTGTTGAAAATGATACTTATTTAGATAAGCATAATAACAGAATTTCGATAATAACAGGTCCTAATATGGCAGGTAAATCTACATATATGAGACAGACGGCATTAATTGTATTAATGGCACAGATTGGCTCATTTGTTCCTGCAAGCTCTGCTAATATCGGAATATGTGACAGAATTTTTACCAGAGTCGGAGCCTCTGATGATTTGGCATCGGGACAGAGTACATTTATGGTGGAGATGACAGAGGTTGCTAATATCCTTAGAAATGCTACTTCTAACAGTTTACTTATCCTTGATGAAATAGGACGAGGTACAAGTACTTTTGATGGCCTTAGTATTGCATGGGCTGTAGTTGAACATATAAGCAATACAAAGCTTCTAGGTGCAAAGACACTATTTGCCACGCATTATCATGAACTTACCGAATTAGAGGGTACTTTAGCGGGCGTAAATAACTATTGTATAGCAGTTAAGGAACAGGGCGATGATATCGTATTCTTAAGAAAAATTGTCAAAGGCGGTGCTGATAAGAGTTATGGTATACAGGTTGCTAAACTTGCAGGAATACCGGAGTCAGTTATATTACGTGCTAAAGAGATTGCGATGGAATTATCGGATGCTGACATAAGTGCGAGGGCTAAAGAGATTGCGATTTCGTCTAAACCGGCAATTAAGAATAAGCAATTTGTTAAAGATGATACAGATGCAACCCAGATGTCATTATTTGATACTGTTAAAG
The DNA here is from genome assembly GCA_902362455.1 of Eubacteriaceae bacterium. Lineage (GTDB taxonomy): Bacteria > Bacillota > Clostridia > Lachnospirales > Lachnospiraceae > Bovifimicola > Bovifimicola ammoniilytica. The sequence continues at coordinate 315,358 of CABIWJ010000004.1, forward strand.
ATGATGACATTATAAACGAATTAAAAGAGTTAGATATATCTAATATGACACCTATGGATGCATTAAATACATTATATAAACTTCAAAATAAGTTAAGGAACCGTTGGTAATAGTTGTTAATGTTTAGAAATAAAAGGATGAGGTGAACTATGGCACATATAAATGTTCTTGATAAATCTACTGTGGATAAGATTGCAGCCGGAGAGGTTGTAGACAGACCATCATCAATTGTTAAGGAAGTTTTAGAAAATGCAATTGATGCCAGGGCAACTGCGGTTACGGTTGAGATAAAAGATGGTGGTATTTCATTTATCAGAATTACGGATAATGGACAGGGAATAGAAAAAGATGATATAAAAAATGCTTTTTTAAGACATGCTACTAGCAAAATTAAGAATGTAGAAGATTTATTAAGTGCCAGTTCGTTAGGATTTCGTGGAGAGGCATTATCAAGTATTGCTGCCGTTACACAGTTAGAATGTATTACGAAGACTCCTTCTGATTTAACAGGAATACGATATGTGATTGAGGGTGGAGAAGAAAAATGTCTTGAGGAAGTCGGTGCACCTACAGGAACAACATTTATTATAAGAAATTTGTTCTATAATACACCAGCACGACGTAAATTTTTAAAATCAGCTACAACAGAGGCATCATATATAAGTAGCATAGTGGAGAAAATTGCCCTTTCACATCCAGAAGTTTCAATCAGGTTTATTAACAATAATCAAAATAAACTTCATACATCGGGTAATAATAAATTAAATGAAATTATATATTCTATATATGGACGAGATGTTGCTGCAAATATATTAGAGATAGACGATATAGCAATGAATATGCATCTTACAGGATATATCGGGAAACCGATTGTCTCAAGAGGCAACAGAAATAATATGGTATACTTCATTAATGGCAGATTTATAAAAAGTAAAATTATAAATAATGCAATTGAGGAAGCATATAAGCCATATATGATGCAGCATAATTATCCATTCTGTGTATTACATTTTCAGATAGACAACTATCTTATAGATGTAAATGTTCATCCGTCTAAAATGGAGATTCGTTTTGAGAATCCAATGGATATATATAATATTTTCTATAATGCGATTTCGGCAGCACTTAGCAGACGTGAATTAATTCCTGAGGTAGCAGAGGCAGATTCGGGTAATTCTAAGAAAGCTCATGTACAAACTATTACAAATAATGTCAATAATATTGAAAGCAATATAAATAACATTGAAAACAATGTGAAAAATATTGAGAATATTGAAAACGATGTGAAAAATATTGAGAATATTGCAAATGCGATTACAACAAAGGAAAAACAACAGCCTAAAAGACATATAAGAGAACCTGAACCATTTGAAATCAGAAGAAATATGTTAAATGATATAGAAAGGGTCTCATATGCTTCAGAAAATGATAGCGTAGCAGATATATCTATGGTTGCTGATGGTGCAGATGATTATAATGCAATACCAGTACAGGGGCAGACTGAACAGATAGATTTATTCAATGATGTTTTCTTGTCTAAAAAAGAACGTAAGAAGCATAAAATGATAGGACAACTTTTCGATACTTACTGGCTTATTGAGTATGATAACAATTTATATATAATTGACCAGCATGCGGCTCATGAAAAGGTACTATACGAAAAGACGTTGAAGTCATTTAAGAATAAAGAGATTACCTCGCAGCAGATTAATCCTCCGATTATACTTACATTATCAATGGAGGAGGAAAATATAATTAACAGATTCAGTGATGAATTCGAAAGATTCGGCTATGAAATCGAGCCATTTGGTGGTAAGGACTATGCTGTACGTGCTGTACCTGCTAATCTGTATTCTATTGGACAGAAAGAACTATTAATGAGTCTTATTGATTCACTTACAGAGACTTCTGCAGAATTAAAATCAGATTTAATAACAGAGAAGATTGCTTCAATGTCCTGCAAGGCAGCAGTTAAAGGTAATAATCGTCTATCAGTTGAAGAGGCTAATGCATTAATAGAACAATTATTGCAACTAGACAATCCTTATAATTGTCCTCATGGACGACCTACTATTATATCAATGAGTAAATATGAAATTGAGAAGAAATTCAAAAGAATAGTGTAACAGAACAGAGGATAGTGTGAAAGAATTGTGCTGATGCACCAATTCTTTCACACAGCTATTTGTTTCAGAGCGAAAACAAATAGCTGTTTATGGCAAGTCAGAAATCGCCTACGCGAATTTCTGACCGCCTCTTTGCGACAAGTTGCTCAGAATAGAGGATTAGTGAAAAATGAATAATCTAAATAAGAAACCATTAGTTATAATAACAGGACCGACAGGTGTTGGTAAAACGGATATATCGATTGATATTGCTAAGAAAATTAATGGTGAAATTATAAGTGCAGATTCGATACAGATATATAAATATATGGATATAGGTTCGGCTAAAATAACTAAAGAGGAAATGGATGGAATAAAGCATTATCTGGTAGATGAACTTAATCCTGATGAAGAGTTCAATGTGTATATGTTTAAAACAATGTCTAAGAGAGCTATGGAAGAAATATATGCTAAAGGTAAAATTCCGATAATTGTTGGAGGAACTGGCTTCTATATACAGAGTATACTTTATGATATTGAGTTTTCTGATGAAGAAGAGAAAGATGATAGTATCCGTAAGAAGTATGAGCAGTTAGCAAAGGAAAAAGGCAATTTATATGTCCATAAGCTTTTAGAAGAGGTAGATAAGGAGTCAGCAGATTCAATACATGAGAATAATTTAAAACGTGTAATTCGTGCCTTAGAATATTTTGAAGTGAATCACGAAAAGATTTCTGTTCATAATTCCAGGGAAGCTTCTAAGAAATCACCATATAATTTCGTCTATTTTGTACTTAACAGGCAGAGAGATGTGTTATATGAAAGAATAGATAAGCGTGTAGATATGATGATTGAACAGGGACTTGTAAATGAAGTTAAGAATCTGTTGAATTTAGGATACATGCCTGACTTAGTATCTATGCAGGGCTTAGGATATAAGGAAATTGTTGCATATCTTAATGGAGAATATACATTAGATGAAGCAGTTGAGATAATTAAGCGAGATACAAGACATTTTGCAAAACGCCAGCTTACGTGGTTCAGACGTGAGAAAGAAGTTACTTTTATGAATTATGAAGATTATGGTAATGACAAAGGATTAGTTAGTAATGCTATGGTTGAAATAATGCATAAAAAAGCAATAATAGATAATAATTAAATAACATTTATTATTGAATATAAATATCATGGTATCAGAATAGTGCATTTGTTCTAAGCACGGCTAAAATTTTGATGTCGAAATTTATAAATATTATATTAATAGAAAGTATAGAGAAAAACAATGAATGAATTAAAAGATAAAATGTATAATGGTTTAGGAATATCAAAGCAAGTTCTTGATTTCTGTACTGAAATTGAGGAAAGGTTACAAGACAGATTTAAGGAATTTGATGAAAAGGCAGAATATAACCAGTTAAAGGTTATTAAGGCAATGCAGGAAGCAAGGGTAAGTGATGTACATTTCTCAGCTTCATCTGGTTATGGATATAATGACTTAGGAAGAGATACATTAGAAGAAGTGTATGCGAAAGTATTTAATACAGAAGCAGCACTTGTACGTCCGCAGATAACTTGCGGAACCCATGCACTTGCACTTGCGCTTGCTTCTAATCTAAGACCTGGTGATGAGTTGTTATCAGTATCAGGAAAGCCTTATGACACATTAGAGGAAGTTATTGGAATAAGACCATCTGTTGGTTCACTTAAAGAATTTGGAGTTACATATTCACAGGTAGATTTATTACCGGATGGCTCGTTTGACAAAGAGGGAATAAAAAAGGCAATTAATCCTAAAACTAAACTTATAGCAATTCAGCGTTCGAAAGGATATCTTCCTAGAAGAACTCTTTCACCATATGAAATAGGTGATGTTATAAAATTTATTAAAGAAATTAATCCTGAATTAATAGTGATGGTAGATAACTGTTATGGTGAATTCGTAGAATATGATGAACCGAGTGATTTTGGTGCAGATATGACAGTAGGTTCACTTATTAAGAATCCGGGTGGGGGACTTGCACCTATAGGTGGATACATTGTAGGAACTAAAGAATGTATTGAACAGGCGTCGTACAGACTTACAGCTCCAGGACTTGGAAGAGAAGTCGGTGCAACATTAGGTGTGACACAGAGCTTTTTCCAGGGATTATTCTTAGCACCTACTGTAGTAAGCGGAGCTTTAAAGGGTGCTGTATTTGCAGCTAATATATATGAGAAGTTAGGCTTTAAAGTAGTTCCTGATGGCAGTGAACCAAGATATGATATAATTCAGGCCATAGAATTCGGCCGTCCAGAGGGAGTTATTGAATTCTGTAAAGGTATACAGGCAGCAGCTCCGGTTGACAGCTTTGTTACACCAGAGCCATGGGCAATGCCAGGATATGATAGCGATGTAATTATGGCAGCAGGTGCATTTATTCAGGGTTCATCAATTGAACTTAGTGCAGATGGACCTATTAAGCCACCTTATGCAGTTTATTTTCAGGGTGGTCTTACATGGTATCATGCGAAACTTGGCATAATAAATTCTTTACAAAAATTAGTAGATGCGGGTATTGTTAAATTATAATTATTATGCTATTATAAAAAAGATTTTAGCAATTTTCTTTTTTGAATCTGGAGAGAATAATTGATGAAAGGATGATGAAGATAACATCGATTAAGGAAATCAGAAAAGAAAACAGACCTTATGAGAAATTTTTACTCAAAGGTCCCGAGGCTCTTACAGATTCAGAGCTTCTTGCAATTATAATCAGGACAGGTACTTATAATATGACATCTGTAGAATTATCAGATGCAGTATTATCAATGTCTAAATCGGATAATATATTAGGAATAACAAATTTGTCTTTAAAGGAATTACAGAGTATTAAAGGAATAGGACTTGTGAAAGCTACGCAGATAAAGTGTGTGGCAGAATTAAGCAGACGTATTTCTAAAGGAAACATTCCACTTGATAAAGAATTTATTTCACCTGAGATAATTGCAAATTATTATATGGAAGACTTAAGACACCTTGAAACTGAGCGCCTGCTTGTAGTAATGCTTAATACGAAGCACAGATTCCTAGGTGATTTTGAATTGTCTAAAGGGACGGTTAATGCATCAATGGCATCCCCAAGAGAGGCATTTATAGAAGCACTTAGGACAGGTGCAGTATATATAATACTGCTGCATAATCACCCTAGTGGTGACCCGACACCTAGCCGTGAAGATATAGTAACGACAAAGCGTATGAAAGAGGCGGGAAATATTATCGGTATTAATCTGATAGACCACATAATTATTGGCGATAATAAATATATAAGTCTGAAACAAATTGGATTGTTTTAGAAAATGGAGGAGAATAATGGCACAACATTCATATGGTATAGATTTAGGTACCAGCAATTTTAAAATTTTTGGATTAACAAATAAGAAAATAATAAATGAGAAAAACGTTATTGCTAAGAAGAACAAAGATGAAGTATTTCAGTTCGGTGACCTGGCATTTGAAATGTATGAGAAAGCACCTGAGAATATCGAGGTATCATTTCCTGTTAAATTTGGTGTAATTGCAGATATTAAGAATATGGATATTTTATTCGAAAGATTTTTCAAGAAATTAAATGGTAAAGGCATTACGGGTTCATCGAATTTCTGTATTGCAGTTCCTACTGATATTACAGAAGTAGAGAAAAGAGCCTTTTATGATATGATCGCGGAATCAAGAGTAAAGGCAAAACATATCAGTGTAGTTGAAAAGCCGATTGCAGATGCAGTTGGTGTAGGAATTGATGTTGAAAGTCCAAGAGGTAATCTTATTGTAAATATAGGTGCAGACACAACAGAGATTTCTGTAATATCATTAGGTGGAATTGTCTTAAGCAAGTTAATTAAAACAGGTGGTTCTAAATTAGATGATACAATCTGTAGCATTGTAAGAAAAAAATATAATCTTGTAATAGGAAGAAGAACAGCAGAACAAATTAAGATTAATCTTGCAGATGCTATTAATGTTTCATCAAGTTCATATGTTGCCTTTGGAAGGAATATTGTAACAGGACTTCCAGCAAGCAAGGAGATAAGTTCAGAACTTGTTTTTGAAGCGATTCAGGAATGTTTACATTCTATTATAGATTCTATTAAAGTTATCTTAGAGAGAACTCCGCCTGAACTTGCTGCTGATATAATTAACACAGGGGTATATCTTACAGGTGGTTCTTCATTAATCCAGAATATCGGACAGTTAATTACTAATGAAACAGGATTAAAGATTAATCTTGATGATGAACCTGAAGAGACAGTTATAAGAGGAATTGCTGAAATATTATCGAATAATAAGCTTAGTGAATTAATGTATGTTCCAAGAGAGAAACAATATAACTAAAAGACTATCAGAGGTATATTATTTTGAGAAGACGAGAAAAAAAAGAATTTCCAATTAAATATGTTTTATTCATTTTAACATTCCTTTGTTTTGTGCTTATTGTTTCTTCATTTGTATTTAAAGGATTTGCAACACCAGTTAAATCGGTTGCAACATATGTCATGACGCCAGTTACAAAGGGTATGAATGAAGTTGGAAAGTGGCTTACTGACAGAGCTGCAGATATAAAGGAACTTAAGAATATAAAAAGTGAGAATAAGAGTCTTAAAGAACAAATATTAGACTTACAAAATAAGAATGCATTATCAGTTGAAGATCAGAATGAGTTAGACCAGTTAAGAAAATTATATAAACTTAGTGAACAATATTCTGATTACGAGACGGTTGGTGCAAGAATTATCAGTAAGGACACAAGTAACTGGTATTCAACTTTTACAATTGATAAAGGAAGTAAGGATGGAATAGAAGTCGATATGAACGTTATCGGTGACGGAGGGCTTGTCGGAATCGTAAGTGAAGTTGGTGATAATTATTCTATAATCCGTTCAATTATTGATGATGAGAGCAATGTCAGTGCACAGTTTGCTTCAACATCTGATAAATGTATTGTAAAAGGAAGTCTGCAGTTAATTAATGATGGAATACTTCAGGTATTTAATATTAATAAGAATGCTAATGTAAATGAGGGTGATATGATTATCACATCTAATATAAGCAGTAAATTCTTACCGGGTATTTTGATAGGATATGTTAAAGATATTTCTGATGATTCTAATAATCTGACGAAGTCAGCATATGTTACTCCGGTAGTTGATTTTGCACATTTAGATATTGTTCTTATTATCAAACAACAGAAATTTACCGGTGAACAGTAGATAACGATTTAATCGTGGAAATGAGGTATATATGCTTCGGAAAATTATATTAGGCATTTCAATATTTGTATTTTATCTGTTACAATGCACAGTATTTAAAGCACTTTCGTTAGCATCAGTATCACCGAACCTTTTACTCATACTTACATTTGCAGCAGGATTTATGCGTGGTAAGAAAGAGGGAATGTTTGTTGGTTTTTTCAGTGGTCTGGTACTTGATATATTCTATGGGCAGGTAATTGGATTTAATGCATTATTGTATATGTATATCGGTTACATAAATGGCTTCTTTAATTCTATGTTCTATGATGAAGATGTTACGTTGCCTATCGGACTTGTATTCGGAAGTGACTTTGTGTATTCATTCTTCTATTATGTATTCAATTTTATGCTTAGAAACCGTTTAAATTTCATATATTATCTGATTCACATTATTTTACCAGAAATGATATATACAGTAGTTATTACACTTTTAATATATCGGATTATGTTAAAGATAAACCGTAAATTAGAAGCCTATGAGAAAAGGAGTGCAACAAAATTTGGTTAAAGAATTTTTTGAATATATATTAAGTATCTTAAAATCAAGATTGTTCGTATTAGGAATTATTGTTGTGTTATTATTCTCAGTTCTGATGATAAGAATATTTAATGTACAGATTGTAAATGGAGAATATTATTTAGAAAATTACATCCAGATGGCAGAACGTGAGGTCCTTACATCCGGAACAAGAGGAATTATATACGATAGAAATGGTGAAGTCCTTGCATATAACAAACTTGCATATGCAATTGAAATTGAGGATGATATAAGTGATTCCACAGAAAATAAGGATAAAAAGCTTAATGAGATAATATCTGAAACCATTAATATAATTACATCAAATGGTGATACATTGATTAATGATTTTCCTATTATTCTTAATACAAATAATGAATTTGAATTTTCTGTATCTTCTGATAATGAAAGATTAAGATTCTTAAGAGATATTTATGGAAAAAAATCGATAAGTGAATTAGATACTAAAAAAGAGACACTGTCAACATCTACGGCAGATGATGTAATGAAATATCTTTGTGGTGAAAAGATGTTTGATATATCAGATGAATATGATAAGGCAGAACAGATTAAGATTGCTATGGTAAGATATAATCTGTCACTTAATCGTTTTCAGAAGTATATTTCTACTAAGATAGCTTCAAATGTATCTGAGGAGACTGTGGCAGCTATCTATGAGGCACAGGCAGAGTTAAAAGGTGTAACTGTATCTGAAGAGACTGTAAGAGTATACAATGACAGTGTATATTTTGCACATATATTAGGTTATACAGGTACGATATCAGAAGATCAGTTAGCAGAGTTAAATTCTGATGGTGGCAGCTATATCAGTTCAGATGTCGTAGGTAAATCAGGAATAGAAAAAGAAATGGAATCTTATCTTCAGGGAACTAAAGGTAAGAGTACAATATTTGTAGATAATACCGGACGAATTCTTGAAAATGTAAGTAAGACAGATGCCAAGGCAGGAAATGATGTGTATTTAACGCTTGATGCTAAATTACAAAAGGCTGGATATACGATATTAGAACAGAAACTTGCAGGTATTTTATATTCGAAAATAGTTAATTATGATGTGACACCAAGTGAGGATATGAAGACAATCCCTATTCCGGTCAAAGATGTCTACTATCAGATTATCAATAATAATGTTGTAGATTTGAATAAGTTCGGACTGGAGTCTGCATCAGATAATGAGAAGAATATTTATGCGAAATTCGCAGCAAAACAGTCAGGTGTTATTAACTGGGTATATAGTGAACTTACAACTGATACACCAGAGGCACTCTCTGCGTTACCTGAAGAGAATAATACTTATTTGTCATATATATATACAAAATTAGCAGATACCGAGGGTATAATTAACAAAAAAGCAATTGATAGTGAAGATGAAACATATCAGAAATGGACTAATGAAACAATTAGTTTAAGAGAATTTCTGTTATATGCCATTTCTAAGAACTGGATAAATACTTCTAAGATATTTGACTCTTCAGAAGTTAAATATTCTGATACAGATGAAATCTATAATAAATTAGTAGAACACATTTACAATAGTCTTCCGACTGATACAGGCTTTAGCAAAAAGATTTATTATTATCTTATCTATAGTGGTTCAATTAGTGGTAATCAGGTATGTATGTTATTATATGACCAGAATGTTCTAGAATATGATGAAGCAGCTTATACAGCACTTAGAAGTGGAAGTTCTGCATTTGAATTTATCAGGGAACAGATTAAACAGATTAAAATTACACCTGCACAGTTAGCACTTGATCCTTGTTCAGGTTCGTTAGTCGTAACAGATACTAATTCAGGTGATGTACTTGCATTAGTAACATATCCAAGCTATGATAATAATAAATTGTCGGGTTCAGTAGATGCAGTATATTGGAAACAGTTAAATAGTGATTTGTCACTTCCGCTATATAACAGAGCAACCCAAACGAGGACTGCACCAGGTTCTACTTTTAAGATGCTTTCGGCCATAACAGGATTAGAAGAAGGCTATCTGACACCAGGAAGAACAATTACAGACCTTGGTGAATTCAAGAAAATCACACCATCGCCAAAATGTTGGAGATATCCGGGTAATCATGGTTCAATTAATGTCTCACAGGCACTTGAACACTCATGTAACTATTTCTTCTACGAAGTTGGCTATGAACTTAGTATTGACGAGCATGGAGGTTTTAGCAGTGATTTAGGATTGTCTAAGCTTAAAAAATACGGTGTGCAACTTGGACTTACTACAAAATCAGGTGTTGAGATTGAAGAAAATGAACCACTTTTCAGTACCGATAACTCAGTACGTTCAGCAATTGGACAGGGTTCAAATAGTTTTGCTAACATCCAGCTTGCAAGATATGTGAATACAGTTGCAAATAGTGGACATAATTATCAGTTGACACTACTTAATAAGGTTATTGATACAGATGGTAATCTTATTAAACAATATGAGCCTACATTAACTAATACAACTAATTTCAGTCAGTCGACCTGGGATGCCGTTCATTATGGTATGAGACTTGTTATAACAGGTGGTACTGCAAAAGGAACATTTAATGGTTTCCAGATAAATGTGGCGGGTAAATCCGGTACTGCACAGGAGAATAAGTTGCGTTCAAACCACTCAGTATTCGTGGCATATGCTCCTTATGAGAATCCTGAAATCGCCTTAAGTGTATTAATTCCTAATGGTGAGTCATCAGGATATACGGCAGAGGTTGTACGTGATACAATCAAATACTACTATGGACTTACAACTGATGAAGAATTATATGGTGGTATAGCATCAATACCTACATCGGGTGTAACGAACGATTAAGACATATAATAGCCATTATGTTAGCAGGAAAGGAATGAAAATTCAAAAAATGAAAAATTCTGTAGTGATAAAAGGAAATAAATATGGTATTATAGTTATGTTAGATAAAAATATACCATTTGATAATTTGTTGGCAGATATTGCTGAAAAATTTAAAGAATCATCAAAGTTTCTTGGTAACTCATCTATGGGAATTACTTTTGAGGGCAGATTTCTTGATAATAATGAGATACGTCAGGTCCTTGATACAATAGCAGATAATTCAGATTTGAATATTGTATGTGTTGTCGATAATGACAAGGAGCGCGAGGAATATTTCAAAAAAACAGTTGATCAGCATTTGAATGATTTGTCGAATAATGATGGACAGTTCTATAGAGGAACCTTACGTTCAGGACAGGTAATCGAAAGTGAAGGAAGCATAGTGATTCTTGGTGATGTTAATCCAGGTGCAAAGGTAATTTCATCAGGTAATGTAATAATACTTGGTTCTCTTAAGGGAACAGTATATGCAGGTGTTACCGGTGACTCTACATCATTTGTAGTGGCATTAGAGATGGAACCTATGCAGATAAGAATTGGTGATTACATTGCAAGAGCATCAGATGATGCTAAAAAGGCTAAGGATTCTAAAAATAAAAAGAATAAACCTGAAACAAAGATTGCATTTGTAGAAAATGGTAATATTTATATAGAACCACTTAATAAAGAAGTTTTAAATGATATTCATTTTAACTAAACAATAAAACTTGGGAGGAATTGTTACAATGAGTGAAGTAATTGTAGTAACATCAGGAAAAGGCGGCGTTGGTAAGACAACTACAACAGCCAACGTAGGTACAGGTTTAGCTATGCTGAACAAGAAAGTAGTATTGATTGACACAGATATAGGATTAAGAAATCTTGACGTCGTAATGGGGCTTGAGAATAGAATCGTATATAATCTTGTTGATGTTGTAAAAGGCAATTGTCGTGCAAAACAGGCAATGATTAAGGATAAACGTTATCCTAACTTATTCTTATTACCATGTGCTCAGGCAGGCGATAAGAACAGTGTATCTCCTGAAGAGATGAAAAAATTAACAGATGAATTAAGAGACGAATTTGATTACATAATTCTTGACTGTCCTGCAGGTATTGAGCAAGGCTTTAAGAATGCCATAGCAGGCGCAGACAGAGCAATTGTTGTTACAATGCCTGAAGTATCAGCTATTCGTGATGCAGACAGAATTATTGGATTATTAGAAGCAAATGAGAAGAAACGTGCTGACCTTGTAGTTAATAGAATCCGTATGGATATGGTTAAAAAAGGTGAGATGATGTCAATTGATGATGTTGTGGATATTCTTGCAATTGATTTAATTGGTGCTGTGCCTGATGATGAGAATATCGTTATTGCAACTAATAACGGTGAACCATTAGTTGGTTCTGACAGTCTTGCCGGACAGGCATATATGAATATTTGTAAACGTATTCTTGGTGAAGAAGTTCCATTACTTGATTTAGATAAGAAGCAGGGCTTTTTCGCAAGATTATTTAAGAAAAACTAAGGGGGTGTAAGTATGAGTATCTTTGATATGTTCAAGAAGAAACCTTCTGGAAATGTCGCAAAAGACAGACTCAAGTTATTACTTGTATCAGACAGAGCAAATTGCTCACCAGAGATTATGGAATTGATTAAGAATGATATAATTAATGTAATTAAAAAGTATATGGAAATTGATTGTGACGGACTTGATATCCAGATAACACAGACAGAGTCAGATAGCTCTAATGGTGCAGTTCCTGCACTTATCGCTAACATTCCAATCAAAGAAGTAAGACATAGTGCTGAAAAGGAAAATAAATAAAACATGGCAAGAATATTTGAAACTTTGAAAAGTTACAAATTCAGACATTTTAATATCAGATTACTAATCTGGGTATGTGCATTAACTGTTATTGGTATACTTGCAATAGCGAGTGCGACAGATTCAGACATATATGAGAAGAAACAGATTATGGGTTTTGCGATGGGGCTATTTATAATGGTTATAGCCTGTCTTGTAAGTTATAAATTCATTTTGAAGTTCTCGTGGGCATTTTATTTTCTGAATCTTATATTACTTATATGGGTAAAAGTCGCAGGTGCAAATAAAATGGGTGCTACCAGATGGATAGATTTAGGTTTTATCCAGTTACAGCCATCGGAATTCACAAAGATATTTCTAATATTATTTTTTGCAAGATATTTATGTAAATATAAAGACCGCCTTAATACATTACCTGTAATTGGTGGAGCAGTGGTATTATTTGCAATTCCACTTGCATTAGTATTAAAACAGCCGGATTTATCTACGAGTATTGTTATTTCACTTACATTTTGTGCAATAATGTATATGGCAGGACTCAGTTATAAGATAATCGGTGGCGTACTTGCAGTTGCAATTCCAGTTGCAGTTGTTTTAATATATCTGATTATGCAGCCAAACCAGAAAATAATCGAAGAATATCAGTACAACAGAATTATTGGTTTCTATGATGAAAATAATGAGGTCGCTGAAAGAATTAATTACCAGCAGAAGAACTCTGTTATGGCAATCGGTTCAGGCGGACTTTGGGGAAAAGGTTTAAACAATAACACGACAACAAGTGTTAAAAATGGTAATTATATATCAGAACCACAGACAGACTTCATCTTCTGTATAGTAGGTGAGGAATTAGGGTTTGTAGGTGCTTCGGCAGTTATAATACTGCTCTTGTTAATAATACTTGAGTGCTTTTATATCGGAACAAATGCACCTGATATGGCAGGTAAACTTATCGCCTGTGGATTTGGTTTTCTGTTAGCCATTCAATCGTTTGTAAATATTGGTGTAGTTACAAGAATTATTCCGAATACCGGATTACCATTACCATTTGTAAGTTATGGACTCAGCTCATTACTAAGTCTGTTTGCATGTATTGGTGTAATTCTTAATATCGGACTTCAGCGAAAAGAAATTATATAACAGTAGGAGGTAGCTTATGAACATTGGATTAATAGCACATAATTCCAAGAAAAAACTTATGCAGAACTTGTGTATTGCTTATCGCGGAATATTATGCAAAAATGAATTATATGCAACAGCAACAACAGGCAGGCTTATAGAAGAGGTAGCAAATTTGAATGTTCACAAGTTTTTAGCAGGACATCTCGGAGGTGTCCAGCAGATGTGCTCACAAATAGAACAAAACCAGTTAGATATGATTATATTTATCAGAGACCCACAGACACCACAGTCTCATGAGCCTGATGTAAATAATATTTTCAGATTATGTGATATGCATAATATTCCTTTAGCTACCAACTTAGCTACAGCGGAGATGTTAATCAAATCACTTGAACGTGGTGATTTAGATTGGCGTGATGTATATAGATAATTAGAGTATAGACTTTAGAATATATATAAACCGCATTTGTTTTAAAATTAAAGACCTGCGTATATGAACTGTCCTTAACTAACGTCACAGGCCGTCATATATTGCAGGTCTTTATGGTTATTATACTTGAATTATGGTTATCAGATTATTTCGTTATTTTAGTGTCTGCAAATTTTATAATATTATTTCTGTTTTAGTTAGAGAGCGTAGTAAGATTTACATTATTCAGCTATATCTCTGACTCTTCCGAACATACTTATAAGGTATAATCCGCAGATACCCACAACAGCATAAATGATTCTTGAAATTAATGTCATATTGCCAAATAGAAATGCAACGAGGTCTAATCTGAAGAAACCAATTAAGCCCCAGTTAATTGCACCTATAATAGCTATTGTAAGTAATGTATAATCTAAGCCTTTTGAATTCATTTTAATCATCCTTTCTAAGAGATATTCTATATCATCTATTATTAACAGTTATAATAAAAATTATTAAAATATTTATAAATTTATATAATTTATTAATATGTGATTGACTAAAAAACAAGATTATTAGATAATATTATACAGAGTCATTGAAAATATGGAGGTAAAAGTGAGAACTAAGAATAAACGAATTGTAAGATATAAGAAACCTTTAAATATAAATATTGGTATGATAATTCTGACTCTTGTTTTTTTATATCTGGGTATAAATTGTATAATCTATCTTTCAAGAGATAAGATATCTATATATGAGGTAACAAAGGGACAGAGTGAAGAGATAGCAGGTATAGCTACAACAGGAATTGCTCTTAGGACAGAGAATGTAACTAATGCACCTGCCTCAGGATATATTAATTATTATATTAAAGAAGGAACAAAAGTATCAGTAGGAAATACATTATATACAATAGATGAAAATGGTGATTTCTCTGAGAGATTAGAAAATGCAGCCGAGAATGATTCGATGCTTACAAATGAAAATCTGTCAGAAATCAAAACAGATATATCAAAATTTGTTTCATCATATGATTCTAAAAAATTTGATGAAGTTTATGATTTTAAATATAATCTTGATGCAACTTTATTAGAAAATATTAATCTTAATAACTTATCAACTATAAATGAATCAATAACAGCTAATGGAGGTGCAGCTTTATCACTAAATAAAGCCGACCGTTCAGGAATTGTTGAATTCTATATTGATGGTTATGAGGGACTTACAAATGATAAGATAACAGATGATTTATTTGATGAGAAAGCCTATAATAAGAATCCTATAAAGTCAGGAAGCAGTGTTGAAAGCGGAAAGCCTATTTATAAGACTATTGATAATGAGGAATGGGAGATAGTTATTCCATTAACTAAGAAGCAGGCTGAGGATTATAAGGATACAACTGTAGTAGACATATCATTTCCATCGGAGGGAATTAAAACCTCAGCATATTTCAGTATTATAGATAATAATGGCTCGAAATATGGTATAATCGGTCTTAGACGTTATATGATTCAATTTGTAGGAGATAGATTTATTAATATAAAGATTGATAGTGATAAAAAAGAAGGACTTAAAGTACCAAAGACGGCAATAGTTAAAAAAGATTATTACGAAATTCCGATTGATTATATTACAAATGGCGGAGATACCAGTGATGAAGGATTTATGAAAGAAGAAATTGTTAATAATGAGACAAAATCTGTTTTTGTAGCTGCTTCAATCGTATCTAGAAATGATACCATTTGCTATGTAGAAACATCTGACAAATTACAAAAAGGAGATGTTATAGCAAAACCTAATTCAACCGACAGATATCAGATAGATAAAACAGAGAAATTAGCAGGTGTATATAATGTTAATACAGGATATACAACTTTCAGATATGTTAAAATTCTATCAGAAAAAAATGGTTATTATATAGTTGAGTCTGGTTCTAAATATGGATTACAGGTATATGACCAGATAGTTTTAAATGCGTCATTAGTTAAGGAAAATCAAGTTATTTTTAAATAAAAGTATTAAAAAAAGTTTTAAAATAAAAGGAGTTGTGACACTATGATTAAAGACAACATAAGTACAGTACAGGCAAATATTGATAGTGCGTGTAAAAGAGTAGGAAGAGATTCTAAAGAGGTCACATTGATTGCCGTAAGTAAAACTAAACCTGTTTCAGATATCGAAGAGGCATATGCAACAGGAACAAGAGATTTTGGTGAAAATAAGGTTCAGGAGCTTGATGAGAAATATCCGGTTTTGCCTGATGATATAAGATGGCATCTTATAGGTCATCTGCAGAGAAATAAAGTTAAATATATAGTCGATAAAGTTCATCTTATCCATTCTGTTGATTCAGTAAGATTAGCTGAACAGATTAGTGTTGAAGCAGTAAAGAAAAATGTATCAGTAAATATTCTGGTTCAGGTAAATGTTGCAAATGAAGAGACAAAATTTGGATTAAGTGAAGAAGAGACAATAAATATTGTAACAGAGATAAGTAAGTTATCTAATGTACATATAAAGGGACTTATGACAATTGCACCTTATACTGAGAATCCTGAAAGTAATAGACAATATTTCAGGGAATTAAAGCAATTATCAGTAAAGATTGACAACTTACATATAGATAATGTCGAAATGAAAGAGCTTTCAATGGGAATGACAGGTGACTATGAAGTAGCAGTAGAAGAGGGAGCAACTTTAGTAAGAGTTGGTACGGGGATTTTTGGTAACAGAAATTACAATATATAGCCATAAATCAGTATAAACTGGTTGACATAAGCACCAAAAACAAGGATAATAGTAATAATTAAATATAACTCATTGACGTACTTATGTATGTCATGGATTAATCAAAATATACGTCATTAGCATATTTATGTATGATGTATATTAATCAAAATATATTAGATGGCATATGTTATGTATGCCGGTTGGAGGTAATTTATGAGTATAACAGATAAGTTTTTAAGTTTTATGAAACTGAATGATGAAGATGATTATGATGATTATGATGAAGAAGATGAATATGAGGTTCCAAAGAGACAGCCTAAAGCTTCTAAACGATATGATGATATAGATGATTATTCAAAGGAAACAGTATCAAGAACAGCACCAAGACCTAAACAGGTTAAGCCTAAAGTTGTACCTATTAGAGGTAAGAATGGTATGGAGGTTTGTGTTATTAAACCATCTACTATAGAAGATGGAAGAGAGATAACAAATACTCTTGTTTCAGGACGAGCTGTTGTATTAAACTTAGAAGGAATCCATGTTGAACTTGCACAGAGAATAATTGATTTTACATCAGGTTCATGCTTCGCAATTGATGGAAATATGCAGAAGGTTTCTAATTACATATTTATTGCAACTCCACCATCAGTAGAGATTTCAGGAGATTTCCAGGAAATTCTCAATGGTAATGCAAATGTAACAGAAATGTAATTGAGGTGTATATATGTCCGTTATTTTACCGGTAAGTTTCAATAATAAGCCTTGCTATAATATACTTATAGAGAAGGACTATGAAAAATTTTATGAAGAAGTACAGAAGTTTGATATATTAAACCGTCGCTTGTGTATTGTCACAGAGACTAACGTAGGACCACATTATGCTAATCAATTAAGAGACAGATTAGCAGGACTTTGCAAAGAAGTGTATATATTTACATTTGATGCAGGTGAAAGTAGTAAAAATCTTGATGTGGTCTATAAGTTATATGAATTTTTGATACAAAATAAATTTGACAGAAAAGATGTCTTAATTGCACTTGGTGGTGGTGTAGTTGGAGATTTAACAGGATTTACGGCTGCAACATATCTTAGAGGTATAAGATTTATTCAGATGCCTACATCATTACTTTCACAGGTTGATAGTAGTATTGGAG
The DNA here is from genome assembly GCA_902362455.1 of Eubacteriaceae bacterium. Classification (GTDB taxonomy): domain Bacteria; phylum Bacillota; class Clostridia; order Lachnospirales; family Lachnospiraceae; genus Bovifimicola; species Bovifimicola ammoniilytica. Next base: position 333,361 of record CABIWJ010000004.1, read on the forward strand.
GTAAGACAGGTGTCGATTTTAATGGTTATAAGAATATGGTTGGTGCATTTTATCAGCCTATATTAGTTTATATTAATATTGAGACCTTAAAGACCTTGCCAATTCGCGAATATTTATCTGGAATGGGAGAGATAATTAAACATGGTTTTATTAAAGACAAGGATTATCTCAAGTGGCTTAATGATAATTCTGAACATATTCTTAATTTAGAATATGATGCATTAGAATATATGATATGCGAAAGTTGTATGATTAAGAGAGCTGTTGTTGAATATGATCCTAAGGAGACACTTGGCGAAAGAGCTTTACTTAATTTTGGACATACACTTGGACATGCTATCGAGAAGAATTCTAACTTTTCATTATTACATGGAGAATGTGTAGCACTTGGTATGCTTGCTGCATTAGAGATTTCATATACAAAAGGTTATATAAGTGAGAAAGATTTGGAATTCAGTAAAAGTATTATTAGAAAATATAATTTGCCTACGACAGTAGAGGGATTATCCAAGACTGAAGTAGTAGAGGCAACTAAATCAGATAAGAAGATGGAGGCTGATACTATTAAGTTTATTCTTCTTAAGAGTCTTGGTAATGCTATTATCGATACATCAGTATCTATTGAAGAGATGGATAATTCTTTAGAAGGTATTGTATTATAAACTATTAATTTAACTGATGTATTTATATTAATGATATATTATACTGCAGTTATCTAGTATCTGCTTTAGGTAATCTACTTAATTGAAAGGAATAAACAGAATAATAATGCAGAGTAGTAAGAAAAAGTTGACTAAATACTTATTATTAAGTATTTTAACTATAATTCTGGTAGGTATTGACCAGATATCAAAGTATCTGATTGTTAACAGACTTAATATTGAGAAGAATTATCCAGTTATTCCGCAATTAATATCCTTTGAATATCTTGAGAATAGAGGTGTTGCATTTGGAATTATGGATGGAAAGATGACTCTTATTACAATAGTTGTAATTCTTGTTACAATTGGAATAATTTATATTATTAAGCTATTACAGAATTCTATATATCGCAATTATGATTTATCTAAGAAATTTTCGTTTCTGCAGATATTATGTACATTTATGATTGCAGGTGCGATTGGAAATCTAATAGACAGAATCAGATTAGGATATGTAGTTGACTTTATAAAGTTTGACTTTATTGATTTTCCAACTTTTAATATTGCAGATTGCTATGTTGTAGTGGCAACCATATTAGTATTTATTATTTTAATGTTTTTTACGGACGAAAATGAATTCGAGAGTTTATTTCATAAGGAAGTTTAAATAAATGAACACGTTTTTTGATAAAATAATTGTTGATTTTCTTGCAGATGGTACAAGAATTGATAAGTACATTTCAACATTATATCCTGATATATCAAGAACACATATTCAAAGGTTGATTGCAGAACAATTTATATTAGTTAATGACTCAGTCGTTAAGTCGAATTATAAGCTTTCTACAAATGATGTGGTATTAATCCATATTCCGGAAGCAATCGAACCAGAAATTGTACCAGAGGATATTCCATTAGATATTCTATATGAAGATAGCGATATAATTGTTGTTAATAAGCCTAAACAAATGGTGGTTCATCCAGCAAGAGGACATTATTCAGGAACATTGGTAAATGCATTGCTTTATCATTGTAAAGATGAATTATCAGGAATCAATGGTGTTATGAGACCTGGTATTGTTCATAGGATAGATATGGATACAACAGGTGTTTTAGTTGTATGTAAAAATGATTATGCACATAACAAATTAGCCGAACAATTAAAGGAACATTCAATAACACGACGTTACGAAGCTATCGTCCATAATGTTATAAAAGAAGATTCAGGTACAGTTAATGCCAAAATTGGCAGACACCCTAATAACAGACTGAAGATGGAAGCAAACGTTAATAATGGTAAAGATGCAATTACGCATTATAAGGTTTTAGAACGCTTTAAGAATTTTACCCATATTGAATGTCAGTTAGAAACTGGAAGAACTCATCAGATAAGAGTTCATATGGCGAGTATAGGTTATCCTTTATTAGGAGATGCCGTATATGGTCCGGCTCATTGCCCATATAAATTAGTTGGGCAGACACTTCATGCCAGAGTTTTAGGATTTATACATCCAAGAACTAATAAATATATGGAGTTTGAAGCTCCTTTACCAGAATATTTTGTACATTTACTCAAAATATTACCGCGCAATTAGTAAAAAATTTTTTGGGAGGTGTTTTGTATGGATAAACATACTATTATTACAATCGGAAGACAATATGGTAGTGGTGGTCGTGAAATCGGTCAGAAGCTTGCAGAAAGACTTGGTATCAAGTGCTACGATAATGAGTTACTTTCTATTGCTGCTAAAGAAAGTGGTTTATGCCAGGAAGTATTCGAAGCACATGATGAAAAACCTACAAATAGCTTTTTGTATTCACTTGTTATGGATACATATCACCCATATGGTACAGGTGGAATGATAGATGTTCCATTAAGCCAGAAGATATTCTTAGCCCAATTCGAAACTATTAAGAATATTGCTAAGAAAGAAAGCTGCGTATTTGTTGGAAGATGTGCAGATTATGCATTACAAGATGATTACAATGTAACAAGTGTATTTATTTCAAGTGATATGGATTCTAAAATAAAAAGAATTTGTGAAAGAAATAATGTTACACCTTCTAAGGCACAGGAGATGATTTTAAAAACCGATAAGAAACGTGCAAGTTATTACAATTACTACACTAATAAAAAATGGGGTGTTTGTTCATCCTACGACCTGTGTATAAACAGTGGTAAAATCGGAATCGATAAAGCTGTTGATGTAATTATGAATTATTTAAAAATGTAAAGGTTATACATACAATTCAAAACATAATTATTAATATTAATTTAGTTGTTTAATTAAACCACCATAATATGTATATGGAGAAATCAAAGAATGATTTTACATTACATTTATGGTGGCTTTTTTTTTAGAGAAATTGTAATGTCTGTAATATATGTACACCATAGCCGAAATGATGAACAGTGAAATAAAAAAGCCAAAGGAAAGCCCAAAAAGAGATGTATTGGAACGAATAAAACTATTCGCAAAACCATAGTTTAACGAAAAGTTATACTAGAAAAGTTATTATTAATGTGTTATAATCAGATTATTAATAAATATAACAAATACAAACATCATATCATAAGGAATAAATATATGGAATTACAGAAATTATATAGTTATACAAGGCAGGCTATAGATAAATATAATATGATAAATGATGGAGATAAAATTGCAATTGGTGTATCTGGTGGCAAAGACAGTCTCACATTATTATATGCTTTAAGTGGACTTAGACGTTTTTATTCAAAACATTTTGATTTAGTGGCAATATCCGTTGACTTAGGCTTTGGTATACAGGAATTTGATGCGATTAACAAATTATGCAATGATTTGGATATTCCTTTACATATTGTACATACAGAAATTAATCAGATTGTATTCGTTAATCGCAGGGAATCTAACCCATGCTCATTGTGTGCTAAAATGCGTAAAGGTGCGTTGAATGATAAGGCTAAGGAATTAGGATGTAATCGTGTTGCATATGCTCATCATAAAGATGATATTATAGAGACTATGATGTTATCTCTTATGTATGAAGGCAGGTTTTATTCTTTTTCTCCAGTGACATTTTTAGATAAAACCAAACTTTATGTTATACGTCCATTAATGTTTGTCAGTGAATCTGAAGTAATTGGCTTTAAAAATAAATATAATTTACCAGTTGCTAAAAATCAATGTCCGGCTGATGGACATACTAAACGTGAATATGTAAAAAATCTTATAAAGCAACTTAATCATGACAATCCAGGTGTTAAAGAACGTATGTTCGGAGCAATTGTCGCTAGTAAAATTGAAGGGTGGAATATTACAAATGCCAAATTCTAAGAAAAATTCATCTAATAATATTTCTAGTAATAATAATTCTAGTAATAATATAGATATTTCTGATACAAATAATTCTAATAAAGCTAATCCTAAAGAAATTAACACTAAAACAGTTAATACCAAAACGACTGCTAATACTAAGACAACTACAAGAAATTATCACGACCAGATTAATATAAATAATGACTTAAAACTTCGTGAAATGTTAAAGGAATTACCACGATTCTGTATGACTTTCTTTAGAGGTATTGAATATACAACATCATCAAGAACACGTATTGCTTATGCATATGATTTAGGTGTATTTTTTAATTACATTAAAGATACTAATCCTGCATATGCTGATATTGAAATAAATCATTTTTCAATAGATATATTAAATAAAATAACGGTTGATGATATCGAAGAATATCTGGATTATCTGAAAGTATATTCTAAAAATAGTTCAGAACATACAAATCGTGAAAAGGGAATTAAGAGAAAATTATCATCTTTAAAATCATTTTATAACTACTTCTTCTGCAATCAGATTATTGAAGATAATCCAGCAGCTAAGGTCAGAATGCCTAAATTACACGAATCAGAAATTATCAGACTTGATTCTGATGAGGTTGTAAGATTACTTGATGAAGTTGAATCAGGAGATAATCTTACTAAATCGCAAAAGAAATATCATGATAAAACCAAACTACGTGATACTGCATTACTTACACTTTTACTTGGAACCGGTATGCGTGTTTCAGAATGTGTAGGTATAGATATTAATGATGTAGATTTTAAAAATTCAGGTATAAAAGTCAGACGTAAAGGTGGTTACGAAGCAATCGTATATTTTGGAGATGAGGTAGAAATAGCTTTGCTTAATTATCTTGAATACAGAAATACAATTAAACCTGTTGCTGGACACGAGAATGCACTCTTCTTATCTTTACAAAATAAAAGAATTAGTGTTCGTTCAGTAGAAAATCTTGTTAAGAAATATTCAGGTTTAATAACAACTTTAAAACATATAACGCCTCATAAACTCAGGAGTACGTATGGTACAAATCTTTATAAAGAAACTGGAGATATCTACTTAGTTGCCGATGTACTTGGACACAAAGACGTTAATACAACCAGAAAGCACTATGCTGCCATAGAGGACCGCAGACGTTATAATGCAAGAAATGAGGTCTCATTACGAAGAAATAAAGAGGAAGAATAACCCATAAAATAAATATGTAATGCAAACAAATATTATATCAGGCATTGATCATTACATAATGAATAGTATTTAATCATTGTAATAATATACAATGATGTAATTACCACTATGAATTGTGTCTGAACTCAGACTATTTATTGCTTTAATTTCTTTAATATAAGATTTGGTTGATATACTATCAGATGGCTTATATTCTTCGGCAATTGACCAAAGTGTATCGCCATCTTCAATCAATATACTTGAATAACATTTTACTTTGTTGTTCTTTTTATTTTCTTTGGCATTAGTTTTTAATGTAAAGGAAAATACGAGAATTAATATTAACATAACCAATACAATGGCTACAGGTATTATGGAATAAATGTTTTTTATACGTATTTTTTTAATGTTCATAGATTTTATTGTTGCTTTATTTGTGTCTCTCATTGTTATCACCTTTAATCCTTTCACATTTTGGTGTACTTTTTATAGATATTATATATTATTATATTTGTACTTCTCATTTGTTCTGGTTTTATATAAATTTAATCCATTACTACACAGAACAAATGTTCTTACTTATATTCTGTATTATACATAACGAACAAGTGTTTGTCAATATTTTTTCGAACATTTGTTTGATTATTTTTTGATAGTATGTTATAATGCTATTATCAACAAGAAACTGGAATTATATTGAAAGGGACATATAATATATATGTTAAAGGTAAATTATTTATATGGAATATGGTAAGATAAGTACTAAACAACAGGAAATACTTGATTATATAAAGACTGAGATTATTAACCGTGGTTATCCACCAACTGTAAGGGATATCTGTAATGCAGTTAATTTGAAGTCTACTTCTTCTGTTCATTCTCATTTGGCGACGCTTGAGAGAGAGGGATATATTATTAGAGATAAGACTAAGCCAAGAGCTATTGAGATTGTTGATGATTCATTTAATGCATCCAGATGTGAGATTATTAATGTTCCTATTGTCGGAAGAGTTGCTGCAGGCGAACCAATTCTTGCAATTCAGAATATAGAGGATTATTTCCCTATTCCTGCTGAATTTCTTCATAATAAGACTACATTTATGCTAAAGGTTAAGGGCGAAAGTATGATTAATGTTGGTATTTTAGATGGTGATACTATTATTGTGGAGGAATGTACAAGTGCTGATAATGGAGATATCGTGGTTGCTCTTGTAGATGATTCTGCCACAGTTAAGACATTTTATAAAGAGGATGGTCATATTCGTTTACAACCTGAGAATGATACATATGAACCTATTATAGTTGATAACTGTACTATTATAGGTAAATACATAGGATTAGTTCGTATGATGAGATATTAAGATAATTAAGTAGTTATTGGATATAAAAGGTCCATATATTGTTCAGGATAATGAGTGTTATCCTGAACAATATATGGACCTTAAAAAATCTTTATATTTATTATTTTTGTTGTAGCTTTGTGTTTTAATTGATACTAATAATTATTGTTTATATAATTAAAGTGAGTCTACATCAACAACATTTCCGTCCTGCCATAATCTTTCTAAATCATAGAATAATCTGTCTTCTTGATTGAATACATGTACAATTATATCACTATAATCTAATAATATCCAATTAGCTGAAGAGTATCCTTCAACATGATTTGTGTAAACTTTATCATTGGCAAGCTCTTCTTCTACTGAATCGACCATAGCCTGTACCTGGCTTTTGTTAGAACCTCCGGCAATAACGAGGTAATCTGCAAGTACAGAGATATCTTTTATGTCGATGATTTTTATATCAATAGCTTTTTTATCATCTAATGCATTATAAATTGTTTTTAATTTTTCAGTTATTGTCATAATTAAGGCTACTCCTTTTATTCATCTTTATTCAATTTCTTATAATATTCATAGGCTTTCTGAGTCTGATTATCTATAGGGCTATTTGTTTCCTTGAGATATTCAAGAGTATCACGAATAATTAGATATACAGCCCTGTCGATATCTTCGAATGCAGTTTTTCGTATTTCCTTAAGGTTGGGAGCCTTATCTCTGTTAGGTTCAATATAATCTGCAACAAATATAATCTTTTCAAGCATTGTCATCTCCTGACCGCCTGTAGTATGTTTAAGGATTGCATTAATAATCTCTTTATCCTGTATACCGTATTTGTCCATTGCTATAAATGCACCTAATTTAGCATGTAATAACGATGGTTTTGCTTTCTCAGCTTCATTTATGCTTATATTGTGTTCAATACATTTTTTTAACTTTTTATCATCTGTAATACATTTGGCACAATCATGCAAAAGTCCAGCAATTTCTGCTTTCTCTAGATCTACGTCATATTTCATTGCAAGGCAGATTGATGTATATGATACTCCGATAGTATGTTCATATCGTTCCTTATCTAATGAATTTTTTAAATCTTTCGTAATGTTTTTGAAATTTTTATTCATCTGGTAATTCCTTCCTGAAATAAAATTGTCTCTTCAATGTCTTGATTTTTTATACATTTTTATACAATCTATTGTCAATTATATACCTTTCAACCTTATCGTCAACAAGATATTTTATTGACTTATTTTTATATACTAAATTCCTTATATCACTTGAAGAAATACCAATAACCGGTGATTTTACAAATTCAATTCTTGCCATATATTTTGCTTGTAATTTAGCTATATGTTCCTTGATTTGCATATATTGATAATCTCTGTCAGCTACTAATACTGTACAGTATCTAAAAATCTCATCAGGATTATGCCAGCTTTCGATAGCAAGAAGTGAATCAGCACCCATTATAAAGAATAGGTTATCGTTTGTATGTTCTCTTAACAGTTTCAATGTATCTGATGTATAGATGATTCCTGTACGCTTCATTTCAAAATCAGAAAAAACAAATCTGTCATTTGATTTTATGGCTAATTCTACCATGTTTTTTCTGTGAAAATTACTTGTAATATTATTAATATCCTTATGAGGCGGATTGCCTGAGGGCATAAACAGAATCTTATCAAGATTTAATTCATTTAATGCAGCCTGTGCAATAATTGTATGTCCTATATGAATAGGATCAAGTGTTCCACCAAGGATACCAATATTTGATATGCTATGAGTATTCATATATTATAATCACTTCAATTCTATTTTGGGATTGGTTTTAGATGGTCTGTAAAGTACAATTTTCTTACCAATAACCTGAACGACTTCAGAATGTGTTCTTTCGGCAATGATATTTGCAACATTCATAGGTGTATCCATACAATTTTTTAAAACATTAATTTTTATTAATTCTCTTGCTTCAAGTGCTTCATCTATTCCGGCTGTTAATTCAGGAGTTACGATTGATTTGCCTACCTGATAAATTGGCTGGATAGTGCTTGCAAGACTTCTTAAATAAGCTCTTTGTCTACTTGTCAAAATACTTCCTCCATTCTATTTTTAGATATTTTGCGTTCTATATAGAACTTTAGTTTACATAATTAATTTATGTAAACTAAAAGATATTTCTGTAATTTTTTTCGATTATGGTGTCAAAAGGATGTTTTACACCAATAACCACCACAAGGACTTTTGATACCTTATCTTTATAATAAATATAATAAATCTAATAAATCTATATATTTATTATTGTAAAATTCTACTTACTTGTAATATTCAAATTCGTGACCATAAATCTTAACAGTATCACCTTCCTGGATACCGAGATTTTCTAATTCTTCTAAGATACCATTGTCTTTCATAAATTTCTGGAAGAAAATGAATCCCTTTTCAGCTTCAAGATTAGTATATCCTAACATTTTCTCAATTCTTGGTCCTTCTATTGAATAAAGACCATCTTCTACTTTTTCTACTGTATATGGGTCATCAGGATTGTCACTAAATTGTCCAGGAAAATATTCCTGTTCAAATACAACGGGTGTACTATCCATCTGTTCAAGCATATCATTTACAGCATATAAAAGCTCTTTAAGACCTTTACCACTCACAGCGGATATACCAAATACTTTAATACCTTTTGGCTCAAATTCAGCCTTTAATTTATCGACAATGCTTTCGTCACCATCATAAATTGCATCTATTTTATTAGCGGCTATTACCTGCGGACGATTCATTAAGTCAGGATTATATGCTTTTAATTCAGCATTTATCTTATTAATATCGTCAATAGGATCTCTTCCCTCGGTTGATGCTGCATCAACCATATGAATAAGAACTTTGGTTCTTTCAATGTGTTTTAGAAATTCGTGACCAAGACCAATGCCTTCTGAAGCACCCTCAATAAGTCCCGGAATATCGGCAATTACAAAGCCTTTATTACCATCTAAATCAACTACACCAAGGTTAGGATTAAGGGTTGTAAAATGATAATTTGCAATTTTAGGTCTGGCATTAGTTACTCTTGATAATAATGTTGATTTGCCTACGTTTGGATATCCTACAAGACCTACATCAGCTATAACTTTTAACTCAAGGCGTACATATAACTCCATTGATTTCTGTCCCGGCTGCGCATATTTTGGAACCTGCATTGTAGCTGTTGCATAGTGCTGGTTACCCTTACCACCTCTTCCGCCTTTCAGAACTATAACTTTCTTATCAGCATCAGACATATCGGCAATAACTTTTCCTGACTCATCATCTTTTATAATTGTGCCGAGGGGAACCTTGATGATAAGGTCCTGTCCATCTTTACCATGCTGATTTCTTTTGCCACCCTCTTCGCCAGATTGTGCTACATATTTTCTAATATGTCTAAAATCAGTAAGAGTATTTAAGCCTTCATCTACAATAAATATAATATCGCCACCGCGGCCACCATCGCCGCCATCAGGACCGCCATTTGGGACATATAATTCTCGTCTGAAGCTTACATGACCGTCTCCGCCTTTTCCTGATTTTATAAATATTTTCGCACTATCTGCAAACATGTTTTCACCATGCCTTTCTAAATAAAAAAGGCTTCAAACCATAGGATTTGAAGCCTAAAATAATTATTCTGCTACTGGAACGATAGAAACCTGTTTCTTATCTCTACCTTTTCTTTCAAATCTAACAACACCATCAACTAAAGCGTATAATGTGTCATCTCCACCACGTCCAACATTCACACCTGGGTGAATCTTTGTTCCACGCTGTCTGTAAAGAATATTACCAGCTTTAACAAACTGTCCGTCTGCTCTTTTTGCACCTAATCTCTTAGATTCTGAATCTCTACCGTTTTTTGTAGATCCAACACCCTTTTTATGAGCAAAAAACTGAAGGTTCATTTTTAACATAGTTTACACCTCCTTGAAAACTATTTTGATGTATTTTTCGTTGTCTTTTTGAATATCTTTGACACCACGTACCAAAGATTTCATTAAAATTTTCGACTCATTACTCAATTCTTCTGTTAGACGAAACATCAAATATCCTGATTCTTCATCAGAATTGCATTCAAATGCATCATCTGTAAATTCTTCAATAGAATTAATTGTATTAATAGATAAAACAGATGCTGCAGCACAAACAATGTCTCTGCCATATTCATCAGCTTCTGCGTGTCCATCAAATTCAAATCCTACAAATTGATCAGAGGAGTCTTTATAAATTGTTACATTAATCATAAGACTACCAATTAAGCATTGATTTTGTCAATCTTAACTTCAGTATATGCCTGTCTGTGACCATTCTTCTTATGATATCCAGTCTTTCTCTTGTACTTGTAAACGATAACCTTTTTAGCTTTACCGTTGCCTACAACTGTTGCTTCAACACTTGCATTAGCTACTGTAGGATTACCTACTTTAACATCAGCATCACTAACAAGAAGAACCTGATCAAATGTAACTTTTTCATCAGCTTCAACACCAAGTTTTTCAACTCTGATTACATCGCCTTCTGAAACTTTGTACTGTTTACCACCTGTTGCTATAATTGCGTACATATGGCACCTCCTATTTCAATTACTCGCCAACTTCGGTGTTAGTAAATAAATACTATACTTATAACCTCATTGTGCGGCACACTAGAGTAGTTTAACATAATCGGATATACTTGTCAATGCATAATTTCTAAAATTTACATATGCAATTTAATATAATCTTATCATATAATAAAGTAAAAATATACCGGAGAATTATATGAGCAATAATAATCTTCCACTTTATTACGAGAAATATCCTGTAATTAATTTAGCACGCAGTAATTATGCTAATAATATGGATTTGGAATATCTTAATACATTATTTCCTAATGAAATTGCCGAATTAAAATATATAATCGAACAGGAATGTGATAAATTAGATTACAACGGAAGTATGATATATGATGAATGTCCTGATAAGATTATGTTTATGAAAAAATGCAGTGACATTTGTTCAATAGCCTGCTGCAACTGTAAATATGCTAAAAAATGTACAGATACAAGATGGCTTAGGGATATTGTAAATGTTCTTTTTACAAATGAAGTATATAAAAGACGTTGCAATCGCAGAAACTATTTTTATTAATATTATTAAAGAAAATAGAAAAAAGATTTAAATCCAGATGATATGTTCTATAGAAAAATAGAAACTTTCCGGTATAGGATAATTCACTAAACCGGAAAGCTTACATATTTTAATGTTTAATACTTAACTTTGAAATTATACATCCGGAAAGATAAAATTAACTATTCAATCCTTAATGTTCAATTCTTGTTATCAGACCATTATTTTCAAAATCTACTATGATATGGTCACCAGCATCTAATTTATCACTAAGAATCTCCTTAGCTACCATTGTCTCAATATTCTTCTGCAAATATCTCTTAAGTGGTCTCGCACCATATACAGGATCATAACCATTGTCTGCTATAAACTGTTTAGCACTGTCTGTAAGACTTATTGATAAATCTCTGTCAGCTATTCTCTTGTTAAGATTATTGATGAGAATATCTATAATTCCTGAAATATTTTCCTTAGTCAATGGCTTAAACATAATAATTTCATCAAGACGGTTAATGAATTCAGGTCTGAAATGACTCTTAAGTTCATTTTCAACCTTGGCTGCCGCTTCAGGATTAATTGTACCATCTTCATTTATACCATCAAGCAGATATGACGAACCTAAGTTAGATGTCATTATTAGGATAGTATTTTTAAAGTCAACAGTTCTGCCCTGAGAGTCAGTGATTCGGCCGTCATCTAATACCTGTAACAGGATATTGAATACATCAGGATGAGCTTTTTCAATTTCATCGAACAGAACAACTGAATAAGGTTTTCTTCTTACTGCTTCAGTAAGCTGGCCGCCTTCATCATATCCTACATATCCTGGAGGAGCTCCAACTAAACGAGAGACTGAATATTTCTCCATATATTCACTCATGTCGATTCTGACCATATTAGCTTCATTATCAAAAAGATTTGCAGCAAGTGATTTGGCCAATTCTGTCTTACCTACACCTGTTGGTCCAAGGAATAGGAATGAACCGATTGGTTTAGATGGATCTTTTATTCCTGCTTTTGAACGGATAATTGCCTCTGTAACTTTTTCTACTGCATCGTCCTGACCAATTACTCTTTTATGAAGTTCATCATCTAGATGTAATGTCTTATTTCTCTCTGATTCTGTAAGTTTAGCTACAGGTATTCCTGTCCAGCGCGAAACAATCTTTGCAATCTCTTCGTCGGTAACAGCCTCATGAACAAGAGTAAGTTTCTGGTTTTTTATTTTTTCTTCTTCCTGTTCAAGACTCTTATTAAGTGCAGGTAATTCACCATATTTTAATTTTGCAACAGTTTCAAGGTCATAATTTCTTTCAGCAACCTGAATCTGGTTATTGATATCTTCGATTTTCTCTCTGATTTTAGAAAGATTATCTACACTTGATTTTTCATTTTCCCATTTTGCCATACCATTTTTGAATTCATCACGTAATTCGGCGAGTTCTTTCTGGAGTGCCTCTAGACGTTCTTTACTAAGTCTGTCATCTTCCTTCTTTAATGCAGTTTCTTCAATCTCCATCTGCATAACTTTACGTTTTAATTCATCAAGTTCTGTTGGTAATGAATCTAATTCAGTTTTAATTAATGCACAGGCTTCATCGACTAAGTCAATTGCTTTATCGGGAAGAAATCTGTCTGAAATATATCTGTCAGATAATGTGACTGCACTTACTAATGCTGAGTCAGTAATCTTAACACCATGATATACTTCATATCTTTCTTTAAGACCTCTTAATATTGAAATAGTATCTTCAACTGATGGCTCATCAACCATAACAGGCTGGAAACGTCTTTCAAGTGCAGGATCTTTTTCAATATATTTTCTATACTCATCAAGTGTTGTTGCACCTATACAATGAAGTTCACCTCTGGCAAGCATTGGTTTTAACATATTGCCTGCATCCATAGCACCATCTGATTTACCAGCACCAACAATTGTATGCAGTTCATCAATAAACAGGATAATCTGTCCCTCGCTGTTCTTAACTTCATTTAATACAGCTTTAAGTCTTTCTTCAAATTCACCTCTGTATTTCGCACCTGCAACTAATGCACCCATATCAAGAGCAAATACTTTCTTATCCTTTAAGCCCTGAGGTACATCGCCTCTGACAATTCTTTGTGCAAGTCCCTCTACTGCTGCTGTTTTACCGACACCTGGTTCACCGATAAGTACAGGGTTATTTTTAGTCTTTCTTGATAAAATTCTAATAACATTTCGAATTTCATTATCTCTACCGATAACAGGATCTAATTTCTGCTCTCTTGCACGCTCTACTAAATCAGTAGCATATTTACTAAGAGTATCATAAGTAGCTTCCGGGTTATCAGAAGTAACTCTCTGATTACCTCTTACAGTAGCTAAAGCCTGAAGAAATCGTTCTTTATTAATTCCAAATTCCTTAAAAATTTCTTTAATTCCTTTATTCTGATATCTTATAAGGCTTAAGAACAAATGTTCAACGGAAATGTATTCATCTCCCATTGCCTTAGCATCATCTTCAGCACTTATTAATACCTTATTTAAATCATTACTGATTCGTAAATCTCCACCTTGAACTTTAACTTTTTTCTCAAGAGCTTCCTTAACTCGATTAACAAAGTAATCTTTATTTATATCCATTTTTTCAATCAATTTAAGAATAAGGCTGTCTTCAGATATTAACAGACTATAAAGTAAATGTTCCTGGTCGATTTCCTGATTACCGAATTCATATGCAATTTTCTCACAGCCTTGTACTGCTTCGATTGATTTCTGAGTAAATTTACTAATGTTCATAAGATTATCTCCCTTCTATAATGAATTTATCAGGTATCAAAAAATATTACATTTTGTAAGAACCTGACAGAACATAACAGATTCTTGATTCAAAACAAATCTAATTGATAAGATTCATCTCTGCCCTGTTGTTCTATTACATATATAACACCAACTTCATAAAAATGCAAGAACTTTTTTTGAAAAATTTTATAAATGGAAAAAATAGTTTATCTTTCGCTATATTCTATGCCATTTTTACAACATTTTATCAGATAAAATATAAGAATAAAGAATGTCGCTTGCGACATTCTCCGCCTGCGGCGGGTTGCTATAGCAACATTTTCTGTTCCGACGCAGTGCAATCCTCGCGGAGCGTTTTTTACTTACCAGAACAATTTCAACGAAATTTCCTGGTAAGTAAAAAAGGATACTAAAACCTATAAACAGAATTTTAATATCCTTTAATGATAAGCAAATGTTTCTACTTGTATTATTTACTTGTTATTAACTCAAACTTTGCACATACATAATAACTTTTTAAATGTTTTATATTAGTGATGGAATAATCTAAGTCCTGTGAAGCACATTGCCATATTATATTTATTGCATGTATCAATTACATTATCATCACGAATTGAACCACCAGGTTGAGCTACATATTTAACACCACTCTTATGTGCTCTTTCAATATTATCTCCAAATGGGAAGAATGCATCAGAACCAAGTGCTACGTCCTGCATTTTATCAAGCCATGCTCTTTTCTCTTCTCTTGTAAATACTTCAGGTTTAGTTTTGAAGATTTTCTCCCATTCGCCATCAGCGAGTACATCCATATAATCTTCACCGATGTATAAATCGATTGCATTATCTCTGTCAGCACGCCTTATACCGTCGATAAAAGGTAATTCAAGAACCTTTGGAGACTGACGTAAGAACCAGTTATCAGCCTTAGAGCCTGCAAGTCTCGTACAATGTATTCTTGATTGCTGACCAGCACCAATTCCTATAGCCTGTCCACCTTTTGCATAGCATACTGAATTAGACTGTGTATATTTTAATGTAATTAATGAGATAATTAAATCAATTTTAGCTGATTCAGGAATCTCTTTATTATCTGTAACGATATTTCCAAGAAAATCATCATCTATTACAAGTTCGTTTCTTCCCTGCTCAAATATAACACCGAATACTTCTTTGTGTTCGATTGGATTTGGTTTGTATTCAGGATCGATTTTAATTACGTTATAATTACCTTTTTTCTTTTCCTTTAGAATTTCTAAAGCTTCAGGTTCATATCCTGGAGCAATAACACCATCTGAAACTTCTCTCTTTATAAGTAATGCTGTTGCAACATCACATACATCTGAAAGTGCGATGAAATCACCAAATGATGACATTCTGTCAGCACCTCTTGCTCTTGCGTATGCATTTGCAAGTGGAGTGAATTCAACATCAAGATCATCCACCCAGTAGATTTTTCTTTCAACTTCACTTAAAGGAAGTCCTATTGCTGCACCTGCTGGAGAAACATGCTTAAATGATGTAGCTGCTGCTATTCCTGTAGCTTTCTTAAGTTCACTTACTAACTGCCAGCCATTAAATGCGTCAAGAAAATTAATATAACCAGGTTTGCCACTTAAAACTTCGATAGGAAGTTCGCCTTCGTTCATATATATTCTTGATGGTTTCTGGTTTGGGTTACAACCATATTTTAATTCGAGTTCTTTCATTTTTTAAACCATACCTTTCTTCTTTATTTGTTCTTATTTATAATAACACTTTCGTATTTACCTGTTTCAATATCTATATATCTAACAAATAAAGATACTTTATTATCTTCATTTAAAGATGTCCATAAATCATTTGCAAATTCATTCATATCATCCTTAATTGCAACTAATTTTGGTTCGCCTTCGAAACTTGGTAATGGATTACCATCGCATTTATATGTGTGAATGAAATGTCCCTCACCTGATACAGGATTAGTATAAGCAAATGTATATCTGTTACATGCATCAGGATTACCATTGTTGCTCTTAAGAATTGACATTGCATAATTATATTCACCATTTTCAACGTGCATAATACCTGAAATTCTTGGTGTATAGTTTGGAGCATCAGGCTCAAATTCTCTTGTTCTAAGTGACTGCTCGAATGTCTGCTGTTTATCCATTAATTCATAGATTGTGTCAGTCTGGTCACCATTTGTTACAATTGTCTTATTTCCTAATACTCTTACAGGTGCATAGATAATTAAGCTTGGATCACTTAATTTAGATGGATCAAATGCCTGTGTTCTGATACCCTCTCCATCTTCTACAAAAACTCTGTTTCGGCTGTTTTCACTTCGTCCCATAATAAAGTATGCTGTTACTGCATATTTTCCATTAGGACTTTTTCCGATAATGATACCTCTTCCAGGATATGAGTTTTCTTTAAGTTCTTTTTCAATTGAGATTGACTCCATTCTGATAATCCTCCTTGCAAATGTTTTGTCTGATAATAGAATTCCTTTGAAATGCTATTTTGATACCATAATCACACATAATAATCTAAAAATTATATCCAAATATGTATATAATAACAAAAAAGCCTGAACAATTATAAAAATTGCCCAGACGGTCGACCAAAATAGCCAGATACATTTCCTGTAGTTAATTCTACCTGCAATAAATATGCATTTCCGTCAGTCATGTATCTATAACTAATCCTACACGATAGGTGAAATATTTTCAAGTACTTTTTTAATAAATTACTCAGACTTCGCTCTTTCATATGTAGATTAATTAATCTGTTATAGTGAATTTGACATATATAAATATCGAAACACCTTGTAAGAATTGCGTAAATTTGTAAGATATCTTTTTTCGGCTCCAATTTTGTGTACATTCAACAGACATACACTTAAGCCGAGATGTCAGTCTATGACACACACTTTCATAATTCCTTTATCTAGTGCAAGTAAATGCCGTCATCTGCAAAGCCTGTTACGGTGCAGTTAATCAAACGCGCTTCGCTTGAACGGTGATTTACTGCACCGACCTTTTGCATCTGACGGCATATAACTTGCACACGATACGTCATAAATCAAGTGTGTGGCATAGACGGACACATCGGTTTAAGTGTATGGCATTGAATGAACTCAAATAATCAAAAGAGCCGAAAAATATATCTACAAATTAGCAATTCTTACAAAAGTTTTGATATTTATATATGCAAATTTACTTAACACAGATAATTTAAGTTTTATGAAAGAGCGAAGTCTGGATAATTTATATATCCTGCGTACTTATAAGCAGCATATTGTATAGGTTATACCATACTTTACTGTGGATATTTTCTTCAAATTTATTGAGGTTATTATCTGAATGTTCAATTTCCCTTGAATAGTTGTATACTAATTTAATCTGCTCGTTTTTTGTGAAACTTCTGCCATTTTGAAACCATTTTGTAAAGCCAAGTATTTTAATCATTAGCAGATTAGCGGCTGAGAATCTAACCATATCGTAGGCTCTGTTAGAATACACAGCTCCAAGATAATAGGTTGACAGAAAATATATAATTAATTGTTCGTATTCGTATTCCCTGTCTTTCATATATTCTGAAAATTGTTTATATTCATCATAGATATTGTCAATTGAATTAATTGTTATAAGTGCCTTATCAAGAGTATCCTGCCACGATTGTTTCAAATGCTCCATTTCGGATAAATCCTCAATATAATTAATGTATAGAGTTTTTATTATTTCATCTAAGCAGCATACTTTTTCTGATTTAAAATTTATTATAGCTATTTTCCTGTTCTTAGAGTGATTTATACAATTATTATTATAATCCACATATTTATCTAATGATTGGTTTTTATATTTATCTATATAAGTAAGTTTATAATTTATAAACTTCTTAGCTATTTTATTAATAAATTCTTCATTGCTAAATTTATCAATTAATTCATCCCATTCATATAATCCATGATTGTTAAGGTCATGACTCATTGCCAGGATGTATGATAATCTCATGGAAAACGATAGATTTCTGTTTTGTAGTATCTTATAAAAGAGTTCTCTTGTCTCCTGAAACTTTGTAAATAGAATATAGTCAAAGTACTCGTATTCTTCTTTCTTACTCGTTTGAATATGGCTTTTGAAGAATACTTTATCTTTTTTATTAAGCAGAATTCTTGCAACTTCAGGACAGGATACGGATAATGTAACCTCTCTGATATTTTCAAATTCTTCATAATGTCTTGGATATCTTCTACAGGTCTTGCAAAGCATATTCTTACCTGCCTCTATATATAAATCGCATAAATTATCTTCATTTAAGAATACACATGCTTTTTTATAGCTTCTGATTTCTTTATTCTCATAATCAATTGAGTTTTGAAGTCTGGCAGAAAAATCCCCCTTGAAATTTTTATATTTTCTAAGAGATTTATCATCAGGCACAATTATCCATTGTGCACAACATGTAGCCTCGCATTTATCCGCTATACAATTAAATTCTTTATAATAATCCGGGTATATATATTCCATTTAATTCATCTTCCTAATTTCTGCTTCTTATAATTTTTTGGCTTATTGTCTTATATGATTAAAGTGTATAAAATATTTATAGTCTTTACAGGGACTAACCCTGCCGTCTTGATAACTCAGGTTCCAATATCTTCTTAATATTTAATATAACAAAAATAAAAAACTGTTTAAATTATATAAAATCAGGCTTGTTTTTTCAAGTATACCTTTTGAATTTTAAAGATTTTTGAAGAAATTGTGGTATGAATTTTTTGAATGAATTTATGATGATTGGTAGGAGTAAATCACTAAACATTTATAATTCTATGATTTATAATTCTACGATTAGTTTTATAGTTACATTTGTTAAATATCGTGATATACTATCATTATCAAATACGATTTGGGAGAAACATATGATTGCAGAAAATATAAATGATGTTAAAAATTTTATGTCCACATTACTTATTAAAGATTCTTTTGATAAATTTCTTGTTACAGATGTAACAATTGTCACATATAATACATTTCATATTGACGGGCATATTAATAAAGATTTCTATACTAATGAAGAATTTGAAGATATTAATTCACCTCTTCTATCAAGCTGGGCGAAACTCAAACCATTTTGCTTCGACATTATAAAAGGTAAGAAAACACCTCTTTATTTTAAGATTATTTTCAGCCTGCCGGAAATGATGATAGAAAAGCTTTTACATGATAATGATATTTTGTTAACTAAAGAAAATATTGCTAACTTATTTCTGAATATTAAGTATGATAAGGGTGTTTTATCATATACAACGGGCACTTCACTTAATATATTTACTATTGATAAATCGCTTGAGAAAGCATTTGACTTGTATATTTCTAAATTTATTAGCACTCTAAGTTAATGAGTGCTAATTTTTTCTTGACATTTGATTATTACAGTATTAGAATTAGGTTTAATTAATAAATACTTATGGATACAGGAGGTAATTTAAAATGTCAAATACACATGGAAGTCTTTCAATTAACAGCGAAAATATATTCCCTATTATAAAGAAATGGTTATATTCTGACCACGATATATTCTTTAGGGAATTAATATCAAATGGTTGTGATGCCATTACCAAAGTCAAAAAATTAGATATGATGGGTGAATATACAATCCCTGATAATAATGAATTTAAAATCAAGGTTATTGCCAATTCAGAAGACAAAACTCTTACATTTATAGATAATGGTATTGGTATGACTTATGATGAGGTTAATGAATATATTAACCAGATCGCATTTTCAGGTGCCGAAGCATTTTTAGCCCAATACAAGGATAAGACAAATGATGACCAGATAATTGGACATTTCGGATTAGGTTTCTATTCAGCATTTATGGTAGCTGATAAAGTTACTATTGATACACTTTCTTATAAAGCTGATGCTAAACCTGTTCATTGGGAATGTGACGGTGGTACGGAATTCGATATGTCAGAAGGCGATAAAGCAGAACGTGGTACTACTATTACTCTTTATCTTAACGAAGACAGCTTAGAATTTGCTAATGAATATCGTGCAAGAGAAGTTATTACTAAATACTGTTCATTTATGCCAATCGAAATTTATCTTGAGAATCCTAATGCTGAACCACAGTACGATACTATTGATGCAAGCGAAGTTACAGACAAAGATACAGTCATAGAGAATATCGTTGAAGAAGCTAAAACCGAAGAAGTTGAAAATGAAGATGGTACAAAGGAAGTTAAAGAGGTATCCCCTGCTAAAGAGAAGGCTAAGATTCTTCGTCGTCCTGTAGCACTTAATGATACTAATCCTCTTTGGACAAAACATCCTAATGAATGCAGTGAAGATGATTATAAAGAATTCTACAGAAAAGTATTCAATGATTATAAGGAACCTTTATTCTGGATTCATCTGAATATGGATTATCCATTTAACCTTAAAGGTATATTATATTTCCCTAAACTTAATACACAATATGATACTATTGAAGGAACAATTAAATTATATAACAATCAGGTATTTATAGCTGATAATATTAAGGAAGTAATTCCAGAATTCTTAATGCTTCTTAAAGGTGTAATTGATTGTCCTGATTTACCATTAAATGTATCAAGAAGTGCATTACAAAACGATGGTTTCGTTAAGAAAATATCTGATTATATCACTAAGAAAGTTGCTGATAAACTTTCAGGAATGTGCAAAACTGATAAAGAATCTTATGAAAAATACTGGGACGATATCGGACCATTTATTAAATTCGGCTGCTTAAAAGATGAGAAATTCTGTGAAAAGATGAATGATTATATCTTATTTAAGAATATTGATAAAAAATATCTTACACTTCCAGAATGTCTCAAAGAAAATGAAGAAAAACATAAAAATACAATTTTCTACGTAACTGATGAAATACAGCAAAGCCAGTATATCAATATGTTTAGAAAAGAGGGTATTGATGCTGTAATACTTAACCATAACATAGATGAACCATTTATTACTCATCTTGAGCAGAAGAATGAGGGCGTTAAATTCTTAAGAATTGACTCCGACTTAAATGATTCTTTCAAGGAAGAAACTAAAGAAGATGATGAAGAATTCAAGACTACTACTGATACTCTTACAGAAATATTTAAAAAGGCTCTTAATAATGAGAACTTAGATGTTAAAGTTGAAAAATTAAAAGATGAGAATATTTCCTCAATGGTTACTCTTTCAGAAGAAAGCAGACGTATGCAGGATATGATGAAGATGTACGGAATGAGTGGAATGGATCCATCAATGTTTGGAACAAATGTAACTTTAGTTCTTAACGCTAACAACAATCTTGTTAAATATGTTCTTAATCATAAAGATGATGAAAATACTAATATGATTTGTGAGCAGTTATATGACCTTGCATTAATAAGCCATAAACAACTTTCGCCGGATGAAATGACTAAATTTATTGAACGTAGTAATAAGATTATGATGTTACTTACAAAATAATAAATAATAATGTCCGCCTATGTACACACTTTAATATTCCTTAATCGTGTGTATCATAGACGGACATCTTTTATTTAACACTTCTAAACAATGAAATAAATTAATTAACAGATAGTATAGATATAGTATATAAATATCTATTCGTATATTTAGTATAAAACCTTATACATTTCTCAAAATCGAATTTCAGGATAGTAACAGGACATTCCGTTTGTACACATTATGCTTCTATTCTCAGGAAAAATCATTTTATCTAAATATTCTTCTCTTGAATTACATTGTGAGGCAATCTCGATATTCTTTCTTATAAGCTTTATATCTTCGCATATTGAACTACATTCATCGCTTCTGCCAACAACTTTTCCGGCATTAATATTCATCCTTATGAAATCATATATAGCACACATTCCGCAAGAGAAGTAATGAAATTCATCTCTTAACAGATTATCTGTACATTCCATACTGCTTCTGCTCTTGAAATTATCATCAAATATATTAATTTCGTTATTGCATTTGTCAAGATCAGCACATATCGAACACATTTCCGTCCTATGGAAACCAAGACAGTTAGAGTCAGAAAATTTGCAGCCGTTTCTCATAATAAATACTTCATATTCCATATTTCTGTCAATATTAATAATAGTATCTATTTCCTCCATACTTAAATCTCTCGGAAGAATTATTCTTTTAGCACCCTCTTTCTTATAGAACTGTACAATATCTGAATTGTAGGCACCTGCAATGGTACTTATTACAATAGGTAGTCCCTCTTCTTTAGCTATACTCATTACATCAGGATTAGAAAGTATAATGCCATTTGCTTTAGTCCCTGATATAATTTTAAAATATTTCCTTATGAATTCTAATTCATCATCAGAATATGATGCTGAATTAAATGTTATAAATATATCAGCATCATTTTCTTTTACAAGATTAATTACTTTAGGAATCTCATAAATTGACAGACAGTTTGCTCTTTTGCCATAGCCCGACATTCGATTAATATCTGAATAATTTCCAAAGTTTTTATTCCATTCTTCATCATGGAATCCCATATAGAATTCACCTGCACCTGCATTAATATAATCTTTTAAAAATTCAATGTTATTAAGTGGAACTAAAATATTCATCTTTAATTACATACCTTTCCTATTATTTCGTTAAGTGGAAAATATATTAATCTTTTTTTAGAATCTATGTTTATATTCGATAATTTGAAGCAATTATTTTCAAAAAAAATGGTCTTACCTATTCTTATCCATTTCCTGTTATCATTCATATTGTATTTAATATAGACATTATTACATTCGGTATTGCAGGGAACTGAGGGCCTGAATTTCTTAGTTATTTCCTTAAATTGTGAGGCATATTCACATATTTTACCGGTAGTCATATACGTGTAGGGTGTATGGATACCGACTATAATTCCCTCTATATCAGGCAGTATAAATGATTTATGCGTTACATCTGCTTCAATTGATTTAATATTATATTTCTTGATTGTTTTTCGCAGATAATGGGTGTTATATTTGGGTGTATGATCTGAATTAAAGTATTCGTCATATCTGGGATCCCTGTAATCCTTAAAGAAAATTCTTCCCATATTTATATTTAATTCTAATTGCGGATTAGTATTTAGAAATTCGTACATATATTCTAACATTCCATAATCATTAACCGTTATTTCGTCAATGTTATTACTGTATTTATTAAGAATATTAATTACAGAAGTTTTTATATCTTTGAGATTTCTTTCAGTAGGTACAGGAATTACAAGTGTTATGTTTATATTGGGGGTAAAAGCTTCAGTTAACATATTTATTAATTCATCATAGTTACATTTCTGAAAATAATTACCACAGAAATACGAACCAATATAGATCCGGCTTATTGAATAATTATCTTTTATTTTGCCTATAACGGTCTCTATATCCGGAAATCTGCATATTTCACAAAGATTAAGGCAGGTTGTGGTCTCTGTTATTATCATAATTTCTCCATTTCACAGCTAAATTTTATAAAATCAGATTTTATATATGTTATTATTTACAAAATGCTTTTAATTATAACAAATTTACACACAAGGTTAAAAATGTATGATATAATGTTTTGCGGTAGTTTTTGACTATTATTATTTATATATAGAAAGGCAGGAATTTTACATGAAATTATGGGGCGGACGTTTCACTAAGGAAACAAACCAACTAGTACATAACTTTAATGCATCAATTTCTTTTGATCAGAAATTTTATAAACAGGATATTCGTGGCAGCATTGCACACGTAACTATGCTTGCTAAACAGGGAATCCTTACAAATGAGGATAAAGAGACAATTGTTAATGGATTAAATGGAATCCTAAATGATATAGAAAACGGCACATTAGAGATATCTACTACTTCTGAAGATATACATAGCTTTGTTGAACAGACATTGATTGAGCGTGTAGGTGAAGCCGGCAAAAGACTTCATACAGGAAGAAGCCGTAATGACCAGGTTGCTTTAGATATGAAATTATATACAAGAGATGAAATCGTTGAAATAGACGGACTTTTGAAAACTCTTCTTTCATCTTTACTTAAAGTTATGGAAGAAAATACTGAAACATATATGCCTGGCTTTACACATTTACAGAAAGCACAACCTATTACTCTTGCACATCATTTCGGAGCATATTTTGAAATGTTTAAAAGAGACAGAGGCCGTTTACACGATATATATGAACGTATGAATTATTGTCCTCTGGGGTCAGGTGCCTTAGCAGGTACTACTTATCCTTTAGACAGAGAATATTCTGCTAAATTACTTGATTTCTATGGACCTACCCTTAATAGTATGGACTCTGTAGCTGACAGAGATTATCTTATTGAATTATTAAGTGCTTTATCAACTATCATGATGCATTTAAGCAGATTCTGTGAAGAAATAATTATATGGAATTCTAACGAATACAGATTCGTAGAAATTGATGATTCTTATAGTACAGGCAGCAGTATTATGCCTCAGAAGAAGAACCCCGATATTGCTGAATTAGTACGTGGTAAAACAGGCCGTGTATATGGTGCTTTAATTTCACTTCTTACAACAATGAAAGGAATTTCACTTGCATACAATAAAGATATGCAGGAGGATAAAGAGCTTTCATTTGATGCAATTGATACTGTAAAAGGTTGTATAAGCCTGTTTACTGGAATGATTGATACAATTAAATTTAATAAAGATGTTATGGAAGCAAGTGCTAAGAATGGCTTTACTAATGCTACTGATGCAGCGGATTACCTAGTTAATCATGGTGTACCATTCAGAGATGCCCATGGTATCGTAGGCCAGCTCGTTCTTTTCTGTATTGATAAGAATATTGCCTTAGATGATATGACAATTGATGAGTTTAAAGCAATCAGCCCTGTATTTGAGGAGGATATATATGAAGCAATCAGTCTTAAGACCTGTGTTGAGAAACGAACAACTATCGGTGCCCCTGGAAAGGAAGCTATGGATAAAGTAATAGCAATCTATAAGAATTACTTAGCTTCTGAACAGTAGACTAGCTTATATTTATTTTCATATTTATTATATATTTATATCTGTCAAATTTATTTTAACGGATGAATATTTGTTACAATATGTATGTACGAAGTTTGAGTAAAATAATATATAAATATATGATTTAAGATAATTCTAACAATAAAATACCCTTAATAAATATACGTTTTATATTTATTAAGGGTATTTTTAAATGGTAAAACATTTATTTTGTTGTATCTTGTTTTATATTAGTTATTATTTTACATTAGATGTTATTTTGTATCTGCATTAGAATCTTCTACATGAACAACTAACTGGTTAAATGGAATCTCAATGTTATTAGCATCTAGTTCATTTTTAATTGTTTCTGTTAAATCGAATTTAACTGTCCAGTAATCAGAAGTTTTAGTCCATACTCTTAATCCTAATGTTATCTGACTTGCCTCAAGATTAGATACATAAGAGAAGATTTCTTTATCTTTAATTACTAAATCATTCTTCTTAGCTGTTTCTTCAAGTATTTCTTTTGCTTTTTTTATGTCTGAATCATAGCTTATTCCAATTTCGAAATCGACTCTTCTGGTATCAAATGCTGTAACATTAGTAAGACTTGTATTTGAAAGATTTCCATTAGGAATAACTGTCTTTTTATTATCAGGAGTAATTAATGTTGTATAAAATAAATCAATTTTATATACAGTTCCTTCTTTTCCGTTTCCTGATTCTATAATATAGTCACCAACTGCGAAAGGTTTAAGTATAAGAATTAATACGCCGCCTGCAAAGTTCGAAAGACTGCCCTGAATGGATAAGCCGATAGCAAGGCTGGCTGTTCCTAATACTGCAACAAAGGATGTGGTCTTAATTCCTACAGTTTCTAGAAGGACACTTATAAGGACAATGTATAATCCGACTTTTATTAAGGAATTTAGAAATTTACTTACACTAACTTCCATCTTGGTTCTTTCGAAAAATCTTTTGCATATCTTAAGAACAATATTAATTAATACTTTACCTATCCAGAATATAATAAGTGCTATTATAACATTAATTCCAAATTTAATTAATGATGGAACCAGGTTTTTTAATTGTTCAATTAATGCACTTGCTTTTTTTATTGTTTCTTCAGGATTCTGTAACGCCATATCTGTAGTTTCAGTAGTTGCAGCCTCTAATAAAAAGCTCATTAAAAATCACCTCGTTAGTTTTATTATTTTGAAGTCGTTTTTGAAGTTTTTGCAGTTGTCTTAGTGGTTGCTTTAGCTGTAGACTTAGCAGGAGCTTTCACTTCTGGATTAGAAGTTGTCTTAGCTGTAGACTTAGCAGGAGCTTTCACTTCTGATTCTGCTACTGTTTTAGCTTCTGCTTTTAAAGTTTTGCTAAATGTAGCATCTTCTGTTTTTGTGGTTTTTTTAGATTCAGCTACCTTTTTAACAGTTGTAGCTTTCTTAGTTTCTGTAGCTTTCTTAGTTTCTGTAGCTTTCTTAGTTTCTGTAGCTTTCTTAGCGGTAGGCTTTTTAGCAGCAGCAGTTTTCTTAGCAGCAGCAGTTTTTTTAGCTGAAACATTTGCTTTAGCAGCTTTGTTATCTGTTAATTTTTCATCCACTTTTGAGAATTTAAAGATAGAAATACTTAAAGCAGGGAGATTAACTCTAATAGATTCTTCTCTTCCGTCGCATTCATCAGTTTTAGATTGTTTAAGTCGTGAATTAACGAAACCATTTCCACCATAATTCTTATTATTACTGTTAAATATCTCTTTGTATTTACCCTTCTTTGGTACACCAATTTTATATTCTTCTCTGTCTACTGCATCAAAGTTACATGCAACTAACAATATATCATTCTCGTCTGCGCCTTTTCTTAAGAATGTAAGAATACTTTCACGTGCAGAGATATTATTAATCCATTCAAAACCATCTGGATTATTGTCATACTCAAATAATGCTTTCTCAGATTTATAAAGTTCATTTAAGTCCTTAACCATTGCATTAATATTCTTATGTTTATCAACTTTTAAGATACTCATATCTAATGTGCTGCCTGGAAGCCACTCAGCATATTGAGCCATATCCTGCCCCATAAATAAGACTTTCTTGCCAGGGTGTACATATTCGTATGCAAGAGTTAATTTCATATTGTCAAATTTTCTCTCTTCAGTATCACCAGTCATTCTGCCAAGTAATGATGGATTGCCATTGATGAATTCTGCCTCTGGATAGCCGACAATGTAATTATCACTATATTGATATACCATACTGAGAGATAAATCGTTATAACTCTTCTCACGCATATAAGCAGGAATACTTATATAATTTAAGAAATCTTTTCTCCATTCAGTATTAAGTTTTAAATCAAAACCGAGACATGTTTCACTTACTTCACCTGTTAACTCAGGATAACCCGATGTATCATCAGCAATTGTGATGATTCCCTTATGAAGTTTATGGATAATTGAGTTAAAATGCTTAATGAATTCGATTCCTTCTAAATTCTCAACACCGCCATATATATTAGGCTCCCATTCGCCAGGCTGTTTATCATAATCTAAATATAATATTGAAGCAACATTTACTAATTTAATTCCATCAAAATGATATTTATTAATCTGCATAAATGCATTGGCAATAAGATAACTTGTTACCTCCGGTCTGCCATAGTTATATAAATTAGCCTTGTTCTTATAGTTGTAGCCTCTTTTAGGATTAGCATGTTCAAAAAGTGATGTTCCGTCAAAGGCAGCTATTCCCTGTTCTTCAGAACTAAACTGGTTAATTGCTAAATCGATTATAACACCGATATTTTTAGAGTGTAAATAATCTACAAATGCCATTAAATCTTCACATTTACCATATCTGTTAGTTGGTGCATAGATAAAATCAGGTTTAAATGCATCATTATAATATTCTGCTAAAGGCATAAGTTCAACGTGTGTATATCCAAGTCTAAGGACATAATCTGCAACGTCTTTAGCAAGTTCTTTATAATTTACATTACCATCGATATCCTTTGAAAAATTACCAACAGACATCTGGTAAATAGATAAAGGTGAATTAGTTAATTCGAATTTATCTCTTGATTTAAGCCATATATCATCTGTCCATTTAAATCCATTTATATCTTTTATAACACTTGCAGAACCACCATTTTCTTCCATCTCATATGTAAATGGATCTGCTTTAAGAATATTTTCATTTCCTTTCTTCTTTATCTCATATTTATAAAGTTGTCCCTCTTTAAGTTCAGGAATAAAGATTTCAAAAATACCTGTGTCCTTTATTCGCGACATCTGGTGAATTCTTCCATCCCAGTTGTTAAACTCGCCTACAACACTAACTCGTATTGCTTCAGGAGCCCATACTCGGAATCTTATTCCTTCTGTTTTATTTATTATACATTTCTTAGAACCCATATAATCGTAGGCATCATAATGAATTCCTGCATTAAATTTTTTTAACTCTTTTAAATCAGTTCCGATTTCAAAAGCATAAGAATCGTATGTCTCATAAGTATTGCCATCTTTAGTAATTACAAATTTATAATTATCTATAACTTTCTTAGAATCAATAAATATAGCATAGAATCCTGCATCATCCATCTTACACATATCAATAACTTTATTAGAGTACTTAACCTTAACATCATCTGCTTCAGGAATGAATGTCTGAATCAGCAGCCCTTTGTCGGTCATATGTGGACCTAATAATGTATGAGGGTTATCAATATCTGTATATTCTATTCCCTCAATAAGTGGCCAATTCATTATTTTATATAAATCGTTATACATATAATTCCTCCATTCTGAGATTTCTCTAAACTCATATCCTAATTATCTCATATAAATGTCTTTTTTTCAATGATTTTAAGACTTGTATTTCATTGGAAGTTCTTTTTCTTTACTTGGGAACATTTTCATGTTAAAATCTAACATATATTTTGCCATTAATAGGAACACTATATCAGAAAACTAAGCTGATTGTGTTCTTTTAATTGTGATATTTTTGAAACGGAGGACGTTATGAATTGATATCCGAAATTTATTTTATAATAAAAGGTTTTACAAACAGGCTTAAAGATGACCATATAAGTGCGTTCTCAGCACAGGCGGCATTCTTCCTTATAATGTCGATAGTTCCATTTCTGTCGCTTTTACTTACACTTATTAAATATCTGCCAATCAGTCAGACAATGCTGTTAGATACAGTTATTAATGTGACACCTGTTCCGTTTGAGCCACTCGTTACAACAATTCTTGAAGAATTGTTTGCTAAAAGTAATGGAGCAATTTTATCAGTATCCGTTCTTGTTGCGATATGGTCGGCTGCAAAAGGTGTTTTAGCAATTGTAAGAGGATTACAGGCTGTATATCATGTTAATGAAAGCAGAAATTATTTTGTTTTAAGATTTATTTCAGCGATATATACGGTCATTTTTGTTACTGCAATTATACTTACATTATTATTATTAGTTTTTAGTAATCAGATATATTATGCATTAAAGGCAGATTTTCCTACAGCAGCAGATTTTATTTCAATATTTATTAAGCAGAAATTCCTATTGGCATTGTGTCTGCTTACATTGTTCTTTTTAGTTGTATATAAGTTAGTAAGACGTTCTAACAACTCATTCATCAGTCTTATACCGGGTGCAGTTATTGCAGCATTAAGCTGGATTGTATTCTCATATGCGTTTTCGGTATATATTGATAAATTCAGTGATTTTTCATATACTTATGGAAGTCTTACAACTATCGTATTATTGATGTTGTGGGTATATTTCTGTATGTATCTTCTGTTTATAGGTGCAGAAATAAATTCATATTTTGAAGTATTTATCGAAAATAGTAAGCATAAATTTCTTAAAAAAATAAGAAAATCAAAATAAATGCTCTTATACATTAATTACAAATATACTTAATTATAAATATATTTAAATACAAAATAAAAATTTAAAAAGTCGTAACATTAATATTTGTCTCTTAGAGTAATAATGTTTGAGTACTAATTCCAGCTATCAAACGTTATTGCTATAACTCATTTCTAAGAAATAAAACATTAATATTACGACTTTTTTATATAGCTTATGCCTCTTTTGATTCAATAGCAACTTTTAAGAATTGTAAGCCTAAGATAATTACGCCACCTATTATGAAGTATATAATGCTAAATGACGAGAAATTAAGCATTTTAAGATTCTTAAGATTGCCCGCTGAATCTCTTAAGGTTGTTGGTCCCATTGCAATCGAATATATTGAACCAATCATCATACCAATTATAAAATGAACTATATGTGCACGGAAGAATTCTAATAGTTTCTTTATAAGTTTAACAACTGCTAAAGCTCCTACTATTACACCAATACCAAATATTACAAGTGCAGGTACATATTCAAATTTCAAATGTAAAACATCTTTAATTGCTGTGGTTATCGGTACATAGAGTCCAAAAATCATAAGGACTGTTGAACCTGATATACCAGGGAGTACCATTGCTGAAATTGCAACTACTCCGGCAATGAATAACATTATACCGACGCCTGCATTGAATTTACCGGCAGCCAGATTAACACCATCTGAGAAAAGTGTTGTTCCAGAGAAATATGATATGGCGCATACAAAAATTATACCGAGAATTTCAAATATTATAGGAAAATATTTACCTTTCAAACACTCTTTTTCTTCTTTAACGATAATTGGAATTGCAAAAATAATAAAACCAATAAATAGTGAACTTATCTGATATATATGACTTTCGAAAACTGCTGTTATGAATAATATAGCAAGTGCCATACCAACAATCCAGCCTATACCAATTTTCAAAAGGAATTTAACAGATTCCTTCTTCTCTTCTTTAGTTCCGCTTATGATATCATTTAAAGAACCAATAAATTTGTCATAAAAGCCAAGTAAAAATGCGATTGTACCACCGCTTACACCTGGTACACTATCGGCTAATGCCATACAAAAGCCCTGAATAAATCTAATAATCATCTTACTTTACCAACTGTTTCAATTCAAATGAATTGCCTTTCTATAAAATAATATGCACATAAATATATGTAACGTTATCATACTAACATAACAAATATTTATGTGCAATATATTTTTTGTCTGATTATTTAATATGTTATTTAATAAGTAATGATTTACCTGTCATTTCAGCAGGCTGTTCTAATCCCATTAACTCTAATAATGTCGGAGCGATGTCTGCAAGGCATCCATTTTCTCTTAACTTGTATACAGGATCAGCATTTACAAGGATAAATGGAACAGGGTTAGTTGTATGTGCTGTATAAGGCTCGCCTGTTTCGTAATCGATAAGCTGTTCTGCATTACCATGGTCAGCACAGATGAATAACTGTCCATCAACCTGTTTTATAAATTCAACAACTTCGCCTACACATTTATCTATTACTTCGATAGCTTCTATTGCTGATTCCATAACACCTGTATGTCCAACCATATCTGGGTTTGCAAAGTTACAAATAATAACATCATATTTACCACCTGTAATTGCTTCACTTAATTTATCACAAACTGTATAAGCGCTCATTCTAGGTTTCTTATCATATGTTGGAACGTATTTAGGTGAATCTACAAGAATTCTGTCCTCACCCTCATTTGGTTCTTCGACACCACCATTAAAGAAGAATGTAACGTGAGCATATTTCTCTGTTTCTGCAATTCTTGCCTGTTTTAAGCCTTTAGCTGCAAGATATTCACCAAGTGTATTTGTGATTGATACTTTCTTAAATGCAATGGATTTATTAGGAATTGTAACATCATATTCTGTAAAGCATACAAATGTAACATTTTTTCTGTTGCCTCTGTTAAATCCAGTGAAATCATCCATACAGAAAGCTCTTGTCATCTCTCTTGCTCTGTCTGGTCTGAAATTAAAGAATATGATAGAATCGTTGTCATTAACTGTCGCAACAGGTTTACCATCTTTCTCAATAACAACAGGAATTACAAATTCATCTGTTAATTCCTTAGCATATGAATCTTCAATTGCTTTAACAGGGCATTCAGATGTCTCGCCCTTACCATTAGCGATTGCATCATATGCTTTCTCAATTCTATCCCAGTTGTTATCTCTATCCATTGCATAATAACGTCCTGATACTGAAGCAACTTCACCAACACCGATTTCTTTCATCTTATCACATAATTCTGTCATAAATTCTTTACCAGATGTAGGAGCTGTATCACGTCCATCTAAGAATGCATGTACATATACTTTATCGATACCATTTCTCTTAGCTAATTCAAGTAATCCGTATAAATGTGTATTGTGACTGTGTACACCACCATCTGATAATAATCCAAATAAATGAAGTGCAGAGTTATTAGCTTTTACATTATTTATTGCTTCCATTAAGCCTTCATTTTCAAAGAAATCACCATCAGCT
This sequence comes from Eubacteriaceae bacterium, assembly GCA_902362455.1. Taxonomy (GTDB): domain Bacteria; phylum Bacillota; class Clostridia; order Lachnospirales; family Lachnospiraceae; genus Bovifimicola; species Bovifimicola ammoniilytica. The sequence continues at coordinate 366,180 of CABIWJ010000004.1, forward strand.
ATTGATTTAGTAATTCTTGTAAGTTCCTGGTATACAATGCGTCCTGCACCCATATTAAGATGTCCTACTTCTGAGTTGCCCATCTGTCCATCAGGTAATCCAACTGCCATTCCACTTGCATATCCTTTAACAAATGGATACTCTTTCATTAATTTATCCATGACAGGTGTTTTTGCATTTGCTATAGCATTACCTTCTGTCTTGTCATTTAATCCATAACCATCAAGTATCATTAAAACTGTAGGTCTTTTACTCATAATTGTATCTCCTTTTATATATTTTAGTTTTGGAAATTTATTCTTAAATTATACCAATACATACTATAACATTCGCTAAAAAATTTATCAAGACAATTTATCAAGACAATTTATGTTTATTCTTTACCTTTATTCTCTAATTTTAAGATAACTTGCAGGTTTATATACGATTTTATATAATTTTAGCTTTTTAAGGACTAATGATATGAGAATTGGTATGAAAATTGCCATAATAAGGTTGATTATGAATGCTAAAGCGAAATATGTAATTCCAAACTTAGGTAAAATAACACGATTACCTGCTGTTATAAAACAATGAATTACATATATTTCTAACGAATATCTACCACATAATTCAAAGAATTTATTCCGTCCTAACATAATAATGTTCTCAAATACCAATATTGTAGTTACCGTACAGATAAATGCAGTAAGGAATTTCACAGGATAATTTGAGGCTAATCCATTATATGCGGTGTAGACAAGGGTGCTTATTGATATTAGTACTAATATCAATAAGTATATATATTTATTGAAAAATTTGGCTGTTAAAGCCCTGACTTTTTCTGAATCAGCATAATACATTCCAAGTGCGAAAAATACAGCATAATAAGTTAATTCATACACCGGAAATATTAATTTAACAGTAATAAATGAACCTACTATTCCTATAATAAATGATGCTATTACCAGTATATCTGTTCTTATTTTTTTATAACACAGATGATATATTATGTAATAAAAAAATAATACATATAAGTACCAGTATGGCTTCATTGGTTTAATAAGAATCAGTTCTAAATCTCTTACTGAAAATGATTTGTTTACAGAATCTGCAAAATACATTTTAAAACACCATTGGACTACCGAAAATATTAAATATATCCATACTATATTTAAACATTGTTTACTAAATCTTGATTTGATATTTTTGGTATTCATGCAATATGCCTTGCAGAATAGAAAACCACTTAAGAAAAAGAATAATGGCATATGAAATGCATACATACAATTATAAATAGCCTGTAACACACCTTTGTTCGCAGGAAAAGTTTTTGCACCAAGATATCCGTCTGCGATATGACCTAATATAACCAGAATTATTGCAAATCCTTTACAGGCATCTATCCATTCAATTCTGTTATTTACTTTTTCGTTTGGTTTATTCATAACTTAATTACTCCTTATATTTAATATCTGTATATTAAATTAATTATATTTTATTAAATCAATTAAAAATGGACATTATCTCGTATCATTGTATAGTGCCTATTGAAAAGTAGCTATATACGAAAGAAATAATGCCCATAGATATTATACTATACTTTATTTAATATTTAATCGGATAAATATTGATTAAAATTATTTATTATAGTTGACAATTTTACCGAAATCTGGTTTTAATGAAGCACCACCTACTAAACCACCATCGATGTCTGGTTTAGCAAATAATTCTGCAGCATTTCCTGCATTAACAGAACCGCCGTACTGGATACGGATAGCTTCTGCTGTTGCTTCGTCATATACTTCTGCGATGCAATTTCTGATTGCTGCACAAACTTCTTCTGCCTGATCAGATGTAGCTGTTTCGCCTGTTCCGATAGCCCAGATTGGTTCGTAAGCGATAACTGCTGTTTTAGCCTGATCTGCTGTTACATTCTGGAATGCAATTTTAATCTGCATGCGAATCCAGTCAAGATAGATTCCCTGTTTTCTCTGTGTTAATGTTTCACCACAGCAGATGATAGGTGTAATTCCATGTTCAAATGCTTTAAGAACTTTCTTGTTAACTGTTTCGTCTGTTTCAGCAAAGTATTCTCTTCTTTCTGAATGTCCGATGATAACATATTTAACACCGATGTCTGTTAACATATTTGGAGAGATTTCGCCTGTATAAGCACCACTCTCTTCAAAATACATATTCTCAGCACCAATCTGGATGTTTGAACCTTTTGCTGCTTCTACAGCTGGTACAAGGTCGATTGCTGGTACGCAGAATAATACATCAACATCATCATTAGCTACTAATGGTTTTAATTCATTTATTAAAGCAACTGCCTCACTAGGAGTTTTGTTCATTTTCCAGTTACCTGCAATAATTTTTTTACGCATTTGGATATATCTCCTTTATAAATATTTTATCTGCTACAGTCTTACATAGAGTAAAACTGTAGTGTAATTTTTATAAATTATTTGTCGTTTGCAGCAACAACACCTGGAAGGTCTTTACCCTCAAGGAATTCAAGAGAAGCTCCACCACCTGTAGAGATGTGAGTCATCTTGTCGCCGAATCCTAAGTTATTAACTGCGGCTGCTGAATCACCACCACCGATGATTGTTGTAGCACCCTCTAATTCAGCTAATGCTTTTGCAACTGCTATTGTACCATTTGCAAAGTTAGGCATCTCGAAGCAGCCCATTGGTCCGTTCCAAACAACTGTCTTAGCACCTTTGATTGCATCTGCAAATAATTCTCTTGTCTTAGGTCCGATATCAAGACCTTCCATATCATCAGGAATTCCACCTCTTTCAACTACTTTGAAGTTAGCATCATTTGAGAAATCATCTGCAACTACTGTATCGATAGGGATAAGTAATTTAACACCTTTTTCTTCAGCTTTCTTCTCCATATCAAGAGCATACTGTTTGTAATCTTCCTCTAATAAAGATTTACCAACTGGTTCACCGTGTGCTGCCATAAATGTATATGCCATACCACCACCGATGATTAATGTATCTACTTTATTTAAAAGGTTCTCGATTACAGGAATCTTTGAAGAAACTTTAGCTCCGCCAAGGATTGCTACGAATGGTCTTTTAGGATTGTTTACTGCATTTCCTAAGAAATCGATTTCTTTCTGCATCAAATATCCAACAACTGCTGTATCAACGAATTTTGTAACACCAACATTTGAACAATGTGCTCTATGAGCTGTACCAAATGCATCATTTACAAATACGTCACAAAGGCTTGCTAATTCTTTACTGAATTCTTCGCCGTTCTTTGTTTCTTCTGCACGATAACGTGTGTTCTCAAGAAGAACAACATCACCATCTTTCATTGCAGCTACTGCAGCCTTTGCATTTTCACCAACAACATTAGCATCAGCAGCAAATTTTACTTCCTGACCTAATAATTCTGTTAATCTTTTAGCAACTGGTGCTAAAGATAATTCTGGCTTTGGTTCTCCCTTTGGTTTTCCTAAATGAGAGCAAAGAATAACTTTTCCTCCATCAGCAATTAATTTCTTGATTGTAGGAAGAGCTGCAACTAATCTATTCTCATCAGTAATATTTAAGTCTGCATCAAGAGGAACGTTAAAGTCGCATCTTACTAATACTCTTTTTCCTTTTACGTTGATATCATCAATTGATTTCTTATTAAGCATAAATCTGCTCCTTTCTAATAATTAAAATAATAAATAAATATAATCTTAAAAAACGAGTCCGATCCATCCAGACCGGACCCGCTTAGGTTTTATATTGTCAAAATTATGCTAATTCTGAGAAATATTTAATTGTTCTTACCATCTGGCTTGTGTATGAGTTTTCGTTATCATACCAAGAAACAACCTGTACTTCGTAAAGGTCATCAGATACTTTGCTAACCATTGTCTGTGTAGCATCGAATAAAGAACCGAATCTCATACCAACGATATCGCTAGATACGATTTCATCTTCATTGTAACCGAATGATTCGTTAGAAGCTGCTTTCATAGCTGCGTTGATTCCGTCAACTGTTACGTCAGAACCTTTAACAACTGCTGTTAAGATTGTTGTAGAACCTGTAGGTGTTGGTACACGCTGTGCAGATCCGATTAATTTACCATTTAATTCTGGAATAACTAAACCGATGGCTTTTGCAGCACCTGTTGAGTTAGGTACGATATTAATTGCAGCTGCTCTAGATCTTCTTAAATCACCTTTTCTCTGTGGTCCATCAAGTGTCATCTGATCGCCTGTGTAAGCATGGATTGTTACCATGATACCTGACTGGATTGCTGCATATTTGTTAAGAGCATCAGCCATAGGTGCTAAACAGTTTGTTGTACAAGAAGCTGCTGAAATGATTGTATCATCAGCTTTTAATGTTGTATGGTTTGTGTTGTAAACGATTGTAGGAAGATCGTTACCAGCTGGAGCTGAGATAACTACCTTTCTTGCACCAGCATTGATATGAGCCTGTGCTTTTGCTTTAGATGTGTAGAAACCTGAACACTCTAAAACTACGTCTACTTTTAATTCTCCCCATGGGCAGTTGTTAGCATCTGGGAATGCATAAATCTTGATTTCTTTTCCATCAACTGTGATAGAATCTTCACCAGCTGTAACTTTATCAGCTAATTCATATTTACCCTGTGATGAATCATACTTTAATAAATGAGCTAACATTTTTGGACTTGTTAAGTCATTGATAGCTACTACTTCGTATCCTTCTGCTCCAAACATCTGTCTGAATGCAAGACGACCAATACGGCCAAAACCATTAATTGCAACTCTTACTGCCATTTTAATGTTCCTCCTAAAGTTATAAATAATAAGATTGTTAAAAATTTGACGTTAGGCAATATTCATTTCCCATTCAAAATTTAACCTAGGTGTATTGTACCTAATTTGTTTAAAAATATCAAGTATATTTTTGCCAAATTTTCTAATTATATACCTTTTCGATTGTATAGTATTAATGTATTGCATTGTATTTAATGGTTTTTGTCGCATATTTTAATATATTATGCTAAAATATGACCTATGATTTTAATAGGAAAGGAACTGATAAAATGAATAGACTTGTAGATTACCACATTCATACATTTTTCTCAGGTGACAGTGAAGCAAAAACTGACGAAATAGTTAAAAGTGCCATAGAAAAAGGCTTATCTTCTATATGCGTAACAGACCATTTAGATTTTGACTATATCGTTGATGATGTATTATTTGAATTAGATAAAGATAAATATTTTGAATATTTTGAAAATCTTCGTGAAGAATATAGAGATTTATTAGACATAAGAATCGGTATTGAAACAGGTCTTGAGCCTGATAAGTCAAAGAGACTTGATGATTTCATAAATAGACATAATTATGATTTTATCATCGGCTCTTCTCATTTAGTAAATGGTATTGATCCATTTTATCCTGAATATTTTAATGGAAGAACAGATTATCAGGCTTTTTTAGAATATTTTGAATCAATTGAAACTAATCTTAAATATTGCAAAAACTTTGATGTATACGGACATATTGATTATGTTGTCCGTTATTCTCCAAATAAGGATTTTAATTATAAAGTATTTGATTATTGTGATATTATAAATGAAATCCTAAAGAATTTAATTCATAATGGTAAAGGAATTGAAATAAATACAAGTGGATACCGTTCAGGATTATCTAATCCGAATCCCAATACAGAGATTATAAAAATGTACAGAGAACTTGGTGGCGAAATAATTACTATTGGTTCTGATGCACACAGACCTCAGGACATTGCTTATAATTTTAATAAAGCTGTCGAAATATTAAAAGGTTGTGGATTTAAATATTATACTGAATTTAAAAACCGTAAGCCTGAATTCATAAAACTTGATTAGATATTATAAAACAGACCTGGCTATTACATATGTAATTAATATTCGCCTGTTAAAGCAATTTGACATATGTAAATATCGAAACACCTTGTAATAATTGCTTAAATTTATGAGATATTATTTTTCGGCTCATATTTTGTGTGCATTCAACGAACATACAATTAAGCCGAGATGTACATCTATGACACACACTTTCATATGACTTAATCTAGTGAGAGTAAATGCCGCCATCTACAGAGGTTATTACGGAGCAGTAAATCAAACGCACTTCGCTTGAACGGTGATTTACTGCTCCGACCTTTTGTATCTGACGGCATTAACTCTCACACGATACGTCATAAATCAAGTGTGTGGCACAGACGTACACATCGGTTTAAGTGTATGGCTCTTGAATGAACATAAATAATCAAAAGAGCCGAAAAATGAATATCCATAAATTAGCAATTATTACAAAAGTTTTTATATTTATATATGCAAATTTGCTTAACACAGAAAATTTAATTCTATTATGTAATAGCCAGGTCTGTTTTATCATCAATCTCTATTCATTTGACATTTTCTTCTTTTTGGCAATCTTAATATCCATTGTCATCGTAATAAGTATGTAAATTATAAATACTACACTTAATGTGTATGCAAAACTATACGCATATGAAGACACTTTCTTTGCTACTGGTTCTATTGTATTGGCTGAAACGATGGATACAGAATACCAATTAGTATCAGGAACTATATCATAGCATATGTATCTTTTATGTTTTCCTGAACCATATGTAATTATTCCTGAACGTCCATTTTTTATTTGTTTTTTAAGTTTAGCAATTGATTTCTCATTTTTAATATTAATTGAATCTAAAAGTACAAATAAATTTGTATTTTTGCCAACAGCATCTGGTCTGGCAACTAATATACCATCTTCCTGAGAGATAAATGTTGTTCCAAGTTTCTCAAATGATGATGTATCAATAATCTCAGTAAATTCCTGAATATCATAATTACATATTAATGCGCCGACTATCTTATCATTTTTATAGACAGGCACACCAAGGCATATATATTCTACATTATTTTTTTCATCAGCTATAATTGTTGAAACACCATTATTTCCATTCAATATATTATCAAGAAATTCATTATGGTCATAACTAACAGAATCTCCGATTGTAAGAACCTCATCTTTATTAGCAGACACAAGACCTAATCCAACAAATTCATGTGCATTAAGAGCCTTTTCTAACAGATTTGAAGTCATATCAATATCGATTTCATCATTTTCATCATATAATAAAGATAAAGTCTTTAACACATTATACTCATCATTTATTTTAAGTCTTATTTTTTCAAGACTCTCAGATACCATTGATGTCAGATATACTTTAGTATTTTTATTAATCTGTTTCTGGACATCACTTTTGAATCCTGTAAAGGAATATGCAATGTATAAAGCTGCGATTATTAGTAAAATAAATTTATAGGTAATACATGTCCATAATAGTTTGCTAAAATCAACTATACTGGCTTTCAGATTACCAAGATTAATTCTAGAGGACTTGCCTGATTTAGTTTTTTTATCTCTTTTTGAAGCCTCTTCTGAAGCTTTGTCAGCTTTATTAGTAGTTTTAACTTTATTAGTTTTAACTTTATCAGTTTTAACAACATCGGTTTTAACTTCATCTGTTATATCAGTCTTATCAGTTTTTTTGATTTCTAAATTTTTTTTACTCATTAGTCTATACCTCTTAAAATAGTTCCACCAAATGCAACATATTCACCATCATATACAACTACTGCCTGTCCGGGAGTTACAGCTCTTACAGGTTCCTCAAATATACATTCTATATTGTTGCCATTCTTTTTAACATGACATTTTGTTCCACGATGGTTATAACGTATCTTGGCAATATATTCTTTATTTTCATCTACTTCTTCATCTGCCATATAATTAACATTATCAGCAATTAAAGTTGTTTTCAGAACATCTGTACTCTTTCCGATGACAACTTCATTAGATTCAGGGCGAATTTCAATTACGAATACCGGATATCCCATAGCAAGATTCAACCCTTTTCGTTGACCAACAGTATAATTTGTAATTCCCTTATGTTGACCAATCACATTTCCGTCTATATCCACGAAATTACCCGGAATAATATTATTATTTGTATTTCTGCGAATGAAACTTGCGTAATCATTGTCAGGTACAAAGCATATTTCCATACTGTCAGGTTTCTTTGCAACACTTAATCCTATTTCTTCAGCAATCTTTCTTACTTCATCTTTAGTATAACCACCAATGGGCATAAGTGTATGTGACAACTGATGTTGTGTAAGATTATACAGTGCATATGTCTGATCCTTGGCAGCCGTCACTGAATTTCTTATTGTATATCTTCCGTTATTAAGTTTATCTATTCTTGCATAATGTCCGGTCGCAATATAATCAGCACCTATTTCCAGTGAACGCTGCAATAATGATTCCCACTTTACATAACGGTTACAGGCTATACATGGATTAGGAGTTCTTCCAGCCATATATTCATTTATAAAATATTTAATTACCTTTTCATTAAATTCGCTTCTGAAATTCATTACATAATAAGGAATGTCTAACATATTAGCTACGCGTCTGGCATCATCTACGGCACTTAGTCCACAACAGCCACCTTCAGCTGAAGCATCATAAGAGTCATCTTCCTGCCATATCTGCATTGTAACACCTATGACGTCATATCCTTCTTGTTTTAACAGATATGCTGCGACAGATGAATCTACACCACCGGACATTCCAACTACAACTTTTTTATTCTTCTTAATTATTTCCATATCTTTGTAGTTTAATAACCATACCTTTCTAATGTAATATTAATAATTAGCTATTATACATTCAAATTCTTATTTTGTAAAATAACTATTATATTCTGATGATTTTTTTCTAAGTTCACTTATAATATTTTTGGTATTATTTACAACAAAATCTATTTCATCTTTGGTTGTTTCATCGGAAATCGTAAATCTTATTGATGAATATGCAAGTTCTTCAGGAAGTCCTATCGAAATCAGGACATGCGATGGCTTACTGCTATTACTTGAACAGGCAGAACCACTTGAAGCACATATTCCTTTCATATCTAATAATGCTAGAATTTCTGAAGCTTCTACAAACTGAAAAGAAATATTTATATTTCCCGGAAGTCTGTTACGCCTGCTTCCGTTAAGCCTTGAAAATGGTATCTCTCTTAATATTCTTTCGATAAAATAATCTCTGAGTGATACTTTGTAGCGTGCTTTATTCATCATATTATTATGAGAAAGTTCAGCAGCTTTAGCCATTCCAACAATAGATGGAACGTTCTGTGTTCCTGCCCGTAGTCCCTTTTCCTGTCCACCACCGAATAATAAAGGCACTGTTTTAACACTATCATTTATATATAGAAAGCCAATTCCTTTTGGTCCATGGAACTTATGAGCACTGGCACTTAATAAATCGATATTCATCTGCCTAACATCTATTGGTATCTGTCCATATGCCTGAACGGCATCGGTATGAAATATTATTCCTCTCTCATGACAGATTTTACCGATTTTAGAAATAGGTTCAATTGTTCCAATCTCATTATTTGCCATCATAACAGATACTAATATTGTTTCATCAGTAATTTCATCAATTAACCGTTGCAATTTTATCACACCATATTCGTCAACGTCAATATAAGAAATTTTAAAATCCAGGTCCTCTAAATTTTTGGACGTCTTTAGAATTGCAGGGTGTTCTATTTTCGAAGTAATAATGTGTTTACCTTTGTTTTTATATGCTTTGGCAACTGTTCTAAGTGCCCAGTTATCAGACTCTGTTCCTCCCGATGTGAAATATATCTCATCTGATGTTGCATTTATTGTATCAGAAATAATATTTCTGGCATTTTCAATAGCATCCCTGCTTTTACCTGCAAATTCATATATACTTGATGGGTTTCCGTATAGTATTGTAAAATATTCAAGCATTTCATCTACCACTTCTTTTTTTGTCTTTGTAGTAGCTGCGTTATCCATATAAATCATTTTTTACCTCCACATCTATAATTCCCGTTATAACAAAGTAATTTTGAATACATATAATAAATGCTACATATAATTTCAAAAAAGAGTTCCGTTTCAAAATGAATAAATCATATATATCAACATTTACAAAAAGCAGTATAATCAAAGGAACGATTATTTTAACTTTTGCAGGTTTTATAACAAGAATAATTGGCTTTTTATTTAGAATATTCCTTACAGGCAAAATTGGTGCAGAGGGTCTTGGAATTTATCAATTAATTTTTCCAATACAAATTGTCTGTTTTTCATTTTGTACTATGGGTTTTGAAATGGCTATATCTAAGCTCGTGGCTGCAAACAGAAAATCTTCTGATAATGCCGGATTATATTATCTTATAAGTGGAATATTAATGTCTGTTATTATCTCAGTAGTAATTACCGTTATTGTATTTACTAATTCTGACTATATAGCAAGAAGATTATTATTAGAGCCAAGATGTTCAGAGCTTGTTATGTATATGAGCCTATCTATTCCGTTAGCCAGTATTCATTCCTGTATATGCGGTTATTATCTTGGAATAAAGAATTCACGTATTCCGGCATTAACTCAGGTTATCGAACAGCTAATCAGAGTAATTTCAATTTATTTAATAATTATGCTCTTTGAAAAATATAATTACAGAGTTACTCCTGTAGTGGCTGTTATGGGTTCGGTTATTGGTGAACTTTCTTCTACTATTTACTGTGTCTTAAGTATTAATAAGAATTTAAGAAAGAACTTTAAATACTCTGTATTCTATCAGAAAATCAAGTATGTATCAAAAGAACTTTTTATGTTGTCATTCCCGCTCACATTGAATAAGTTAATGTTAAGTATATTGCAAAGCATACAAAGTGTACTGGTTCCAAGCATGTTAATCACTTATGGGTTATCCTCTAAAGATGCCCTTAGTATATATGGTATAATTCTTGGACTTGTACTGCCATTAATAATGTTTCCAAGTGCTATCGTTAATTCTATGGCATTACTCCTGCTTCCTGCAATTTCAGAAGCTGACAGCAATAATAATACTGACAAAATACAAATAGCAACCAAAAAAGCGACTTTCTTTAGTATTGTATTTGGAATATTGTGTCTTGGCATATTTGCAAGGTATGGTAATGAAATATCATTACTTCTATTCAGGAATAATTCCGGTGAATATATTAGTAGTTTAGGACTTATCTGTCCGTTTATATTCGTTACTGCAACTATGGCAAGTACCATCAATGGTCTTGGACATACGGAGATAACATTTATACATAATATTGTCTCTACATTAATTCAGATTTTATCAATTATATTTCTTATACCCAGATATGGTATAAACGGATATATTACAGGCTTGATAATCAGCACAGTAATTAGTGCAATAAGTCATTATATTTCAATGTACCGTCTGATTAAATTTAAGTTAAATATCATGAAAACATTCATATATCCCTTTATCGTTATATTTCTGCTAATTAAAATATGTGATTTTGTATTTTTAAATATAAGTGCTTTAAACACTATATACGCTTTTATATGCTCTGGGGTAGTTATCTGTATATTATATAGCCTGATTTATATAAATATTTTCAAAAATTTAAATTAGATTTTTAAAATATTATATATTACGTTGAAGCCAGGAAGACTTCAGTCCATAAACGTTATATTGAATGTATTTGTGAATACTATATATATATCGTTATGATATCAATGTTAAATAAATTCTGTCATATATTTCTGAAACCTCAAAGGAAGCATCTGAGTCTGAAATTTAATATTAGTTCTCTCTTTTATAGCAATGCTTTGACAGAATTTCTTATACAGATTACTATACAATTCTTCATACGAAGAGATTTCAAGCTCCTTATCTGACAGAAAATCACCTGAGACTATAATCCATTCTTGATATTCAGGATGGACTACACATAAGTTTCTGATTTCATCATATATGATAAAATTCTCATTTGGTAAACGGTCAGCAAAATGCGGTGCAATAAAGGTTATAATATTATTCTTTGGACCAATTTTAGAAAAGAGAATATCTCCGTTTAATTCTTGAAATCTTAGAAAACCTTTAAGATGTAAAATTTCATTATTTACCTCTCGTGCCATTTTAAATACATTATTTACGTAATTATCTGATAAATCATTTATAAGATTTAGTTTATTCTTCATTGATAACCCTTTTACAATCATATGATATACGTTGTCTGCTTTATTATTGTTCCGGCTTGCAATACACTGACATATTATGATATAGCAGTGTTCACCAAATTCACGTATAAGAGTCCTTGCAACCTTTAATGCTTTAACATCATCAGAAGTAATATTTATATATTCCGTAAAGAATTCAAGATTATCATCCGCACAAGTTCTCATAATAGTATCATTATGATTATATTTACATTCATATGCTGTATATATTGCAGTAAATATCCCCTCTATTGAATCTTCACAATATAATACTTTTTTTCTCATACTAATCTCCATTCCGCAGCAATATTAGTCATTCGTATCATCAAATAATGACAATTGTTTATAAGTTACATTATCCACAGAAAATGGATACCTGTCTTTAGGATCAATTATATTTCTTACTATATAATCTTCATCAATTTTAGTATTATACATCATCTTTCCATTACATGTAATGAAGTATAATGCTCTTTTTAATACCACTCCGATTTTCTTCAAATCTTCAAATGACAGATTACCACTTCGTCTGGCATATACTATTCTCTTTGCACTTTTAACTCCGACTCCCGGTATTCTTAATAAAGTATTATAATCAGCCTTATTTATCTCAATAGGAAACAGCTCTAAATGTCTTATAGCCCAGTTACACTTAGGATCTAATAATACGTTGAAATTCGGACGTTCTTCACTAAGCAGTTCATTTGATTTAAAGCCATAGAATCTTAGAAGAAAGTCTGCCTGATATAGCCTGTGTTCACGCAATAACGGCGGACCGCTTGTAAGTACAGGCAGATTCTTATCGTTGTTGACATTGACAAATGCTGAATAGAATACGCGCTTTAAATCATACTTATTATAAAGTGCTTCTGCTATGGTTATAATCTGGTAGTCACTTTCAGGTGTAGCACCGACTATCATCTGGGTTGACTGTCCTGCCGAAACGAACTTAGGTGCGTTCTTATATAACATCATTTCATTCTTATTCTGTATAATTCCATTCTTAATCTGTTTCATCGGTTTTAATATATTATTTCTATGCTTATTAGGTGCAAGATTTCTTAAGCCCTCTGCAGTAGGAAGTTCCATATTTACACTCATTCTGTCAGCTAGCAATCCGGTACTTTGTATTATCTCGGGAGATGCTCCGGGAATGGCTTTTACATGTATATAACCATTAAAATTATATTCATTTCTAAGTTTATATATTGTTCTATAGATTAACTCCATAGTGTAATCAGGAGATTTAATAATTCCTGAACTTAAAAACAATCCCTCAATATAATTTCGCCTGTAAAACTGCATAGTAAGCTCGCATACCTCTTCTGGTGTAAATGTTACCCTTTCTACATCATTAGAACATCTGTTTATACAATATTTGCAATCATAAATGCACTCATTAGTAAATAAAATCTTTAAAAGTGATATACAACGTCCATCGGCTGAAAAACTATGGCATATCCCTCCCTTTACTGCATTACCGATATCTTTTCCATTGCCTTTTCTGCCTGTACCACTGCTGGTACAGGCAACATCATATTTGGCAGCATCACTTAATACCTCAAGTTTATGAAATATATTCTTTCCATTAGTAATTGTATAATCCATATTACACCTCGAACATATGTTTGATATAAATATAATATCACAATTCTTAATCGAACACAAGTTCTTTTTTTGATTTATTTTAACAGTTTATTTTAAGACTTGTTATGATTGTCGCAATTATATACTTAAAGCATACGATGGATAAATTACAATAATGTTCTATATGATTAATAATTAAAAAAAATAAAGAATGTCGCTTGTGACATTCTCCTCATGCGGCGGGTTGCTATAGCAACATTTTCTGCTCCGTCGCAGTGCGATCCTCGCGGAGTGTTTTTTATTTAACAGGACAATTTCAACGAAATTTTCTGGTAAGTAAAAAAGCAATCTCCAGGTTTCAATAGCCAAAAGATTGCTTTTATTATTTCATTATTTTATTATTATATTAATTAAATTTACTTTCTACTTCCCACTATTTTCTGATGTATCAATCAAATCATAAGGTGTCAACTGGTATACATAATAATTAAGCCAGTTTGTATATATCGCATTTGCATGTGCTCTCCATGTAAGTAATGGTGGATTGTCAGGATTATCGTCTTTATAGTAATTATAAGGGATATGTATAGAAAGTCCTTTCTCTAAGTCCCTCTTATACTCGATATCTAAAGTCATTCTGTCATATTCAGGATGTCCTGTCATAAAAATCTGTTTGCCATCTTCAGCAATAATTATAAATGGACCTGCTTCATCTGATTCAGCAAGTACTGTCAGGTTCTTATTAGCTTTAATATCTTCTGGTAAGACACCAATATGTCTTGAATGAGGAGCTAGAAATACGTCATCAAAACCTCTCATTAATGGGACTTTTCTATGAATAACTCTGTGTTCATAGATTCCAAAACATTTCTCAGGTAATCTTACTGTAGGAATATTATAATGATAATATAATCCTGCCAATGCACCCCAGCAGATATGAAGAGTTGATGTAACATTAGTTTTTGTGAAGTCCATAATCTTTTTCATCTCGTCCCAGTAATCAACATCCTCATATGCGTAATCATCTAATGGTGCACCAGTAATAATGAAACCATCGAATTTCTTATGTTTTATTTCGTCAAATGTACTGTAAAACTGATTCAAATGACTTGCAGGAGTATTCTTCGAAATATGTGAAGCTATATGGACAAAAGTCACATCAACCTGTAATGGTGTATTTGATAACGCTCTTAATAACTGAATTTCTGTTTCATGTTTTAAAGGCATAAGATTTAATATTGCAATCTTTAATGGACGGATATCCTGTCTTATAGCCCTGGTTTCGTCCATTATAAATATATTTTCTTGTTCGATTACCGCTTTCGCAGGTAAATCGGATTTTACTTTAATTGGCATATTATTCTCCATTCCGCAGACGTTATTGTCAGAGAAACCTCGAGCTGAATATTAAATTCCGCTCCACGATAAAAGCTAATTTGTGACGCCTACGGCACAAATTAGTTATAAAAAAATAATCGCATCAGCATTATTTTTTCACTATTCTCCTATATAAATACTATTACATAAATACAATTTTAATCAGTTCAATGATTATAATACAAAATTCTCTATCTTTCAACACCTGCTAATGTCATAAATTCTTCTTCAGTAATTATACTTACTCCTAATTCCTTAGCTTTCTTATTCTTTGATGATGTAGATAAAGAGTCATTATTAATAAGATAATCAGTCTTTTTACTAACAGAATTCGTTGTCTTACCTCCAAGACTTTCAATATAATTCTTAAGGGCATCACGATTTTCATAGTGATTTAAAGAACCTGTTATTACAAATGTTTTGTTAGCAATATTTTCATTTGCTAAACTTACTGCTTCACTTTCCTTTATGTTGATTTCCTTTAACAAATTGTTGAATTCTTCCATATTATTTTCATCTGCGAAATAATTTACGAATGAATCTGCAATAATTTCACCGACACCATCTATTTTAACCAGATCATCTTTTGTTGATTTAATTAATGCATATATGTCATCGTTATACTGGTGACATAACATTTTAGCGTTCGTAAGTCCTATATTAGAAATTCCGAGTCCGAAAATAACGCGATATGCTTCCGTATTCCTTGAATTATCTATAGATTCTATAAAGTTATCAAATGATTTTCTTCCAAAACCTTTAGTACTTACAATCTCATCTTCATAATCTTTAAGATGATAGATATCTGCAAACTGATGTATATATCCGCTGTCAACGAATTTCTCTAATGTTTCCTCGGACATTCCGTCAATATTCATTGCATTTCTTCCTGCAAAATGCGTATACTTCTTGATTTCCTTAGCAGGACATATTTTATTAAGGCAATATAAGAATTTAAAGCCATTATCTTCCTTAATAACAGTTTTGCCGCCACATACAGGACAGACTTCAGGTACATTTTTAAGACCTGACCTTGTAAGATTCTCGGCAATCTGTGGAATAATCATATTAGCTTTATATACCTGAATGGTATCGCCGATTCCAAGTTCTAAGCCCTCTGCAACACTTACATTATGAATACTTGCTCTTGTAACAGTTGTACCCTCTAATTCTACAGGTTCAAATACAGCTACCGGATTAATAAGTCCTGTTCTTGAAGCACTCCAGTCAATATTGATAAGTTTCGTTTCAGCTATCTCATCTCTCCACTTAAAAGCAATTCCGTTACGTGGGAACTTAGCCGTACGTCCAAGTGACAGACCATATTCAATATCATCATACATAAGAACTAGTCCATCTGATGGTAAATCATTTTTTTCTATGGCATTTGCAAAGTATTCTACTCTTTCACGCATATTTTCTGATGTAACAGCAAAATGCTCTACAACTGAGAAACCCTGTGATTCCAGCCACTCAAACTGTTTAAGAATTGAATTATCAAAATTAACATTTTCAGCTTTAATTAATGCAAATGCAAAGAAATTAACGTTACGTTTTGCAGTTATTTCATTATTAAGCTGTCTTACCGAACCTGAACATAGATTTCTAGGATTCTTATATTTAGCTGCTAAGTCAGTAATTTCATCGTTAATTATATTGAAATCTGAATATTTTATTACTGCTTCTCCTCGGATTATTAATTCTCCTGTATATGGAATTCTAAGAGGAATATTTTTAAATACCTTTGCATTATTTGTAATTACTTCTCCGACCTCACCATTACCTCTTGTAACTGCTTTATATAAGCTTCCGTCCCTATAAGTAAGAACTACTGTTAATCCATCTAATTTCCACGACAGAACCCCCTTATGATTGCCGGCAAAACTTATTAATTCGTCTACTTCTTTCGTCTTATCTAACGATAACATAGGACTTTCGTGTCTTTCTTTAGGTAATTCACTTAATACCTCATATCCGACATTTGATGTAGGACTGTTAGACATTCGAAAACCTGTCTCATCCTCAAGTGTGGCCAGTTCATCATATAATTTATCATATTCAAAATTGCTCATTATCTCATTTCCGTCCTGATAATAAGCCTTTGATGCATTATTAAGAATATATGTCAACTCTTTTATTCTATTTACCTTTTCCACATTTTCCTCACTTCTGAGCTTTAAATATTTTTTAGCAATTCATCAAGCTCTGTCTTATTTATATTTCTATAATTTCCTGTTTTCAGATTTCCTATACGGATATTCATAACACGTATTCTGTGCAAATCAAGAACTTTATATGATAATGCTTCGCACATTCTTCTTATCTGTCTGTTAAGTCCCTGGGTAAGAATTATATTAAATGTATAATCGTCAGTCTTTTTTATACTACATTTTCTGGTTACTGTATCTAAGATAGGTACACCATTTGCCATTTTAGCAAGAAAATCATCTGTAATTTTTTTATTAACTCTAACAAAATATTCCTTTTCATGACAATTAACCGCTTTGGCAATTTTGTTTGCTAAATCTCCGTCATTAGTCATAAGAATTAAGCCTGTCGAATTCTTATCGAGACGACCAACATAGAATATCTTCTTTGGATATTTAATATAATCTATTATATTATCTGGATTACTGCGATCAGTAGTACATTCAATACCTGCCGGCTTATTAAATGCTAAAAGGACCATATCTTCTTCAAGTGAAGCTATTTTACCATTACATTCCACTTTATCATTAGAGGTAATTCTCATACCCATCTCGGCTTTTTTACCATTTACATATACTTTTCCGTCAGCTATTAATCTGTCCGCTTCACGTCTTGAACAGATTCCTGAATCACTTAAATATTTATTAAGTCGTATTCCTGATTCATTCTTAGAATTGTCTGTTTTACTCTGAATAAATAATTTCTTCTGCATAATAAAATTCACTTCTTAGCCTAATACCTGTTTAGCAATGTCTACAGATTCCTTAGCATCTTTAGAATAGAAATCCGCACCAATCTTTTCAGCATAATCAGGTGTAAGAACAGCTCCTCCGACCATTATCTTGCAATCAAGATTATTATTTCTTATAAGCTTAATAGTTTCTTCCATAGATACTAAAGTAGTTGTCATAAGTGCTGAAAGTCCTACTAACTTTACATCATGTTCAATTACTGCATCTACAACTTTCTGGTAATCTACGTCTTTACCAAGGTCGATAACTGTATAGCCATAATTCTCTAACAATACTTTTACAATATTTTTACCTATGTCGTGAACGTCACCTTTAACTGTAGCAAGTACAATTTTTCCCTTACTTACAGATTCAGAATTATTTTTGCTTATCACTTCTTTTATTACTGCGAACGCAGCCTGTGCAACATCAGCAGCCATAATTAACTGTGGGAGAAATATCTTTCCTGTTTCAAATTCACTTCCAGCCTTATCAAGTGCAGGAATAAGATGTGCATTAATAATCTCCATAGAGTCCATAGTCTGTAACATTTCTTTAGTTATTCTTGCACCATCATTTTTAAGTCCATTTTCTATTGCATATTCTAATGAATTAGTGTCAGTATTCTTGTCAACTGCATTATTTACTGCCTGTGCCTTTGTTGGTGCTGCTTTAGATGGAAGCATATACTGTAATTGATTATTGTATGCATCTATATATTCAACTGAATTTTTGTCGTGTCCCATTAAGAGTCTGTATGCTCTTACTGTTCCTGACATAGCAGCAATATTAGGATTAATAATTGGCAAATCAAGACCATTTGTAAGTGCCATTGCTAAAAATGTATGATTTACAAGTTCCCTTCCGGGTAAACCAAATGAAATGTTAGATACACCAAGAACAGTCTTTAAGCCTAATTCTGTCTTGACTCTGTTAACTGCCTTAAGCGTCTCTACAACTCCATCCTGTTCAGCAGATGCTGTAAGTGTAAGACAGTCAATAAATACATCTTCTTTAGGAATTCCTATAGAAATGGCATTATCTAATATTCTCTTTGCAATTTCAAATCTTTTATCTGCACTCTTAGGAATACCATTTTCATCTAATGTAAGACCTACAACTGCAGCACCATATTTCTTGACTAAAGGTAATACTGTTTTTAATGATTTTTCTTCACCATTAACCGAATTGACAATTGGTTTACCATTATATACTCTGAGTGCTGCCTCTAATACTTCGGGTATGGTTGAATCAATCTGTAAAGGTGTTTCAGCTATACTCTGGATTGATTTAATTGCCTTAATCATCATTTCTTTCTCATCTACACCAGGAAGACCTACATTTACATCTAAGATTTCTGCACCTGCATGAATCTGTTCTATAGCCTGATTAAGTATATAATCAATATCATTATTTAATAAGGCTTCTTTGAATTTCTTCTTACCTGTAGGGTTAATTCTTTCACCGATAATTCTTGGCTGATTTATAAATACTGTTTCAGTAGCAGAGCAGACAGCAGACTTTTTAATTGCATTTTTATAGTTTGTTGCAAGTCCATTAAATAAATTCGTAACCTCTTTGATATATTCAGGAGTTGTACCACAACAGCCACCTAGAATCTTAACTCCATAATCGGAGAATTTAGTAAGTTGTCCTGCAAATTCTTTTGGAGAAACATTATATTCATTAGTTACAGGATCTGGTAATCCGGCATTAGGTTTTACGACAATTGGTGTATCTGTACATTGTGCTAATTCGTCTATTACATCATATAAATCTTCAGGTCCTAATGAACAGTTTACACCCATGGCATCAACACCTAATCCATCAAGTGTATATGCCATATTTGTAATACCGCAGCCTGTAAATGTTCTGTGATTTTTTTCAAATGTCATAGTACAGACAATAGGTAAATCTGTATTTTCTTTTGCTGCAAGGACAGCAGCCTTTAATTCGTATAAATCTGTCTGAGTCTCAAATACAACTAAATCGGCATCTTTACCGGCAATAAGCTGTTCCTTATATATTTCATAAGCCTCTTCAAATTTCAAAGTTCCCGTAGGTTCAAGCAACTGGCCAATTGGTCCTATGTCAAGGGCTACAAGTGTGTCTGTTCCTTTGCATGCTTCTCTTGCATTCTTTATAGCTGCACTGATAATTTCGCTTACACTTTTACCTGTGGCTTTTAACTTATATGCATTAGCACCAAATGTATTAGCATAAATTACATCCGCACCGGCATTAATGTACATCTTATGAATATCTATAATCCAGTCAGGATTCTCTAAATTAAGTAATTCAGGTATTGCACCTATCTTCATTCCTTTTGCCTGAAGCATCGTACCCATACCACCATCGAAAAATATATATCTGTCTTCTTTCAAAAGCTGTCTGAAATCCATAATTCTACCTATTGCCTTTCTTTAGCCACATTATTTACTGCATTGTGTTCCGTTTTTTCTGAAATTACATGTCTCTTTCAGATTACAGTTGTCACATGACTTCTTATTTTCAACCGTTTTCTTTGATAATCCTACAACACATGTTACCGATTTAAGTGGTGTTAAAAGACAATTCTCATTTGTGCAGACACCAATTCTTTTTCCAGCATCAAGAGTTTCTAATAACTGTTTCTGTGTTGTAAGTGGAAAATCTCCATATCCTACTCCAAAACGCCATGTATTGTTATATTCTTGAAAATCTTTTAGAAATATTTTCTCTACTTCATCGCAGACCTGCTCAATCGCAGCATTGGCAAGAGCATCCATAATCAGCACATTCACCATTCCAGTAGGCTCTGTTCTTCGCATCAGCTTGTCTACATCGCCTGATAATGTTGCACACATAACTACTGCCTTATCACAGTCTTTAAGATGATTTGCTATGGAATGTCCCTTTAGAGTCAACTCTGCACCCACAAGATTAACTCCGTCTTCTAGAACATCAATATCAAATACCTTATAGCAATATCTTGGCTTTATCACTTTTAGTATTTCCATCTCGGACTGCAATATTAATTTAGTCATATTGACATCAGGAAGTGTATCTTTGTATCCTAAATACCTGGCAGCTTCTGCTTTATTAATATTTTTTAAAATAATATCTGAAGTATCCAAAATCTTTCTCCTTACTTCCGTAATATATAAATTAAAATATGTATATGTATTTAACTCTTTTAATTTTTATATTACGATATTTTATATCTATAAACGTTTTATTTATTATATTTATAATAATGATGAAATGCTTTCGCTTATTCTTCTTGCAACATATGGATTATTCATTGTATATAGATGAATACCATCAACTCCATTAGAGATTAAGTCAACTATCTGGTCTATTGCATATGCGATTCCGGCATCGCGAAGAGCTTCCGGATTATGCTCATATTTCTGCATCATCTTTGTGAATTTAACAGGTAAGCTTGCTCCACACATTGATACCATTCTTTCAATTTGATTCTTATTAATAACCGGCATAATACCTGCTTCGATAGGAACATCGATTCCTGCAATTCTTGCTTTTTCAAGGAAATCATAGAAATGTGAATTATCAAAAAATAACTGTGACATAAGATGATCTGCACCTGCATCTACTTTTATCTTAAGATGTTTAATATCATCTATAATTGATTCTGTCTCCATATGCCCTTCTGGGTAACATGCTCCTGAAACTGAGAAATCTCCATGTTCCTTTATATATGTTACAAGTTCGCTTGCATATTTGAAATCATGCTTAGGTGGAATATCAGGATTAATATCTCCACGAAGTGCTAAGATATTCTGTATACCTTTCTCCTTTAACTGACCAAGAATTACATCAATGTCATTCTTAGTACAGTTAACACATGTAAGATGTGCAGCTGAAGTTATATTATACTTGTCCTGTATTACTGAAGCAATCTGACATGTTTTTGAATCAGCTGTATTACCACCTGCACCATATGTAACTGATATAAAAGCCGGATTCAAATCGCTTAATTCGTCTAATGTATTATAAATTGTGTCAATAGAACTTGTCTTTTTAGGTGGAAAGATTTCAAAAGAAAGTACTGTTTTTCCTTCTTTAAATAATTCTGGTATTCTCATAATTTTACCCTTTCAAAATTTTATCATAAAAATAAGGTGCGGATTAACTCTAATTGCAGAATAGATTATATCCTATAATCAGACATAGGAATATAAAAAATATTGACCAGAAACCCATACCCAGATATAATCCGATTGCAATTCCTACTGCAATCCAGAATAATATAAAACCACATATTCTACGCATATATACCATTCTAATTATCATCTTTGTATATAATATGCCTTAGAATTAAATAATATCCTTAGAATTTTATATAAAGATTTGGGTATCAAATGGTGGTTCTGTTTTTGATACCCAAATCTAAATAATCTACATATAAAATATTAGTTATCTACCTGAACTTCCTGTTCATTATATTCTTCATTACTTGATTCTGAACTATCACTATCGTCTTTCTTAGTAAACTTATCGATAAGTCCCGGAACCATATCGAGAATCTTTGTAATTCCGTCCTGTTCTTTAATATTAACTAATTTAGGTTCGCCATTTTTAATTACCAAAACAGCACTTGGTGACATCTTGCTGCCCATACCGCCGCCACCATTATTCTTCTTATCATTATTTGATGCACCTGCACCAATTCCAAATGACACATCTACCAATGGTAAAATAATTGTACCATCAATTGTAATTGCATCTCCTACAACAGTCTTTGTTGTAATAAAATTCTCCATTCCTTTAAATAATGCCTCAACTGTGTTATCAAATGTGTTATTATTCTCTGCCATTTGTCCTCCTTCTTTCTAAAAGCAATTTCAAATTATCATTTTTATAGAGTCTGATTCCAATAATTAATAAAAGATAGCACTGAACCCTTCCTTTAGCATGAATCTCACCATCAAATACCTTATTCTCAAAATCTGGATTAATACGAAATTCTTTAGGCGAACCTCTAAGAATCATATATATTAATCCGAGTAAATTACCAGTATAAGATGGATCGTCAAAACCAAAATGAACATATCCTTTTATCCTTCTTGGTCTGATATGTTTTAATAATATAAGAGCTTCTTTTTTTAAGAAACCAAATGCCTCTTTTGTGTTATCATCACTTATAAATTCTTTTAAATCATTAACATTTTTACATATCTTCTTTATTGTATCACAAAATTTGATAAAACGATATTTAATTTTAATAATTATTGCCTTAATTTTAGAATAAATTCTTGAAAATATATTCTGTTTTTCAACTTTTATAAATTCTTCCGTATTCT
This sequence comes from Eubacteriaceae bacterium, assembly GCA_902362455.1. Taxonomy (GTDB): domain Bacteria; phylum Bacillota; class Clostridia; order Lachnospirales; family Lachnospiraceae; genus Bovifimicola; species Bovifimicola ammoniilytica. The sequence goes on from CABIWJ010000004.1 coordinate 389,493, forward strand.
CTTCTGTATTCTCTTCTGTATCATTATCTTTATTATTATTTTCTATATTTTCTTCTGTTTTATTGACATTCTCTGCTAACCTGTCACGTTCTTCGTCAATTTTCTTTAACTGCTCATAGACCTCTGGCATCTCAGTCATATTATCCTTAATCTCAGATGACATCTTCTCAAACATCTTAGTTTCTTTATTGATTTTTTCTTCCATTGCCTTAGTTTCTTTATCAAAGAAATGCGTTTTAATACCGAATATTTTAATGCTTAGGCCATCATCTTTATAGATATATTTTACCGAAATGAGATGTAATAAATAAGTTATCTTTATCTTAAAATCAAGATTTTTTACTTTTCTGTCATAAATTGCATCTATGGAATATCTGATTGGAACAAAAAGTATAGCTGCTATGATTAAGATAACAAGACTAATCAGAACTAATATTATGATTCCGATTACCTTTAAAATTGTAAGTAATATATGTAGCATATCTAAGTACTTCTCCATTCCATATTTATTGGTGTCTTTCTACCATATGCCTTACAAGAAACTGACCTGTTTCGTTATAACAGTCCATTAAAATATCCTGCATAACCTCTAATGCTTCATCATATCCCTGAGATATGCCTACTACCGTTAATTTCTTCTTACGGTAATATTTCTGAAGCAATACATAAGACGGATATATCTCTAATGCATTAGCCTCATTAACAGGCAGTGTTATCATATAAATGCCTATCTGAGGCTTTCGTCTTATGGCACGCATTATTATTTTATGTTTCTTTTTTAAAGCCTTTTTTCCAACATAGAGATTATTATACCATTTCATTCAAAAAACCTCAATTTTCATTAATGATACATTTAATGATTTCGATAGCGGCTGATTTCTCAGCTTTATTTGTACAATTAGATAATGAATTATAAACATAATCCTGCACTTCAGTAATATTGTTAAAGAATACAGGAAGTCTTGAAATAATCAGTGCCATTACTGAACGGTTGACCTGTTTCTGGTTATTCTTAAAGAATTCAGTAAGCTGCATTACTAATTCATCTCTGACTGTATTAATATATTCCTTAATATCAAATTCTGTTTCTTCTTCTGATTTCTCTTCAAATATGTTTTTAATATCTGAAAGATCAGCAAACAGACTATCCGAAATAAGGTTCTGCGAAATAAATAATCCCTGATATATATTCTCTGCCATAATACTCTTTATTATACTAAGATGATTATTTTTAATGTTATCAAGGGCAAATTCTTCACCTTCAATTTTACTATGAACTTTCTCAGGAACGCCCTCTAAGAATACGAATAAATCTGTAACCTCATCAGGTAATGTTATATATTCACCTGATGTAAAGTTATTATTAATTTCTTTAATAATCTTCATACTGCATTCAACTTCTTTATCATATTCATCTACATATGGTGCAGACAAAATCATTACATAGGTTCTGTTTACAATTCCCTGAAGCATCATAAAGACATTGGTTTCTTTATCAATAAAATCTGCTGCATATCTTAATTCATTTTCAAGTTTATCGAATTCTTCTTTAGTAATCTTAGAATAATCCACAGCTTTTACCATTTCATAAATCTCATTTAATTCAGAATAATCCTCTAGACCATCAGGTAATGCAAGCATTGATGAGGACTTAAGTACATATACGAAATCATCGATAGTTTCTTTGTCAGTTTTACTATATACACTGAGTCCGTCACTTAATAATTGAAAGAATTTGCTCTTGGTAAGTCTTAATGGTAATTCTGCTATAATTTCACAGATTTTACTGTTAATTACCGTGTTATCTTCGTCAGAGAAAATATATTGCATTATCTCTCTTGTAAAATCTTCATCAGTATATTTTGAATCAACAGTTTCTTCCTTAAATAAATATTCACATCTGTTAGAAACATATTCATATCTTGAGAAAATATCAGCATAAGCTGCTAATATATCAACTGTTTTATATATCTTATTTCTTAAAATATCGATTCTTTCAACAGCTTTCTCCCTGTTCTCATCAACTTTAACATCTACAACATATTCTTTAATTATTGCATTGAATTCTTCTGTATATTCCTTAAGTTTACTATCTTTAATCTCGCCATCACTTACCATCTCATAAAATGTATAGTAATCCATAGCCATTTCAACTGCCGCACATTTATTATATAAATCATTTATATGTCTCGCATATACGGGCAGATTCATCTCAAGATTCTGATTATTATTAATCTCTTTAATTATCTTCTTCAATTTTATTATTCCTTTTCTAAAAAAATTAGTGTTTATTTTTCAGAACAAAATTCTACTTTCTCTCCTGCAAGAATCTTATTAGTTGTTCTTACTGCACACATTTTACCACACATTGAGCAGGTATGTCTCTCTTCAAGTGGTACACTATCATAATATCTTTTTGCTTTCTCTCCGTCAATAGCATATTTAAACATTTCATCCCAGTCAAGTTTATGTCTTGCTGCACTCATCTTGTTATCAATATCTCTTGCACCCTTAATTCCCTTTGCAATATCAGCGGCATGAGCTGCTATCTTAGAAGCTACGATACCCTCTTTAACATCTGATGCATCAGGCAGTCTTAAGTGTTCAGCTGGTGTAACATAACATAAGAAATCTGCACCATTAGCGGCAGCTATTGCTCCACCGATTGCTGATGTGATATGGTCATATCCGGGTGCGATATCAGTTACTAAAGGTCCAAGTACATAGAAAGGTGCTTCGTGACATATTCTCTTCTCAATAGCCATATTAGCAGCTATTTCGTTCATTGCCATATGTCCCGGTCCCTCGACCATTACCTGAACATCTTTCTCCCAGGCTCTCTTAGTCAGATTGCCTAACTCAATTAATTCAGCAATCTGACCGGAATCTGTGCTATCCTCGATACAGCCTGGCCTTAATGCATCACCAAGACTGATTGTAACATCATATTTTCTAAATATTTCCAAAACTTCATCATAATATTCATAGAATGGATTTTCATTACCGGTCATCTCCATCCATGCAAATAATAATGAGCCGCCTCTTGAAACAATATTCATTAATCTGCCTTCACGCTTAAATGTTTCAATGGCTCTTTTATTAATTCCTGCGTGAATAGTCTGGAAATCTACGCCCTCTTTTGCATGTGCTTCCACAACTTTAAGAAAATCTTTAGCTGTAATCTCTAATAAATCTTTCTCTAAATATCCGATTGCATCATACATTGGAACTGTACCAATCATTGCTGGCGAAATCTTAATAAGTTCATTTCTGAAAGTATTAGTTTTACCGTAATTGCTAAGGTCCATAATGGCTTCACAACCGAAATCAATAGCCATTTTAACTTTTTCCATCTCCATGTCATAGTCTTTCATATCACCTGATATACCTAGGTTTACATTTATCTTAGTTTTTAAGCCTTTTCCGATTCCCTCAGGTGATAATGATTTATGATTAATGTTAGCAGGAATAACTACCTGTCCCTTCGCCATAAGTTCTCTAAGTTCATCTGCATCAAAATTTTCCTTAGCTGCAACAATTTCCATCTCAGGTGTTATAATACCTTTTTTAGCTGCTTCCATCTGTGTACTATATTCTCTCATTGATTTTTCTCCATTTCATACTTAACTTTTTTAATAAATCTCTGTACTAAATTTCCTGATTAACTCCCGTTTATAGGAGATTTCTTATCTGCTATAAAAACTATATGTCTTATGCTATCATTTCTTTAAAATCATATATGAATTTATCACTTAATTCTTTCATTAGCTGCTGATTTTCCCTTGTATGTGAATCATATACACCAATTGCCATATATCCACCTGCCTTAGCACCTTTGATGCCTGCTAAAATATCTTCAAAGACAATACAGTTACTTTTAGATATTCCCATTTTATCAGCTGCTTTATCATAAATATCAGGAAACCCTTTTCCACGACTTACTTCTTTAACGGTTGTAATATTCTGAAAATAATCAATTATGTCATTATTAGATAATACAGGCTCTACAAGTCTCATATCTGAAGCAGTGGCAACTGACATAAGCTTATTATTATCTCTAAGATAACTAAGATACTCTTTAACACCATCTTTCAATCTGACATGATATGAATATGCTTCTATTGCCATATCATACCATTCTTTGATAATTTCATCTCTGCTTTCTTTAAGATTAAATCTCTTAATTGTATAATCAGCAGTTGCCTCAAATCCCATAGGTGTTATTGCTTCCATATAGTCTTTAGGTACATCGAAACCTCTTTTACCTAAGAAATCTATATCTATCTGATTCCACACACCCATAGAATCAATTAAGGTTCCGTCCAAATCAAAAATAACTCCATTATATGTATTAATATCTATCATTGTTACCTCCACTAAATATATGTTATTTGATTTATATTCCATTTATAGGATTAAGGTGTCAAAAGGTGCGTAGCACCAACCGTTACAATATATGTGTATGCAAATGAATTTACAATACACATATATTGTGACGGTTAGTCCCTATAAGGGCTTTTGACACCTTAATCTTTACACTAGATGTTTCTCTGATTTTATATCAGTACATCTATGAAGTAAATGCTTCATACATATCTTTAGCAGCTTTTTCAACATCAGGCTGTGCAACAATTGCTGATACCACAGCCAGACCATCTATTCCCATATTCTTAAAATTACCAAGCGTATTCATATTAATTCCGCCTATTACTACTATAGGAATATCGACATTTTTACGAATCTCTTTTAATTCTTCCATTGTAACAGGTCTTGCATCTGTCTTGGTATCTGTTGAATACATTGCACCGACACCTAAATAATCTGCACCATCTTTAACAGCCTTAAGAGCTTCATCTAATTTAGCAGTTGATACACCTATTATTTTATCATCGCCAATTATTCTTCTTACAACATCTGCCGGCAAATCACTCTGTCCTATATGTACACCTGCCGCATCAACAGCCATGGCAATATCTACTCTGTCATTAATTATAAGAGGAACATTGTATTTATCAGTAATCTTTTTGACACTTACAGCCAAATCATAGAATTCTTTCGAAGAACAGTTCTTCTCTCTTAACTGGATTACTGTACAACCTCCTTTTATTGCGAGTTCCACATTCTCCTCAATGGTTGCAGAACTCATTAAATCTCTGTCTGTACACAGATATAATGTATAATCAATTTTATTCTTCATAGTCATTCACCAATCCTAACTAAGTTATATAATCTAATATTTTCAGGATAATCGTCATTTAATAAATCTGTATCTAACCTAACTTTATCATTTCACCCATAATTTCTTCATTTAATCTGCTCAGACCGTTTATTATTTCAATATGATAACTTCCTGTTCCATTTGTTGAAACACTCATTGCTAGTTCACCTGCTATGCCCATAGAAGCTATTCCTGCAATGGCAGCATCATAATAATCAAATTCATTTTCATTAGTTACGGCACCTGCATAAGAACCTACTAAAGCTGAAGTCATACAGCCGGTTCCTGTCACTTTTGATAATAATTTATCTCCATTACTTAATGTAGCAACACGTTCTCCATCAGATATTACATCAACGGCTCCTGTTATGGCTGCCACACAATTATATCTCTTAGCAACATTTTTAGCTACCATAACTGCATCATTGCCTTCATCTTCTGCAGAAGTATCCACGCCTTTAGTTGACACCTCTAATCCGGCTATGTAAGACATTTCTGATAAATTAGCCCTGATTATACTAAATTTTACTGTTTTAAGTAAAGAATTAACTGTATCATTTCTAAAGCCTGAGGCTCCTGCTCCTACAGGATCTAAAATAACCGGAATATTTAGCTGATTAGCTTTCTTGCCCGCTGCTAACATAGATGTTACTGTTCTCTGATTAAGTGTGCCTATGTTAATGACAAGTGCCTTAGATATCGAAGTTATGTCTTCTACTTCTAATAAATCATCAGCCATTATAGGAGATGCTCCTATTGCAAGTATGGCATTTGCACAGTCATTTACCGTTACATAATTTGTTATGTTATGTACTAACGGATTAACCTTTCTGACTTCTGTAATCATTTTAATAATTCTGTCTTTCTCCATTTTCAATCAACCTCTTTCTTATAAAAATAAGAGCAAAATTTCTCATCTGTCAGAATAAAGCAGGTATATTTCATACGTACTTTTTTTCTATAAAAGTAAATAAAGAGGCTGCCAGTGACAGCCTCATGATTTCTCAAATGATTGCTCCCTACGACAGTATTAACCGACAGGTTCAAAGGGTCAGGTTCTACCTTCTCAACTCTTGCGAGTTCCCCTGCAAACTAAGAATATTATCTATCATCATATATTAAATGTCAAGCATTTACGTTATCTTACGATTATCTTTGCCATAAACTCTTTAATCCATACCAAATAATATACTCATCAATATCATACTTTTCAATAAAATTATGACTACACTCATCTACATTTTTCCGTCATCATATACTCTTTTCCCCTCAGTCATTGTCTCTGCATATGTCAGAGACAGCTTTTATTAACTCCTGCCGAGAACTGAACTTCTCGTATAGTTCCAGTCGTTTTAAATTTTACTTGGCTTGATTCATATAGTTTTATGGCATCTGAATCTACTTTTCTAACACGCATAATAAACGCACCCTTTCGCAACATTTTTTCTTGTTGCTAAGAGTGCGTTTATACCAGCGTATTGGAACTAAATATTCTATTTTGATTTTGCAATGTCATTTCCTATACCCAACTCGGCAAAATTTCGCTAGCGTCTATAATTAACATCATGGATTCTTAATTGCTTTGCAACAGCCTTGATGGTTAATTAATAGACGTGCAGTAGTTATAGGTTATTGGAAGTCCGAAAGTATAACCATAATAAATACTATACTACACTAATCTCTGTTAATGAAATACCTGTAATATTTTCCTTTTCGATTAAATCTTTAAATTTTTCAGATACAAATATTGGTATTTCTTGCCTATTTGACAACTTAAAGACATCTGCACCATCCGTTTTTTCAGCATATATACAATATTTACTTACAGTATATATTGTGCCTATTCCTTCAATTTCTGTTTCAAAGTACTTCGATTTATCCAAGCATAACGCATCTACAACTTTAATAATATTGGCAATATAATATTGTTTAAAATCCTCTCCATTATTTGTTTCTTTTATGCCAACTTTCAGAAATTGTATATCTGTATTGACTGACTCTAATAATGTCTTCAACCTGTTTGATACCAAGAACCATCCTTTATCATTGGCAAGATAATCAGTCCAAACATCTCCTTCTTCTTTTGCATAGAAAAACTCAAATCTATCATCCCAGTTTTCAAAAACTTTCCCAGTATTTAGTGCATTTTGCTGAATTCCATAATCATTTTGATAATGGCATATTATATCATTTTCTCTTTCCATATCCATAGATAATTTGTAATATTTCATCAATATTCTCCTTATTTCCAGTAATCTTTATACAGCATATCAGGATTTGATTTTACGTTATTCTTTAAATTATCAAATAACTTAAGGAATATATCTTTGTCTCCTTGTGCAATGTTGTCAAATTGTTTCATACTATCAAGAACATATTCATGATAAGCATTTGGATGACGTCCCTGATGTGGTAGCAATTCTTTATTCCATGCATCATCTAGGTCTAATCCATACCTGTTTGCTATTTCCTCTAACTGAGGAGTATATGTCTTGCTTTTATTTGTTGCATAGTGATGTACTTGATTAGTTTTAGTTGTTTTACCACTCTGGTATGCTAAACACATAGGAATCAAAGCAGTCTTTTTCTATCTATTGCTTTTCTTTTATTCCTATTTCACAATTATC
>CABIWJ010000005.1:0-228841 GCA_902362455.1 Eubacteriaceae bacterium
AGTAAATAATGCATATGGACATTTTAAGGAGGTTTAAAATGGAAAAATTGGTTTGCAGTTGTGGCAGCTTTAATTTTATAGAGGAAAAGAAAACATATATTTGTAAAGCATGTGGTAACAGATATAATAAAAAAAGAATGATATATTGTGAAAGTGATGTAGAAATTAATAATGAATATTATTCCAAAAGAGAATGTAAAGGGAGAAAAGTTTATTGTGTAGACAATAATAGAATAGCCATATTAAACAAAAAAGAATATGTAGTAATAAATATGGGAAGAGATAACTTAGTTGAAGCAAACTTTGAAATTACTAACAATGCTGTTGAAGTTATATGCGTATCTAACAGAATAATAGAATTTACCTATAATAAAAAAATAAATATTTACGATTCTGTAACAAAGGAATTATTACGTACTATAAAAAAGGATGTTAAATTTTTTTATACAATAGAAAATGGTATATTGATTTTGGATAATAAAAAATTATGTTTATATGATTTTGATTTTACATCAAGTAAGGTAATATTTGATTTTGGCAATGAATATGGAATGGATATTTATATACAAATAAAAAATGTTAGTACTAATAATGATAAATCAAAGATATGTCTATTTTATACATGTATGCAATCGGATAATCAAATTTGCGGCAGTATATATATTGATAAAACTCTGAGAATAGAAAATAGATGTTGGGAACATCCGTATAAAACTATAATTTGTGATTTTGAAAATAAAAAATATATTGTGGTAGAAAATAATGTATTATTTGAAATGGACGAAAATGAAGATAAAAAGTATATATTAAGTTTACCTAAATTAGAAAGTATTTTAGATGGTGGAATTTCATATCCGGAAATATTTATCGAATATCCCAAAAACATTAAATGTTGTAATGGAAAATATTATTTTATCTTTGACTCAGCATTTTTAGTTGTTGATTCAAAAGATAAAGGCGTTATATATTGTTATATTGATGATAGACATAACCTGATACAGTCTTTTGAAGTGAATAGTGAGGATATGATATTTTTTTCGGTGGGCAATAAATCATATATACTAGAAAAAACTTATGAAGAAATGTATAGTTAATTCAAAAGAATTCGTTTTACATGAATTGTCCTATATGATGATACAGTAATTGATAATTCTGAATTAGAACGATGGTTAGCCTCGGCAGCAATAGGCTACGCAAATGGGAAAAGGATATTTTGTTATCCTTGGATGAATTCAAGTGATATCGAGTACCTAAGGGAACAACTATCTCAGACAGTTAATGTGTTGATAGATGAAGGCTGTATTGTTATTTTCCCTACAACAAAAGAAGAAAATATAAAAAAATTATCTGACAAAAATTGTATTATATATCTGTAGCCGTTAAGTATTTTTATAACGATTCAACCTGATATATGAATATCGATAGAATATATTATTTGGAGGAAATTATCCTATGATTAATGGTATTATTTTTCAGCGTGATGATAATAGAGAATATAAAGGTGTTGAATGGGATAATTGGTATTTGAACAATATTTTTTCAGAATTATTAGAAGATTTTTTTGGTGAAAATATTGAGAAGTCTTGGTATGATTCGAATTATGTTGATGTATGTAATGATTATTCTTTTATTGAAAAATATATAGAATTATCTAAAAGAGAAAATATCAAGTTTCGTATGCTGCTTTGTGAGACAGATAGGTTAAAACCTCGATTAACCAATATTAATTGGAAAACTAAGTTTATTGGATATGATTATGCTTATTTAGGTGGCTCCTATTATTCGGCAGTTTATAATGATATATATTCAAAAAGAATTCAGCAGTTTTTATATTTTAAGTTAAATTGCAATGGATTGTTTGAGCATATTGAAAACCTCAATGAATTTATAAGATTACGAGAGGATATGATAAGTCAAGATAATAATATGATTTTAGAACAAGGTGATTTCACAATTTATAAACTATATGAAATAAATTTATAAATAAGACGGAAACAGAGATGAAATTTAGACCAGCTATGCAATTAGAACATTGGCTGGTCTGCTATATTATAACCCAAAAGAGTTTATGGCAAAGGTAGTCGTAAGATAATTGATGATTTGCCAGAAACTACTATCGGAAAAGGTGTTGCTAGAAACTTTGAATCAACAGGTGATTTTGAACAGACAATTAAGGATTTTGATGCTCTCAATCCTACCGATGTGAAAGAAATTCAAACACAATATGGACCAGGAAAAGTCGGTAAGTTGAGTGATGGAACAACAGTTGTTGCTCGTCCAGGTAGTACAACAGGAGGAGCGACTCTTGAAATAAGGGTGTACAATAGGAAAGTGTATAAAATTTGATATTAGGAGAGATAAAAGATATGGAAAAATGGAAAGAAGTATTTATTGGGACAATTCCAAAAGCAGTTTACCAAGTGCAACTAATAAATGGTGAGAAACAAGGATTAACTATAAAACTGTTAAGTAGTCAAACATGCGTAATGATTAATTTTGGTATGGTTCAAGCAGTACGTATGCTAGATGAAGGAATTGTGCAAAGTAACCTTTATTCTGAAAATGAAATACGGAAATATAAGGATAATGATTTTCAGAATATAATTTATGAAGTACAAGATGGTAAATTTTTAGAGCAAATAAATCAAATTTCTGATGGTTATGGAGAGGCTTTAAATTTAAAACATTATGTAGTGATTACTCAGAATTACAATATTGATATTGCAACTGAATGGGAACCAACAATAGAAATTTTAAAGATGTAATAATTCGGGACATTTTTCTTGACGATTCCAAACACCCATGTTACAAGCGGCATTCAGTAATCCACATAAGTTATGTGTTGTATTAATAATCCCATAACTCATATTTGTACTGGTAGAAGTAAAAATTGTTCCTGCAATAGTAACAAACCATTCACAGTTTAGATTGATTTGGAATAGTGTATAATCCCATCTTTGACAGTTGATTTTGTCAAATCACTTGGAATAACGAAACTAAATATATCAATAGCAGGCAGTGGTCATTTTGATTCTGCAAGTATTATTGATGAAAGTAATGATGTAGAGATAAAAAATAAGGAATTAGTCTGGCTTACAGAAGAAAATTGTTCAGAATATTATATCGCTCCCAATATAAATATTGAATAATTTAATGAGTCAAATAATGCAATTGTATATTGTTATTATAAAGATATGAATAACTATGAAATAGGAGAAACATATGGATAAAACCGGTGAACTTAGGTACAAGATAGAACAAATTAAATATGACATAGGTACAAAGGAAATGGAGTTAGCAGGACTAAAGAAAATGCTAAGAGATTACAAGGAACATATCGTTATCAATATTGGTATTTTGCTTGTAATTCTCTTGTTTTATAGCATTACTATATGGGGCAATTATGATAATGTGATATCAAAGGCTTTTATAATGGTATTAAAGCCACTTTACTATGCATTTGCAATTGTATATATTGTTAAATTTATCATAAAGCCAATATATGAAATGTATATAAACAGTAATTTAGAAACAGCAAGAAGGACGGCTATTAAGAAAGGTGTAGATTCTGTAAGTATTAAAAGGGAAATGTGCGAAAAAGAACTTTTGATATTGAAAATGCGACTTCGGGAAGCTGAAGAAGAACTGGCAAAAGAAGTTAAGTTATAAAGAAACAGGGAACTTGAAAGTTATATCACAATCAAGTTCCCTGCTTGTTTTATTTTCTATGAAAGTGTGAGTTATAGGACAAAACATGTTATACAAAGCAATGTAAATGTAGTGTAGAATATTACTAAATAATATTATTCGCTTTTATATAACATATAAACTTTAATAAAATATCAATAAAGATTTTAGTCGAGCTTAAGTTTGCCCTCTGCCTCTAATTGCTTACGAATATTTTGCATTTTCATATCAGTTTCGTAGATAACATTTGCACAATTTGTAAGTTGAGAGACCACATCCTCTACATCGTCCTGACTTTTCTTGTAATGAATCTGGTGTTCGAGGCTTGCCCAGAAATTCATAGCAATTGTTCGAATCTGAACCTCAACCTTCATCATCTGCTTGCCGGTTGATAAGAAAATTGGAACTTCGACCACAAGATGCAGACTGCGATAGCCATTTGGTTTAGGATTCTTGATGTAATCCTTTCGCTGGATTAAAGTAATATCGTCCTGTGCAATAAGCATATCTGCCACCGTATAAATGTCATCAATAAATGGGCAGATTACTCGGATACCTGCTACATCATGAAGATTATACAGAATACTGTCTAGTGTTACAGGAAAGCCTCTTCGTATTAATTTTTCGTAAATGCTCATTGGTTTTTTAATTCTTGCTTTAATATTATCAATAGGATTACGTTCGGTTGTATTCTGAAATTCATCATTTAACACCTCGAGTTTTGTGCGTACCTCACGAATTGCACAACCATACCAGCACATTATTTCTTTGAATTTTTCAGCCTGCTTAATGGCTAATTCTCCTTTTTTACTGTTAAGCATTTCTACGAAAAATTCTTCATCTAAATTTTCCTCCATAGTAAAAACCGTACCTTTCATTATATTAATAGGATTCAGGCTGAAATGCCTGAATTGATATTAAACAGATTGACCCTTATGCAATCTGCTAATTAGTTGCAAAATATAATTATAAATATATTACAAATACTTTTCTAGAATCTTTGCTCTCTGCCTCCAAGTATGGAAATTACTTGTTATATTGTAGGCATTCTGTGACATAGAAATCATTTTATCGGGATTAGACAGTAATATATGCGTGATTTCCGGTAAATCATCAATCTTTGATAAGTCATAGAAAGCAATAGCATTTTTATTGTCAAAAATTTCGTGCAGATATTTACTGCCATCACTAAGATTAACAGCACCATTCATTGCAGCATTGAAAATGCGGTCATGTGCTCCATCCTTAAACCATGGCATCACATTTAGCGAAATTTTTGAAGTCGCAAGCTTCCTAAGGCACGTAAGCGAATTAACACCGCCATGCATTATCAGATTTTCAGGATGCTTATACGTCTGCATATCCAGACCATTACCAAAGGCATCTACCTTAAAACCATTATCAACTAATGTTTTGACGACTTTGCCACGCATATAGAAACGAATATATAAATCTATAAATATCATATTTGCCATACAGGTATTAAGGTCACTATCCGAAATATCTTCAATTTCTGCTACAAGATGTTGTTCAAAAGCTTCGGCAATATCAAGATAAGGGTGAGCTATCAAATCATCAATAATATTTTTGTAGAATACGGAATAATCCTCTCCGAGTCTATTGATTTGTGGTTCAAAATCAGATGGAGGAGTATAATTTCCCGTAAAAATAATATCTATATTGCGATTACTTAGAAAATTATCATAATCAATAAATTTATTAAATGCAATATCGGTATTGGCATTAATATTAATATCGGCATAAGAGGTTCCGGCAAGTGGAAGAAATGGACCTAATTCAATATTACCATAAAATCTTTTCATATATTGCAGATGCTTTTTATCAATACAAAACTGCATATAATTCTTAGGTAATCTGCAATAATTTTTATAATAATAAAAAGGGTGGTCCACAACTATATTCAAACAACGAATTTTATAATCATCAAAAAATAAATGATTTTCAGAATAAAATATTGTTTCGCCACTCAGACCAATAAAGTTAAAAGTAATTATTGTCGCTTCGCCTTTATGACAGAAGTTAATAAGTTTATTAAAACTGTTAAATTGGTCTTCCATATCAAATATAAATGTCTGATATCCCATTTCTTCAAATGCATTGGCTAACTGGATAGAGAAAAAACCTAAGGTTTCAACTCCACCCTTGAATAAAATGATTTTCTTCTTCATAGTAATCTCCATTCTGCATATATTAAATCCGCAGAATTGCGAGTAAGATTTAAGAGTTTGATTTCAAATAAAAATTATTCAAATTTAATATTTTTCTCGGCCCATATTTTTAATGCATTAGCATTATTAGAAATCTTTTCTAATGAGTCAAGAATATTTTTGAATTCTTCTATTTCAGAACTGTCAATTGTTCCGTCCTCTGATATTGCAATAAGAGAAACTCTTATACTGTCAATATCTTTTATAGAACCTAATACTTTTAATGATAATCGGTCAAAATCATCGATTATTACTTTTGAAATTGTATGCTGACCAATTGGACATTGCTCAGCGCAATGCGAATTGCAAAGTTCAGGTGCATTATATTGTTTTGACATAGCTAAAACTTCTTCAGGATAAGGAACAATATTTCCTAATTCGATGTTTGCAAGTCGTGTTCTGTCGATGTTAAGTATTTCAGAAGCTTTTTCACGACTGGAAAATGCCTCGTTCTGTTTAGCGGCTTCATATCTTGCGATACAATACATATTGTCGGCTGCTTTGGTTGCTTTCTTTCCCATTTATTCCTCCATATTAATGAACTACTACTATGCTTCACATAAATATGACTATCTTATAATTTATGCTTATCTATAGTCATAGAATTCATATTTTAGTTCTCAGTATTCTTTATTATGTATTCTTCATAACGCTTCTGTGATGCAAGCATTTCCTCGGACATATTAGAATTAAGAATACGTTCGGTTTTCTCTTCATCTATTGAATTAAATGCGGCTAATGCATCAGCTAAATCGTCTAAACTAAAAAGATTTTCCATAAGATACCTCCATTCTACATACAAAAGCACATAACTATAAAATGTGTGATGTCTGATGCACACATTTTATAGTTTGTTCACAAATGATTTCTATTTATATTATACTTCATTTTGTAGGATAAGTAAAAGAGAAAATAATATACTTTTAAATTTTTCAAAGAACTTTAAAATATATTATTTTCTCTTCGGAATGCGGGTTGAGATATAGGGGTTAATTGTCCTCTTTATTAAGAACTCCGCGCGGAATTATTCTGGCGAGATATACAATAGGAGTATCTGCAAGACTTGTTACGATAAATATAACATAGCTTGAGATAACAATATTTATTAATGTTTTGAAAGAATGTACTCCAAGGAACGCACCAAATGTAAATAACAGGTTATTTAGAAATTGTGAAACGAGTGTCGAACCGTTATTTCTTACCCAGAGATATCTTTTTTGATCTCCACATTTCTTAGTAGTAAAATTCCACCATTTATGATAAGCCCATACATCAAATTTCTGGACGATTGCATATACCAAAAGACTTACAAGCATAAGTCGTGGTGTGTTTGAAAATATATTTTTTATAGATGGATATGCCCAGTCAGAAGCTGCAGGTTTATACCACATCCACGAATATGTGAGGAAAATCATTGTAAGTGAAGTTATAATACCTATATTAACAGCTCTTTTTGAAGTTTCTTTACCATATAATTCGCTAAGAATATCAGTTACTAAAAACGTTGCGGCAAATAGGATATTTCCGAGAGTCATTTCCATGCCAAAAGCTTTTACCATAACCAGAACCTCAATATTGGCTGTTATTGTGGCAAATGTTGTAAAAGCCATAAGGCCCTGTTTTCCAAAAAGATAGAGCCATAATAATACGGAACCATAGATTCCAATTATACTTAAGATTAATAATAATTCATTAGTCATTTTTATAGTTATCCTTTCAAAGTCAGTTTCATCCAACACCAAAATCAGTATTGTTGAGTAAAATATCTACACGATTGTTGTTGATATATAGTGGATAAACATTTTCTATAAAATTTTTGATGACACGTGGATCGGGATGTATAGGCATACCATTGTCTACCATAATATTTACGCATACTCTTTCAAAATATTTAAGTCCTGTTTCTATATCATTAAT
Source organism: Eubacteriaceae bacterium (assembly GCA_902362455.1). Lineage (GTDB taxonomy): Bacteria > Bacillota > Clostridia > Lachnospirales > Lachnospiraceae > Bovifimicola > Bovifimicola ammoniilytica. The sequence goes on from CABIWJ010000005.1 coordinate 7,833, forward strand.
CATACTTTCAGAAGTCTGACCTGGAATACCTTGTAACAAACATACTTCATCAAAGTATTTTGCAATTTCTGCAGGAGAATCGGTATCAATTCCCTTAACCAGATAGGACTCTCTGAATAAGGAATCAAAAGTTTCAACACCTATTTTAATTTTTGCTTTGATACCGTTGGTGTCAAAAAGTCTGCGTAAATCCTCAACACTATCCTTATGCATATAATGACATTCAAAATGTATTTCGGAAATATTTTTTTCCTTACATTTTGTGATAATATAATTCATAGTCTTTGTATCTAAATCTACAAAACTGCCAGAGTTAATAACTTCAAGTTTTGCGTAGATGCCGGATACTCTGTCAAGCACCTCTTTATTGAGGATAAAATTTTGTTCTTCATCAGGGCAGCGATCTAAATGATAATTACAGAATCGGCATTTTAGCCATTTACATCCATTGCCACGAAGCAGAGTGATTTCGCGGGGATTTTTCTCTGTGATTATTGAATAACGTTCTAATGAAGAGTTATCTGTATTCGCCATTGTTTTTGCCTTTCAGATTAAAAATACTCCTACAAAACTGTAGGAGTATATAGTCAAAATTTACATATAAAAATATAATAGTCCCTAGTTTTGTTTACAGACAGGATGGTTACGAACTGTCTTATTAAATTGTAAAAAATTATCCATATTATAAATATACATTATATATTTATAAAGTACATAGGATAATATATGACATAGACAAGTAAATATTAATTATATTCGAAGGTATAATTAAATACCAGGACGTGAATATATCTACAACGAGAGATATTGTAGTCTATGACTTTTAAGTTGTCAAGCAGTAGTTTTCTGCCTTGAAAGCCAGGTATCAAATCTGTCTTTAATAATTTCAAACTGTGCAGGACCTATATCAAGAATAAATTTATGAAAATCTTTTATGTTAAATTTGTCGCCTAACTCTGACTCGGCAGTTTCTTTCATATCAGTAAATTCTAGATAACCAATATAGTATGCAAGATATACAGCCGGATCTTCGACAAGTGTTTCAAAAATTTCATCTCCAACAGATTCATCATATCCGATTGAGGTTATGAAATCTTTAGTCTCCTGTCTGCTCCAGCCATCATAATGAATGCCGATATCTGCAAGACAGTAAACATCATATGACAGGCATTGCATAGCCTTATTGAACTTAATGGTATCCTTATCCTGACCAGAATAATTGAAACTGTATAACTCAGCATAAAGTCCCCAGCCTTCAATATAACCGGTGTATCTTAAGAGATTTCTTATAAGATCAGGATTAGTATTCTGGAAATATGTTGTCTGATACATATGTCCCGGAAATCCCTCATGCGCAAGTACAGGATATAAATCCATATCTTTATAAGTTTCATTCCTGTTAATATAGATATTATTCTTAGATGTATTATCTATATGTGGAATGTAGTAATAAGCAGGATTCTCATATTTCTCAATGTCCTTTGGTACATCAGATACAGTATAATTTGTGTCGTAGCCTTCTGGAAAATCAGCAGTAATTTTGTCAAGTAAGTGTTTTAGAATTGTATCAGGCTCAGATGTATCAAAAGAGTATTTATCCATCTTATCATATAAATCAGCATCTTTATAAGAAAGTACCATAATGGAATTAAGATCTTTCTTTAGTTTCTTATTAAGCATATTCTTGATTTCTGAAACGGTCTTATCAGAAGATGTGATGTCTCTTACAAGAAGTTCATAATATTTCTTACCATTTTCATAATTGCATAAACCACCCTCATTTTTGCATTTACCCTTTAATGAGGATAAAGAGGAAATCATCTTCTGATAGGCAGGTAATATTGAATTTTTAACTATATCGGTGTTCTCTTTAATATAGTTATCCTTTTCGGATGATTCAATGTCAGATAATTTGTTAATCTTATCGTTAAAAGTTGTAATTAGAAAATGATTATCAGTATTACTGATAAATTCGTTACAGGAATCAATAAGGGAATCAATCCAGAAATCAGGAATTCCCATACCTTTTTCAGCCTTTTCACTTTCATAAGACATAACACTGTCATAATAATCAGGTATAAGTTTAATTAACTCAATATAATCTTTAACATCAGACTTTGCATTAAATTCAAATTCTCCAAGGAATGATGGAAGAGAAGTCTGTATACCTGACATTGGGGAGAGGTAATCTTCATAAAGATAAAAATCACTGAAATTAAGCGTATCTTCTAAATCGGTTTTTAAAATATCATATGTAAGTTTCTGGTTATCAGTTAAATAGTCATAATTAAAATCAACAAGTTCATCAAGATATTTTTGAACTTTTTCATTATCTTCATCAAAGGATTCCTTAGATGCATCGCCAAGAGTATATGGACAGTTCTTAAAGCCATAATCTTCGGGATATGAGAAGTATGAATGAACAGATAGCGAGCTTTCAGATACAATTTCCTTAAATAAATCTGAAGTAAATGTGTCGAATTTCTTCTGTTCAGCGGTTGCTTCCTCAGAATCATTTGCATCAGCTTCATTATCCTTATCTGAAGTAGTAATCTCTGAATCGTTAGAATCAGGTTTGCTGTTGATGGTAACGCTTCTACAAGATGTACATACTAATACAATAAGTAAAAGTACTGTTAGAAATTTTTGATAAAATTTTTTCATAAACCCTCCATTTAATATTAATAAATATAATATCGTAATTAATAGTTGTATTAGAGATTATAAAACGGCTTAATAAAAAAAGCAAATAATTATATTGACAATTAGAAAAAGATGATATATCATTTATAACACACAAATCAAAATGTTGCAACACAAAAATAAAATATTACAAATAGTCATTAACTAAATAATTAACTAATAAGTTAAACTAAGGAGTGTGAAGATATAGTGAGGATAGATAAAACAGAGAAATTAAAGATGAAAGGGCTAAATAGAGATAATCAAAGTACAAATATATTAGAGGTGAAAAATAAAGGGATAAAAATTAAGAAAACATATTTAAAAAATGTTGTTAGTGTTTTCGGGGTAATGGTTATTCTGTTAGTTGTGTTACTGTTGGGTGAAGATAAAACATATGGATATGCAGACACTAATTTGTATAAGGAGACATTAGAATTTGATTCAAATGGTAATCTTAGAATGACAACGCATGATAAGAAAGCTACATCTGCCATAATATACAGGACGATAGGCTGGGTTATAAAGAGGTATGATATGCCTATTAATGCAAGGGGGCAGCAGTATGCAATAATTCCTGTTAGTAATAATGTGGAATATAGAGATGATCCTAATAATCCTGCATATATGTATTGTTATTATACAGGGACTAAGGATACTATTGAAAAAGTTATAGATAGTGTTTCAAAAGAGTGGAAGAATCAGTTATTCAAATATGGAGACCATGTGTATATTGATGAAATTATGACTGTTGTAGAAAGGGGAAATGTTCTTGGTGGGTTTAATGCTGATGGGAGGAGCTTCTGGGGTGAAGTATATTTCGATTATGAAGGAATTTCTCAGGCTAGACCATGGGCATCAAAAGAGAGTCTAAAGACACATTATGATAAAAAGGTATATTTCCCTTCGCAGGTAAAGGAGAAGTATTTCAGAAAAACAGAGATGAAAATAGGTGAGGTTACGAACAAGAAAGATACAGAATGTAAAATGGATATTGGTGAAGGTAGTAAGTTTGCAAGCAGATATGATATAGAAAAAGCAGTTCCAACCGGCGAATCACTTTATGTTGATGGGAAAGCAGACAGTTATTTTTATAATATGGTTTTCTCGAAAAATATAATTTCGGTTTCTATTCCACTTAAATTTGTAATTACCTATACATTAAAGTGGAAAGATTATAGTGGAACACTTAGAAGTGAGAAAAAAGAGATTATACAATGGTATTATGTTAATAGGAGTGCATCATACTATATGGTAGAAGAGTGCAAGGTGCAATATCTTTCTGGTGCTCATGTAACGGGATATGCATTTGAAAAAGGAGAAATTGATATACCGGTTAATGGATTAACACCTAAAATGGTACAGGTGCATATGAATGACTATGATTATCACATGGAATTTCCTAAGTATAATGATGTGTATTATATTGACGGCGGAATAATAAGTCAATTAGAGATAAATGGTGTAAAGCCATCAATTCCGGATATAAACCGACATGCACTTGCTAATTCCAAAATAGGAGATATAAAAGTAAGAAACGATTATTTAGAGATTAATAAAATATGTTTTCTGGACAATAAATGGTCAAATAATAATGCAAAACAACCCTATATGGGAAAATTAGAAGATAAGACAGAGGTGTATGCGACAGGTTATTTAATTCCGCATACGAAGCAGAACAGACCGAGTCAGCCGACTTCGGGCTACTTTGTATATAAAGAATTTGGAACAACTAATAATACAAGGGTTGCAGCAAAAGATATAAAAAGTGTAAGTATACATACGCCGGTATATATAGATGGAAAAGTATTGAATACTACTAACGTTTATGATGCTAAAGATAATAGTTTATTAGTGGATAAAAATAATAAAGATAATAAGGCATTATATATTAATAATGAAATAAATAGTGAAGCAGATACACAGGAAAATATAATAATAAAGGGTAAAGAGTTTGAAGTTATGCCTATAACAACAGGTGAACACCAAAATTATCAGGGATATGGCAATCAGGATTACAATAGGTATATAGACAAAATAGAGATAAAGTTTGATGAAGATATAGAGATAAAAGAGGCGGATTGTGAAGAAACTAAATTATTATCTAAAGGTGAATGGATTGAATGGAAAGAGAAAAATAAGTATGTGACTAATACAGATAAGAACGAAATTAATATGGATATAAGAGCATATGCAAAGAATCATATAAGTGTTGGTAATGCATTGAATTATCTGGAAGAAAGAGCAAATAAAAATAGACAGAATTATGTAGCATATAATTCTGTTAAATGCAAAATTAAAGATAAAGATGATAATGAAGATAAAGAACCAACTGTTGAACACAGGGTTGTGGGAACACATTAAGAAAAGAATATTGACAATATGGTATATATGCGAATACAAAACCTTGCAAAATTCGTAATTTAAAGGTATTATTAAAGATAGTGATTTTATAAGAAAGATGCGGGAATTAAGTTGCCCGGCTTAAGATTAGAAATATGAATGTTATAAAAGGAGACATATTATGTGTAAAGATTGCAAGAATAAACCTTATTATTTAACAACTGCCATAGCATATACATCAGGTAAGCCACATATTGGAAATACTTATGAAATTGTACTTGCTGACAGTATTGCAAGATTCAAGAGAGAAGAAGGATACGATGTAAGATTCCAGACAGGAACCGATGAACATGGTCAGAAAGTTGAGCTTAAGGCTGAAGAAATGGGAGTTACTCCTAAGGAATTTGTAGATGGAGTATCTACTGAGATTAAGAGAATCTGGGACTTGATGAATACATCATATGATAAATTCATCAGAACTACAGATGATTACCATGAGAAACAGGTTCAGAAAATATTTAAGAAATTATATGACCAGGGAGATATTTATAAAGGTTTCTATGAGGGAATGTATTGTACGCCTTGTGAATCATTTTTTACTGCATCACAGTTAGTAGATGGAAAATGTCCTGATTGTGGAAGAGAGTGTCAGCCTGCTAAAGAAGAGGCATATTTCCTTAAATTATCAAAATATACAGACAGATTAATTGAACATATAAATAATCATCCTGAATTTATTCAACCACCATCAAGAAAAAATGAGATGATGAATAACTTTATCCTTGCAGGATTACAGGATCTTTGTGTATCAAGAACTTCGTTCAAATGGGGAATTCCTGTATCATTTGATGATAAACACATTGTATATGTATGGCTTGATGCATTATCAAACTATATCACAGGACTTGGCTATGATGTAGATGGTAATAGTGATGAGAAATTTAGTAAATATTGGCCAGCAGATTTACACCTTATTGGTAAAGATATTTTAAGATTCCATACAATTTATTGGCCTATTATGTTAATGGCATTAGATCTGCCACTTCCAAAACAGATTTTTGGACATCCTTGGTTATTACAGAATGATGGTAAGATGAGTAAGTCAAAGGGAAATGTTATCTATGCAGATGACCTTGTAGATTTATTTGGTGTTGATGCTGTAAGATATTTTGTTCTTCATGAGATGCCATTTGAAAGTGATGGTATTATTTCATGGGAATTAGTAGTAGAACGTCTTAATTCCGAATTAGCTAATACACTTGGTAATCTTGTTAACAGAACAATATCTATGTCTAATAAATATTTTGGTGGTGTTGTTACTGATAAAGGTGTCAATACAGAAGAATGTGATGCTGACCTTAAGAGAGTAGTACTTGAGACACCTGGTAAAGTTATCGCTAAAATGGATGAGTTAAGAGTTGCAGATGCAATTACAGAAATATTTACATTATTCAAGAGATGTAATAAGTATATTGACGAAACAATGCCATGGGCACTTGCTAAAGATGAGAGTCAGTCAGACAGACTTTCAACTGTATTATATAATCTTGTTGAGAGTATCTCTGTTGGGGCTAGTTTACTTGAATCATTTATGCCTGAGACATCTGGAAAGGTACTTAAGCAGTTAAATGCTGCTAAACGTACGCTTGACGATATGAATGAATTTGGTAAATATGTATCGGGTAATAAAGTAACTGACACACCTGAGATTTTATTTGCAAGACTTGACATAAATGAAGTATTAGAAAAAGTGGAGGCTTTAAAAGCAGCACAGCAGGGACCAAAATATCCTGAAGTTGAAGCTAAGGAAGAAATTACTGTTGACGATTTTGATAAGATCCAGATCAGAGTTGGCGAAGTCCTTAAATGTGAAAAAGTTAAAAAGGCAAAGAAACTATTAGTTTCTCAGATCAGAGTTGGAAATGAAGTAAGACAGATTGTTTCAGGAATTTCATTACATTATACACCTGAAGAAATGGTGGGAAAGAAAGTTGCAGTTATAACTAACTTAAAGCCTGCTAAGTTATGTGGATTAATATCAGAGGGTATGATTCTGGCAGCAAGTGATGATGATGGAAACCTCTCGGTATTAACAGTAGATAAAGACATAATTAGCGGATCGGAGATTTGCTAAAATGATATTTGATACACATGCACATTATGATGATGAAGCATTTGATACTGATAGAGATGAATTGCTCACAAGTATGAATGAGAATGGCATATGCAATATCGTAAACGTGGGTGCATCTATGGACTCGACAAAAGCATCTGTAGAGTTATCGAAGAAATATGATTTTATGTATACTTCTGTAGGAGTTCACCCAAATGAAACGGGTGAACTCACAGAAAATGATATGTACACACTAAGAAAATTATCCGAGGATAAAAAAGTAGTTGCCATAGGTGAAATAGGATTAGATTATCATTTTTTAGAACCAGACAAAGATATTCAAAAGAAGTGGTTTAGAAAGCAGCTGGATGTTGCGGCAGAAACAGGACTTCCGGTTATAATTCATAGTCGTGATGCAGCAAGTGATACAATGTCGATACTGAAAGAATATCAGGGTAAATTATCAGGCGGCGTAATTCATTGCTATTCTTATAGCCTTGAAATGGCGAAAGAATATATAAAAATGGGATATTATATCGGTATTGGCGGTGTAGTAACATTTAAGAATGCGAAAAAACTCATTGAGGTAGCAGAAAATATAGCACTAGAGAATATAGTGTTAGAAACGGATTGTCCATATTTATCACCTGAACCAAATCGAGGTAAGAGAAACGATTCAATTAATTTACATTATGTCGTAAAGAAAATATCTGAATTAAGAGGTATTTCAGAAGAAGAAATAATAGAGCAGACATATAAAAATGCAATTGATTTATATAAATTGAATTAATTAAAGTAGAATAGATAAATTGCATTGAAACGGAGGGCTATATGGCTACATTAGGCATACCTAAGAATACGATTGAAATATTGCAGAAGTACAATTTTACATTTCAGAAGAAATTTGGACAAAACTTTTTGATTGATACAAGAGTTCTTGAGAGAATCATAGCACAGGCTGAGATTACGAAAGATGATATGGTGTTAGAGATTGGTCCGGGAATTGGTACAATGACACAGTATTTATGTGAAAATGCAAGGGAAGTCGTAGCTGTTGAAATAGATAATTCGCTTATTCCTATCTTAGAGGATACATTAAGTGAATATAATAATGTAACAGTTATTAATGATGATATTTTAAAAGTGGATATTAATAAACTGGTAGAAGAACACAATGCAGGAAAGCCTATAAAAGTCGTTGCAAATCTTCCGTATTACATTACAACTCCGATAATAATGGGACTTTTTGAGAAAAAAGTGAATGTGGACAGTATAACAGTAATGGTTCAAAAAGAGGTCGCAGATAGAATGAAATCAGGTCCCGGAAGCAAGGATTATGGTGCGTTGTCGTTAGCAGTCCAGTATTATTCAAAGCCTGAGATAGTTGCAAATGTACCGCCTAACTGTTTTATGCCAAGACCTAATGTAAGTTCAGCAGTCATAAGGCTTAAATTGTATGACGAAATGGCAGTTAAAGTAGAGAACGAAAACTTGTTATTCCGACTTATAAGGGCATCATTTAATCAAAGAAGAAAAACATTGGTAAATGGAATTAAGAATTCGGGGGAACTTAATTATACAAAAGAGCAGGTTGTCGAAGCACTTGCTAAAATGGGACTTAATGAGAATATAAGAGGTGAAGCATTAACACTAGAACAATTTGGTGAATTATCTGATATTCTAAATGAAATGTAGTATGAGTGGCAATTATATATAAGCATGATGTATTAAAAAGTTCCTGCCAATAAATAATTGTCATATTTCTTATTTGCTCAGCATACATTAAGTAAGAAAGCAAATAAAAGAAAAGGAATACACAGTACACAAATTTAGGCGTGTACATAAGGGTAAAAGCTTTAGAATGGAGGAAAAATGGGAGATTATAAAAGGCTGATTTCATATATATATTCATATGAAAGAGGAACAAAAAGTAAAAATGCGGGGTTTGCGAAAATTGAATCCAGAAATGGAATATGTAAAGTCAATATATCTCTAAGAATTGCCGATGAACTTATGAATGAAGCAGAAGACAATATGTTAGAGGTATTTTTCTTTTATAGAGATAATGGTGAAGTTAAGAAAGTGTTCTTAGAACGAATCAGGATTGTTAATGGATGCAGTATGATAAAAATGCGAATGAATTCTGATAATATTGGAAATGTAGGAATAGCAATAGACAGAATTACAGGTATTTTCATCTGTACGAGAGCATTTTTAAAGGGAGTACATAATTTAAACATTGTATATGCATCAGAGTGGGACGATATTCCGATAGAAGTGAATAAATTCAAGGAAAAGAGCAATGACGATATTAATATACAGAATAGTACAGAGGCAGAATTGAAAATTGCAGAGGGACCATTAGATAGTGATACATATGATATTAAAGGCGAGGCGTTGGAGAATAACATAAATTTATATCGAAATGCAGCTGTAGAAACTGATGCAGAGTCACAGTTAGTATCTGTGTTAAATAGTAATTCGGGAACAGAGATAGAACCTGAAGTTAAAGGGGAAATAAAAAGTGAAATAAAAAGTGAAATGGAAACTAATGCAGAGCCGGAGCCTGAGATAGAAAATGACACAAAAAGTGAAATAGAAACTAATGAAGAGCCGGGAACAGAGATAGAACCTGAAACAGATTTTGCAGATGATAGAAAAAAATGTAATAATAAATTAGCAGATATGCTAAAGGAAGAGCAGAAAAATGACGAAATAGATGATACAGGGAATGCTGATTCGGTTGCAGGCGACTATTTTAGAATGTTATGTAATTGTTATCCTAAGATAAGAGTTAATGAGATAAATGGCGAATGTATAAAGATTACGCCACATGATATATCATATCTTCCGAAGAAATATTGGCATTTATGTAATAATAGCTTTTTGCTTCATGGTTTTTATAATTATAAATATTTATTGCTATGTGAAAAAAAGATGGATTCAGGGAAGAAATATCTTGTTGGAGTTCCGGGAATGTTTCATCAAAAGGAACAGGTAATAGCAAGAATGTTTGGTTTTACGGAATTCGAATGTAATAATGCAACGAACCGATATGGAAATAAAGCTATGAAATTTGGATACTGGTGTATGTATTTATAAATTGTTACAGTAAAAAGAATAAAGAGGAAAGGACGCCTAAGACATTCTCTATTGTGTCAGTGGCTATATTGTCTTTTGACAATATATGGGATAAGAGTATGAAGTTTATAGTTATGGATAAACTTAGAAAAGGAATGAGACTGGCAAGACCGGTATATAACAGAGATGGAGTGCTATTATATGACATTAATACTAAGTTAGATAAGCAGGGGGTTAACAGTATAAAGAATTTCGGATTATTAGGCGTGTACATATTAGAGCCTACAGAACCTGCACAGGAAATGTCTGAGGAAGACAGAGAATTCGAGAAATTCCAGACAGTAGCACAGTTCTCATTGAAGAAACAGTTAGATATGATAGTGGAACAGAAGAATGAGAAAGACATTCAGAAATTAGCAGATTCCATTATAAGACAGTTTGGAAAAGTAGGTCATAAAATCAATTTCAATAAGACACTTAGAAGCCCAGAGGATTATGTATATAAACATTCCATAAGTGTTGCCATACTCTGTGCATTAATGTCATCTCAGCTTAATATGTCATATATGGAGCAGATTAATATTGTAACAGCAGCACTTATTCATCAATTAGGAAGAGCTATGGTGCCTGTAAATATTTTGAAAAAAGGCAGCAACCTTAATGAAGAAGATATGTATACAATAAACAAATGTGAGATAGATGGAAATGAATTGATACAAAAAGATTATGAGATTCCGTCACTTACAAGAATTATTGTTTCACAGAATCTGAAAGAAATAAAAGGAACAAATAGCACTGATGCCAAATTATTAGAGGGTACCAAAATGTTAAGAGTGGCTGATGCATTTGATGAAATGACAAGTATGAACATTAACGCAGAACCAAGTTCAGACATTATGGCAGTCAGAGAATTAATTAATAATAAGAAAATGTTTGATGAGAAACATGTTGGTGCATTGCTTAAGAGCATTAATATACTTGTACCGGGTGTATGTGTTGAATTGTCAAATAAAGAAAAAGGTCTTGTTATTAAGGAGAATGAAGATAATATTTTAAGACCGGTAGTGCTTGGCTTTAATAATAACGAAGTCTATGATTTAGGCGACGACTTTACATTTATGAGAGTAAGAATCTTTGATGTGTTGAAATCTATGGACAATCGTGTTCCGATAGATAAAGCCACAATAGATAAATATATTAAAGAATATTCAGAAAAGCAGGCAGAAAACAATAATGAATAGATATTACGAAATAGTGGAATAAGATAATCTGAAAGTCTCCGACGGATGGGCAATGTATAAATACCCATTTGTCGGAGATTTGTATATCAATATTAATATAGTGGCTTATTGAACTATGGAGAAAAAAGAGTTATAAGACAAAATATATTGCTGACTAATCCCGGTCGTCAAATGTTTTGCCCTAGAACTCTTATTTTACTTACCAGGAAATTTCGTTGAAATTGTCCTGGTAAGTAAATAACGCTCCGCGAGGATCACACTGCGGCGGAGCAGAAAATGTTGCTATAGCAACCCGCCGCAGGTGGAGAATGTCGCAGGCGACATTCTTTATTCTTTATACGGATTAATCAGTGCATATTGTGCATGGTCTTTATATTCGCCACAAACGCGTATTGAACTTTTAGCAATTCCTTCATATTCAAATCCTACATTTTCTAAGACCTTTACGGAAGAAAGATTGTCAGGCATGACATATGCTTCAATTCTATGAAATCCTCCATCTTTAAAAATAGCTGAGGAAGCGCAGATTATTGACTCGGCAGCATATCCGTTTCCCCATACAGTTTTACTGAACTTATAACCTATACTTGTAGAAAAAAATGGAAATTTATGCATATTTCCAAAGGAAACAGTTCCTATAATCCTATCAGGTTCATCCTTGGTAAATACATAAAATCTGGCATAAGAGTTTTTAATGAAAGCATTGTATTCAAGGCGCAGAGAAACACTTTGATATTTCAGGGTATAGTAATTAGGTGGTTTTTCTGCCTCGTATGGTTCAAAGTAATCACTATTTTTAGATAGAAAATCTAAGACCATAGGGGCAGAGTTTTTATCAAGAACTTTTAGTATTAAGCGTTCAGATTCATATGTGATATTCATATTAGTCTCCGTTTCTAAGAGGATATTGACAGAAGTGACCTTTTAATTTCTGTATATTTACGTTTGGGAATCGGTAATTCAGTACCATCAGTCAATATAACTTTACATCTTTCAATTTTGGACAGGTACAGAGGATTAATCATATAACCTGTATGAATTCTAAAGAAGTAATCTTTATACTTATCTTCTATTGTATTAAGAGAATCAGTAGATTCTACCAGCGCATTGGTAAAATCAGTGTCACCGGTTAGGTGAATAATACTATGACGTGCACGATTAATACTTTCTATATATATAATTTTATCCTTGCCAATAAAATAAACAGTATGTTGTTGTCCTGAAAATGTTAAATTATTTTCCTCTTTAGTTCTGAAAAATGCGGCTGAATCCAAATCTATATAATGATTTGGATATATACTATCTCTATCATCATATGGAAATGCATTTGAAATGTGAATCATAGTAAGTTTAGGTTCGCGGATATATGTATTATCCTTATTAATCTTACATTTTTCAGCCCACGTATAGTGCAGACATTGCTTATGAACTGTAGACTTGCCATTTGGATAATGTGTATATATATGATAAATAAGCACGATTTCAAAAACGGTTGCACTACATCTTATAGGAATTGTAGTGATGTCACTCATTGTAAATGTCAGACTATGTGATTCATTTGACCATGCAGATAAAATATTAGCCTTGCCTCTGAGTATTTGATTCTCGGCAGGACCTATCCATAGAATGTCATCATCAATATTGTCGAAAAAGGGTTGGGTATTATTTTTGTAGTATTCAGTTATTATATAGACAGATTTTTCAATTATTTCATTTGTATTCATAAAATCACCTGTGTATCACGTAATTATTTACATTTATAATAGCACAACAATATAACAGAATCAAATAAGATTGACCATTTTTGCCATAAAAAAGCCCATATTTAATGACTGCGTTGTCAATGTTTACAAAATATAGTATAATATAATAAATGTGAACATTTTGTGAATTAAAGAAAATAAACGAGATACAAGGAGGAAGGCTATGAAGAAGATTTACAAACAGTTGTTAGCAGGATTGTTGGCGATACTAATGGTATTCACATCAATCGGAAACAATGTGTATGCGGACATCTTGTTGGATAATGGTTCAGAGAAGAACAAAGAAATATTATCCGAATTAGAGGGCATTGCGTTGTTAAAAGACGTATTAGGAGAAGATGTCAGTGATGAAGATTTGCAGAAATATTATGAGATTTTGCAAAACTATGGATTGCTAGACAGCGATGGTTCGGAGATTAAGAACTGGGACATATGGCTTGATGGTAAAAAGGTTACTTTAGATGAAATCAAGGCACTCTTAGAAGATGAGAATTGTGATCTGTCACACCAGTTGTTAGTAGACGGTCAGGCTATTACATTAGGCGATGTTAAGACAATGATTGAGATAGAGGAATATATCACATATCTCAAGGAAACATATTTCACCGAACATCAGTGGACAGGTGAACAGCAGGCTAACCTTAAGAGCCTGATGGCACAGATTGAAAATAGTGGAATTACTATGGTAGCGGATAATAATACCATGGTAGTTAATAAAGCAGGAATTTCACATTCTGCCAGAGTAAGTGTGGAGGCTAAGATATTAAATGACTTAGAAAAAGAATTTGTGTTTAATTTAACAGGTGCAGGTGCAGGACAGGTTGTAACTTTTGATGCAGAAGTGGTGGCTGCCAGCCAGAAGATAGCCTCTGTAAAGGCTGCTGATGGTACAGAAATATCAGGAGAGACAACATTAACACTTACTGCTGATGATAATGGTAATGCATCGACAAAGATTACTGTAACATTGGAGGCACTTACAGATGATTATGCACAGACAACAGCTAAGCTTGTGTATTATTTAAAGCTTGGTAATATTAAGAATGCATTATTCACAGACGGAACCAATAGTAAAGATTATATGATGGTAAAGAGTGAGGGAAATAGAAACTTTTCGGAAGATAACTATAAGGTGCAGTGGGGGGTAGAGGATAATTGTTACTATGTTGAAGATGGTTGGAGACTTCAAAATGAAGAAGCAATTTACTTATCGACTTTTGCAGTAGGAGAAAATTCATTCAAATATGGTATAGCAGATACTATATCAGTGGTTCAGTATGATTCTTTAAATAATATAGATACAATTAAGTTACATTATGGTTCGAATATTGATACTTCGAAAGGAAGTATTAGGTATTTTGCTCAGGTGTTGGATAAAAATGGTAATATTATATTAATATGGGATAGAGTACTTTCAACAGCTATCCCGGAAGAATATCATATGAACATGTGGGGCGAAGAGAATGCGTTAATTACAAAATGTAAAATATCATATGATCAATTTTATGTTGATGGTAGTAATAGATATCTTAAATTTGGATTTAGTGGAAATATAAACAGACACGGCACTAGTTCGGAAGAAATTGGTGGAATACCTGGAGTGGGTTTAAAATTAAGTGATGAGAAGGCTCCGGGTGTGAAGTCTATTGAAGCAGCCGGTGAAAATTATTATCCGGGACAGGTTGTACCTGTTAAGGTTACATTCACAGAGCCGGTTGATGCATCGACTGCAGTTGTGAAGTTCAATGGCGAGGCAGCAGAATATAAAGCAGCAGAAGGAAGTGGATATAGTAATGTTCTTACATTTCCGTATACCGTTAAAGAAGCAGATAATTCGGAACTTGTTATTTCTTCAATATCAGCAACGGATACAAGTGATTTGAAACTTGTGGATTATAATCCTGGTGGAGATAACAGTACAGGACAGAAAGTTGATGGAGTGGAGTTGGCAGGTGTTGTTGGTTCACATTCTATTACAGGAATATCAGCGAAATTTAAAAAAACAGAGATAAATATAAGTGTTAATATATTAAATGACGAAGAGAGAACACAGTGGCTTGCAGGACATATGGAAGCAACTGATGATGGCTTTCAGATTAATACGGATACCCTTGCTGTATCTATAGATGGAGGTAAGACATTACTTCCACTTAAGTTAGCGGGCGAGACATATGTAGGACAGACAGTTACTGCAAGTGTCGATGTGGGTAAGAATTATGAAGATACAATTAAGGAACATTTAATTGAATTATATGTAAATGGAGAGCTTGTAATAGATAAATATAGCATAGTTAATCAGGAAGCATTTGTATATATTTATCCGGGTGATGTTAATGCAAGGCTTCATATAAAAGATGGTAATAATAATCATATTTTTGAGAATGGAAATGAACCGGTTATATATATTCAGGATGAGATGCCTACAATTACAGCAGACTTTACATTAAATAGTGGTAAAGAATATACATGTGGAGATACTACAAGTGTGACAACAGCCAGTGCGGATGGAACATTTGCAGATGAGACGAAAGATTTTGCATGGCAGGCAACTACAGATGGAATAGTGAATATTGATGTAAAGCCGGATGGAAGTGCTGAAATAGTACCGCTTAAGGCAGGCAGGGTAGAGATATGTATAATTCCAAGGAATGCGGGAAAATATCAGCCATGGGTAGGTACTAAATACGATATATATGTAGCAGGAGATGATGATACACCGGTCGATACCGGCAGAGATACGGCAGTGTTAGAATTTAAGCCCGGTTTTAATCCGTTTATTAAGATTGCAAGAGATTCATATACTGTTGAAGATAAACACGATTTAACTATATTCTGGACAAGCAATCTTTGTGAGAAGAATGGCAGCGAGAACACAGAATTTAATGTTGAAATCAGAGATGGTAAAGATGATACTAAACCGGTTGCTTATTCGACAGTTGTAACAGGAACTGCCGATAATCCGGCAGGAAGTGTAACTATTCCGGGCAGTGTATTCGAATACTATTATGACGGCAAAGGAAGTAATGAATATAAAGTGACGGTTTCTACTAAGAACCTTAGCAGTGGAGTTACATATTTGGATAGTGTTGATGTTACTGTAACCTCATTACCGGCAGAGGTATCATTAGGTAAACTTGACAGTTATTATATAACAGATGCTACGAAGAGCGTGGATATTAACTGGTCTGTTAAAAATTTAAAGAAAATTCTGTCTACGGATATAAGTGATGCCATATTTAACTTCAGAATTACTAAAGGTACAGAGGATATAGTTAACTATTCTTCTTTAGAAAATGCTGAAGATAATTTTAGTAATGCATTTGATATGCTTTACTGGACAGGTGAAGCAGAGGGTACATATAAACTGAATATAGATGACGTAGTGGCAGACAGTAGTGATCCGGCAAGTTATCGTACAGCATATACTGTAACTATTCAGGCTAAGAATAATACAGACAGTACCTGGAGTTATGACTCGTTTATTCTCTATGTATATGATGCAGATGCCTTAAAGATTATGGTAGACGGCAAGAGTGCAGATGAGATTACTATGTCTAACATAGATGAGATATCTAAGATGTCTCAGGACGAGATTCTTGCATTAAAGAGAGACATATATCTTAAGAATATTATCTCGGTAAACTATGGTGAATATGCATGGACAGAAGTTGCAGACCAGATAGAATGGTCATTATCTGATAAGAATGTTGCTTCACTAAATTATCAGCAGTCAACTCTCTATGAAAATATAGATAAATTCTCTTATGTATCATACAGACCTACTACAGAATTAGGTCTGTCAGGATTATCATATGGTATAACAAGCGTTACGGCAGTACATAAACTTACAGGTATGTCAGATACTCTTAAGGTCAATATAGAGACTTTAAGGGATAAGTTATATTTATTCCAGACATATCCACAGGCAGAGACAACTATTACATATGTAAATAATAATGGAGAACAGAAGACAGCTACTTCGGATAGTACAGGAGCTGCAGCTATCTTTGAGAAAAGTGGAATAGCATCAGATGTATATTTTACAACGGTAAAAGATGGCATTACATATATTGGAACTATATATAATAAAGAAATTGCTACCGGTGAAAGTGACTGGACTAAGTTAAGCAGATATCCACAGAATAATCTTCAGCTCAGGAAGATGGCAAATGCATATGTATATGTAAAGGATTCGGATGGAAACCCATATACCGGAGACGTTATAGTACGTGGCGGTGTATATATAAATGGAGAATATAATTCAGCAGCTAAGTTTGAATTTGATGGCAGTAATATAGTTAAACAATCTGGTGCAGAAGACAATATTGTCACATTAGGTAAAAATGGTAAATTATCAGTTAATATGGATATTACACAGTGGGGATTTGAAAATAATCTTCCTGAATCAAGTGATAATATAAGCTATATTTTCCAGATAAGCACTAAGGATAATAAGAGATATCCTATATTAGTTAAGATAGATGCTACTCAGAATGAGGGCAAGTATATAAACAGTGGTGAAGCGGTTATTAATTTCCGTAAGAACGTAAGCGGAGAGCATAATAACTATATAGCTAATCAGACCATAAGCTATTCAGAAGAATCAGTAACAGATGTGGTTGGATATACAGGAAATATCGGACCATCAGACAGTACACCTGAAGCAATATTAACTACAGAAGTATATTGGTGGGGTGAAGATACAGAAGAAATGAAGAAATGTATTCCTGATTTACAGTTAGTTACTGATGATGGATATAAGATTTCTGATTATGACAAGCAGAGCGAAATCAGTTCGGGTATATATGAGTTCAGTAATATATATAGAACTGAATATAAGGTTAGTTTGAATGCTGATACTTTAGAAGGATTTTTACCAAAAGGTAAGAAAACAGGACTTGTATTAAATTATTATAAAGATAGTAAAGATGGAACATTAACTCGAAGAGAAGAATTATCTTTCAAGTTATATAATATGCTTGGCATGGGCAGAGTTGAAGAGTCTAAGAATCTTGTCGAACAGTTAAAGACAATGGGTGATTCAACCGGAACATCGGCTTCAGATAAGGTACAAACAGGCGACAAATTTGTTACTGTAGCATTAAATCTTATATCGGGTGAGAAATATACAGGTGCAAATGGTAATCTGTTCAACTTACAGATAGCGCCTACTTCTGATCCATCTAAGTTCTTAGGACTTATAGAATGTAACGTTGGAAATATGGAGAGCCCTATTAATGGCGGTGATGATAAGGACTTTAAATACAAACCGGGCTTAAGTGAGATGTTAGCTATTACCAGCCAGAAGAGATTTGAGAAATATGTAAATGAAGCAAAGGATACTTTCAAAAAAGGTATGGCAGGTAAAGTCGGTAATGGTGATAAGAGTTTTGAATTTAACGGTTATCTTGAATCACTAATTTACTTTGATGTTGATTCTGATATGTGGAAGATTCAGATCCTAAGTGGTGGCTTTGATGCCGGTGGTGGCTTTGGTTATACCTGGAATTGGAATACAATGGTAGGCTTTGTGCCATTTACGGCAAGTCTTACTATTGGGTCGCAGGTAGAGATTAGTTTTGATGCTCTTGCAGTATCTTACAATAAATACGATGATTACTCTGATTATATAAGTAATTTTAATGCAAAGAATGGCATAGCAAATGATTATCTTACAGAATTAAGAATATATTTGTATCTTAAATTCTTTGCGGGAGTAGGTATCGATTATTCGGTAGTTGCATTTAAGCTTGGAATCTATGGACAGATTAGTCTGGATATGAGGTTTGACTGGCTGAATAGACCATATATGTATTCTGATGACGGTTATGTTGTGAATACGGCAGATGGTTATACGAATAAAGATAACCATGGCAAGATGAATGGACAGCGATTTAAGATAGATGGAGAAATAGGCCTTAAATTGGTTATCAAAATATTATTCATTAAATATAGTAAAACTCTGTTCTCAAAATCATTTAATCTTATGGATAAGAAGACTGGTGAATGGAAAGAGATTCAGGACAACTGGTCTAAGAATCAGCAGGCTAAGAATGCTGCAATAAGTGAGTTGCTTGGAACTAACAGTATATCTCCGGTTAATGTCGGAGGGCAGGGATATTATGCACTTAATCTCGCGGCTACATATGAAGACAGAGATTATTTAAAAGAGAATAAGAATTATTGGAATGATAGTGTAAGACCTGTGTTTACAAGTAAGTACAGAGCTTTGGCAGGTGCAGCAGGTTCAAGGTACAAGTTACAGAATAATGCTTATCCATATTCCGATCCTTTAGTTACTGATGATGGAAAAGTAATGATATATCTGTCAGATATGGGAAGTATGGATACTGATGATACAAGAGTTGCATATGCAGTTAAACATGGTAATACATATAAGATGGGTACAGATAGTGATACTCATGCAGCAATAGATGATAATGGTTATGGTGACAACCAGGCAGCGCTCGCAGGTAATGGTGACTTTGCTGTAGCAGCATGGACTAGAAGCGATAAAGAAATTAAGAAAGACGAGGGTTCTGTATTAACATACAGTGACCAGATGGTAATGATGAATGGTACTGAAATATACGCTTCTATATATGATGGTAACACATGGCAGACTACTAAGTTAAGTGATAATAACACACCTGATTTATCACCTGTAGTAGCAACTAATGGTAAGACAGGCAGTGAAGCAAGAGCAGTCATTGCATGGCGTGCGGTAACACCGGCATCTAGTGAAGAGAATATTACGGAATTTACAAAAGATACAATATTATACAGAGTATATGACGGAAGCACATGGAGTAAAGAAGATACTCTCTATAATGGTACCTCAGGTTCAGTAAAAGCATTAGTTGCATCTATGCTTTCAGATGGAACTGCTGCAGTTGCATATACATTAGATGAAGATGGTTCTGATGATACTATTACTGACAGAGAGATTTATTATGCAGTAATAGATAATACAAACTTCAATGTAAAACGTAATGTAAGAGCTACAACAGATTCATATTTAGATGAGAATCCTAATCTTACAAAGGTTACATTCCCGGCAGATAATAAAGAGCATTTTGTATTAGGCTGGTATACTGAACAGAGTGTTGCTAAAGATGCAGCAGATAAGATGAGTACAAGTGAAGCTGGTAATGATACGGAGGATACAAGTGAAACTGTAGCAGACATCAGATTTATGGATTTCGATGAAAATGGAATAACAGGAACACGTATGCCTGATTCCATAAGTTCGGTAGCTGGTTCCGGCGAAGTATCTATTACTTCTGATTTCAGATTTACAAAGGGTGCTGAAAGCATCGATGATTTATCAATTATATGGGTAGAACGAGCTGATGAAGTTAAGACAGATGATGATACTGAACTCTATACTGAAAAGGACGTATTAAAAGCTGTTAAGTTCTATACATATGGTGAGAATAAAGAGATTGTACGTTATACAGGAAGTCTTGATATAGCAGAAATGTCAGACGGAACACTTGCAGATAATTTCGATACTTATGTGGGTGGTTCAGGAAATGTTAATGCAGTTATTCTTGGAACAACTTATGATTCAAGTAAAACTAAGACTGAAACAGGAGAATTAGTAAGTGGAGAAACTGTAAGTTATGAAGTTCCAAGCAGCATTACTTCTATATATCTTACATCAAAGACATATGAGAATGAGATTTCAGTAGAAAATGCACTTGCCGATTATGATACTGTTAAACTTGGTGCAACTACACAGGTACAGTTCAGTGTGAAGAATAACGGAACAGATGCAGTTAATGAAGTAAAGATACAGGTTGGTGATACAGATACGACTTATACTGATATTAACTTATTGCCTGGAGAAAGTTATACATTTACAGCAGACTATCAGGTTCCGGAGGATAAAGTGGAAGATGTTAATTATAAGGTAGAAGCTGTATTCAGTAATGGAGACAGCAAAGCTTATAGCGATGTCATATATATGGATATACCTGATTTGAAGATTACTAAGGCAGAGATTGTCAAAGAGGAATCAGGAAAGCGTACCATTCAGGTTAAGTTAGCAAATACATTAGATGCTTCACTAAGAAATGGTAACCGAAAGGTTAAGATAAGTTTCTATAATGATGCAACTTATGAAGAAGAGATACCTGAGAAATATATAAGTCCTATTATCATTTCTTCAGATGATGAATTAAAGATGATAGACGAGGGCGGATATAGCGGACAGGCTGTATTCGATGTAGCCTCTTATATATCAGAAGCAAATGGTTCAAAACAGGAGATAAGTGATAACGGCATTAATGTGTATATAAAGGCTGAGATTATGGAAACTGACGATAAAGGCGAACTATCTGCCAGAACAGAACCTGTAAGTTCAGATAACTATTCATATGTAACTTGTGAGAACTTAAAGACACGTACAGGTAAGGACGTAAGTATCACAAGTGATTTCCGTGTTGATGATGATAAGACAACAGTTTCAGTAAATGTACAGAATAATCGTCTTACTAAGACTACAACGGGAAATCTTATGGTAACATTACTTGATGCTGATGGTAATGTAATAGAGGTTAAACAGACTTATAATAAGAAAAATAAAAATAATGGACTTATCACATTAGATGGTGAGGAAATATTAGAAAATAAGATATTTACATTCGATAAGGCAGGAAGTGATGTAATTGTTACATATTCAGATGTTATTAATGCAGATGATGAGGACAGTAATGCAGAACTTGCAGAATTAAATGTAAGTGGAATTGCAGGTATTACACTTGATAAGTTTGTTAAGAATGAAGACGGAGATTACTACTATATAGTTGATGCGAAAGATGTGTCTAACATATCTATAGCAGCTCAGGCAAAGAGTGCATCAGCAAAAGTTACTTTAGCAGGTAAGACAGATGATAAAGCAAATAATATACTTGCTGAAACAGTAGATATGACTCCGGGAAGTACTGAAAAGATTAAGATTACAGTTACTTCGGCAGATGGAAGTGCAACAGTTAATTATATTCTTACAATTATAAATGGAACAGATGGTTATGTGTCGATAGACGATATGTCTAAGACATATGATGGCAATCCTGTTGAGACGACATTTACAACGAAGAATAATACAGATGGTGACAGAGTTACTATAGAGTATAAGAAACAGGGTGAATCAGATGACAGCTACACTAAGACGGCACCAGCAGATGCAGGCGAATATGTAGTCAGAGTGACTGTGGAAGCTGATGATACTCATACAAAGGCTCAGAATACTGCTATGTTTATGATAAGAAATGCAGCACGTACATTACCGGAACTTACTGCTGTTGACGAAACTATATGTGATAAGGCAGATGGAAGTATAACAGGTATTACTACTGAAATGGAATGGCGTGTGAAACCTGATTCTGAGGATGCATCTGAAGTAACTAATCCGTTCAAGGCGGTTACAGATGCAAATATGAAATTTGCAGCAGGAACATATGAAATCCGTTATATTGAGAAGAAGAATTATGACACACCACCTGCAGCGGAAGTTACAATTAAGGCAGGACGTAAATTAAACATAACAATACCTGGTGAACAGACTGGATATAATATATCTGTCAGCGATAAAGAGGTAAGCTATAATGGAAGTGTCACTCTTACATATGCAACAGGTATGGGATATACTGAGACACCGGACTTTGCTATAAAAGTAAATGGAGAGGCTGTTACTTCGTTAAATGTTGATACATCAACAAATAAAAAGACATATACAATTAATAACATACAAAATGATATAGACATTACCGTTGAGGGTGTAGAGGATACGACAGCACCTAAGGGTGAAATAAAGGTATCAACTAACAGATGGAAGAAATTCGTAAATACAGTTACATTAGGAATATTCTTCAAGAAAGAGCAGACAGTTACCATAACTTCACAGGACAAAGGCAGCGGAATGGATTCAACTAAATATTACGTTTCTAATAAAGCATTAGATTTACAATATGTTGAAGAATTAGACGATAGTGCATGGAAGACTTACAAAGAATTTAATATTAAACCAAATGGTAAATATATCATCTATGCTAAATTGACAGATAAAGCCGGAAATATAAATTATATTTCAACGGATGGAATGGTAATTAAAGATACCAAACCTGAGATAACTGGTTTAGAAGAAGGCAAGACATACTGTATAAAAGCAATATTTACTGTAAGTGATGAATATTTAGATACTGTGACAGATACGTTGACAGACGAAAATGGACAGGTAATATCAGAAGAAGTAATGACAGGTCATTTCTATGCTGATGATGTGAAAGAATATACGTTAACACCTGGACATCATAAGATAGTAGCAACAGATAAAGCCGGAAACAGCACAATCGTTAATGTAACAGTAAATGCAGAACATACATATGGAAACTGGATACATAATGACGATGATACACATACCAGATATTGTACTGCTGATTGTAGTGGCTTTGAAACAGAGAATTGTAATGGTACAGGAGCTACATACTTCAAGCGGGCAATATGTTCGGGTTGTGGAAGTGAATATGGTGACTTAATTAGTGACATAACAGCACCAACAGGTGAGATTAAAGTCGCAGACAATAAATGGGATAGTCTTCTAAATGGAATAACATTTAAAACATTCTATAAAGAGTCACAGACAGTAACCATAACAGCTACAGATGACAGTTATAGTCATGAGGGTTACACAGATGATAAACAGGTTAAAATTCAGTATTATATATCTAACGAAGATAAGGCATTAACTTTATCAGAATTGGATAATATAGAATTTACAGACTACACAGGTGGATTTGATATTAGTTCATTTAATAAATATGTTATTTATGCTAAGTTTACAGACCATGCAGGAAATGTTACATATATTTCAACAGATGGAATGTTAATTAAAGATATTAAACCTGAGATAACAGGTATAGAAGATGGCAAGACATATTGTGAAAAAGCAGTATTTACTGTAAGTGATGAATATTTAGATGCTGTATCAGATGTGGTGACAGATGAAGATGGAAAGATAATATCAGAAACGTTATTAACTGCCATTGACGGTGTGTATACATTAGAAGCAGGAAATCACAAGATTACTCTTGCAGATAAAGCAGGAAATACAACTGTTATCAATGTAACTGTCGACAAAGAGCATACTATAAGTGACTGGATTATTGACAAAGAAGCTACTGTGTATGAAACTGGCAAACGTCATAAAGAGTGTACAGTATGTGGAAATGTTATGGTGACAGAAGATATAGATAAACTGGAAAAACCAACGGAAGAGGTTACAGAGAAACCAACAGAAAAGGAAACTGAAAAACCAACAGAAGAGGTTACAGAGAAGTCAACAGAAAAAGTTACGGAAAAAGAAACAGAGAAACCTACAGTTACTACTAAACATAATGATAAATCAGCTAAGACAGCGGATTACACACCAATTGATATGATGTTATTAATTATATTAGCAAGTGCAATTGTGGTAACAGTAAGTGCTGCAAAACGTAACAAGAAAAATTCATAATTATTTATTGTAATTATTAAATTAATAGCCATATATCTTTCATGGATATATGGCTGTTAATGTATTAATCCCTATAAATTGCATATTATTTAATAATACACTACAATTTAAAATAAAATTCTTGCAAAATGGTATTGGTATGTTATAATCTGTAATTGTATGACTATTTGGAGGCATTTTTGCGTCTAAATGTAAAAAAATGTTAAAAATATGAAATTTAGCAGAAAGACTAGTGAAATTTAAAGAATAATATAATAAAATGGAGGAAAGAAAGATTAACGGATATATAGATATTCATTGTCATATAATTCCTCACGTGGATGATGGGGCGAGAAGTTCTACACAGGCATTAAGAATGATAGATATAGCATACAGCAACGGGATTCGTGGAATGATTGCAACACCTCATTATGAAGTGGGAAAATACGATGATAATAAAGAAGAAATTGAAAAGAATTTTGAAAAATTAAAGAATTTAGTTGCTAAGAAATATCCGGATTTTGAACTATATCTTGGCAATGAGATATTTTACAGTTATGGTGTGGTAGATAATCTTGAAGAGGGTAGGATATTTACACTTGCAGATTCGGATTATGTGCTGGTTGAATTTTCACCAAATGACAAGTATAAGTATATAAGCGAAAGCCTATATGAGCTGGTTAATAATGGATATACACCGGTTCTTGCACATTGTGAGAGATACGAAGAGGTTATGGCAGATATTGAAAATGTAGAACGGCTTGTTGATGCAGGTGTATACATTCAGATAAATGCACATACGATAGCAGGTAAATATGGCAGAGGTATTCGAAAAAAAGTACTTAAGATGATTAAAAATGACTTAGTGCATTTTATTGGTACGGATACACATAGTGATGGTCATCGTTCGCCTGATTTGGAAGAATGTATAAAATATCTTATAAAGAAAACTGACGAGGAGACAGTGGAGAGACTTCTAAGTGTTAATCCGCGTAAGATCCTTGCGAAAGACTACATATAATAAAGGAGAGTTCAAGACTAATGGAAACAGAAAACAGAAACGGCGAAGTGGAAATTGATCTTAGAGATATATTTGCCATATTGATTAACAAACTTGCAATTATTGTATTAGCAGCTGTGCTTGGTGCAGCAGTTGCATTTACATTTACGAAATTTTTAGTCAGCCCTGTATATCAGGCAAGAACACAGGTATATGTTACAAATAATTCTTTGACAACAACAGATCAGATTAAGGTTACAGATTTACAGTCAAGTAATTATCTTACTAAAGACTACATGATATTAGTAAAGAGTAATCCGGTACTGGATAAGGTGATTGCAGACTTGAATCTTAAGATGTCAACATCTGCATTAGCTGGAAAGATACATGTAAGTACACCTACGGATACGCGAATTCTTACAATTGCTGCTAATGATAAAGATCCAATGATGGCAAAGAAGATAGCTGATGCCGTAAGAGAAGCATCTAAGGCACAGATTCAGTCAGTTATGGGTATTGAGACAGTTAATACTGTAGAAGAAGCAAAATTACCTGAGAGTCCGATAAGCCCTAATACTAAGATGAATACATTAATTGGTTTTATGTTAGGATTTGTAATTGCGATAGCAGTTATTATTATAAGATTTATGTTAGATGATACTATCAAGGCACAGGAAGATGTTGAGAAATATCTTGGATTAAGTGTACTTGGTTTAATTCCTGAATTAGAGACAACTGATAGCAAGAAGAAAAAGAAAAAGAAGAAATAATAAAGAATAAATAAGAAATAACAGAAACGAGGAAATGTATGTTAAACATAAATATTGATAAATTAAAGAAATTAGATAACAGTTCCAATGAAGCATATAAGAGATTAAGAACAAATGTACAGTTCTGTGGTAGTGATGTAAAAGTTATTGCACTTACAAGTACAATTCCTAATGAGGGAAAATCAAGTGTATCTTTTAATCTTGCAGCTTCAATTGCAGAGTCAGGCAAGAAGGTAATATTTATAGATGCCGACCTTAGAAAGTCAGTTTTAGTTGGACGTTACAAGATTAACAAAGCTGTAAAAGGTTTTACACATTATTTATCAGGAGTAAATGCATTTGATGAAGTTGTATATTCTACAAATGTGGAGAATTTACATGTAGTATTCTCAGGTCCGGTTCCACCAAACCCAGCAGAATTACTTGGTAATAAATATTTTAAGACATTAATTAAACAGTTAAGACAGACATATGATTATGTTATTATAGATACTCCGCCTATCGGAAGTGTTATTGATGCAGCTATCATAGCGCAGGAATGTGATGGCGTAGTTATGGTAGTAGCAGCAGGTGAGATAAGCTATAAACTTGTCCAGAAGACAAAAGCACAGTTAGAGAAAGCGGATTGTAAGATATTAGGCGTAGTTCTTAATAAAGTTCCTACTGGTAAAGGTGGATATTATGGCAAATACTATGGACACTATGGACACTATGGTGAATATGGTAATTATGGTAACTACGGAAACTATGGACAAAGTGCAAAGAAATAGATATTTAATATCTGTTTTAGGACGGAGTAATGTATGAACAATAAAAAGATTTTAGGAATTGTCGGATCAGTTATAGCAGTGGTAATTGGAATAGGAGCGATAAAATTCTCAACTTCTGACAGAAAAGGACCTGTTATTACATATTCGGACGAAGAGCTAACATATACGGAGGGTGAGCCCAATGATGTATTGCTT
Organism: Eubacteriaceae bacterium; assembly: GCA_902362455.1. Lineage (GTDB taxonomy): Bacteria > Bacillota > Clostridia > Lachnospirales > Lachnospiraceae > Bovifimicola > Bovifimicola ammoniilytica. The sequence continues at coordinate 35,288 of CABIWJ010000005.1, forward strand.
AAAGATGTAACTGCCGTAGATAATAAAGATGGCGATGTAAGTGATACATTAATGGTGGCAAATAAGATAGTAATAGGCAATGGTGAATATATGGAGGTAGTATATGCTGCGAAAGATTCGAAGAATAATATTACTATCACTAAGAATAATAAACGACGTGTAAAATATATATCAACAGGAGCAAATGCTAGTCAGAATACAGAAGCAAATGATGAAAACCAGTCATCAGTGCAGACAGATGCAAGCAATGAGGCAAGCACAAATGAGAGTACAAGCGAGAACCAGACAACAAATACTACGGTAGAAGATAGCGGTCCGACTGGAGAAATAGATAAGGCAGCGGCAGATGCAACCGGTATACCAGTCATCAAATTAAAGACTGCTGAGACAACTATTAAGGCTGGACAAAGGTTCGATGAGATAAGCTTTGTAAGGGAAACATATGATAATTCAGGTGACGTATCAAGAAGAATAAGAATTACCGGTGATTATAACGTAAGTGTTCCTGGAGATTATCATATTAACTATCTGGTATCAGACACAGAAGGTAATGTATCAGCACCGGCACCATTTACTTTACATGTTATACCGGCAGATACAGTAGCAGCAACAGGCAACACTGCAAATAATACTATAGTGCCTGAAAATGGCAATGTAAACAATGCGCAGCCTGGACAGAATGTACAGCAAGGGATAACAGCAGAGCAGACAGCACAGTAAATGTACTGTCTGTTTTGTGAATATAAAAATATGTTGAAATATACGAAACAACATATTAATGTGTAGAAGATAATATTTAATAGATAAACAATTAAGACTAAAATGAAGATTATATGTGACGTAAATGTCTGAGAAATGGAGGTTGACCATGAAAGAAAAAGACATATTTAAACTAGTGAGATATGGATTTGCTATTGTTCAAAGTATAATAACACTATTGTTCCTGTACTATCTTGCAAAACTTGATGTATTGCCACAGAAATATTTCTTTCTTGCAGTAGGAGTGCTCGTTGTATTATGTGTACTTAATGTGGTTTTGCAGTTTAAGAAGATACCGGGAATTATAATGTTAGTAATTGGAATCATAATCAGTATAGGTCTTGGAATAGCCTGTATATATATTGCTAAGACTACAGACGTTATGAACAAGACAGCCGGAGCTGATGAGCAGATAGATAAAATGTTAGTATATGTGCTTGCAGATGATGAAGCTAAAAGTCTGGGCGATGCTGCGGATTATACATATGGTATTCTTTCATCAAAAGGCAGAGAGGCGACAGATAAAACTATAGAAGAAATAAATAAAACTATAAATAAAGAGATTGCTATAAAGGAATATGACGATTTCTTTTCTATGATAGATGGTTTATATAATGGAGATGTTAAGGCGATTATCCTGAATGAGGCATATATAGATGTAATCATAGAGACTGAAGGTTATGAGGACTTTAAAGATAAGGTAAAAGAATTACTTATGACAGAAGTTAAGTCAAAAGTAGAATGGTATGAACAGGATGATGACAGTTCAATCAAATTAAATAGTGATGTATTTACATTATACATAAGTGGTATAGATACGTATGGTTCAGTTGCTAAGACAAGCCGAAGCGATGTAAATATTATTGCTGTTGTAAATACTAAGACTAAACAGATACTTTTAGTATCTACACCTAGAGATTATTATGTACCATTATCAATTTCTAATGGTGTTAAGGATAAACTTACGCATGCGGGATTATATGGTATAAATTGTTCAAAAGATACATTATCAATGATTTATGACTTAGATATACAGTATTACTTCAGACTTAATTTTGATGGTTTTATCAAGATAATAGATAAACTTGGCGGTGTAACTGTTCATTCAGATTACGCATTTACAACAAGAAGCGGTCACTACAATATACAGGTTGGAGACAATAAGCTTAATGGTAAGGAAGCGCTTGCATTTGCAAGAGAGAGATATGCTTTGGCAGATGGTGACAGACAGCGAGGCAGAGACCAGATGGAAGTAATTAAAGCAGTTATTAACGAAATGGCAAGCTCTAAGCTGTTATATAATTACACGGATATTATGGACGCTATTTCAGATTGTTTCCAGACAAGTATGCCTAAAGACATGATACAGAGTCTGGTTAAAATGCAGATTAATGATATGAAGAAATGGAACATAGTGTCATGCAGCGCTGATGGTACAGGTACAAGGTCATCTACTTACTCTATACCACAAAGAGATAACTTGTGGGTAATGATTCCTGACGAAAGCACAATTGAACATGCGAAAGAATTAATTCAGCAGGTTATTGATGGTAAAATAATAAGTGAGTAAATTAGTGTAGAAAAGGGTAAAGGGAAGATAAAAAATGAGACAGGTGAAAAGAAAAAATTTACAGAAAGGATTATTAGGCTATGTATAGAAGGAAAACATCAGGAATATTCAGGCATTTAGACTTTATTGCATTAGACATTATAAGTATAGAAGTTGCTTTTGCCATAGCCTATATAATCAGGCACGGCTGGAGAGGCAATAGAATTGTACTGCCTAAGTTATATTCAAATATCTTTATTGTATATATGATGATATGTGTTATAGTGGCATTAATGGCATCACCTTATAAGAAGATAGTTACCAGAGGACATTATAAAGAATTCTTATGTACTGTCAGATATGTAACTATAGTTACAATGATGCAGGTAGTATACCTGTATATGTCTCAACAGGGACAGGAATACTCCAGAATAGTATTTATGCTTACCTGGGCAATTGGAATAATAATTACTTATATTGTCAGGGAAATCTGGAAATGGGTAGTCTCAAAATCATCCATCAGAGATAATTCGAAGACACAGGCTATGGTATTAATTACGTCATGTGATGAGGCAGAAGAATTAATTGATAATTTGTCAAATTATGGAAAAGGTAAATATCATATTACAGGTGTATGCATAGTCGATAAGAATATGACTGGTGAAATGATTAACGATATAAATGTATTAGCATCAGGTAATGAAATATCTGATTATCTATGCAGATCGTGGGTAGATGAAGTATTTGTAAGCCTTAATGATAAATATGAGAGTGTAGAAAAGAAGCTGGTGGAAGATTGTCTGCTTATGGGAATTACAATACACCAGAATCTTGCTAAGATCGTAAACGAACCGGGTAAAGTAAGAATGGTTGAAAGAATGAATGAATATACCGTACTTACAAGTGCTATTAATACAGCTTCAATAGTTGAGAGTTTTATCAAGAGACTAATGGATATAGTCGGAGGTATTGTCGGACTTATATTTACTGGAATATTATTTATATTTGTAGCACCAGCGATATACATTAAATCACCTGGGCCAATCTTCTTTAAGCAGTGGCGAGTTGGTAAGAATGGTAAGAAATTTCACATATATAAATTCAGAAGTATGTACTTAGATGCGGAAGAACGTAAAGCTGAACTTATGGCACAGAACAAAGTTAAGGACGGCATGATGTTCAAGATGGAGAATGATCCACGTATAATTGGTGGTGAAAATGGGAAAGGAATTGGAAACTTTATACGAAAAACATCTATAGATGAATTCCCACAGTTCTTAAATGTTCTTAAAGGCGATATGAGTCTTGTCGGCACACGTCCACCAACACTTGATGAATGGGAGAAATACGAACTTCATCATAGAGCAAGACTTGCCATTAAGCCTGGTCTTACCGGAATGTGGCAGGTTAGTGGAAGAAGTGACATTACTGATTTCGAAGAAGTAGTTAAGTTAGATACAAAATATATCATGAACTGGAGCCTTGGGAAGGATATAAAGATACTACTTAAGACGGTATGGGTAGTATTAAAGAAAAAAGGTTCGTCCTAATTGAATTTGCAGATATATACAATTAAATATCAGTAGATGCTAATGATATTGATACATATAAACAGGAAGGTATGGTCAGGAAAATTATGAAATTATCAACGGTTGCAGCCTTTAAAAATATAAATAGTAATTCAGATAAATTTATACATATTAAAGGAGATGTACTGAAAAATTTTCAAAAAGAATTGTTGAAAATGATGCAAGATATCGTAACAGTATGTGAAGAAGAGAAAATAGCATATTGTTTATTAGGTGGAAGTGCATTAGGTGCAGTAAGACATAAAGGATTTATACCATGGGATGATGACATGGATATAGGTATGCCAGCTTATGATTTTGAACGGTTCAGAATTGCATTTTTAAAAAAATTCGGCGAAAAATATTGGGTGCATTATTGCAAAACTAAAGATTATGGAATGACAGTAAATAGAATAAGATTAAAAGGCAGCGTTTGTAGAGGAAGAGAAGATACATATACAGAAGAATGTGGCTTTTTTATAGATATATTTTTAATGGAAAATACATTTGATAATAAAATATTATATAATATACATGGCTTTTTCTGTATGGCATTTGGCTTTTTACTATCTTGTAGAATGTTTTATAAAAACCGGGAACTTATGAGTGAGTTAGCAGAGGCTAATCCGGATTTAAAATCAGCTTTTAAAATTAAAATTTTTATAGGTAGATTATTAAGTTTCATATCTATTAAGAAATTGACCTGTTTTACACAAAAGATATATGGATTGTGTAAAAATAATAATTCCAAATATGTAAGCATTCCATCAGGAAGAAAGCATTATTTTAAAGAAACGTATCTAAGAGATGGACAGGTACAGGTAACAAAATGTGAATTTGAAGGACACAAGTGGAATATACCTAAAGATTATGATGCATATCTTAAGAAAATGTATGGTGATTATATGAAGATTCCACCAGAAAAAGATAGAGAGGAACATATTGTTTTGGAACTTAAATTTCCGGAAAACTAAATGTGAAATGAGGAATTGAGTAGTATGGTGAAGTATGACAAAAGTAATTGTGGTGAAGAAGTTTCACTTGAAGAAGTTAAAAGTAAATTAGTTGATATGCTGCTTGTGTTAGCAGATTATTGTGAAAAAAATGGAATTAGATACTATCTTTCAGGAGGAACACTTTTAGGCGCAATAAGACATAAAGGATTTATACCATGGGATGATGATATTGATATCAATATGCCAAGACCTGATTGCGAAAAATTACAGAAAATATCAGGTGGTGTTATAGGAAATTATAAATTAGTACGTCCCAGTGGAAATGCGGTATGCGTTAAACATTTTTGGCGATTATATGATGAATCGGTATTGCTAGAGGATTCTATACAGAAAAATAATAAAAAAAATGTTTATTATCCAATATTTATTGATATTTTTCCGATTGAAGGATTACCAGCAGATGATAAAGCAACTAAGAAACATTATAATTCAATGGAATTAGGAAAGAAAATGCTTAATTGTACAACGGGTTCATTATTTCATGGAAAAAATCTGCCTGCTAAAATCTTTCATTTTGTGTGCAGACCAATTGCAATGTTGTTTGGTCAGGACTATTGGGTACAGCAGGTTCAGAAAAAAGCGACAAGTATACCGTTTAATGCTTCAGAATATATTGGTGTCGTAACTACAAATATACATAAAACAGAAGAGAAAGTACTAAAAGCAGAATATATACCACAGATAGAGCTTGAATTCGAAGGACATATGCTAAAAGGTCCTAAGGGATATCATAAATATCTTTCGCAATTATATGGAGATGATTATATGGAACTTCCACCAGAAGAAAAAAGAGTATCCCATCATATATTTAAGTTTTATAAGACTATACAATCAGAAAAAAGTAATATATAAAAAGTTGTTAAAATAATACGGCAATTGTATATAGGATTAGGAGGAATGATTATGGTAGTAGCATTATTAACAGCGGCAGGTACAGGTACAAGAATGGGACAGGATATTCCTAAACAATTTATGCATGTAGAAAATAAACCTATAATAATTCATACAATGGAGGCATTTCAAAATCATCCAAGTATAGATGCAATAGTTGTTGTGACCTTACCGGCATGGATAGATGTATTAAAAGCATATGCAGCACAATTTAATATAAATAAACTTAAATGGGTTGTAGCTGGTGGCAGTACAGGTCAGGAGTCTATATGCAAAGGATTAAATGCTATAAAAGATGAATGTGATAAAGATACAGTAGTAATGGTACATGACGGAAATAGATGTATGATTTCAGGTGAAATAATATCAGACAGCCTTGCAACATTTAAAGCGCATGGAAGTGCTGTCGCAGCAATCCCATGTGTTGAAGCTGTATTTAAAAGCGAGGATAATGGTAAATCATCTAGAATTTCCATTCCGAGAGAGCAGTTATATAGAACACAGACACCTCATACATATACATTAGAGAAACTTTTGTGGGCACATGAGGAAGCAGCTAAGAGAAGTATAACAAATACGGCTGCCTCATGTACATTGATGCAGGAATTAGGAGAAACAATATATTTCTCTAAAGGTTCAGAAGAGAATATTAAGATTACGACTGTAGAAGATATGGTTATATTTAAGGCATTATTACATACTAAAAAGGATAGCTGGTTAAAATGATAAACTATAATGAAGAATATTGGAATGATGTTAAGCAGGTTATCAATAACATTCCGCTAAAAGAGAAATTATATGGAAAAACAGTTTTAATAACAGGTGCAACCGGTATGATATGTTCATCAATTGTTGATATATTAGTATATCTGAATAGATATGAACAAGCAAAAATTAAAATCATATTAGCGGGAAGAAATGCGAAGAGAACATCAGATAGATTTTATTATACAAAAAATGACGAATATACATTTGTACAGTATGATGCGACTGATGATAAAGATATAAATATAAATTCAGACTATATTATATATGGAGCAAGCAATGCAAATCCTAAAATGTATACGGCAGAACCGGTTGAAACAATGCTTGCCAATCTTATTGGATTAAATAGAATGCTTGAAATGTCAGCTAAAAATAAAGTAATCAGATTATTATATATATCATCAAGCGAAGTATATGGCAATATAGATGAGGTAAGACCAAGAAAAGAGACAGATTATGGATATGTAGACATATTAAATATGCGTGCAAGTTATCCATGTGCAAAACGTGCCGCAGAAGCATTATGTGTGGCTTATACAAATGAATATGAATTAAATACAGTTATAGCACGACCTGGACATATATATGGTCCATCAATTACATCTTCGGATACAAGAGCCACAGCTGAATTCACTCGGAATGTTGCAAATAATGAAGATATAGTAATGAAAAGTAAAGGTAACCAGTTACGCTCATATTGTTATACCTTAGACTGTGCTTCAGCTATTTTAACTATTCTTTTAGGTGGTAAAAATGGAGATGCGTACAATATTTCTAATAGAGATTCTGTATGCACAATCAGTGATATAGCAAGAGAATTAGCAAAGGTATCGTCTAAAAAAGTTATATACCAAATGGCAACAAGTGAAGAAAGTAAAGGGTTTAATCTAATGACAGATTCATCATTAGATGGAGAAAAACTGGAAGGTCTTGGATGGAAAGCAGAATTTAATTTAGAACAAGGTACATATAGAACAATAAAATATTATATGAAATAGATATATTAAGGAGAGAAAAGAAATATGTATGATTATCTGATAGTTGGCGCAGGATTATTTGGCGCAGTATTTGCACAGCAGGCAAAAAAAGCAGGCAAAAAGTGTCTGGTTATAGATAGAAGAGAATGTATAGCAGGTAATGTTTATACAGAGAAAATTGAAGGAATAAATGTACATAAATATGGTGCACATATATTCCATACTAATAACAAAGAGGTATGGGAATATGTTAATGAATTCGCTACATTTAACCGATTTACCAATTCTCCGGTAGCAAATTATAAAGGTGAATTATATTCATTACCATTTAATATGTATACATTCAATAAGATGTGGGGAGTTGTTACTCCACAGGAAGCAAAAGAAATGATTGAGAAACAGAAGAAGGAAGCAGGGATTACAGAACCTAAGAACCTTGAGGAACAGGCTATCAGCCTTGTAGGTACAGATATCTATGAGAAGCTTGTAAAAGGATATACTGAGAAACAGTGGGGCAGAAAATGTAGTGAACTTCCTTCATTTATTATTAAACGTTTACCGGTAAGATTGACATTTGATAATAACTATTTTAATGCCTTATATCAGGGAATACCTGTAGGTGGATACACTAAGATGGTTGAAAATATGCTTGAGGGCATAGATGTAGAACTTAATAGTGACTATCTCAAGAATAAGGATAAATACGATAGTATGGCAGAAAAGGTAATCTATACCGGAGCAATAGATGAATACTTTAATTACAGCCTTGGTAATCTTGAGTATCGTTCAGTTCGATTTGAAAATGAGATTCTTGATACAGACAATTATCAGGGAAATGCAGCAGTTAATTATACAGATAGTGAGACTCCATGGACAAGAATTATTGAACATAAATGGTTTGAATTTGGTAAGGATGAAAATGGCAATGATATACCTAAAACTGTTATCAGTAAGGAATACAGTTCAGAATGGAAATTAGGTGATACACCATATTATCCTGTAAATGATGAGAAAAATGGTAATTTATACAGTAAGTACAAAGAATTAGCAGACAAAGAAGATAAAGTCACATTCGGTGGAAGGCTTGGAGAATACAAGTATTATGATATGGATGCAGTAATCGCATCTGCATTAAATTGCGCGAAGAAAGAATTAAGTAAATAACAGATATGGTAGATTATGTTTAGAAAATTAGATAAGTTAAAACAGGAAAAAACTAAATACATAAACGACATAAAAGAAAATGAAGATAAACTCTATGCCGGTGTCTACAGGCTTGTATTCAATGAAGGAAGATGTTTCTGGGAGAAAGAAGACAGTTTCTTTAAATGGCTTAAGAAACTGTCTGATGAGGACGTAAGCAGCAAGAAGAAAATAAGATATTTTATGCTTGGTAAAAAGTATAGAATAAAGGATAATTTAAATAATATTGCTAAAAGTAGCTCTAAAGATAATTTCAAGACTAAAGGCAGCGCTTCAGGAGATAAACTGTATGTAACAAGAAAAGGTAATGTTAAGGTTTTCGACAGTAATAAAGAAAGAGTTACATATTATTGTGAACATAGCGATTTAGTCAACAAAGCAATAGATTTTAATGAGAATTATGCAAAGTTTTTTGGCAAAAATGTAATAATAGAATGTAATAGTGATAAAAAATTCATTGTGGAAAGACTTATAACTGAAGCAGGTTTATGGAGAAATAATAAATCTGACTTAGCAGAGATGTCGGAATGGTTAGGAAAAAGTCTCTGTAATTACGAACGTAGTCTGACTGAGAATGATAAAAATTATGTAAATTATGATAAGTATCTGAAAGAAGTATATAGAAATGCGAAAAGTGAACAGGAAAAATCACTTTTAGACAGAATAGCAAAAGCTCTTAAAAAAGATGATAATTATAATATGATATTTATTAACCAGCATAATGACCTGGTGTTATCTAATATTCTCAAAGAGAAAACAGGATATACAGTATTTGATTATGAATTCTATGGAAAGAATTTGTTCTACTACGATTTCCTCTTATGGTTTGTATGGAAAGCAATATATTATCGTGAAAAGGAATATTTTGATGGCTATATGCATGGTAAAATGGATAAAATGATACAAAAATTGTTTGAGGAAATTGGCACTCAGTTTGATGATAAACGAAGAAAAGAGTATGTATATCTGTTTGTTCTTGCAAATGTTAATATGCATCTGGTATATAAAGAAGGAATAGATTTCAGAAAGTATAATGAATTTCTGGATTATGTGGATAATTATGTTATATAACATTTTACAATAGAGGTAATTAAACAATGAATAACGATTCAATATTAAAGATAAAATTTAATAGAAGAAGTGTAAGCCTTTGCCTGTTTTGGTTGTTATACTTTATGCCCTTAGCTATTATGCGAATTATACCAAATGGTCAGTTATTGTGTATATTTGTACGTATGCCGATAATCTGCATAATAATAGGTAATTACATCAGAAAAAGTGATGGTATATTAAGAATTTCAAAGTACTGGATATATGTGATATTGATGCTCGTCTGGAATGTATTCACCATAGTATTAGGTACTCCGGGACAGACTGTAACATATGTGTTATCTACATATACAATTATAGAGATGCTTATAGTTATTGCATATTCTATTAACACTGATGGATTTAATGGATTAAAACCATTATATGTTGTGAGCATATTCTATATATGGATAAGTTTTGCAGTAATGGTATTGTTTCCGCATGGATTATATATGAGTTCACAAGGTTCAAGTATTGTACGTGCACAATGGTTATTCGGCTCTAAGAATAATACACCGATATTTATGATAATATTCAGTATGGTTATAATGGCAATAACATTGCATGAAGAAAATACAAGAACCAGAATTAAGAATACAATTATGAATATTTCTGTATTGCTTGCGTGTTTTGAGAGTACATCAGCAAGTGAAACAAAAGTTATATTTATGAAAGGATCATCGACAGGAATTATTGTATCAATGGCGATGATAGCACTCTTATTATATGTAAATGTACCGAAATGGCTGGTAAAGAATAAATTAGAAATTTTTAATATAAAAAATGTCATAATTGCAATAGCCGCTGTAAATATTGTTGTATTAGGCGGTGCAAATATTTCATTTATCAAGAATTTCATAGAGAATTATATGCATAAGAATATGACATTCTCAGGTAGAGTTTATGTATGGGATAACTGTATACCATATATTATGAAATCACCTATTGTGGGGCATGGATATGTAAGTAAGGTATTCTGGACCAATGGTGCAACAAGTACATATAACATATTCCTTGGAATATTGGAGTATTATGGTATACCATCTTTAATCTTATTGATACTAGCAGCGTTAACACTAAAGACATCAAAGAAAATGTCAGAGCAGATTATGCTTATGGGTATTTTGCTGGTTGCTATTAATGGATTAATGAGCCAGATAGATGGAAAATATTTGTTATTCTTTATGACAATAATCCAGGTTACTGAGAAATGGTATAGAAATAATGAAAAGTTGTATGAGACAGAGATAGATAATAAAGAGAGAAAGAAGTAAATTTATGATAGTAGAAAAGAAAAATTCAAGGGTATCTAATACTATATACAATTTTGTTAGTAGTATGGGTGGACAATTTATCACAATATTAATGCAGTTTATAGTAAGAACTGTATTTATTAAGACTCTTGGAAAGTCATATCTAGGTATTAACGGATTATATTCAAATATTTTAAATATGTTGTCATTGACAGAATTTGGATTTTCAAATGCAATTTTATTTAAATTATATGAACCAATTGCTAAAAATGATTATAAAAGATTAGCACAGTTAATGGAACTATATAAAAAAATATATAGAATTATCGGGGCCATAATTGCGGGCGTAGGGCTATGTTTAATTCCGTTTTTACCAATATTGATAAGTGATTATGATAAATTAGAAAAATTACATATAAATGCAGTTTTTATATTTATATTATATCTATTAAAATCAGTTACATCATATTTGTTTTTTTCTTATAAAAGTGCTATAATTAGAGCTAATCAGAAAGAATACTTAATCAATATTGTAAGTTATGTATTCACAATTGTAGCGGGAATTGCACAGATTATTTGCCTTATATTATTTACGGATTTTGTTATTTATGTAGTGATATTGGTTTTGCAGGTTATATTGCAGAATATATGTTGTGCAAGAATGGCTGATAAAATGTATCCTTATATAAATGAAAAATGTGAAGAAAAAGTAGCAACTAAAGAGATAAAAGGGATATTTAAAGATTGTTCAGCTCTTTTTATATACAATGTAAACAGTTTTGTTATTAAGTCAACAGACAATATAATTATATCGGCGGTTATGGGTATATCTTATGTAGCATTGTATTCAAATTATTATATTTTATATACTACATTTTATACTTTATTTAGCAAAATATATGATTCATTAACACATAGTTTGGGGAATTTACACACAGAAAAAGATAAAGCACACGAATATCAGATATTTAAGTCAATTAATCTTGTAACATGTATAATAGGTGGGACAGCATTCGTAGGTATTGCTTGTGTTGCTGATGAATTAATAACAGCATGGATTGGTTCATCCTGGGTAATTAAACAGCCCTTCGCATTTCTAATTGGATTGGAATTATATACATTGGCAGTTTGTAAACAATTTAATAGATTTAGAAATATAATGGGATTATTTCAACAGGCAAAATACAGACCGGTTGCAGGTTGTATAATAAATTTAGGTGTATCGGTAGCATTAGTACATGTATGTGGAATTTATGGTGTTTTGATTGGTACAATAGTGGCAGACTGGCTCACTTTTGTATGGTTTGATCCAATGATAATACACAAATATGGATTTGAAAATAAATTTTCTCTTATTCAATATTATCTAAGGTTTGCAAAGCAATTTCTTATTGTTGTGATGGTGGGTATTGTAGATTACATTATTTGTAATAATTTTCTAACTGGCTGGGGTTGGTTATCAGTAGTAGTTCATTCAGCAATATGTGGAATTAGTGTTCCTCTTGTTGTTTTTCTTATATATAGAAAAACTGAAGAGGGAAAATATCTTGTAGGTATTGCTAAAAGGATAATAAATAAATTTATTCACATAAAGAAAAATGCGTAAGAATAAATTGTAATGTAGCTAAGAATATACAAATGGAGAAAGGACGTGACGACATGGAGAAAAAATTAAAAAGACTTGTAGCGATATTGATGGCAGTCACACTAATTATTGGAAATTTAGATATTTCACTGGTTAAGACAGTTTTTGCAGATGAAATTTCTAATTATTTCACAATATATTATCATGAAGATATGGATAGTGAAGCATCAAGTATCATATCACATGTTGAATATGGAGTGACAACGAAAACACTTACAGCAACGGACTTAGGGTATTCGAGAAGTGGAAAACTATTAAGAGGTTGGTATGTAAGAAGACAGTATGATGGAAAATGGGCATACACGTTAGATGGAAACACGGTAATATGGGCAACCGAATGTCCAGAGGGTGCTTCTTTATGTTTGTACAAGGAAGGAATAACAGTAGCTAAGACAGTACCAGCAGGTAGGGCAATTGATTTTTATGGTGTATGGGTAGATGATTATTTTACAGTAAAATATCATAAAGATGATAAATCGGAAGCAAGTAATATAACAACAAAAGTAACATATGGAACAGATACAAAGACACTTACAGCGGAAGAACTTGGCTTTGAGAATAATGGATTAGCATTATCAGGTTGGTATGTGTATAGAGAAAGTGATGGAAAATGGGCATACACGTTAGATGGAAACACGGTAATATGGGCAACCGAATGTCCAGAAGGTGGCTACTTATGCCTATATACAAGTGGAACACATGTTGCCAAGACTGTTCCAGCAGGAACAGTAGTTCATTTCTATGGTGTTTGGGTAGAAAATAGCTACACAATCAAGTATCATAAAGATTTAAACAGTGAAGAATCAAAATACACAACGGTAGTAGAATATGGAACTCCTACGGATACATTATCAGCAAATGAACTTGATTTTAAAAAAGAAAATAGTGTACTGGGAGGGTGGTATGCAAAGAGAGAAAGTGATGGCAGATGGGCATATACATCTGATGGAATAAATGTTAACTGGTTATCAGAGTCAGAGGCTACATCAAATGACAAATTATATGTATATAATCCCAATGTTAATGTAGCAAGAACTGTAAAGCCTGGAGAAACAGTACATTTCTATGGGAAATGGATATCAGGAAATATAAATGTATGTGATTATGGTGTTGATGGAACAGATAAAACAGATGACATCGATGCATTAAATAAGGTCTTAGAAATTGGTAGAGATAATGATACGCCGATTACGGTAAACATACCGGAGGGTACATATTATATAAGTAAAAGACTTAATATATATTCTAATACGACACTTGTTCTAGATGCGAATGCCAAAATTGTAAGACTTGATGAAGACCAGGAGATGTTACAAAGTTGTCAAGGAAAAGGTGAGCTTTTAGGTGGATATGACCAGACTTCGAATATAACTATTATAGGAGGAATATGGGACGGAAACATTACAGATACAACTGTAATGTGTGATGTGCTAAGATTCAATCATTGTAACAATATAACTCTTAAAGATTGTACAATTAAGGGATATTGCGGAAGACATATGGTTGTTTTTGCAGGTGCTAATGGAGTAGTAGTTGATAATGTTACTTTTGAAGATGCACATTTGTATACAGGTACGGAACCTGATACGGAAAACTATTACGTATATAATGAAGATGGCAGCATAGATTATGAGAATTCGTATAGAGTTATGGAAGCACTACATATTGATTGTATAACAGAGGATGGGACATCAGAGGTTCCAGCATTACCATATGATGGTACATTATGTAACAATATTGTAGTAAAAAATTGTACATTTAATAATCTTATATCAGGTATTGGTAATCATGCTTTAATAGATAATAGAGGAGTAAATTTTGAAATTAGTAATAATAAATTTAATAATATTAAAGCAATATGCATAAATGCATATAACTATAATAATGTTAATATAGATTCCAATATAGCAACAAATGTAACAGAGTTTTTAACATTGAGAAATTCATCGGGTGTTGTTAAGAATAATAGTGTGGAAATAGCTGCTGACGAGTTCATACCTAATCGTATGGGAATGAATATATATCAGGATAATGATGCAGAAATTTCAGGAAACACTATCAATAATTCCAAAACTTATGGAATACGCATAACTAATGGAGATAATATAAAATTAACAGACAATAATATTGATAATAGTAAGACTACAGGGCTTTTTGTGAATAATTCCACAGGTTGTGTAATTTCAAAAAACGATATAAATAATTCAGGTAATTATGGTGTGCTGATATCTTCATCAGAAGCAGAACTAAATAATAATTCCATTAATACAAGTGTAAGCCATGCGGTTATGCTTAGGGTTGGTTCAAAAGTAAAACTAAATAATAACATTGTTAAGTTAGCCGGAGAAAATGGAATTAATGTTAATGATTCATTAGCAGATATTTGTGAAAACAATGTTGAAAACAGTAAATTAGTTGGAATTATGCTATATAATTGTCAGTATACAGACAATATCATTAGTAAAGTTAATAGAAATACTGTTAATGGTTCAGAGAATGATGCCATCCAGCTAGCTAATAGTAAGGCCGATATTGAATATAATATAATCAGTGGTACTGGTAATAATGGAATTCTGTTAAATCAGAATTCTGAAGCACTTATATCTGATAATAAACTAACAGATATAGGATATAATGGTATTTTTATAAATGCCAGTAGAGGTAATATTAAAAATAATAGTGTAGATGCACCTAAAAATTATGGAATTGTTATATATAATTCAAAGGATAAAGAACAATACACTATAAAAAATGATGTGATAAATAATACAATTACAGATTCAGTATTTGAAAGTATTTACTTTACAAATAGTGATGTTAACCTTGCAAATAATAATAATATATCTGGTTGTAAGACTAATGCAATATATGCAATGGAAAGTAATGTTAAGGAAATAAATAACAATGTTGTAATAAATCCGATAAATAACGGTATATATACATATAAAGCCAATGTATCAGATATTAATAATAACAATGTTTCAGGAGCCGGTATTAATGGAATATATATATCAACGGCATCGATTGTAAAAAATGTACTGAATAATATAGTAAAAAATTCGTCTAATTATGGAATATTAGTATCATCAGCAGAAACAACATTAAAAAATAATACAGTAGATACCACTACAAAACATGGTGTTGTAATTAGGGATAAATCGAAAGCAGTTTTAACTGGAAATACAATTAGAGGAGCCGGAGAAAACGGAATTAATATAAATGCTGCATTAGCAGATATTAGAAAAAACAATATTGATGCAAGCGGACAAGTCGGAATAATGTTATACAACTGCCTATATACAGGTAATGACATAAATAATGTTGTAGAAAATACAGTTACAAATTCCGGAAATGCTGGAATTAAGGCTAATTTGTCATCTAATATTAATGTTGAAAACAATGATATAGATATTACAGGAGCAGCAGGTATCTATATACATACTGTAGATAATGCAGAAGTTATAGGTAATGATATACAGAATTCAAAGGGTAATGGAATTCAGATATATAAAACCAATATTGCGAATATTAAAGATAATTTTGTTACAGCCAGTACATTACATGGAATAACTGTAAATGCAAGTAAAGAAGTTATTCTTACAGCCAATGATGTAATAAATAGTGGTAAAAAAGATATTAATTCAAATGATGCAAGCACAGGAAAAGCAAGCAATAATGCTGTGAGTACATCAGGAACATATACATATAGTAAAACAGATTTTCCGATAACAGATACAAAAATTTCCATAAGGCTTGCGGACATTGAAAATATAAATGAACAAAACTATACTGGAAATGCAGTAGAACCGGAATTAAAAATAACATATAATGGAACAGAACTTGTTAAGGATATAGATTATCAGGTTGTCTATGATAAAAATACTGAACCGGGAAATGCAATGGTCATAATTACAGGAATAGGTAGTTATAGTAGTTATGTAGTTAAAAATTTTACTATCAAAAAACAAATCATAACAGGCTGGCAGAAAATAAGTAGTAAATGGTATTATTATAATAGCTTAGGCGTAAAGCAGACAGGCTGGCAGAAAATAAGTGGTAAATGGTATTATCTTAATAGTTCAGGAGTGATGCAGACAGGCTGGCAGAAAATAAGTAGTAAATGGTATTATCTTAATGGTTCAGGAGTGATGCAGACAGGCTGGCTAAAAAAGGCTAATAAATGGTATTACTTTAATGGCTCAGGAGTGATGCAGACAGGCTGGCTAAAAAAGGCTAATAAATGGTATTACTTTAATGGTTCAGGAATAATGCAAACGTCAAAATGGATAAATAATAAAGGAAAATGGTTTTATTTTGATGAACTTGGAATAATGCAGACCTCAAAGTGGATAAAAGGTATATACTATGTAAAAGAAGACGGAAGCATGGCCATTGATGAATGGGTATGTGGTGGTAAATATTATGTTGGTTCTGATGGTAAATGGATAAAGGACGCAACAAAATAAAAAAACTATGTTCTGGAAGTTCCATAACTATAATTATAATATAGATATGAGAATTTTCAGAACAATTAATGTAATGACAATAAAAAAAAGAAAGAATTAGAGGAAAATGGAAGAGATTAGAATAATTATTGCAACACATAAGAAATACAGAATGCCTGAAGACAAAATGTATCTTCCGCTCCATGTTGGAGCAGAGGGTAAAACAGATGATAGCGGAAAACCACTCGACTTAGGTTACATAAAGGATAATACAGGAGATAATATCTCAGAATTGAATCCAAGCTTTTGTGAACTTACGGGTATCTATTGGGCGTGGAAGAATCTTGATGCGAAGTATATAGGTCTTGCACATTATAGAAGACATTTCTGCATGAAGAAAAAGGGTAAAGATCCGTTTGACAGCATCTTAAAATATGAGGAGATAAAACCCTATCTTGGGAAGATAAAGGTTTTTGTACCAAATAAAAGAAAATATTACATAGAATCTTTATATAGCCATTATAAGCATACACATTATGCTTGGCAGTTAGATGAAACTAGAAGAATAATTAGTGAAAAGTATCCAGATTATTTGAAGTCATATGATAAAATCGTAAAAAGATCATATGGATATATGTTCAATATGATGATAATGGAAAAGGAATATTTAAATCAGTATTGTCAATGGTTGTTTAATATTCTGTTTGAGTTGCAAAAGATGAAAAACATGCCGGAATTATCAGCATTTCAGAATAGATTTTATGGAAGAGTTTCGGAAATTATCTTTAATGTATGGCTTGATTATCAATTAGAAAGTGGTAACTTAAAGAAAGAAGATATAAAAGAAATAAAGTGTATACATATTGAAAAGATAAATTGGACAAAGAAAATATTTGCATTTTTAAAAGCTAAATTTTTTAGTAAAAAATATAATGGCAGTTTTTAAGAGAGTGTATAGATTGACTAATTATATTTCGGGATTAAGTGATTTAGAAAAGCTTGTTTAATTGATATCACAGAAGGAGTAAATTACTGATGGCAAAACAGATATATTATATAGATATTAATCGTATTAAAAGGAATACTGCAGGTTCAAAAGCTAAAGATGATATTGCAGATATATGTAAGAAAAATGGATATAACAGAGTGGTACTTCCGACATTTCCTGATAAAGGTAGTAAAATATATAAGAAATTGTGGCTTTGCATTATATGTCCTATCAATTGGATAAAATTATATTTCAAAATACCAAAAGATGCGATTGTACTTTATCAACATCCAATGTATGGTAATAGATATACTAATAAATGTGTACCAATATTGAAAAAAAGAAAGAATATTAAATTTATAGCAATAGTACATGATTTAGAATCATTAAGGCAGGGAATAGCGGGAGTAATAGAAAATAATACCAAAACCAATGAAATTGCAGATAATATGCTTTTAAAGAAAATGGATTATGTTATTTGCCATAATGAAAAGATGAAGAAGTATCTTATTGAAAAAGGATTTGATAGTAATAGACTAATACTACTTGGAATATTTGACTATTTGACGAATATTGAGAAATCCGAACAGATAACCCCTTTTGATAATAATAGATGTGAGGTGTCTATTGCAGGAAATTTAGCTATTGGTAAGAGTGGCTACATATATGAACTCATTAAGGATTATGAGAATAACGACAAAATATTTATAAACCTCTATGGTAATAACTTTGACGAAACTAAAGCAACATCTAATTCAAAATGGCATGGTTCATTTCCGGCAGAAAAATTACCGGGCATAATAGCAGGTAACTTCGGGATTATATGGGATGGACCAAGCGATGAGAGTTGTAAAGGTAATACAGGCGAATATTTAAAATATAATAATCCACACAAGACATCACTTTATCTTGCATCAGGGCTTCCGGTAATAATATGGAAGCAGGCTGCAATGGCGGATTTCATATTAAAGAATAACCTGGGTATAGCAGTAGATTCATTAAAAGATATCAGTAAGGCAATAAGCGGATTAAGTAACGAAGAATATGAAATAATGCGTAAGAATGTTGAAATTATAGGAAGAAAATTAAGGGAAGGAGAATATTTTACAAAGGCATTTTCTACAGCTTTAGATAAGATAGAGAATGAATAATAAAATATATTTAAGCAGACAATTATGGTAGATTTAAAGATAGAGTTACCAGACGGCTTTCTTGAAGAAGAAGTAAGATGTGATTATACGGTAACCAAAGACATTAAAGAAGTATGGGCAATAGAGATAGACTTGCTTATGCAGTTAGACGAAGTGTGTAAGAAACATAATCTCAAATATTACATTACAGATGGTACGATGCTAGGAACAGTAAGACATAAAGGATTTATACCATGGGATGATGATATAGACGTTACAATGTTTCGTGATGATTATGAGAAATTATTGAAAGTGGCAGAGACAGAGTTTAAATATCCATATTTCTTACAGACAGAATATAGTGACCCGGGTTGTCTAAGAGGACATGCACAACTTAGAAATTCAGCAACTACAGGAATATTGAAGACAGAAGAGGGCAAATTTAAGTTTAATCAAGGATTATTTCTTGATGTATTCGTAATGGATAACGTTATTGATGATAAGAAGTTATACGAGCAGCAGAAGAAAGATGCAGAAAAATACAGGAAAAGAGCTGTTAAATATGCGAGATGGTCTACTAGATATTATAAGCAGAATACATGGCAGAGCAAAGTAAAGGGAATATTATATCCGGTTGTAAATACGTTTTTAAGAAAGACTAAGCTTGAAGAGAAGAACTTTAGGAAATTTGAAGAGGTCTGTAAGAGGTATAACAATATGGAGACAAAGTATGTGACAACTTTAGAGTTTTCGTTCGATATAGAGAGATGGGGCAAGAGATTAAAGTCATATTTCGATAAGGTTGAATATATGCCATTTGAATTCATAAAACTTCCGATATCAGTTGATTATGATGAGATGCTGAGAAATGATTATGGAGACTATATGGTATTCAAGAAAGGAGCCAGCGCACATGGTGATATGATAATTGACACAGACAGATCATATACTGAATATATTAATAAGATAACAAAAGATAAGAGTGGAAATAAATAGATATAACTAAATATAGCAAAATACGGCAGGATATAACAGTGATTATACCAGACTAGACAAAAAACTACAGATATGTTATAGTTTGGTTCGTTGCCTATGAAAAATAAGGAGATATGTAATGGTCGAGAATAAAGTTAATAACGCGGAAGATAAAGATATTAAGAGATGTACAGAAGAAAGTGAAGCAGAAAAAATTGAGGATAAAGAAGTGGCTGAGCTTATTGCCAAGGTGATGAAAGTACCATTAGATGGTATAAAGAATGTATCAGCACTAAAGAAAGGAATGACTAACCGCTCATTTATATTTGAATATGAAGATAAGAAATATATTATGAGAATACCGGGGAATGGTTCAAAAGAGACCGTTAACAGGGAAGAAGAAGCGGCAGTTTATAATATTATCAGCGATAAAGATATTTGTGATAATATAATATATATTAATCCAAAAACGGGTTACAAAATTACTGAATATATAGAAGATGCGAGAGCATGTGATCCGTTAAATGAAGAAGATTTAAGAAAATGTATGAAGAAATTACGTGAATTTCACAATATGAAATTGAAAGTAGGTCATACATATGATTTATTCTGGTATCTGGAATATTATGAGAAGCTTTGGAAGGGCAGATCATCAATGTATCCGGATTATGAAGAGACTAAGAAGAAAATATATGAGTTAAAAGATTACATAGAAGAACACGCAGGCGAGATGGTATTAACGCATATTGATCCTAATTATAATAATTTTCTATTTAGTACAGACGAGAATGGAGAAGAAAAGTTGAATCTTATCGATTGGGAATATGCAGGAATGCAGGACCCTGATGTGGATATTGCTGTGTTTGGCACATATGCAATGTATAACAGGGAACAGATAGATAAGCTTATTTCAATATATTTTCCGGAAGGCTGTACAAGAGAAAGAAGAATAAATATATATTGCTATGTTGCAATTTATGCAATGTTAACAAGTAACTGGTGTGAATATAAGAGACATCTGGGAATTAACTTTGGAGAGTATTCATTAATGCAGTACAGATATGCTAAAGAATTTTATGATATTGCTAAAGCAGAGATGCGAAGCTAATAACTTTGATAGCCAGAGTTATCAGATTCATAATAATTAAATTTTGGCATAATAAACAGGTTCATAACAAATAAGATAACATATCAGGCATAGATATATGACAACTGATATGAAAATATAAGAAAGAAGGGCAGACAAATGCATCATGTAGAGCGAGCTATAATAATGGCGGCCGGTTTTGGTAACCGAATGAGGCCGGTTACGGATACGATACCTAAGCCTTTAGTAAAGGTAAATGGTAAGAGAATGATTGAAACATGTATAGATGGATTATTAGCTAATGGGATTACTGAAATATACATAGTTGTAGGATATCTTAAAGAAAAGTTCAACGTTATTAAGGAGAAATATCCTTTTATCCAATTCATTGAAAATCCCTATTATGAAACATGTAATAATATTTCCTCATTATATATGGCGAGGGAACATTTAAAGAATGTACTTATACTTGATGGAGATCAGGTAATTCGCAACGCAGAAATATTAAGACCTGAGTTCGAACGTTCGGGATATAATTGTGTATGGACAGATGAAGATACTATCGAATGGACTCTTACTGTAGAGAATGGTATTGGTGTGTCATGCAGCAGAATCGGTGGGAATCATGCATGGCAGATGTTCAGCATATCAAGATGGACAGAAGAGGATGGACAAAAGTTAAAGAGACATTTAGAACTTGAATTCATAGAGAAGAAGAATACCAAGATATATTGGGATGATATACCATGCATCTGTCATTTTGATGAATATAAGATGGGCATTATGGAAATGAAGAGAGAAGATATGATAGAAATTGACAGCTTAGAAGAGTTAATTGCGATGGATAGCAGTTATGCGAAATATAAAGAGAATTAATAGAAATAAATTATAAGGCTTAGGATATAAGAAGACATTAAGTATATGCCTGGTATAAATTAAAGGATAAAAGACATAGGAGAGCAGAGATGGAAAATAAAGAGCAGAGAAGAAGTAGTGATATTGACTGGTTTTCAATGATAGTACCATTGTTAGGTGTTATAGCAGTATGTATATGGATATTTTTGTCACCAAGACAGTCAGAGATAATAATACAGAAGGTAAGAAGTTTCTTCAGTGATGATATAGGAATAATATATGCAATCGTGGGACTTGGAATGTTTGCATGTACAATGTTTGTTGCATTTTCTAAGTATGGAAAGATAAAACTTGGTAAAGAAGATGATAAACCTATATATTCGTCTTTTAGCTGGGGTGTAATGATATTTACAGCTACAATGGCAGCAGATACATTATTCTATTCATTATGTGAATGGGCATTATATGCAAATGAACCATATATCAATAGTTTGGGTGGTATTCAGAAATGGGCATCAACGTATCCGTTATTCCATTGGGGACCAATAGGATGGAGTTTCTACATAATGGTAGGTGCGGCATTTGGATTTATGCTTCATGTAAGAGGCAGAGAGAAACAGAAGTTCTCTGAAGGATGCAGACCACTTATTGGTGATAAGGTAGATGGAATATGGGGCAAGATAATCAATGTTATTGCTATATTTGCATTAATAGCGGGAACCGCGACGAGTTTCTCAGTATCAACACCATTGCTTACAAGAGCACTTACAAGAGTATTTGGCTTTAAACAGGGAACAGGGCTTACAATGTGTGTATTACTTGTAATTGCTTTAGTATATACATTAACAGTACTTTTTGGAATGAAAGGTATACAGAAGTTAGCATCATATTGTTCATACCTTTTCTTCGCACTTTTATTATACGTTCTTATAGGTGGACGTGAGGCTACATACATATTAGAAACAGGTTTTTCGGCAATAGGTAATATGACACAGAATTTTATTGGAATGGCTACTAATCTTGATCCACTTCGTGAGAATATGTTTCCACAGAACTGGACAATTTATTACTGGGCTTACTGGCTTACATGTTGTGCAGCAACACCATTCTTTATTGGTAAAATCAGTAAAGGAAGAACAATTAAGAATACAATATTAGGCGGATATGCATGGGGACTTGCAGGAACTTTTGTATCATTTATAATTCTTGGTAATTATGGTATGGCACAGCAGTTAAAACATGGTGTGGATATCAGTGGAACAATTGCCAACACAGGTGATTATTCGGCAGCCATACTTAAAATATTTGATACATTGCCATTATCAAGCATTGGCTTAATTATGTTAGTAATTACAATGATAACGTTCTATTCTACAACACTAGATGCATTAACGATGGTTATATCATCATATTCATATAAGAAGTTAAAGGCAGATAAAGAACCACATAAAGCAGTAAGAACATTCTGGGCAATAGTATTCGTGTTATTTCCAATAGCGCTTATATTTGCAGAGAACTCGATGTACAGCTTACAGTCGGTGTCGGTAATATCAGCATTTCCGATGGGCGTGGTGGTTATAATGGTTATAGTAAGTTTCTTTAAAGATGCTAATAGCTATATAAAAGATAAGAAATCAGGAAAAACGTCATAATTAATATTAAATATAACAAATATAACACATAGAGTAATTTTTTATAGACAGATATTACTTTATGTGTTATATTTTTACTAGACGTTCACGAAATGTAAAAAGGAGACAATTATGAACAACCAGGAAAAAGATGTATTAAAATATATATTTAAAGATAAAAGTATTAATCAGAGAATGATAGCTGAGGCAACGGGACATTCATTAGGAACTGTTAATAAATGCATTAAAGAGCTTATAGATAATAAATATTTAGATGGTGAAATGCAGCTGTTACCTAAGGCGTTAGAATTAATTAAAAAGAGCAGACCACAGAATGCTATTATTTTAGCAGCGGGTTTCGGAATGAGAATGGTGCCAATTAATACTGAAGTATCTAAAGGAATGTTAGAAGTTAAAGGAGAACCTCTGATAGAAAGAACTATTAAGCAGTTACATGAGGCAGGTATAGATAAGATATACATAGTTGTTGGTTTTATGAAAGAACAATATGAATATCTGATAGATAAATATAATATAGAAATGGTTGTTAACAGCGAATACTCTATGAAGAACAATCTGTATTCGGTTAACAAAGTTATAGATAAGTTATCTGATTCATACATTATTCCATGTGATATCTGGTGTAAGAATAATCCTTACGATGGTGTCGAATTATATTCGTGGTATATGGTAAATGATACAAAGAATATCGAGAGCACAGTAAGTATTAACAGAAAGAAAGAATTAATACCTGTCAAAGATGACGAGCAAGGCAATGCTATGATAGGAATAAGCTATCTTACAGGTGAAGATGCGGCTTTAGTTAAAGAAGAGATAATCAGGTTATGCGAAAATGAAAGAAATAGTGATAAATTCTGGGAAGAAGCATTATTTACGGATAGAATTAAGGTAGCAGCTAAAATCGTAAAGAGTGGTGATGCTGTGGAGATAAATACATATGAGCAGTTAAAGGAATTAGATGGTGAATCGGCGAATCTTAAGTCAAAGGCAATTGAAATTATCGCTGATGTTATGAGCGTAGGAATAGGAGATATAAAGAATATTGAGGTGCTTAAAAAGGGAATGACGAACCGCTCATTTTTATTCAATTGTAAGGGTAAAAAATATATTATGAGAATACCAGGTCCCGGAGCAAATGAGATGATAAACAGGAAGCAGGAGGCAGAGGTTTATAACGTAATAAAGGATAAAAAAATCTGTGACGAGATAATATTTATTGACCCGGATACAGGTTATAAAATAACAGAATACATAGAAAATGTAAGAATGTGTGATCCATTCAATAAAGATGAAGTAAGCCGATGCATAAGCAGGTTAAAAGATTTTCATAAGCTTAAGTTAGAAGTTGGTCATGAATTTGATATATTTAAGAATATGGAATTTTATGAAAACTTATGGGAAGGCAAGCCGTCTGTTTACAGGGATTACATTGATACAAAAAATAAAATGTATGAATTAAAAGAATATATAGACAGTCACGTCAAAGAGAAAATCTTATGTCATATAGATGCTAATTGTGATAATTTTCTGTTTAGTAAGGCAGCTGACGGAACAGAGAAGATAACGTTAATAGATTGGGAATATGCAGGAATGCAGGACCATGATATAGATATAGCAATGTTTGGAATATATGCTATGTATGATAGAGATAAAATGGATGAATTAATTGACATTTATTATGAAAACAATTGCTTACCTGAAATACGGATAAAGATATATTGTTATATTGCTGTTTGTGGTCTGTTGTGGAGTAACTGGTGTGAATATAAGAGAAATCAGGGTGTTGATTTTGGAGATTATTCAATAAGACAGTACAGATATGCTAAAGAATACTACAGGATAGCCAAGGAGGAAATGGAGAAATTATAAATCCTATAAAAAGAGCCATTATAATGGCAGCAGGCTTAGAAAGCAGAACGAGACCGGTTACGGATACCACACCATACCTCTTGTTTGATGAGTTAATTAAACTAGATAAAAGTTATGAAAATATTGTAAATGGAGGAAAGAAAGATGAGTAAAGAAACGAAAAAGGAAGGATTAATAGGAAGATTAGACTGGTTTTCAATGATAGTACCTCTTATAGGTGTTATTGCAATGTGTATTATGTTTATGGTATTTCCGAATGAATCCACAGCAGTATTAAAGAATATCAGAGGTTTTCTGGGAGATGACTTCGGCATATATTATGCTATATTAGGACTTGGAATATTTGCATGTACAATGTTTATAGCATTTTCTAAGTATGGAAAGATTAAGTTAGGAAAAGATTGTGACAAACCGCAGTATTCATCATTTAGCTGGGGTGTAATGATATTTACTTCGACTATGGCAGCAGATATCTTATTTTATTCTCTATGTGAATGGGCATTATATGCAAATGAGCCATATATAGAGCAATTAGGCGGAATCCAGAAATGGGCATCTACATATCCGTTATTCCATTGGGGACCAATAGCATGGAGCTTTTATATTGTATTGGCTGTAGCGTTTGGATTTATGCTGCATATAAGAGGAAGAGAAAAACAGAAATTCTCTGAAGGGTGCAGACCGCTTTTAGGAGATAAGGTGGATGGTATTTGGGGGAAAATTATTGATTTAATAGCAATATTTGCATTGATTGCAGGTACGGCTACAACATTTTCGCTTGCAACTCCTCTGTTATCTACAGCACTTAGTGAAGTGTTCGGGTTCAACAAGGGTACAACATTAACAATTATAATTCTTCTGATTATAGCATTTGTATATACACTAACTGTTTTACTTGGAATGAAAGGTGTATCAAGACTGGCTTCAGGCTGTTCATACCTATTCTTTGCATTGTTATTATACTTCTTAATCGGTGGTAAAGAAGCTACATATATTTTAGAAACAGGATTTTCGGCAATAGGAAATATGACACAGAACTTCATTGGAATGGCAACCTGGTTAGATCCACTTCGTGAGAATTCATTTCCACAGAACTGGACAATCTATTATTGGGCATACTGGATGGTATGGTGTGTGGCTACTCCATTCTTTATTGGTAAAATTAGTAAGGGAAGAACAGTTAAAAATACGGTACTTGGTGGCTATGGATGGGGTCTTGCAGGAACGTTTACATCATTTATTATTCTTGGTAACTATGGTCTGGCACAGCAGATGAAGCATGGCCTTGATGTAAGTGGAAGTATTGCAGCAAATGGCGATTATTCAGCAGCTATTATGAAAATATTTGATACGTTGCCATTGTCAAGCATAGGACTTATTCTTCTGGTAATAACCATGATAGCTTTCTATTCAACAACTTTTGATGCACTTACAATGGTAATATCATCATACTCATATAAGAAATTAAAAGTTGATGAAGAACCTGATAAGAAAGTCAGAACATTCTGGGCGATTATGTTTATATTATTCCCGATAGCATTAATTTTCTCAGAGAATTCAATGTATAGCCTGCAATCGGTATCGATTATTGCAGCATTTCCAATTGGAATAATAGTAATAATGATAGTAGCAAGTTTCTTTAAAGATGCTAAGAAATATTTAGAGGAGAAAGAAAAACCAGTGATTTGCGAAGAAGATAAAAAAGAGACTGAAGCTAATAAGTAGAAATATTATAATATTAATATTCATAAAAACATTATCGATATAGTAGTAAATACTAATAAATATTGTTTAATAAATTAGTACTGAACTAATTGAACTTTGAAAATTAATATGGTAAAAAATAATTTTATATGCTAGTATATAAATATAGCTAGTAGTAAAGGCGGTAAGAAGTGTTGGGTGCAGATTTCTTACCGCTTTTTGATAACTAATGATTTGAATGATTCATAAATGTACGCAGGTTATATAAAAATATGAAATAACAGATTCTATATTTTGGAAACAGTGGATAATTTATGATGAGGTACACAGGAAAGATATAAAAAAGCAGATTTTGTATTAAGAAAAACAATGGAAATGGAGAGAAGTTATGAAAAAGTCAGAGAAAGCTATGGTATGTCAAATAAGACGTAGACATATATGCACAATTATGATTGCAATTATGGCTATGATTGTATTCAACATATGGTTTAACAGTGTAGAAACTATTGCGGCAGAAACTACAGATATTGTAACGTTTAGCCGGCAGAAATTTACTGAATCTACGTATTCGTTAAAAATAATAGAAATTCATTTTGTTTCGAAGAAGGATTTGCGGGGAAATGTATTAACAGAAATTAATAAGCAGTCAGGACAGGACATAAGTGTTAAGCAGGATGGCTCTGTAAAGGTATTTTTGATAGATACAAATAAAGCATATGTGGTAAGTATGAATAATAAGACGATGCAGCCGGATACATGTGCATATATGTTTTCTGATTACATGAGACTTTTAAAAATCGATTTTACGAATTTCTATACAGGAAATGTAACCAGTATGAAATATATGTTCAGGAGATGTTATGACATAACAAGTATAGATGTAAGTAAGTTTGATACACGTAATGTAACTGACATGCAATATATGTTTGCAGATTGTGAGAGTTTGAATTTTCTTAATCTGTCGAATTTTAATACTAAGAAAGTAACATATATGCAGTATATGTTTATGGGCTGTACACATTTGAAAGATGTCAATGTATCAAGCTTTAATACGCGCAATGTAACAGATATGAGATATATGTTTGAAGGCTGTGGTCTTACAAGTATAGATGTAAGTAACTTCGACACATCTAAAGTAACTGACATGGCATCTATGTTTGCAAGCTGTGGTAACTTAAGACACTTAGATGTGAGTAACTTTGATACATCCAAAGTTACTAATATGTCGGTTATGTTTGGTAGCTGTAGGAATTTAGCAGAATTAGACGTGAGCAACTTTGATACATCTAAAGTAACCAATATGGGAGGAATGTTTCGAAATATCTATGAAATAAGAGAGTTAGATTTGTCTAATTTCAATACTTCTAATGTTAAGAGTATGTATCAGATGTTTTATGGCTGTGATAAATTAAAAAGTTTAGATCTGGCTAATTTTGATACATCTAAAGTTACGGACATGACGAAAATGTTCTGGTTTTGTGATGAGCTAAAAAAAATCGGTGCAAGCAGCAGTTTTAAAGTAAATGTGGAAGCACCGGAAATGTTCGAATATTGTTATGACCTTGAAGGAGGAAGTGGAACAAAATATGTAATTGGCGGGAACAACATCGGTTCAGAATTTGCACACATAGATGGAGGAAGCAGTAATCCCGGATATTTTACAAGGACAGGCTGGAAGAAGCAGGGCAATAGCTGGACTTACATTAAAATTGACGGAAAAAAGACAAAAGGCTGGAAACAGGTTAAGCATAAGTGGTATTATTTTAATGGTTCAGGAATAATGCAGACAGGCTGGAAGCAGATTAATGGCAACTGGTTCTATTTTAATACTTCAGGTGAGATGAAGACAGGCTGGGGTAAGATTAATAATAAATGGTATTATTTTAATTCAGCAGGTCATATGCAGACTTCCAAGTGGATAGGTGGAACATATTATGTGAAAGCTGACGGAACAATGGCTATATCTCAATGGGTAGATAATGGCAGATATTATGTCGGCGCAGACGGAAAATGGGTAAAGAAAGGTTAAGTTTATGAATATTTTAAAGAAGTTAAAAGTTAATAATAAGAAATATGGTAAGCATATTATGGCATTGGTGATTATGGCATTAATGCTGGTTGTATCCGGATTTATTACAGATATGAAGGAAGTTCAGGCAGCAGATAATGCTAAAGTTATCATGTTAAAGAAATCTAAATTAAAGGCTGCAGTTCCTGACAGTGCTAAAAATATTGTATTTATTTCGAAAAAGGATATTAGGTCAGATATATCTGCAAAGATAGATAAATTAACAGGTACAGATATAAGCATTGATGGTGACAGTTCCATATGTGTGTATTTGGTTGGTGATACATATTATGTAGTAAGCATGAATAATGCAATAATGGCTATAGATGAATGTGATATGCTTTTTAAATATTATTCACAATTAGAAACGGTTGAATTTCGCAACTTTGATATACGTTATGTAGAAAGTATGAGTTATATGTTTGAAAGATGTCAAAGCCTTAAGAAAATAGATTTAAGTGGACTTGATGCGCGATATGTAACAGATATGTATGGGATGTTTAGTAACTGCTATGACCTCACAGAGGTTAACCTGAGCGGACTTAATACGGAAAATGTGACTAATATGGGAGATATGTTTGAAAAGTGCAGGGAACTTACAAAAGTTAATTTAAGCGGAATTAATACTAAAAATGTGGACAGTTTTGTTGGCATGTTTAGTGAGTGTAGTAATCTCAAGGAACTTGATCTTAGCAGTTTCAATACGGGTAGTGCGAGAAAAATGGATCAAATGTTTGCAGAATGTTCTATGCTTGAAAAACTGGATGTAAGCAGTTTTAATACGGAATATGTTACCAGTATGAGATATATGTTTAAAAATTGTGACTCTCTAACAAGTCTTGATTTAAGAGGATTTAATACGCGATATGTCATAGATATGGGAGCCATGTTTATGAATTGTGGGAAACTTACAACACTTAATTTAAAAGCATTCAGAACTGATAATGCCAGTAATATGGGCTGCATGTTTTCAGGCTGCACATCACTTAAAAGTATAGACGTAAGTCATTTTAATACGGAATATGTATCAAATTTTAACGGAATGTTTGAAAATTGCAGTTCATTAACCTCAATAGATGTAAGCAAATTTAAAACATCAAGGGCTGGAATGTGGGGGATGTTTATGGGTTGTAGTTCATTACAAAGCATAGACATAAGTAATTTTGAATTCAACGAGGCAGAATGGCTTGAGAGTATGTTTGAAGGATGCTCGTCACTCAAAAGCATAAAGATGCCTAAAGCCAAGGCTGCGAATGTTACAAGAATGGCAAAGATGTTTCAAGGCTGTAAGCAGCTAAAAAGTATAGATGTAAGCTGGATAACATCAGATTCTATATACACAATTGAGAATATGTTTAACGGGTGTACATCATTACAGAGTGTTAATCTTGGCAATCTTAATACGAAGAAAATAAGTGATTTCAGCTATATGTTTGGTGATTGTACATCATTGCAGGGAGTCAATTTAAGTTCATTTGATACAAGAAATGGAAGTAAATTTGATGGAATGTTTAAAAATTGCAGAGCTTTAACAAGTGTTAGCTTAAGAAGCTTCTCTACTGCAAAAGCTACATCATTTGACAGCATGTTTGAAAATTGTAATGCACTCAAATCGGTATATGTTAATAAATTTGATGTAGGAAGCGCAACTGTGAATAATATGTTTAGAAATTGTTATAGCATTACAGGAGGCAATGGCACAAAGTATTCAGGTTCAAAGAGTGCATATGTGCGTATAGACGGTGGAAGTGCGAAACCGGGCTATTTAAATAAAGTTGGTTGGATTAAAAAAGGAAACAAGTGGACATATAAAAAACTTGATGGAAGTCTTCAGACAGGCTGGATGAATCTTGATAAAAAATGGTATGCATTTAATGCTAATGGTGAAATGTATTCTGCTTGCTGGGTTAAATCAAGTGGAAAATGGTATTATGTTAATGAGTCAGGCGAAATGCAGACGTCAAAATGGCTGAAATTAAGCAATAAATGGTATTATGTAGGTAAAGATGGAATAATGCAGACAGGTTGGCAGCAGATAAATAAAAAGTGGTATTGTTTTGATGCCAGTGGTGTAATGCAGACATCTAAGTGGATAAGCAATACTTATTATGTAAAAGCTGATGGAACCATGGCAGTATCTGAATGGGTAGATGGTGGCAAATATTATGTCGGAGCTGACGGCAAGTGGGTTAAAGGGGCAAAGAAGTAGAATGAAAAACAAGAATATAGAATAAGTTAAGTGAATGTATAAAATAAAGTGGTTGCTGTGAGAATTATAGTAACAACTTTTTACAAAATAATATAAATTTATATAGACAA
This sequence comes from Eubacteriaceae bacterium, assembly GCA_902362455.1. Classification (GTDB taxonomy): domain Bacteria; phylum Bacillota; class Clostridia; order Lachnospirales; family Lachnospiraceae; genus Bovifimicola; species Bovifimicola ammoniilytica. The sequence goes on from CABIWJ010000005.1 coordinate 67,095, forward strand.
AAATTAATTGACATTTTATCGGTATACCGATAAAATGGTTTTAAGAGGTGAAGACTATGGATTTTGTTGCAGAATTAAAAAAGCAAAATATGAATATTAGAGTATGTTCACAAAAGAGTTGTATTCCATATGCAACGCTTTATCCAATAATAAAAGGACAGGTTGATTTGGGAACATGCACGTATTACACTGTAGAAAAACTTGCTAAAGTTTTAGGATATCGTCCGGATCAGATAGTTTATCATAAGGAAGATTTCCAGACATTTAGAAACAATCTTCATCATGATATAAAGAGAAATGATTTACAAACAGTGTTAGGAATTATTGAATGTGAAGATGTAGAATATTATCGATTTCATAGCGACTATATTAAAATGTTATATCTTGTTGCTACAGTTGACTACATCAGTAAGAAATATGATATTCCTTTGTGTGACAAATATAATGACATGCGAAATATGAAACTTGAAAAACCATTTTATGTGGGGGATTCTATGATTACAAATAAAAAATCCGGTATTAAAGAATTTGCTAAATATAACATTATAGAAGGGGATTTGTACGATGCAGTATAAAGGGAGAATTACAAGAGAAAATGCATTTGAGATAATAAAACAGTTTGCAAAGGAATATCGAAAAGAACTGGGAAAAGTTCCGGGAGAGATTATGATATTTCTGATGCTATTGGTGTAATGATTAGTGAGATGGAAATAGGTAATGTAATTACTTTTGAAGATATTCAAAATGCATATACAAAATTGTATAATGATAAATTATCTGAAGAATTAATGAATCAAATGAAGCTGATTTGTAATATGAATTTGGAAGAGTTAAAATCATATTATGGTAAACAAAATACATCTGAGCAGGAAATGGGTGAAAAAATTGTTACTTATATTGATGAAGGTGCTAATATCAATACGCATAATGTAGATGAAGTAATTGCAAAAATCAAAGAAAAATTAATAAAACAATAGTAAAGATAAAGATTGAAAATATATATTATTTCAGAGAAAATGGAGGAACTTATGAAAATGAATAAGAAAAAGATCACTAAAAGTATAAGATGTGTAATTACAACATTGGTTGTGATTATGACAATTCTTATTGGAAGTATGTATGTTAATTATGTAAAGGCTGATGCGGCAGAGAATATAGAAATATTTAATGATCGCGTGATGCGTAAAGCCATTGATGCTGACTGCGAAGAAATCATATTTATTTCTAAAAAGGATCTTCCTAAAACTGTGGCAGATAAGATAAACAAAATGAATGGAATAGACCTAAGTGAAAAAATGAATGGTTCAATAAAGCTATTTAAAATTGATAATTCATACTATATTGTCAGTATGAATAATGCCATAATGTCAATATCGGCTGGTGACTTTATCTTTTCGTATTATAAAGAATTAAAAAGCATAAAGTTTAATAATTTTGATACACGATATGTAACTGATATGAAATATATGTTTGCAGAAAGCGGGAAGCTTAAAGAACTTGATTTAAGTGGCTTCAATACAAGTAAAGTTACAGATATGTCTAGAATGTTCCAAGGCTGTAGTAGTCTTGAGAAAGTAAATATAAGCTCATTTAATACTAAAAATGTAACAAGTATGTATGGAATGTTCGATGGATGTAAGGTGCTTAAGAATATTGATGTTAAGGGATTTGATTCCCGGAATGTAACAAATATGGGCACGATGTTTCTTGGGTGTAATGCACTTGAGAATATCAATGTTAAGGGATTTGACACTCGAAATGTAACAGAGATGGGCTATATGTTCAGCGGCTGTGAATTATTAACCGGTATTGATGTAAGCTCATTTAATACATCTAAGACAACTAGTGTTGTTGGAATGTTTTATGGATGTACATCATTAAAAAGTATAGATGTAAGTAATTTTGATACGCGTAATATACAATATATGACAGCAATGTTTGCTGATTGCAGTTCATTAACACAGATAGATGTAAGTAATTTCAGAACTCCAAAACTTATTACGATAGCGGGGATGTTTAATAATTGCAGCAAATTAAGAAGCATAGATATAAGTAATTTTGATACAAGTAATGTAGAAACAATTTATAGAATGTTTGCTGGCTGCAAATTGCTTACTAATCTTAAGCTGCCCAAAACTAAGATTACTAAAGTAGATGATATGGAAGAATTATTTAATGACTGTTCGTCTTTAAGAAGTGTAGACTTAAGTATATTTGATACGAAGAATGTAAAATACTTTGACAAAATGTTTAGAAATTGTTATTCACTAACCAGTCTGGACCTGACAACTTTTACAACAACAAACGCAATAAAAATGAACAATATGTTTGAAAGCTGTATTGCATTGAAATCTGTATATGTGAAGAATTTTGATACAGCAAATGCTCAGAGAAAAAATATATTTAAGAATTGTTATAGTATTGTAGGTGGCGAAGGAACAAAATATTCAGTGGATAAAGATGAATATGCAAGAATAGATGGTGGAAGTTCTAAGCCGGGCTACCTTAGACAAGTTGGCTGGATTAAAAAGGGGGCAAAATGGAGTTATAAGAATTATGATGGAAGTCTTAAGACAGGCTGGCAGCAGATAAATAAAAGGTGGTATTATTTCAATGCAAATGGAGTAATGCAGACAGGCTGGCAACAGATAAATAAGAAGTGGTATCATTTCAATGCAAGCGGAGAGATGCAGACAGGCTGGCAGCAGATAAATAAAAAGTGGTATTATTTCAATGCAAATGGAGTAATGCAGACAGGCTGGCAACAGATAAATAAGAAGTGGTATCATTTCAATGCAAGCGGAGAGATGCAGACAGGTTGGCAGCAGATAAATAAAAAGTGGTATTATTTCAATGCAAATGGAGTAATGCAGACAGGCTGGCAGCAGATAAATAAAAAGTGGTATTATTTCAATGCAAGTGGAGAGATGCAGACAGGTTGGCAGCAGATAAATAAAAAGTGGTATTGTTTTGATGCCAGTGGTGTAATGCAGACATCTAAGTGGATAAGCAATACTTATTATGTAAAAGCTGATGGAATCATGGCAGTATCTGAATGGGTAGATGGTGGCAAATATTATGTCGGAGCTGACGGCAAGTGGGTTAAGAGTGCTAAAAAATAAGTAGAAAGCTAATGTAACATCTGCTTTGCAAAACGGAGGAATTAAAAGAATGCACAAAGAAAAAGCAATTAAAAAAATAAGATACGTGATTACGACGTTAGTAGTGTTTATGGCTGCCATCATGGGAAAATCGTATTTTAGTGTGGTGGAAGCGAATGCAGAAGAAACGGAACATAGTGCAGTATATGTCGAATCTAAAGGTGAAGATTCAATAAGTGCTGTACAGGTGACATCTAATAATGTAGCTGCATCTGAAGATAAAAGCAGTAATGTGAAAACAGGTTGGCAGAAAATAGACGGTAAATGGTATTATTATGATTCTAATTCAGTATTGCAGAAGTCGAAGTGGATAAACACAAATAGTAAATGGTACTATGTAGATAAAACAGGCGAAATGCAGACATCAAAGTGGATAAATGCAAAAAACAAGTGGTACTATGTAAGCAAAACAGGTGAAATGCAGACATCGAAATGGATAAACGTAAAAAACAAGTGGTACTATGTAGGCAAAACAGGTGAAATGCAGACATCAAAGTGGATAAATGTAAAAAACAAGTGGTACTATGTAAGCAAAACAGGTGAAATGCAGACATCGAAATGGATAAACGTAAATAGCAAGTGGTACTATGTAAATAAAACAGGTGAAATGCAGACATCAAAATGGATAAGCAGTACATACTACGTAAAAACTGATGGAAGTATGGCAGTGTCTGAATGGGTAGACAATAACAAATATTATGTTGGTGAAGATGGAAAATGGATAAAAACAGTCGTAAAAGGTCAGACAATTAAGTTTGGCATAGAGCCATTCAAAAAAGCAGTCCCATCTACTGCTACAAAGATACATTTCATAAGTAAAAAAGATATGCCGGCTGATGTGGCAGCTAAGTTAAATTCGCAGAAAGGCACAGACATCAGTTCGGATAATAATGGTGTAATAAAAGTATATGCAATAGGTACAGAATATTATGTTGTAAGCATAACTGATGAAAAAATGGGACCTAACAATTGTCCGTATATGTTTATGGATTATAAAATATCGGATATAGAATTTAAAAATTTTGATACGTCAAATGTAACGAATATGTCCTGCATGTTTGCAGGTTGTAGTGAATTAAAAGAGTTAAACATAAGCAATTTTGATACATCAAAAGTAAGAGATATGTCAGACATGTTTTACTCATGCAGTGAATTAATTGAATTGTATTTAGGTAACTTTAATACATCAAATGTAACAAATATGCGTAACATGTTTGAGAAGTGCAGCAAATTAAAAGAGTTAAATTTAAGCAATTTTAATACATCGAAAGTAACAGATATGTCAGATATGTTTTTTGGATGTGGTAATTTAAGTGAATTAAATATAAGTAATTTTAATACGTCGAAAGTAATAGATATGTCATATATGTTTGCCTGCTGTAGATCGTTGAGCCGGTTAAATGTAGATAACTTTAATACATCTAATGTAAAAACCACGAGCTTTATGTTTAAAGAATGTAGCAAATTAAATGAATTAAATTTAAGCAGTTTTAATACATCTAATGTAACAGATATGAAGTATATGTTTATGGGATGTAGTGGGTTGAAACAGTTAAACGTAAGCAGTTTTAATACATCTAATGTATATGACATGAGATATATGTTTATAGATTGTGGTGAATTAAATCAATTGGATTTAAGCAACTTTTATACATCGAAAGTAACAGATATGTCACATATGTTTAGTGGTTGCAGCGGATTAAATAAACTGGATATAAGCAATTTTGATACATCAAGAGTTATAGAGATGCAATATATGTTTAGTGAATGTAGTGGGTTGACCAGTCTGGATTTGAAAAACTTTAATACACAATATGTAACAAATATGCATATGATGTTTAAAAACTGTAGCAAATTAACACGATTGAATGTAAGCAGCTTTGATACTTCAAATGTAGTAAGCATGTATCATATGTTTAGTGGCTGCAGTTCATTAAGGAGTCTGGAATTGAGCAGATTTGATACTTCGTCAGTAACAATGATGGATAACATGTTTGATGGCTGCAGCAATTTAAGTAATCTGGATTTAAGTAACTTTAATACATCAAGAGTTATAGAGATGCAATATATGTTCAGGGACTGCAGTAAATTGGAACAATTGGATATAAGCAGATTTAAAACATCTAAAGTAACTAATATGCGATATATGTTTAGTGGCTGCAGTTCATTAAATAAATTAGATATAAGTAGTTTTGATACATCTAAAGTAACAGATATGTCACATATGTTTGCATATTGCAGTGGATTAAGCCAATTGGACATAAGTAGCTTTAATACGTCCGAAGTAACGCATATGGGAGGTATGTTCTATACTTGTTTAAATATCAGCACAATATATGCAAACAATAAATTTAATGTTGATAATGTCATAGAAGGTGATAACATATTTTATGGATGTAATAAACTTACAGGTGCAAAAGGAACGAAGTATGGAATGTATAAAAGTGATATAAAATATGCACATATAGATGGAGGTTCATCTAATCCGGGATACTTTACACAGACAGGCTTTATGAAAGACGGCAATTAAATTGTATACAGAAATGTAGATAGAAACAATGCAAGAGGAGTAAAGCAGACAGGCTTGCAGGATATCGACAGTAAATGGTACTATTTTACAAAGATGGAATTATTGAGAAATCAAAATGGACTGGCAATACCTATTACGTGAAGACTGACGGAAATATGCCGAAATCTGAAAAAACCTTAAAATAATTATCAAAATAACAATACATATATCATATTTTAGTGTTATAATAAGCATATATAGATTTCGGAAAAGCAAAGGCGGTTAAAATACATGAGAAACAGATTTAAGAAAATTATTTCTACAGTTCTGGCATTAGTATTGTCCGGCACGATGCTGATATCAGCACCTATATCAGTAAGAGCAGATTCTTCAATTGTAGACAAAGCGATAACATGGGCGATGAAAATTGCAAATGACAATTCGCATGGATATAGTCAGGTAAACAGATGGGGACCTGATTACGACTGTTCATCTTTTATAATCCAGGCATTTAAAAATGCAGGAGCAGATATTGATACAAGTAAAGTGAGTTATACCGGAAATATGCGTTCATATTTTACAACGCATGGTTTTATATGGATACCTTGGAGCCAGATAGGAGACAAGTCTAAATTAATAAGAGGCGATATACTTTTGTGTGAAGGAGTACATACTGAATTATACATAGGAAATGGGCAACTTGTAGGTGCACATACAGATTATGGATATCCACAACCCGGGGATCAGACAGGCAAAGAGATTTCAGTTACATCATATTATTACAGCTCATCACAGCCGTGGGGTGGTGTTTTAAGGTATTCAGGAAATGTTGCATCAAATTCCTGTGATTGTTCAACATCATACGCAGGGACATATGTTGTTAATACTGACGACTCATCATTGATAATGAGAAGTGGACATGGTACCGGATATTCGATAATTACAACTATTCCTGAGGCGACTGAAGTAAAGGTAACCAAAGGAAATGGTTCATGGGCTCATGTAGAATGGAATGGCTATAGCGGATATTGTTCTATGGAATATCTTAAGAAAAAATACAATAATCCAAAAGGAACAATTGACAGTATCAGTGGTGGTGTCGGAAGCGTAGATGTACGTGGCTGGGCATTTGATTCAGATGACATATCAACCTCGATATATATAGATGTTTATATAGGTGGTCCGGCGGGTTCGGGAGTACCATGTCATACTATAGTCGCAAACGGATACAGACCAGATGTTAATAAAGTATATAGTGTGGGTGATAACCATGGTTATTCCGAGAAAATATATACAGATTATACAGGACTACAATCAGTATACGTCTATGCAATTAATATTGGCGGCGGAGAGAATGTATTCTTAGGAACAAAACAGGTGAATATCGAAGAAAATACAGAGATAACAGATGGATGGCATGAAGAATCAGGCTCAAAATATTATTATGAAAATGGTAATAAGATAACGGGATGGAAGAAAATTGACAATAAATGGTATTATTTTGAAAATAATGGTATCCTGCAGAACTCAAAATGGATAAAAACAAGTAACAAATGGTACTATGTAGATGGCAGTGGCGTAATGCAGACCGCAAAATGGTTGAAGCTTAATGATAAATGGTATTATGTAGATGGCAATGGAGTAATGCAGACAGGCTGGCAGAAACTGAGTAATAAATGGTATTACTTTAATACATCAGGAGTGATGCAGTTATCAAAATGGTTATACATAAATAACAAATGGTATCATTTAGATGCAAATGGAGTTATGGAAACCTCTAAGTGGATAAGCGGTACGTATTACGTTAAAGCCAATGGAACAATGGCAGTATCGGAGTGGGTAGATAATGGCAAATACTATGTAGATGCTGATGGTAAATGGGTTAAAGGTGCTAAAAAATAGAATATAACAAATGAGAAAGAATGGAGGACTTATATATGAATAAGAAGATCATTAAAAGTATAAGGAACACAATTATGGCGGTTATTGCAATTGCAATCGTATTTGTTGGAATAGCGTTTTTAAACGATATGGAGGTAAGTGCAGCAGAAGAACAGATGGCAACTTTTGATAAATGGGTATTTAGAACTTCAATTTCAAATGATGCTACAGAGATATATTTTATGTCTAAAAAAGAGCTGCCTACAGACGTTGCTTCTAAGATTAATACTCTGAAAGGTACAGATATTAGTGTAGGTACAGATGGTTCAGTACAGTTATTTAGAATAGGAACAAGATATTATGTAGTAAGCATGAATAATGTGAAAATGCAGCCGGATACATGTAAGGCTATGTTTTCTAATCTGGATTCTTTAACAAAAGTAGAGTTTAAAAATTTTGAAACGAAAAATGTGATAGATATGTCAAATATGTTTATTGGTTGTAGTTCATTAAGCAACGTAGATGTAAGTAGTTTTGATACTTGTAAAGTAACAAGTATGGCGGCTATGTTTAAATGGTGTGAGAAAATAAGCAGCCTTGATTTAAGTGGATTTAACACAAGCAATGTAATAGATATGAATGATATGTTTAGAGCATGTAAAGGCTTAACAAATTTGAATTTATCAGGATTTGACACAAGTAAAGTAACCGATATGAATGGTATATTTGAAGCATGTGAAGGTCTGACAAAATTAAATGTATCAGGATTTAATACAAATAATGTAACAGATATGAGTTATATGTTTGATAATTGTATAAATCTTACAGAGTTAAATGTATCAGGATTTAATACAAGCAAAGTAATCGATATGAGTGGAATGTTTCAAAAATGCCAAAGCCTGACAAATATAGATGTAAGTAATTTTGATACAAGTAAAGTAACAGACATGAGTTATATGTTTAATATGTGCAAAGGATTGACTAACATAAACGTAGCTGGATTTGATACAAGTAGTGTAATCAATATGAATGCTATGTTTCAGATGTGTAATAACTTAAAAAATGTAGATGTAAGCAATTTTGATACAAGCAAAGTAACAAACATGAGTTATATGTTTAGTGGTTGTATGAATCTTACAGAGTTAAATCTTATGGGATTTAATACAGACAAAGTAACAAATATGAGTTATATGTTTAAAGAGTGCATTAATTTACAGAAAATAATTGTTAGTAATAAATTTAATGTAAATAATGTAACAGATGATGCAAAAATGTTTTTGCGAGCAAGAAAGCTTGTGGGTGAAAAAGGTACAGAGTATTCAGAAGATAAGGTATCAAAAGAATATGCCCATATAGATGGTGGTTCAACTAATCCGGGATATTTTACGCTTGCAGGAGTTAGTAAAGCAGGCTGGAAGAAAGTTGATAACAAACAGTATTATTATAACAGCAATGGTGTTTTACAGAAATTAAAATGGATAAAAACAAATAATAAATGGTACTATGTAGATAAATTAGGTGTAATGCAGACATCTAAATGGATAAAAGGTACATATTATGTGAAAGCTGATGGAACTATGGCAATTTCTGAAATAGTAGAAGGTAAATATTATGTAGGCACTGATGGTAAATGGCAGAAACTGAAAGGCTGGCAGAAGATTAATGACAAATGGTATTATTTTAATTCTAAATCAGTAATTCAGAAGTTAAAATGGATAAAAATAAACAATAAATGGTACTATGTAGATAAATCAGGAGTAATGCAGTCATCAAAATGGGTAAGTATCAACAAAAAATGGTATTATTTCGATAAATCCGGAGTAATGCAGACCTCTAAGTGGATAAGCGGTACATATTACGTTAAAGCTGATGGAACAATGGCAGTATCGGAGTGGGTAGATAATGGCAAATACTATGTAGATGCTGATGGTAAATGGGTTAAAGGTGCAAAGAAATAAAATAGAACATAGTTGATATCAACTGGATAAGGGGTATGAAAGAGTGTGTCATATATATCCTGCACATTTCATTTCATTTTCTATCAAAATTATATAGACAATCTACTTTTTGCGTGTTATTATGGAAATGTAGCACAAAAAAAGTAGATTTATAATAAAAAAATTGTGAATAAAACACATAAGATTGATTGTGTATTGAGTTTGCATTTTTTTTAATTATAAAATTTGTGAAAATTATGTTAAAAGGAGGACATTATTTTATGAAAAAGTTAAAAAATTTAACTTTGAAATGCGCATCATTTATGATGGCAACGGTGATGGTCGGAACAGGGTTCCTAGATAGTCTGACATTATCATCAAAGAGAATAACAGGCAACATATCGAATGGTATCGTTGCAGAAGCGGCAGAAACAGGGACGGTAAATGCAGATACGTTTTCGTGGGACAATGCATCTGTATACTTCTTGCTTACAGACAGATTTAGAAATGGTGATACATCAAATGACCATTCATACAATAGAGGACTGGATAAAAACGGAAATGTAATTAACGTTTCTGATGACAGGGGAACATTCCATGGTGGAGACTTTAAAGGTGTAACACAGTCAATCAAAGAGGGATATTTCAATAATCTTGGTGTTAATGCAATCTGGATTAGTGCACCATACGAACAGATTCATGGTTACATAGTAGGTGGTGATGGTTCACCAAGTTTTGCACATTATTCATATCATGGATATTATGTACTTGATTATACTAATTCTGATGCTAACTTTGGTACAATGGACGAGTTCAAAGAATTAGTAGATACAGCACATGAACATGGAATAAGAGTCGTAATGGATATCGTTCTTAACCATGCAGGTTATAACAGCTTATACGATATGAATGAATATGGCTTTGGTAGTGTTAAAAGTGGCTGGGAAGACTACTACTATTCAATGACTAATGTTAATAATAAAGATTACCATAGTTACATTGATTACGAGGCAGATGCTGTGGCATGGGGAAAATGGTGGGGCTCTGACTGGGTAAGAGCAGGACTTCCAGGCTACACAGCGGGTGGCGGAGATAGCTACACAATGTCGCTTGCCGGCTTACCTGACTTCAGAACAGAATCAACAGCAACAGTTGGTATCCCTGCATTCCTTGAGAAGAAATGGAAATCAGAGGGACGTTATGATTCAGAAGTAGCAGAACTTAAGAGCTATCTTAGTTCACATGGCTATGATATGACGGTTACAAACTGCATTTCTTACTGGTTATCAACATGGGTACGTGAGTATGGTGTTGATGGTTTCAGATGTGATACAGCTAAACACGTTGAATTTGCATCATGGAAGAGACTTAATGATATGTGTACAGAGGCTCTTAAGACATGGAAAGCGAATAACCCTGATAAGAAATTAGATGACCTTGATTTCTGGATGACTGGTGAATGTTGGGATCATGGTGTAGATAATGACGCATATTATTCAAAGGGTGGTTTCGACTCTATGATTAACTTCGAGACAACAGGCGGCGGAATGTTGGCTGAAGGTAGAATAGAATCAGTATATGCAAGATATGCAACAGCAATTAATGACACACCTGACTTTAATGTATTATCATATATGTCATCACACGACTCTACATTAGCTCGTGGTAATATGGTATACCTTGGTTCGGCACTTTTATTATTACCAGGTGGAATACAGATTTACTATGGTGATGAGACAAACAGAGGATTAGTTGATAGCATCCCATTTGATGGAAATGGTGGTGCAGGCCATTCACTCAGAAGTGATATGAACTGGGATTCAATTGATGAAACCGTTTTATCACATTGGCAGAAAGTCGGAACATTCAGAAATAGCCATATTGCAGTAGGTGCTGGTCAGAATACTACTATAACAACAAGTTCAGGACATGCATTTACAAGAACATATGAAAGTGGAAATATTAAAGACAGAGTTGCATTCTGTATCGCTGCAGCAGCTAATACAGAAGTTACAATGGATGTCAGCAATGTATGGAAAGATGGCGACAGAGTTGTTAACTACTATGATTCATCATCGGCAGTAGTTACAGACGGAAAAGTTACATTTAACAGTGGTGCAAATGGAACAGTTCTTGTTCAGGACCCTGATGGAAAACCATTAGTTACAATTAATGGTGAAGCTAAATTCAAAGGAACACAGAAGGTTACAGTAAGCCTTAAAGATACAAAACAGGCAGTTATATCTGTAGATGGAGCTAAGAAATTTATTGTTAAAGATGGTGATTCATTTACAATTGGTGCGACAGCTTATGAAGGCGACACAGTAACAGTTTCGTATACAGCCGAGAATGAAAAGGGCGTAGTCAATGGTAAGGCTACATTCTATAAAGCTTATGGAAATGAAGACGTAGGCGGCGGTGGAGAAGAAGAAAAAGAAGATAATATTATAAGAATTAAGATGGCAAATGGTTCAGCACCATATCTCTATGCATGGACTGGCGCCTCAACAGCATTAACAGATGCATGGCCAGGAACTAAGTTAACAGAGAAAGATTCGGATGGTTACTATACATTTGAATTTGCTAAGGATATATCAACATATAATGTAATTATTAATGATGGTGGCTCTGGACAGACATCAGATATAACAGGATTAAAGGGAAAAGTTACAGTTAATGTAGCTTCTGACTTTACAACAAAGATCAATGGTGGATCAGTTGAAGTTGTAGAGAATACAGTAACAATTCATATTAAACCATATTCAGATGTTGCACCTTTCTTATATGTTTGGGACAATTCAGGCAGCTACAATGGTGGTTTCCCTGGTAAGCAGTTAAGTAATCCTGATGCGGATGGCTGGTATACATTTGTTAAAGAGGGTGTGTCATCACTTAACTGTATAGTTGGCGATGGTGGAAGCTCAAACAGAACAGGTGATATTACTGGAATTACAAGTGAGGCATGGATAACAATTAAGAGCGCCGATAATACTAAGTATGATATAGAGAAGACTCCTGTAATTGAATCAAAATATACTTTATTAAGAAAAGAAGCAAGAGCTGTTAAGAATCTTACAGTATCAGATTATACACAGGCTTCATATAAGAAATTATATAGCTATATTGCACAGGCAGACAAGTTAGTGGCATTAGGTGAGAAAGAAGCAGATATTACTGAAGTAGAGACTACATATAATAATATAATAAATGCTAAGAAAGCATTGGTACTTGCAACACCATCTATTAGTTCGGCATCTGCAGGTTCTAAAGCAATAACAGGTAAGGCAGCTTATGGCTCAAAAGTAACAGTTAAATTAAATAATAAGACTTATACAGCTGTAACAGATGAGATAACAGGTGTATGGAAAGTCAATGTAGCAACTGCATTAAAGAGTACAGATGTACTTTACGTATCAGCTAATAGAGATGACTTGAAATCTGGCGAGCTTACATATAAGATGTCAGGCGGAGATGTTATAACAGTTGGCTGGAAAGAGATAGACAGTGAGTGGTATTACTTCGATGCATCAGGTGTTATGCAGACATCAAAATGGATAAATGGCACATATTATGTACAGGCAGATGGAACAATGGCAAAATCACAGTTAGTAGATAATAACAAATACTATGTAGATGCCAATGGTAAATGGGTTAAGACAACAAAATGGCTCAAGATTAATAACAAATGGTACTACAATGTATCTGGCAATATTCAGAAATCTAAATGGGTTAAGATAAATAGTAAATGGTACCATTTTGATGCATCAGGTGTTATGGAGACATCTAAGTGGATAAATGGAACATATTATGTACAGGCAGATGGAACAATGGCTAAATCAAAACTTGTAGATAATAACAAATACTATGTAGATGCCAATGGTAAATGGGTTAAGACAACAAAATGGCTCAAGATTAATAACAAATGGTACTACAATGTATCTGGCAATATCCAGAAATCTAAATGGGTTAAGATAAATAGTAAATGGTACTATTTTGATGCATCAGGTGCTATGCAGACATCTAAGTGGATAAATGGAACATATTATGTACAGGCAGATGGAACAATGGCAGTTTCTAAATGGGTTGATGGTGGTAAATACTACGTTGGCGCAGATGGAAAATGGGTTAAAAACAAATAATATCCGTCTAATGACTTAAACAATAATATCCTCTATATTAATAAGAATTAATTAGCAAGTTAATTCTATAATATAGAGGATATTTTATTATCTAAAAGGTTATAAAAATAATCCTATACATTTATGAAATACATACAAAATTCTAAAAATTTACTAAAAAGGCACCATTATATGCCAAAAAACAACTCGCATACATGTTCCAGAAACTTAAAATCTTGTTGAAATTTAATATACCAGCATATATAATAGTCCCTATCGAGACGTATCGATCCTAGAACGTGACAAAGGAGGGTGGACTATGTAGAGAATGTTAAGTGCATTTTAATGAAAAGTTGTTAAGTAAACATTATTAATTAAGAAATGGAGATTATCATGAAGAAGAGATTTATGAAATCATTTCTGGCGGTAGTTACATCAGTATCGATGTTAATGACAGGTATAACTATACCGGAAATGAAAAGTTATGCATCAGAAGCAGTAATAGCACAGACTTCTGAGACAGTAGCGGCTTCGTCAAACAAATATGGTTTATTGGATAAAGCCTGTGATGGTTTGATACTTCATTGTTGGAACTGGTCGTACAATGAGATAAAGAACAGTATGGCTGAGATTGCAAAAGCAGGTTATACATCATTACAGACATCACCTGTGCAGATGCCTAAGGATGCAGGTTCTGGTGATACACAGGGAACATGGTGGAAAGTATATCAGCCTACAACACTTAGTATGGTTAATAACCATCCTTGGTTTGGTACGAAAGAGGAATTCAAGGCTATGTGTGATGAAGCTGAGAAATACGGAATCAAGGTTATTGTAGATATTGTTGCTAACCATATGGCTAACAATACAGGTAGTATTGGTAACTCAAGAGGAGATATCTGTAGTCAGAATGATCCGACATTCAGAGATGATGACAGTTGCTGGCATTTAAATGGTTCTACAAGAATCGATTATGGCAATCAGCACCGTAATGGAGACACAACAAGTTTAACCTGGGGATTTGGTGGTTGGCCAGATCTTAATACAGGAAGTAAAAAGGTACAGAATGCAATTGTTTCTTTATTAAAAGAATGTGTTGATCTTGGTGCAGACGGATTCAGATTCGATGCAGCTAAGCATATCGAACTTCCAAGTGATCCGGGTGGAGCATCAGATTTCTGGCCTTATGTTACAAGTGCTATTAAGGAATATAAACCTGATGTTTATCTCTATGGTGAGATTCTTGATGATTCTGCAACAGCTATTTCAAATTATACGAAATATATTGCTGTTACAGATAACAGAGCAGGTAATGCAACATCATGGGGCGTAAATAATCATGATATTGGAGCAGCAGCAAATTCTTCCCTTACATATAAAGGAGAGTTAGGAGATAATATTGTTCTCTGGGCTGAGTCTCACGATACATATGCCAATGATGGCTTTACAGGTCCTTCAACAAAGCTTTCACAGAGTGTTATAAACAGATCATGGGCTATTCAGGCTGCAAGAGATTTTGCAGTACTCTATTATATCCGTCCGGGCGACACTGGAGCTAAGATGGGTTCAAAAAGTACAAATACAGCTTGGAAAGATTCAGAAGTAGTTGAAGTTAATAAATTCCATAACTACTTTAGTGGAAAATCAGAATATATGTCATCATATGACGGTTCAGTAGTATTAGTAGAAAGAGGTTCGAATACTGTACAAGGTGGTGTTGTTCTTGTAAACATTGGTGGTGGTTCTAAGAATGTTGCAGGTGCTGAAACACATTTATTAGCAGATGGCACATATAAGGACCAGGTATCAGGAAATGAGTTCAAGGTATCAGGTGGTAAGATTACAGGTAATATAGGTAGCACAGGCGTTGCAGTAGTCTATAATAAGAAACCAATTACATTAGATCCTGAAGCAACTATATCGCAGGAAGGCGGAGAGTTTACAAGTGATACATTAACACTTAAGCTTGACTTAGTTAATGCAATATCAGGTACATATAAGATTGGTTCACAGTCAGTTAAGACATTTACATCAGCTAAATCAATTACAATTGGTGCAGATATGGCATATGGCGAAAGTGTTGATATAGTTCTTACTGCAACAGATGGTAAGACAACATCAGACCCTGTTACATACACATTTACTAAAGTAGAGAAGACTGATAATATTGCATACATAAAAGTACCATCAGGCTGGACTGGAGATATATATTGTTATGCATATGATTCAGCAACAGAGATGGTTAATAATGGAGAATGGCCTGGCGAGAAGATGACATATGATTCAACAACAGGTTATTATAAATATACAATTCCTGAAAATATTAAGGCTCCAAGAGTTGTCTTCTATAATTCAATAGCTAACCGTTATCCGGATGACCGGGAACCGGGACTTCTGTTTGAATCATCAGGTTCGTGGTTATATGCTGATGGCAAATGGTCTAAGATGACATCTACAACAGAGAACGGAACAGTAATAGTTAAATACGTAGATGAATCAGGTAATGAAATAGCTACATCTAAGAAATTAACAGGTAAAGTAGGAGCTTCTTATACAACTTCTGCTGCAACAGTAAGTGGATATAAATTAAAGACAACACCTTCTAATGCAACAGGAAAGTATACAGCTTCAACAATCACAGTAAAATATATTTATTCAAAAGTTACAAGTAGTGATCCTACAGTCACAACATCATTTGCAAATGGTTCTACATTTAAGACAGAGACACAGACAATTAAGCTTACATTAAGTAATGCAACATCAGGTACATATTCAGTAGATAATGGTCCTGTTAAGACATTTACAGGTTCAGCAAATGTTGTACTTGGACAAGGTAAAGTAGCAGATTCTACAGTTACAGTTAAAGCTACAGCTACTAATGCGAGTGGTAAGACAAAGAGTTATACATTTACATATAATAAGAAATTTAATGGAACTGTTAATGAAGAAACAAGTAAATTATCAGTAACAAATGAGACTGCAAGTGTTGTAACAGCAGGACAGAAACTTGCAAGCAACATTTATGCAACTAACCCTGATGGAAAGAAGGGTGTTGAGAAGACAATCACAATCGATGGTGATGCATCTGATTGGGATGAAAGCATGCTTATAGCTAAAGGCGGTGCATGGGATGTAGCAAACCACTATAAGGGTGGACACGAAAACTGTGTGCTTGATACTACAGCATTATATGCAGCTTATGATGATGAAAACCTTTACGTTGCATGGCAGATGGTTAATACAACAGATACATGGGCAAGATCAGGTGATGGTCCATTAAGTGATGGCGGACGAGTACTCGATGTACCACTTATTCTTGCACTCAGCGTAGATGAGAACTCAGTTTCAATGTCGAACAAGAACACTGAAGGAGGACCTATTTGGGGTCGGAAGATGGGACTAGAGTTTAATCAGCACGTAGATAGATTACTCTATATGAGTGGTAAACCAGGTTTAGGAAAACCATCTATATTCAAGGCAGTAGATGCAAATGGTAATACAGACTATGAAGATGGCTGCGTTGGATTTGCTGATGGTGGAATTGAATACAAGATGGCTACAACTAACATAAGTTCAAAGATTATGGGACTTAATGGATCAGATTCAACAGATGATATATTCAATAATGGAGCAGACTGGGTTGATTATAAGACATTTGTTGGTTCAGAGGGAAAACATAATATAACATATGACTCATTCTATGAGATTAAGATTCCATATTCAACTCTTGGAATTACAAAGAGTACAATTACATCAAAAGGTATTAAAGCAATGTTAGTTGCTACAAGAGGTGAATCAGCCCTTGACTGTATACCATATGATGCATCAATGCTTGACAATGCTATGAAGGATTACTCAAGTGATCCAAGTACATCGGCAGAGAAAGATGATACCGACATCATTACAGCTGATTTTGCACAGATTGGCGGAGGCGGTATTGTACCACCATCAGACGATCTTGAATTAAATTTTGGTGCTGACCGTTCAGCTCCACAGACAGCAGGAACAGCTCTTACATTAAAAGGTATTGCACAGGGTGGTTCAGCCAACTATACATATAAATACTATGTAAATAATAAGTTAGTAGCTACTAAGACAGGAAGTGGTGAAACATCAACATCCTGGACACCACAGACAGCGGGTACTTACACAATTAAATGTGTCGTAACAGACTCAAAGAATAACACAGTAACAAGTGCTAAGAAGTATACAGTAGAAAGTTCAGGAAGTGTTACTACAGGCTGGAAGAAAGTTGGTTCATCTTGGTATTATTACAGCAATGGTAAGAAGGTAACAGGCTGGAAACAGATTAATGGTAAATATTATTACTTCAATACATCAGGCGTTATGCAGGCATCTAAATGGATAAGCAGTACATATTATGTAAAAGCTGATGGTTCAATGGCAGTTTCAGAACTCGTTGATAATAATAAGTATTATGTGGATGCCGATGGTAAATGGGTTAAGACAACAAAATGGCTTAAGATTAATAACAAATGGTATTACAATATATCAGGAAATATCCAGCAGTCTAAATGGGTTAAGATAAATAATAAATGGTATTATTTCAACGGCTCAGGCGTAATGCAGACATCTAAATGGATAAACAAGACATATTATGTACAGGCAGATGGAACGATGGCTAAATCAAAACTTGTAGATAATAATAAATACTATGTAGATGCCGATGGTAAATGGGTTAAGACAACAAAATGGCTTAAGATTAATAACAAATGGTACTACAATGTATCAGGAAATATCCAGCAGTCTAAATGGGTTAAGATAAATAATAAATGGTATTATTTCAACGGCTCAGGCGTAATGCAGACATCTAAATGGATAGATGGAACATATTATGTACAGGCAGATGGAACGATGGCAGTTTCTAAATGGGTTGATGGTGGTAAATACTACGTTGGCTCAGATGGAAAATGGATAAAGAACAAATAGTATATTGAAGTCTTAAATATATAAAAAATGAAAATAGCATAAAGTAATCTTTAAGGATTGCTTTATGCTATATTAGAGTGAAAGGAATGAAGGCATGTTAAAGAAGAAAAGAATCGCATCTTTGACAAAAAAAGTCTTGGCGGTTACACTTGCAGTAGCAACGGTAATGACGAATGGCTATGGATTGCAGATGTTTAGGGATTCAGAAGTTAAAGCAGAAGCGTCTACAACAGAAGTGCTGTCAAATGAAGACAGAGGAGTTATATATTCCAATTCAAGAACAGATTTTCGTGATGAAACAATTTATTTTCTTATTGTAACAAGATTCTATGATGGTGATTCAAGTAACAATGCGCGTACTTCAGAAGATGCAAAAGCACAGAATCCTGAAAATGATCCATCATGGCGAGGTGATTTCAAGGGACTTATTGATAAGTTAGATTATATCAAGGCGTTAGGCTTTACTGCTGTATGGATTACTCCGGTAGTACAGAATAAGTCAGGTTATGATTATCATGGATATCATGCATATGATTTCAGCGCAGTAGATACGAGATATGAATCAAATGGTGTTACATATCAGGACCTTATCGATGCAGTACATGCCAAAGGTATGAAGCTTATACAGGACGTGGTATTAAATCATACATGTAACTGGGGTGAGAAGAACCTTCTTCAGTTAACAAGTGACATATATAAAGAGAGAAATCAAACGGTTATGATAGGTTCTAATGATCCTGAAAACATTTATCATCATAATGGTTTCTGTGGTGGTGGTGACTGGGATAACTATGAAGCACAGGACAGAACGATTGCAGATGACTGCTTCGACCTAGAGACGGAGAATCCGAAAGTATATAATTATCTGATAAATTGTTACAATAAATATATCAACATGGGTGTTGATGGTTTCCGAGTTGATACAGTTAAACATATTTCAAGGCTTACATTAAATTCAGTATTTTTACCTGCATTTAAGAAAACAGGTGGCGATAACTTCTATATGTTTGGTGAAGTTTGTACTAAAGGACATGATGTATGGTATCGTGAACATCCCCCTATTTCCACGAGTTTCTATACATGGAATGATCCTGTAGAATGGACAGGTAAGTGGAGTAATGATTTGGCATCAAATGAAGCGTTGGTTAAAAAACATTATAATGAACACAATGATATGAATAATCAGCCAACAAGTACAAATGCATTCCTTAATGGTAATAATTATCATACACCTGATTATTCAGAAAAATCAGGATTAGATGTAATTGATTTCCAGATGCACTGGAGTTTCAATACAGCAAGCAGTGCTTTTCAGACAGCATTGAAAGAGGATAGATATTTTAACGATTCAACATGGAATGTTGTATATGTAGATTCACATGACTACGGTCCTGATGAATGTCAGACACAGAGATATAATGGTGGTACAGATGCATGGGCAGAAAACCTTTCATTAATGTTTACATTCAGAGGTATTCCATGTCTTTACTATGGTAGTGAAATAGAATTTATGGCAGGTTCACCAATCGATGTTGGACCTAATATGCCATTATCTAAAACAGGTAGAGCATATTATGGTGATAATATCGAGGGTAATATTGATACGTCTGATTTCACAGTATTTGGTAATTTAAGTGGTACGGTTAAGGACACACTTAATTCTACTCTTTCACAGCATATTATGAGACTTAACAGACTTCGTCAGGCAATACCTGCTCTTAGAAAAGGTCAGTATTCAACAGATGGCTGTTCAGGATCAATGGCATTCAAGAGACGCTATACAGATGATAAGACGGACAGTTTCTGCCTTGTAACTATCTCAGGTGGTGCAACATTTACAGGGATACCTAATGGTAAATATGTAGATGCAGTTACAGGTGATGTTAAAAATGTAACAAATGGAACACTTACGGCTAATGTATCAGGTAAAGGTAATATGAGAGTATATGTGCTTGATACAGCAAAGACTCCTGCTCCTGGAAGAGTAATTACAAATGGCGATTACTTAACAGATGGTGGTAAAGCTGAATTGATTGGCGAGGAAAATATTAATGTTATTAATCCAACAAGCATTACATTAAATAAAACTTCAATTTCGCTCTTAGAGGGCAATTCAGAAACAATTACAGCCACAGTTGCTCCTAAAGATGCTACAAATAAGACAGTTTCATGGACAACAAGTGACAGTACAGTAGCCACAGTAAGTGGTGGAAAGATTACAGCAGTAGGAAAAGGCTCGGCAGTAATTACTGCTAGGACAGTCAATGGACTTACTACAACTGTTAAGGTTAAAGTGTCTGAAAATCCTAATATAATTAAACCGACTTCTGTTACATTAAACAAGAAATCCATAACTCTGACAGAAGGGGATACAGAGACAGTTACAGCAACAGTACTTCCTGCAACAGCTTCTAATAAGACAGTAATATGGAGTTCTAATGATGCAGGAGTTGCCACAGTAAGTGGCGGAAAAATCACAGCAGTATCAGAGGGTACAGCAGTTATTACGGTTACTACATATAATGGCTGCAAGGCTACATTAACAGTTAAAGTAGAAGCTAAAGAGATTCCTGTTATTAAGAATGGTATATACTTTAAGAAACCTGATGCCTGGGGAAGAAATATAAATATTTATTTCTACAGTAACGATACAACAGTTGGTAAGGACTGGCCTGGTGCAGCTATGACAGACTTAGGTGATGGATTATATGTATATGAACACTCTATAACAGATAGCAATACGAAGGTTATATTCAATGATGGAATTAATCAGACTGATGACCTTGATTTTCATAATAATGGATATTATGAGTTAAGCGGATTTATCAAAGTAATTGAAGTTAAAGGTGAAGTAAATGTTAAGTATAAAGACACAGATGGAAATGTACTTGGTACAGACAAATTAACAGGTACAATCGGCTCATCTTATACAACAGAAGCTAAGACAATCAGTGGTTATACATTAAAGACAACACCGGCTAATGCAAAGGGAACATATACAGAAAATACAATTGAAGTTATATATGTGTATACAAAGAATACAATTGATGTAGCTAATGGCTGGAAGAAAGTAGGCTCATCATGGTATTATTATACTAATGGAAAAGTTGTAACAGGCTGGAAATCAATAAATGGCAAAAAGTATTACTTCAATACATCCGGAGTAATGCAGACCTCAAAATGGATAGGTGGACAATACTATGTTAAAGCCGATGGAACAATGGCAACATCACAGTTAGTAGATAATAATGAATATTATGTGGATAGTAATGGTAAATGGGTTAAGACAACAAAATGGCTTAAGATTAATAACAAATGGTACTACAATATATCAGGAAATATCCAGCAGTCTAAATGGGTTAAGATAAATAATAAATGGTATTATTTCAACGGCTCAGGCGTAATGCAGACATCTAAATGGATAAACAAGACATATTATGTGCAGGCAGATGGAACAATGGCTAAATCAAAACTTGTAGATAATAATAAATACTATGTAGATGCCGATGGTAAATGGATAAAGAACAAATATAAAAAATAATAATCACAGATAAATAAAATAATTATTACATAGGAATCACCTTGAATTTATGCTTTATGCATAGATTCAGGGTGATTTTTGTATAAAATGTATTACACATTAATAGAATGTTAAAAAATAACAAGTAAATTTAAAAAAAGTTAACAAAATTTTAAAACAATGCTTGATTTTATTGTGCAACATCGATATAATTGAAATGAAGGTATATAAAAATATAAAGAAAGGAAAAAATTAATGAAAAAGAAAAAGATTTTTTTTAAAACCGCTAAAAAAACAATAGCATTTATGTTAGCGGTGTCTACCTTTGTATTAAATGGTTATGGGTTAGACTTTTACAAGCAGAAAGCTAATGTAGTTAAGGCTGAGGCAGCATCGACAGATGTACTGTCAGGTAAAGACAGAAATGTTATATTTGCAAATTCAAGAACGGATTTTCGTGATGAATCCATTTATTTTGCAATGGTTACCAGATATTATAATGGTGATGAAAGTAATGACGTTCAGTGCTGGGATGGAACACAGTATAATTTGAACGATCCAGCCTGGAGGGGCGATTTTAAGGGACTTATTGAAAAACTGGATTATATTAAAGCGTTAGGCTTTACAGCAATATGGATTACACCAGTTGTAGAGAATTGCAGTGGTTATGATTATCATGGTTATCATGCAATTAACTTCAGCAAAGTTGATCCAAGATATGAATCAGATGATTGTACATATCAGGATTTGATAGATGCAGTACATGCAAGAGGAATGAAGATTATTCAGGACGTTGTATTTAACCATACAGGTAACTTTGGTGAAGCAAATCTGATACCAATGTTTAACAAAGAGGGTGATTTAAGTTCACCTGATTGTTTACAGGTTATTGAAGGTTCAGGCTTACCAAGTAATTATAATAGCTTAACACCTGCAGCTCAATACGCAGCAAGACTTGCGCTTATGAAGAATACTGATGGTGTGAATCATGATGTTAATAATCTATATCACCATTATGGTAATTTTAACTGGGATGATTATACATGTCAGATAGCACAGATAGCCGGTGACTGTGTAGATTTAAATACAGAGAATCCGATAGTATATAATTATCTTGTAGATGCATATTCTAAATATATTGATATGGGTGTTGATGGCTTCAGAGTAGATACAGTAAGACATATCAGCCGACTTACATTCAATAAAGTATTTAATGATGCATTTATGAAGGCAGGAAAGAGAAACGGTAAAGACTTCTATATGTTTGGAGAGGTATGTACAAGAGATAATGGTAATTATTGGTACAGACAGTCTCCATCTATGTCAACACCATACTATACATGGAAGGAATCAAAGGATTATGAATGGAGTGATACCGATTGGGAGGTAAACTACAATTCAGCAATTCAGGCAACAAAGGATAATGCAGATAATATAGACGAACAGCCAACAAGCCAGAATGCATTATTAAATGGAAATACATATCATACACCTGATTATAGCGAATTTTCAGGATTAAATGTTATTGACTTCCCAATGCATTGGTCATTTAAAACAGCACAAAATGCTTTCTCAGTAGCTGTAAATGGTGATAAATACTATAATGATGCTACATGGAATGTTACATATGTAGATTCACATGATTATGCCCCTGACGGAGCTCCAGAGGATAAAAGATTTGATCAGCCTCAGGATACATGGGCAGAAAACCTTTCATTAATGTTTACATTCAGAGGTATTCCTTGTATTTACTATGGTACAGAGACAGAATTCCAGAAAGGCGCAGTTATTGATAAAGGTCCAAATATTGCACTTGCAGAAACAGGACGTGCATATTATGGAGATAATATTGAAGGAACAGTTACATCAGTTGGATTTGGTGAATATGGTAATGTAAGTGGTGCAGTAGGTGATACATTAAAGCATCCATTATCACAGCACATCCAGAGATTAAACAGACTTCGTCAGGCAATACCTGCTCTTAGAAAAGGTCAGTATTCAACAGAAGGATGTTCAGGTGAATTATCATTCAAGAGAAGATATACAGACGATAAAACAGATAGTTTTTGTCTTGTAAGTATTTCAGGGGATTCAACATTTACAGGAATTCCTAATGGTAAATATGTAGACGCTGTTACAGGAACTGTTAAAAATGTAACTGATGGAACATTAACAGCTACTGTATCTGGAAAAGGTAATCTTGCAGTATATGTATTAGATACGAAAAAAACTCCAGCACCAGGAAGAGTAATTACAAATGGTAAATATCTTACAGATGGTGGAAAAGAGGAATTAATTGAGCCAATTGAAATAAATGTAGTAAACCCTACAAGCATAAAATTAAATAAAACTTCAGTATCATTATTAGAAGGAAATGTTGAGGCTGTTACAGCAACTGTAAGTCCAGCAGATGCAACATACAAGACAGTTTCATGGTCATCAAGTAATAATTCAGTAGCAACTGTTAGTGGTGGACGAATTACTGGTGTGGGAAAAGGTTCAGCAGTAATAACTGCTAAAACAGTTAACGGATTGACTGCAACGGTGAATGTTACAGTTTCAGAAAATCCTAATATAATTAAACCAACGGGAATTTCTGTGGATAAGACTTCTGTAATATTAGAGGAAGGAAACACAGAGAAGATAACAGCAACGGTTAGTCCGGCTAATGCAACAAATAAGACTGTTAAGTGGTCTTCGGATAATACACAGGTAGCAACTGTAAGTAATGCAGGAATTATTACTGCTGTAAGAGATGGTTCAGCAAATATTACAGTAACTACATTTAATGGATATAAAGCTACGATAAAAGTATATGTAACAGCAAAGCAGATTCCGGTAATAACCAACGGCATATATTTCAAGAAGCCTGATGGATGGGGTTCTGATATTAATATATACATGTTTAGTGGTGACAAAGCAGTAGGTAAGGCGTGGCCAGGAAGTAAGATGTTAGATTTAGGCGATGGAATATATGGCTATGAATATACATCAACAGATAAAGAATTGATGATCATCTTTAATGATGGTAATGGAAATCAGACAGCAGATTTTGAATTTGTAAACAGTGGTTACTATGATGTAAGTGGATATATTAAGACGGTAGACACGAATGGTGTAGTATATGTCAAGTATGTGGATACCGAAGGTAATATATTAGATATTCAGAAATTGTCAGGAAAAACTGGTGAAAAATATTCATCAGAGGCAAAGACATTTAATGGATATAAATTGCAGACAAAACCAGATAATGCAAGTGGAACATTCGGTGATAATACAATAGAAGTTATATACGTATATACAAAAACAACTTCAGATACAAAATCTGGCTGGGTAAATAAAGGAGATTATTGGTATTATTACGAAGATGGAAAAGTTGTAACTGGCTGGAAATCAATAAATGGCAAAAAGTATTACTTTAATACATCCGGAGTAATGCAGACCTCAAAATGGATAAGTGGACAATACTATGTTAATGCCGATGGAACAATGGCAATATCACAGTTAGTAGATAATAATAAATACTATGTAGATGCCAGTGGTAAATGGGTTAAGACAACAAAATGGCTTACAATTAACGGAAAATGGCATTATATAATATCAGGAAAAGTCCAGCAGTCTAAATGGGTTGAGATAAATAGCAAATGGTATTATTTCGATGCATCCGGAGTAATGCAGACTTCAAAATGGATTGGTGGAAAATATTATGTAAAAGCCGATGGAACAATGGCAGTTTCAACACTTGTTGACGGTGGAAAATATTATGTCGGTTCTGATGGTAAATGGATTAAATCTACAAAGTGGCTCAAGATAAATAGCAAATGGTATTATATGATATCAGGAAAAATCCAGCAGTCTAAATGGGTTAACATAAACAGCAAATGGTATTATTTCGATGCATCTGGAGTAATGCAGACCTCAAAATGGATTGGCGGAAAATATTATGTAAAAGCCGATGGAACAATGGCAGTTTCACAGTGGGTTGACGGTGGAAAATATTATGTCGGTTCTGATGGTAAATGGATTAAAGGATATAAGAAATAGTCTGATAATTTTAGCAAGGTGATTTAGAAACTGTTAGTATCAACTGACATAGACTAAGTAACAATAAAGCAAAATTAGAAATAATAAAGGCGATGAGAAGTCTGGTATATAGATTTTTCATCGCTTTTATGGTATAAAAGTATATAAGTATATAGATTGATATATAACTTAAAAATAGTAATACATTTGGAAGATATGGGAGATGAAAAATATGAGAAACACAGTAGTGAGAATTATGAAATACATATTTATGGCAGCTATATTTGCGGGTACGTTATCAGTAAGCTTTTATAGTGGAAAATATGTGTGCGAAGCAGCAGAAGTTAATGATAATGAATTAGATAACAATGAAACCGGTATACAGGAGAAGCAATACATAAAAGATTTTACAATCAATACAGTTGATGCACCAAGGGTTGGTAATATTGCTCCGACTATTATTAGTAATTATAACAATATGTTTAAGATAACTGATGTGGAGTGGAAGTGCGAAGAAGATTCGGAATTCAAAGCAGGTGATGTATTTAATGGAAATTCTACATATACACTCATATTAAGACTTACCCCTAATGATAATTATGAATTCACAACAGAAATGACAGATGGTGGATTAAAATATAATGGAAGCTATTTCGTATGGGTAAAGTACGACAATGTATCAGACAGAATGGAAGATAACAGTCTGGTTTTAGAAATAACATTTAAGACTGATAATGTAATCAAAGATTTATACTTTACACTTGATAAAGAAGTATGGACCAAATATATAATTGGACAATATGCAACTAAGGCAAGTAAGCAGTTTGCTGATGAAGTAATTAATGTAGATAGCAAAGATAGTGACAGATATTGTATTGACAGGAATAATTCATTTCTTGGACAATTAAATAATTCATATATAAACTATAATCTGAAAGGAAGAATACTATTAGATGCGCAGTATGTGATGTGCATAACAGTTTTAAGAACAGGAGATTATACATTTGACAGCATTACATCAGAGATGAATATTTATCTGAATGGTGAAAAAGTGGCAGTTAGAGATATCTCATATAATAGTAATTGGGATATGTATTACATATATATCGATGCACCGGCTCCGGGAACAGGTGTCGTCGATTATGATATAAAAGTGAATAATGGAACAACTTATGATGATTTGAATAATGCAATATCCGTATCTGAAAAGGATAAATTAATTACATTGGTTGCAGATAATCCGGCAAAGGGTAAAGTGTTTGATAAATGGGTATGTTCAGATGGAAACGTGGTATTTAATGATGAAAATAATGCAACAACTACATTTGTAATGCCTGATAATGATGTTGAGATAACAGCTGAATATAGATATGTTGATGAATCTATGATAATCGGATGGAAAGAGATTGATGGTAAGATGTATCATTTTAACGAAGAAGGAATTATGGATACATCAAAGTGGATAGATAATAAATATTATGTCAAAGAAGATGGAGCGATGGCGGTTTCAGAAATAGTCGATAATGGAAACCATTATGTGGATTCACAGGGAAGATTTGTATATACTACAAAATGGGTTATGGCAGATAATGTGTGGTATTATGTGATAACAGGTACAGTTCAGAAGAATAAATGGTTGGTGCAAGGTAAAAAGTGGTATTATTTTGGTTCAGATGGAGCAATGTTAACATCACAATGGCAAAAGATAAATGGCAAATGGTACTATTTTGATGCAGATGGAGTAATGCAGACATCAAAATGGATTAGTGGCAAATATTATGTTAAATCTGATGGCACAATGGCGGTTTCAGGTTTTGTTGACTCTGGTAAATATTATGTAGATGCGAATGGCAGATGGATAAAGACTACAAAGTGGCTTAAAGTAAACAACAAGTGGCACTATATAGTTTCTGGCAGAGTCCAGATGTCTAAATGGCTTAATATAAATGGCAAATGGTACTATTTTGATGCAGATGGAGTAATGCAGACATCAAAATGGATTAGTGGAAAATATTATGTTAAGGCCGATGGAACAATGGCAATTTCTGAATGGGTTGATACAGGAAAATATTATGTCGGTGCCGATGGCAAATGGATTAAGGAATATGGCAGATAAAACGAATATAATCCACAAAAAGAAAATGCTTCTTCTTGGACTTGCCGTTTTTATGGCCTATTTGTGCAGAATGTGTGATTTTGAATTTGAAATATTCCAGTTAGCAGGATCTTTAAGAACATACATATACATCACAATATTTTATCTATGGGGCAGGTCTATTAAGAGAAGAATAATTCAGAAACAGGTTCAACACTATCTTATAAGTATAGCTGGACTTATGATATTCTGGATTATGATAAGAACAATAAAATATTTCATTGTAGACAATATAAATGCGTCAAGGTATCTGTGGTATATGTACCATATACCACTTTTAGGCATACCATTTTTAGGGCTTTTAACAGCAATGTCATTAGGTAAAGCTGAGGATTATAAATTGCCTGAATGGACAGGAGCCCTATATATCCCGACTATTATAGCGATAGTATTTGTCCTGACAAATGACCTTCATCAGAAGATGTTTGCATTTCCGGAGAATGGAAGTGTATGGTCGGATTCAAAGTATAGTTAAGCAACAGGATACGGAGTGGTAATGATATGGTGTATTGGTTGTGCTATAAGTGCATTAGTAATTATTGTGATAAAGTCCAGAGTCCCAAATACAAGAAAAATAATGTGGAGACCAATATTGCCACTTGTAATTTTATTTGTATATATGGGATTGTACATTTCGGAAGTTAATGGATTAAGAATAGTTTTAGGCGATATGACAGTATTTTGCTGCCTGTTCTTTACTGCAATATTTGAGAGCTGCATACAATGCGGGCTTATACAGTCAAATTCCAGATATGATAAATTATTTGAAATATCAACTATAGAGGCTAAGATTGTTGATAACGAAGGAAACGTATGTTATAAGTCAGATAATAACATTCATTACAACAGCGATAATATAGAATTCAAAGTGAAATACCTGCCATTGTAAGTGGACAACTATACGATATATTTGAAGAGCTAGATTATTACAGACATTTACATTTGACATATAAATTGTTTGCAAAAATAATAATTTTAATGATTAATTTTTTAATGGTCACATTATTAGGTGGGTTAAAAGCAAATGATAATATAACAATGAAGGGATGCATGAGATATAAAAATAGAATTTTATTAAGCAGCACAGGATTATCCTGCTTATATGCGGCAACCATAATATGGTATGGCGTTAATCTGATTTATGGCATATATAGATTATATAAGATACATAATATTAATAATAATCAGATAAATTCTAATTCTATAAAGGAAGGATTAGACAATCTGCCAAGTGGCATATGTTTTTTTGACAAATATGGAAAGGTAGTATTATGCAATCGTAAAATGCATGAATTAGGTAGAAGACTTATAGGGAGTAACGTTCAAAATCTTATGGAATTAGAAAATGCTTTAAATAATCCTCCAAATGATATTAAGTTAAAGAGAACTTCAAAAGATGAGTCAGGCGAAATGCAATTAACTATGCAGTATAATTCAGCGGATAATTCGGCAGAAGCGATATATGGAGAGAATATTTACATATTTTCTGAAAATGAAATATGGATTTTCGCAAAAGAAGAACTCGCGATAAAATGTAATGAAAAATATAGTCAGATTTTGGCAACAAATGTTACAGAAATCTATAAATCTATGATACAATTAGATGCAGATAATGAAAAACTTAAAGAAGACGTAAAAGCAAATCGTTTAACTGTTGAAGTAACGAAGGACATTGTAAATGATGAGTCATTATATAGAAAAAATGCTATATGTTATTATAATATCCGTATTAGAAATAATGGTAAACAGCCTGATAAAAACATAATTGAAGGTGGAGGGTTATCGAATATAAGGCAGAAGCTAGAAGAAGCTGGTGGATATATGAAGATACAGAGTATACCGGAATTAATTATAAATATTGGTTTGAAAACTTCTGATATGGGAAATGCATAAAAATGACAGAGCAGTAATTATAATGTGTTTTGCACGTAGTAAAACCGGCATAAACCTTAGATATAAATATTCAATGAAATTGTTTAAAGCAGAAATGAATAAAAAGCAATAATTTCAGAATGGAGACCGAATGAAAAGAGTGCTTATAGTAGAAGACCAGAGATTTGCAAGAGACCACTTGGAAAATTGTGTAATTAAGAATAAAGACTATTAAAACTGATAGGGTATTAATAGACTTTTTCTTATATAATACTCTATATAGCATATACATTTGACAGGATAAGAGTAAATGGTATGAAAATTAATTGAGTTGAAGTTTTTTCGTGGAACTGTATGCATGAAACATGCAGGTTTATATGAATAATCGTTCGAAGACGAGGAGGAATTATATGAAAAAAAGATTAAGCAAATTAATGAGTTTTTTTCTGGCGTTAGCGATGATAATCGGGATATTACCGGCAATTGCACACGCAGAAGAAACAGAGAACGTGATTCTTAATGAAATTTATCTGACAATTGACAAATCAGCATGGACGCTATATCAGGTCGGACAGGATGCCATGGCAGCAGAAAGACAGCTGTTATGCGATGCATTGGATGTTGGAGAAGCAAATAAAGACATGTATAGTGTAGATATTCTTAATACAGCGTTAAAGTATGTGGACGGTTCAAGTTCAGAGGCTGTGAAGGAAGGAGATGCGATTGAAGAAGGGAAAAAATACAGATGTCATTTTATAGTAGATCCTAAAAATCAATATAATTTTAACAGGAATAAGAATAATATAACTGTATATTTAAATGGTGTAAAGGTGACACCTATTTTATTGAGTTACAACGAATACTGGAAATGTTACCGTATTGAATTAGATATTCCTTTCGCACCGGCTGCACGTCCGGAAGCTATAAATATTACAGATTTTGAAATTGCTACAGGTAAAGTAAAAGCCGGTCGTACTTCTAAAACATCTATTGAGAGTAAAAACGTAGCATTTGAGATAAGCAAGTTAGAGTGGACTTGTGATAATGATTCAGAATTTAAAGCCGGAGATGTATTTAAAGAGAATTCTACATATAAACTGGCATTAACACTTACACCAAATAAAGGTTATAAATTTTCGGTTGATGATAAAACTAAAGAGTACAATGGTAAATATATAGTAAATGATACAAATTATAGTACTAGCAGCTGCAGAATGGATGGCTCTGATTTGATTCTTGAATATAAATTTAAAACGAATGCAATAACCAGAGATATTTACCTGACGGTTGATTATTCTGCATGGAGTAAATTTAAGGAGGGTGCAGATGGTGGAGAAGCAGCTGACCAGTTTAAAAATGAGATAACAGGTGTAATTGCGAATGATATTTATTATCTGAACATAGTGAACACACATTTAATTTATGTAGGAGATGGCAATTCATGGTATTTAGTTAAAGCCGGACATGTTATATCAAAAGATGTGTGTTATATGATGAGATTTAGTGTAAGTCCAAGAAATGGACAGGTATTTGATGATAATTCGGAAAATATGAATGTGTACATCAACGGAACAAAAGTTGAAACGGAAGAACTTACGTATAATGAATACTGGGGCAACTATGTTATAGTAAAAGAAGTTCCGGTTAAACCAATGGAAGATGTCATACTTACCGGCTGGCAGAAAGTAGATGATAACTGGTATTATTATGATAAGACAGGTGTTAAACAGGTATCTAAATGGATTAAATCAGGAACAAAATGGTACTATGTAGATGCAAACGGCGTAATGCAGACATCTAAATGGATAAATGGAAACTACTATGTGAAAGCCGACGGAACAATGGCAATCTCAGAATTTGTCGACAAAGGTAATTATTATGTTGGTAAAGACGGCAAATGGGATAAAGGAACTAAGTGGATTAAGTCAGGTGGTAAATGGTATTATATAGTATCAGGTAAAGTTCAGAAGTCAAAATGGATGCAGATAGGCAAGAAATGGTACCACTTTAATAAAGACGGCATAATGGAGACATCTAAATGGATAGGCGGAAACTATTACGTAAAAGCTGATGGAACAATGGCAATCTCAGAATTTGTCGACAAAGGTAATTATTATGTTGGTAAAGATGGCAAATGGGATAAAGGAACTAAGTGGCTTAAGTCAGGCGATAAATGGTATTATATAGTATCAGGTAAAGTTCAGAAGTCAAAATGGGTACAGATAAGTAAGAAATGGTATCATTTTGATAAAGACGGCATAATGGAGACATCTAAATGGATAAGCGGAACATATTATGTAAAAGCTGACGGAACGATGGCAATTTCGGAATGGGTTGACGGTGGTAAATACTATGTTGGCTCTGATGGAAAATGGATTAAAGGATATAAGAAATAGACAAAAGATATTAATATAATTATTAAAATATCAAAGGACTATTAACATATTTTAAATGATATGTTAATGGTCCTTGTCAGTTATATAAGGTTACGTTGCTGAAAGAATAATTTATACTAAAGTTTGACTTGAATTATTTGTTAATCCCAGTAAAATATATTATGAATAACATTGAGTTAAAGGAGAATTAGAAACATGGCATGGTATGACGAGGCAATATTTTATCACATTTATCCGTTAGGATTAGCAAATGCTCCAAAACAGAACGAATATAAGGAGCCGGAACATAGATTAAACAATTTGATTCCATGGATTAAACATATCAGGGAAATTGGATGTAATGCATTGTATATAGGACCTCTTTTTGAATCAGTTGGACATGGTTATGAGACAACGGATTATAAGAAGTTAGATTCAAGACTTGGAACAAATGAAGACTTAAAAAAATATGTTAAGGAATGTCATAAACAGGGCATAAGAGTAATATTTGATGGTGTATTCAACCACACAGGAAGAGATTTTTTCGCATTTAAAGATATTCAGAAGAATAGAGAAAATTCACAATATAAAAATTGGTATTGTAACGTGAATTTCTGGGGAAATAATGAGTATAATGACGGATTCTCCTATGATAACTGGGGAGGATATAACCTCCTGGTTAAACTGAATCAGCAAAATCCTGCAGTTCAGGATTATATCTGTGATGTAATCAGATACTGGGTATCAGAATTTGATGTTGATGGTATCAGATTAGATGCGGCAGATGTACTCGATTTTGGATTTATGCATCAGCTTAGAAGGGTTGCAAATGAAGTAAAACCGGAATTCTGGCTGATGGGCGAAGTAATTCATGGAGATTATAATAGATGGGTTAATGAAGGAACACTTCATTCAGTAACTAACTACCAGTTACACAAAGCACTTTTTTCGGGACATAATGACCATAACTATTTCGAGATTGCACATACAGTAAGACGTTTATATAGTATGGGTGGAAACAGCCCCGAGGGACTTAAATTATATAATTTTGTAGATAATCATGATGTTGAGAGAATATATACAAAGCTTAATAATAAGGCACAGTTTTCGCCTGTACATGTTCTTCTGTATACACTTCCAGGTATTCCATCAATTTATTATGGTTCAGAATTTGGAATTGAAGGACGTAAAGAGAAGTCTTCTGATGATTCATTGAGGCCGGCAATTAATCTGGATGATTATAAAGATGCAATTAAGAAAAACAGTTGTACAAGTCTTGTTGCAGCACTTGGTAAAATAAGACAGAATGTAAAGGCATTATCATATGGTGATTATCAGGAGAGACTGCTTACAAATGAACAGTATGCATTTGCAAGAAACCTGGATGGAGACACAGTTGTGATAACAGTTAATAATGCAGACCATGAGGCGGATATTACAGTTGGTGCAGGCAGCGCTGATGAGTATTATGGTGCACTTACAGGCCAGAGAGTTAAAGTCGAGAATGGTTGTATTAATATTAAACTCGAAGCTAATTCAGGGGAAATATGGCTTCCGGATTATATGAAGATAGCCGACCTCAAACCTGTAGCTGTAAAGACTGCGAAGAAGGTGGATGTAAAGAAGTCAGAAGGTAAACAGGTTCCTGGATTAGATAATACGAATTACACAAAGTCAGACGTTAAGCCAGATTATGAGTCAGATAATAATACTAAGTCAGAGAATAAAGCAGATAGTGAAAGTAAAGAGCAATCGGTTAAGATGAATAAAGATAAGACAGATTCAACAGAAGCAGGCTCTAATAATCTGAATTCTGATAAAATCGAAGTTGTAGAAGTTGATATGAGCAAGCCTTATGAAGATATGACAGTAACAGAACTTCAGAATGTCATTTTAGGTAAATTAGCAAGTAATGGTCCGGTAACAGATCAGATGAAGAAGGATGTTGCAGAAAATATTTATCATGATTCATTGGTTAACTGGGCTAAGAGTTTTAGATAAAGATATGGATATAAGTGAGATTAATCAGAACGTTAAATGGCTTATTGACTATGGATTTAGTTTAAAGGTTTTTACTAAAAATAGTTTGGCAAAATATGAAATAATTAGAGATTATTGGCACCAGATATGGTATAATTAAAGAAGTTGAATTGGAACGAAATCAGACTGAACTATATCATTAAAGAGAGGTGCTCATATGGTAAAACGAAAGTATTTTAAGCGATTTTTTGCAATAACCCTGGCAACAATGACATTTATATCGACAGTTAATTTTCAGGGTATGATTGCGAAGGCAACAGACGATGATAATGAATATGTAACTTATGATAAAGCATATGGTTACATAGACAATGGTTATGTTGCACCAAGATTAGATGTCACAGAAAGCAATGAAGGACTATGTCAGGCGGCAGCTATTCCTGCTAAATATGACTCAAGGGATTATGGATATGTAACGCCTGTAAGGAATCAGGGAAGATGGGGAACATGTTGGGCTTTTGCGGCAATTGCAGCCATGGAATCTACAGCATTAAGCCATGGTGTAGCTGATAATAAAGACACACTTGATATGTCAGAATATAATGTTGTATATATGGCATTTGATGACAGAACATTTGTTGACCCATTAGGTGGAACGGATGGCGATAATACATATACTGATGATATGACTGCCGCATTAAGCAGAGGTGGTAATCAGACTATGGTATTCAGAGCTATGAGTAAGTGGGCAGGTATGGTAAATGAAAGCGACTGTGTTTATCCGGGTGCAACAGCTACAACATATAGCTATGATGCATCAAAATTGCAATATATATTAACTGGTGTCAGACAGATAAACATGCAGGACAGAGATTACGTTAAGAAAGCTGTTATGGAAAATGGTGCAGCAAGTATGTATTATTATGATTCTGACAATTATGCTAATAACGAATATTATTATAATTATGAGATTAAATCTACCAATCATGCAGTAACGATTGTGGGTTGGGACGACACAATCAGTAGGGATAATTTCAAATCCACAGATTCAAATGGAAAAGTGTATGTGCCTGAGGGAGATGGTGCATGGCTGATTAAGAATAGCTGGGGTTCATACAATTACAGAACTAATGGCGGATATATGTGGATATCTTACTATGATTTAAGTGCTAAATCAGGAAATGCAACATATTATGAAGTCGCTAAGAAGGATTCATATGATTATAATTACCAGTATGATGGTAATACAGAAATTGGTTATGGTCTTATGGGTTCTACAGGAGCAGATTTTATATTAGCCAATAAATATGCAAATGTATTTACTGTAAAGAAGGGCACAGGAACACAGAAACTTGATGCTGTAGCATTTAGTGTTAAGGATGCAAATACATCTTATTCAATCCAGATTTATAAGAATCCTGCACTTAATGTTGAAGATGCTAATGGTACAATAACAGGAAATACAGATAATCCTGAGAGTGGAACACC
The DNA here is from genome assembly GCA_902362455.1 of Eubacteriaceae bacterium. Lineage (GTDB taxonomy): Bacteria > Bacillota > Clostridia > Lachnospirales > Lachnospiraceae > Bovifimicola > Bovifimicola ammoniilytica. The sequence continues at coordinate 103,064 of CABIWJ010000005.1, forward strand.
GTTACTTGATACACCGGTTACAGGAAAGACAACATTTGCAGGTTATTATACAGTAAATATGCCGAGCACAGTTAAACTAGATGAGGGTGATACATTTGCTATCGTGATTACATTTGATGATGAGACATCAATGGATTACTCATATATATATTCTGCTACTGCTGGAATTACCAGTGTATCACGTAATAATGAAAGTTATTATGCACCATCAGGAAAATTAGTGGATATGTATGAAACATATTTAAAAAAATACAGCATAAATATGTGCATAAAGGCATTCACAAGCAAAGTATCAGACAAATTATCTGTGCCACAGATAACTAAAGCTGAATCAACGGATAATAACAGTGCAAGGCTTGAATGGCAGAATGTAGATGGAGCAGAAGGATATGAACTGTTCAGAAGTACTGAGAAAAATGGAACATACAATATGTTAGGAAGCTTTACTGACAATTCATATGTGGACAATTCGGTCAGATGCGGAAAAAAATACTATTATAAAGTAAGAGCATACAAGACTTTTTCGGGTGAAAGAATTTATTCTGATTATTCAACAGTACAGGTTGTAGTTATCGACATTCCAATAAAAGGATGGCAGAAAATAAATAATGTATGGTATTATTATAATTCAAATGGTGAGCTGCAGACATCAAAGTGGATTAAATCCGGAGCAAAATGGTATTACGTGGACCAGACCGGAGCAATGCAGACTTCTAAATGGGTTAAAATCAGTACAAAATATTATTATTTTGATAAATCCGGAGTAATGCAGACTTCAAAGTGGATAGGCAGCAGATATTATGTAAAAGCAGATGGTAGTATGGCAACATCTGAGATAGTAGATAATGGCAGATACTATGTTGATGGTAAAGGTATCTGGGTAAAGGATACAAAATGGCTGAAATTATCAGGAAAATGGTACTATCTTAAGAATGGAACAGTACAGACTTCAAAATGGCTTAAGATAGGAAATAAAAGTTATTATTTTGATAAAAAAGGAGTAATGCTGACATCTAGGTGGATAAAAACCAATGGTAAATGGTATTATGTAAATGCCAATGGAATAATGCAGGTTTCAAAATGGCTTAAAATTGGAAGCAAATGGTATTATGTAAATGCTGATGGAATAATGCAGACATCAAAATGGATAAGTGGTACATATTACGTAAAGGCAGATGGAACAATGGCGATTTCTGAATGGGTAGATGGTGGAAAGTATTACGTTGGCTCAGATGGAAAATGGATTAAAAATTATAAAAAATAATAATTCAAAGTATATAAATAGCAATTGATGTATACATGAATAGGAAAGGCTTATAGATAATCGTTTATCAATAAGCCTTTTGATAAATTCTATAACAGGCTAATTTCTTTGAAAAATAAGCAAATTCAACAATTCAGTAATAATCTTTTGATACTTGACAAATACTGTAAGTGGATATATGATATTTCATATCATAGTAATACAATATGAAATACTGTAAAAGTAGGTATAAGCCTAAGAAGTTCATATTATTTACTAGTCTTTGAATTCTTATACTTCAGAATGGAGGTTTATTTTATTATGGATAAAAAAATTATTTATATGGATAATGCAGCAACTACACCTGTTAAACCAGAAGTTTTAGATGCAATGTTACCTTATTTCACAGAGAAATTTGGTAATCCATCAAGTATTTACAGTATATCTTCACAGAATAAGAAGGATATTACTACAGCCAGAGAGACAATTGCGAAAGCAATTAATACAGATACAGCAAACATTTACTTTACAGCGGGCGGTTCAGAGAGTGATAACTGGGCTTTGAAAGCAACTGCTGAGGCTTATGCTAATAAAGGCCGCCATATTATTACATCGAAGATTGAACATCATGCAATTCTTCATACATGTGATTATCTTGAGAAACGTGGATATGAGATAACATATATTGATGTAGATGAGAATGGTATCGTTGATTTGAAACAATTAGAAGAAGCTATCAGACCTGATACAATTCTTATTTCAATAATGTTTGCAAATAATGAGATAGGAACAATTGAGCCTATAGCAGAAATTGGCAAGATTGCTAAAGAGCATGGCGTGTTATTCCATACAGATGCAGTTCAGGCATTTACACAGGTTCCAATTGATGTAGAAGAAATGAACATAGATATGCTATCAGTAAGTGGTCATAAGATAAATGGACCAAAGGGAATAGGTTTTCTTTATATAAGAAAAGGTGTTAAGATAAGATCGTTTGTACATGGTGGTGCACAGGAGAGAAGCAGAAGAGCCGGAACAGAAAATGTACCTGGAATAATCGGTCTCGCTAAAGCAACTGAAATCGCAGTTGGAAATATGAAAGAGAGAACAGCAAAGGAAATAGAAGTAAGAAATCATATTATCGAAAGAGTAATGAATGAGATACCTTACACAAGACTTAATGGAGACAGAGAAAGACGTCTGCCTAATAATATTAACTTCAGTTTTCAGTTTATTGAGGGAGAATCAATGCTTATAATGTTAGATTCTTTTGGAATATGTGCATCAAGTGGTTCTGCCTGTACATCAGGAGCATTAGATCCGTCGCATGTATTACTTGCAATCGGACTTCCTCATGAAATAGCACATGGTTCATTAAGACTTACAATTTCTGAGGATACTACTATGGAAGATGCAGATTTTGTAGTGGACAAGTTAAAAGGTATCGTAGAGAGACTTAGAAGTATGTCACCTCTTTACGAAGATTTTGTAAAGAAACAGGCAAGATAACAGATAATATAAGAAGAAAGAAGGATAGAATATGTATAGCGAAAAGGTTATGGATCATTTTCAACACCCAAGAAATGTAGGTGAGATAGAGAATGCAAGTGGAGTCGGTACAGTTGGTAATGCAAAATGTGGTGACATTATGAGAATATATTTAGATATTGATGAAAATCAAATTATAAGAGATTGTAAATTCAAAACATTTGGTTGTGGTGCAGCAGTAGCAACAAGTAGTATGGCAACAGAGCTTGTTAAAGGTAAAAATATTAATGAAGCATTACAGATAACTAATAAAGCTGTAATGGAGGCACTTGATGGACTTCCACCTGTAAAGGTGCATTGTTCACTCTTAGCTGAAGAAGCAATTCATGCAGCACTCTGGGATTACGCAGAGAAAAATAATATTAAAATAGAGGGACTTGAGAAGCCTAAGACAGATATTAGCGAGGGCGAAGAGGAAGAAGATTATTAAAAGCTTTAGAAATGAGGATAATATGAAGATTTCAACAAGAGGAAGATATGCGCTGAGGCTTATGCTTCAATTAGCGCTTTGTGAACCAAACAAACCAATAAGTATAAAAGATATAGCTGCAAAACAGAATATATCAGGTAAATATCTTGAACAGATTATATCAGTATTAAATAAAGCCGGCTTTGTGAAGAGTGAAAGAGGTCCACAGGGTGGATATTCATTAAAAATGAAACCTGAGAAGTACACAGTTGGCATGATTCTTAGACTTACAGAGGGAAGTCTTTCACCGGTAGCCTGTCTTGATGATGAGAATGGTGTATGTGAGAGAGAACCCCAATGTGCAACGTTAGAGGTATGGAAGAAATTAAATGATGCGATTAACAGTGTGGTTGATGGAATAACACTTGCAGATTTAGTGGAGATACAGAAGAAAAAGAACGGAGATGTTGAGTATTATATATAACTAAATATATAATAAAGTAAGGTAACACCTGCATAATACATATTTTTAAAATATTTGAGGATATTTTGGAAAGAGTGTTGGCAGGTGTTTTTTAGTATAGAAATTTATAAGGTGTAAAAAATTAAATAAATATCCAATTTCCTATTGACAAACTAGGAATTGAGCTGTATTATATCTTCAACAGTTAATCCTAGTAATCAAATAGGAATTACACATTATAACAACACCAACAAAAAATAAGGAAACGAGGTAGAAGATATGAGTAAAAAAACTTACGCTGAAAGAAATTTTAAATTCGAAACATTACAGTTGCACGTTGGTCAGGAATCACCAGATCCAGTTACAGATGCAAGAGCAGTTCCAATTTATCTTACATCATCATATGTATTCCATAACAGCGAACATGCAGCAGACAGATTTGGCCTTAGAGATGCAGGAAATATTTACGGACGACTTACTAATCCTACACAGGGGGTATTTGAAGCAAGAATAGCAGCACTTGAGGGTGGCGTGGCAGCATTAGCAGTTGGTTCAGGAGCGGCAGCACTTGCTTATGCATTTCAGGCAATTGCACATGCAGGTGACCACATCGTAGCAGCTAAGAACATTTATGGTGGAACATATAACTTATTAGCACATACACTTCCTGATTATGGAATTGAGACAACATTCGTAGATCCATTTGATTATGATGGAATAAAGGCAGCTATTAAAGAGAATACAAAAGCAATCGAGATTGAAACATTGGGTAATCCTAATTCAGAAGTTGTTGATATCGAGAGAATAGCAGCAATTGCTCATGAAGCAGAAATTCCACTTATCGTTGACAATACATTTGCAACACCATATCTGGTAAGACCAATTGAACATGGCGCAGATATAGTAATTCACTCAGCTACTAAATTCATCGGTGGACATGGTACAACAATCGGTGGTGTAATCGTAGATGGTGGTAAATTCGACTGGACTAAGAGTGATAAATGGCCATGGTTAGTAGAACCAAATGTATCTTATCATGGAGTAAGCTTTGCAAAAGACTGCGCACCTGCAGCATTTGTAACATATATCAGAGCTATACTTCTTCGTGATACAGGCGCAACACTTTCACCTGTTCATGCATTTATCTTCTTACAGGGACTTGAGACACTTTCACTTCGTGTTGAGAGACATGTTGAAAATGCATTAAAGGTAGTTGAATATCTTAAGAATCAGCCATTAGTTGAGAAAGTAAATCACCCATCAATCTCAGAAGACAAAGAACAGCAGGAACTTTATAAGAAATATTTCCCAAATGGTGGTGGTTCAATATTTACATTTGAAATCAAAGGAGATGCTAAGACAGCACAGAAATTCATTGATAATCTCGAGCTGTTCTCACTTCTTGCAAATGTAGCAGATGTTAAGTCATTAGCCATACACCCTGCTTCAACAACTCATTCAGAGTGCAACGAGGCTGAATTATTAGATCAGGGAATTAAACCAAATACAATTAGATTATCAATTGGTACAGAAAACATTGATGATATTATTGAAGATTTAGATGAAGCATTTAAGAGTTTAAACTAAGAAAGGAAGGTATAGAATATGAGTAAAATATATAAAAGTGCATTAGAATTAATAGGTAATACACCATTAGTTGAATTTACAGGAATAGAAAAGAAATACAATCTTCAGGCAAGACTACTTGCTAAATTAGAGTATTTTAATCCGGCAGGAAGTGTTAAGGACAGAATTGCGAGAGAAATGATAGAAGATGCTGAAAACAAGGGACTTCTTAAAGAGGGTTCTACAATTATTGAGCCTACATCAGGAAATACAGGAATCGGCTTAGCAGCTATTTCAGCAGCGAAAGGATACAGACTCATAATTGTTCTTCCGGAGACAATGAGTGTTGAGAGAAGAAATATTATTAAAGCATATGGTGCTGAATTAGTTCTTACAGAGGGTTCAAAAGGTATGAAAGGTGCAATTGCTAAGGCTGAAGAGCTGGCTAAGGAGATTCCTAATAGCTTCATACCAGGCCAGTTTGTTAATCCTGCCAATCCAACAGCACATAAGAAGACAACAGGTCCTGAAATATGGAATGATACAGATGGCGAAATCGATGCATTTATAGCTGGTGTAGGTACTGGTGGTACAGTAAGTGGTGTCGGTGAATATTTAAAATCTAAGAAATCAGATGTTGAAGTTATTGCAGTAGAGCCTGCAACTTCACCTGTATTATCACAGGGTGTATCAGGAGCACATAAGATTCAGGGTATTGGAGCAGGTTTCGTACCTGATACATTGAATACAAAAATATATGACAAAGTCGTTACAGTTGAGAATGAAGATGCATTTGCATTCGGTAAAGAAATAGCTAAAACAGAGGGTATTCTTGTAGGTATTTCATCAGGAGCAGCATTAAAGGCAGCAGTTGACTGGGCTTCACAGCCTGAGAATAAAGGCAAAACAGTTGTTACTTTATTACCTGACAGCGGTGACAGATATTACTCAACAGCATTATTTGAATAAAAATTAGTTTAATTTCTATATTAAACTAAGTAAAACATTAATTTGGTTATAATGTGGTAATTCTTTTATCATATTAACGTAAATGCCCTAATATAATTTAAGTAATCGAAAGCTTTTAAAACGGTGAAAGATGTTAAATTATATATGGGCATTTATGATTTTAATCGGGATATTATATGGGGCATTTACAGGAAATATTTCTGAGGTCTCAAATGGTTTTCTGACATCATCTAAGGAAGCGGTCACATTATGTATAACTATGCTTGGAGTATTAAGTTTCTGGTCCGGCATAATGGAGATAGGTAAAAGAGCAGGTATTATAAGACAAATGACGAAATTAATAATGCCATTTGTTAATTTCCTATTTCCTGATATCCCTAAAAATCATGAATCCAGAGAATACATAACTACAAATATAATTGCTAATATCTTAGGACTGGGCTGGGCCGCAACCCCTCCGGGACTTAAGGCAATGGAAAGTCTATCAAAGTTAAATGAAGAGAAAAATGGAAGAGAAAAAGTACACATCTCAAGTGATGAAATGTGTACTTTTCTTGTTATAAATATTTCCTCTTTACAAATAATTCCGATGAATATAATTGCATACCGAAGCCAATATGGAAGTATTAATCCTGCATCTATTGTTGTGCCGGCTATTATTGCGACATCTGCAAGTACAATGGCAGCTATTATTTTCTGTAAGTTAATGACCCGCCACTAATTCATTCCAGAAGCTTTGGACTTGTGATTGTGAGTTGTATTGTGTACTGTTTATAGAAACACTTGTAATGCTGTATGAATCAAGGGATTTAGATAGTGTAAAGCCAATTTTTACTTTATAAATGACCTCTTCGCCATTTACTTTATCATGAGCATCTCCCTGTACTGAAATACTATAAGAGCCATCATCATTAGTTTTAGCATCCCATGAGGTATTACGAAAATAATCCTTGATAACATCATTGACAGTTTTCTTTGATGTGCTGCTTGCTTTCATAGCATTTAATTTCTTTACCGGTTTATCATATTTTGAGTCATAATGATCGGCTGATGATTTCGTATATTCAGGATTAGTAGTCAAAATATGATACTGATTACTTATAAATTTACCTGTAAAGGAAATGCTTAATATAATCCATAGTAATGGAATAGCCTTAGATAATCCACGTTTTGAAAAAGAGATAAGTGGATAAAAGATATAAAGAAAAACAGCAACTATTATAGGAGATGTTTTTCCGGTTTTGGCCTTCAATACAATTGCATCAGATATAAATGCAACTTCTGTAATCAAATTGATTGCCCATAAATAATATTGGGAAGCAGTAAATGGATTTTTACTAAATGCTAAATATGCCAAGTGTGCAATAATTGCAATCATTGCTACGATTACTAATTTAAAGGTAATATTAAGATCATTTTTGTAGGTATTGTTAATAACTTTTTCAGCATTATTGCTAAGTGATAAATCCCGATTAGGGTTGTAAGCACCATAGGGATCATAATTGCCAGAAAAGTTGTCATATCCGGAACTATAATCGGAATTGAAATCGGAATTATAGTTGTTAGTATTGTAACTATTAGAATTGTAATTAGAATTATAATTATTCGAATTATAAGACCCGGAATTGTAGCTATCAGAATTGTAGCTATTAGAAATGTTACTGTTATAGGAATTTGTATTTTTACGATTTGAATCTGTTAAATCTACTACGTCATCATCGAAATCGAGTACAAATTCTTCGTTGGAATTATTATTGGTATTTGTGTTATCGTTATTCATAACTCGTGCCTCCTTTTAACATATTATCATAACGGATAAATTTTATCATAACGGAATAAATACTTCAAGAAAAATGTGAAATAATGTAAATAAATGTTATCAGAAATGAGGGGTAGTATGAAAGTTATTCTATATCTGTCTGATATGATGATTCCATTTGTCGTATTCTACATTGTAGGAATTGGAATTATTCAGAAAAATAAAGTGTATGATGATTTTATTGAGGGAGCAAAAGATGGTTTAAAAACAGTCGCAGGTGTGATGCCTACAATGGTAGGGCTGATGATTGGTGTTGGTGTGTTAAGCTCATCTGGTTTTTTGAATTTTTTTACCAAACAGATAGCTAAGATGACATTGAAAATTGGTCTGCCACCGGCGGTCGTGCCAGCAATGATTGTAAGGATGTTTTCATCATCAGCGGCCACCGGACTTGTATTAGATGTTTTCAAACAATTTGGAACAGATTCATATGAGGGACTGCTTTCATCTATAATGATGAGCAGCACCGAAACAATATTTTATACAATGTCGGTATATTTTATGACAGCCAAAGTCACCAAGACAAGGTGGACTTTGGCAGGAGCATTAATATCTACTTTAGCCGGAATTATTGCAAGTGTAATAATGACTAAAATGATGATTTGATTAACTTGCTTAATAACATAAAATTATAGTATCAAAATCTATACCTTATTATGGTTTTCAAAAGACCTATAGAGAGTTATACGATATATTGAGTGTAATGATGAAACTTAACTTTTACATCTATACAAGCAAAACATTTTCGGAATCTTTATAGATATCAGGTGCAGCTGTAGTTGTAATAATAGTTGCATCTGAATATCCGGCAAAAGATACATTAGATACTTTATTGAATTTAGATGAATCACATAGAATATAGCGTTCTGTACATTGGTATAGGGCGCATTTTTTTATCATAGCTTCCGATGGGTCAGGTGTTGAAAAACCATTTGCTTTATTGATAGCATTTGTTCCGAAAAAACCTTTGGTAAAATGATATTTAGTAAGATTAATAACTGCTTCTTCGCCAACCATAGCCTCAGTAGTTGCCTTATATAATCCACCAGGCAGATATACATTAAAGCCCTTTGTGGCAAGCCTTTTGGCATGCATAATGCCGTTTGTTACAATAATTATATTTGAATCAGGTGAAATATTATCAATAATAAATCCAGTTGAGGTACCGGCATCTAAATAAATCATTTCTTTATTATTAATAAGTGAGGCAGCGTATTGTGCAATTAATACTTTCTCATTACGATTAATATTTTCGCGTTCTAAAACAGCAGAGTCATATGAAATTGTATAGGGGTTCTGGTTCGGAGTTAAGGCTATTGCACCACCATGAACCTTGGTTAAAAGCTTCTTTGCAGCCATATCGTTTAAATCTCTTCGGATAGTTGATTCAGAAGCATCAAATAATTGCATTAACTCATGTACACTTATTGAGCCTTTTTCATTTACTGCCTTTTCGATTTCATTTTTTCGTTCCTCGTTTAACATAATAATCTCCATTTCTTATTCAGCTTATTCACAAACGGTCAAAATCATTCAATACAGATAGTATAATGAAATGTGGGAAAATTGTCAAAATAATTATTATATTTTTGAAAGAAAACGAATGAAAATGCTTGACTATGAATGGAAATGGTGGTATATATAATATACAAAGATATAAAACGTTTAAAAACATTCAAAAATACGAAAGATAATGAAAAAATTAATAAAATTATGAAGAAAGGCTCATATTAGTAAAATAAGGAAATGGAGGTTTGGAAGATATGATTTATACAGTTACATTTAACCCGTCACTGGATTACATCGTAAGTGTCAGAAATTTTGAAGAAGGCAGTGTCAATAGAGTGTCTGATGAAATGATATTGCCAGGTGGAAAAGGCATAAATGTTTCGATAGTACTTAATAATCTGGGAATGGAAAGTCATCTTTTGGGCTTCATCGCCGGCTTCACAGGTAAAGAAATTGAGAGAATGGTAAGTGATGATGGTTGCATATCAGAATTTATCAAGGTTGACAATGGATTCTCAAGAATCAACGTTAAGATGAGATCAGAAAAAGAGAGTGAAATTAACGGAATCGGACCTGCAATATCTAATAGTGAAATGACTCAGTTATTAGACAAGCTTGATAAGCTTAAAGAAGGCGATGTTCTGGTACTGGCAGGAAGTATTCCGGCATCTATACCGGACACAATCTATTACGATATTATGAAGATGTTGTCTGACAGAAAGATAATGATAGTAGTAGATGCAACCAAAGATTTATTATTAAATGTATTGCCTTTACACCCATTTTTAATCAAACCGAACAAGCAGGAGCTTGCTGAAATGATGAATCTTGAGAATTTATCGAAAGAGGATATTGTAAAAAATGCATTTGAATTACAGAAGCGTGGGGCTAGAAATGTTTTAGTATCGATGGCGGGAGAAGGAGCCATTCTTGTTACTGAAGACGGAAATGTATATTCGAGTGCGGCACATAAAGGCAATGTTGTTAATTCTGTCGGGGCAGGTGATTCGATGGTAGCAGGCTTTATATATGGATATCTTAAGAATAAAGATTATAAAGAAGCATTTGAAACAGGTCTGTGTGCAGGAAGTGCAAGTGCATTTTCGGAAAATCTTGCAACAAAGGAGCAGGTCGAAGAATTACTTATTAAACAAAGAGAAATGACTGTAGAATAACAATATATGTAGAAAGGAATGGTGGTTTTTATGAAGATTACAGATTTATTAGGAAATTCAGTGAGTCTTAATCAGAAAGCAGCATCGAAAGATGAAGTGCTTGAAAAAGTAGTAGATTTAATGTATGAAAAAGGGAATATCACAGATAAGGCAGAGTATCTGCAGGCAGTAAGAGCAAGAGAAGAAGAGGGAACCACAGGAGTTGGTGAAGGAATAGCAATTCCTCATGGTCGTTGTATGGCAGTAAATGCTCCGGGACTTGCAGCAATGGTGCTTCCAGAGGGTGTAGATTACGAGGCACTTGATGATGAGCCAGTACATTTGATATTTCTTATAGCCGCACCTGCTAATGGTGGAGATGCTCATATCGAAATGCTAAGTAAATTATCAACAATGTTAATGGATGAAGAATTCACAGCTAATTTAAGAAATGCAAAGAGCAAAGAAGAATTTATAAGCATTATTGATAAAGCCGAAAATGAGAGAGATAAGTCAGATAGTAAAAAAGCTTCCGAAGAAAATGCAGTTAATGCCGGAACAGAAAATGTTGTAAGTGAATCAGAAAAATCTGATAAGAATGCCAAATTCATAGTTGCAGTTACAGCATGCCCTACAGGAATTGCACATACCTATATGGCAGCAGAATCATTAGAGAAGAAAGCTAAGGAAATTGGCTGTAAGATTAAGGTTGAGACAAGAGGCTCAGGTGGTGCTAAAAATGTACTTACTGAATCAGAAATAGATAGAGCTGAGGCAGTAATCGTAGCAGCAGATACCAAAGTTCCAATGTCACGTTTTAATGGTAAGAAGGTAATTGAAGTTCAGGTATCTGATGGTATCAGTAAGGCTGATAAATTGATTAATCGTGCATTAAATGGTGATGCACCTATATACAAGAGTAATGGTGGAAGTGAAGAGGGCGGTTCTTCTAAAAGTTCAGGTTCAGACAGTATAGGTCACCGGATATATAAACATCTTATGAATGGTGTTTCACATATGCTTCCATTTGTAGTCGGTGGTGGTTTACTTATAGCCATAGCCTTTTTAATAGATGGTTTATCAGTCGATATTAATTCATTAAGTGCGGCTGAAAGAGGAAATTTTGGTACAATTACCCCTATCGCAGCTATGTTTAAATCTATCGGTGGAACAGCATTCAACTTTATGTTACCAATACTTGCGGGCTTTATAGCTATGAGTATAGCAGACAGACCGGGACTTGCGGTTGGTTTCGTCGGAGGTTCAATAGCAGCAACAGGCTCATCGGGTTTCTTAGGTGCGTTAGCAGCAGGTTTTATAGCAGGGTATCTTGTTAAATTACTTATTAAATTAACAGAGAAGTTACCAAAGAGTCTAGACGGTATAAGACCTATTCTTATCTATCCTTTTGTTGGAATACTTACGTGTGGATTAATAATGAATTATATAATTGAGCCGGTTGTAGGTATGATTAATACAGGGCTCAATAACGGACTTGGACATCTTAATGGTGTAAGCAGTGTATTACTTGGAATTATCGTAGCTGGTATGATGGCCATAGATATGGGTGGTCCATTTAATAAGGCAGCATATGTATTTGGTACAGCATCAATAGCAGCAGGAAATTATAACATTATGGCAGCAGTTATGATAGGCGGAATGGTTCCACCTTGCGCAATAGCATTAGCCACCTTATTATTCAAGAACAGATTTACAGAAGATGAGCGTAAAGCAGGACCAACTAACTTCATTATGGGCTTATCATTTATTACAGAGGGAGCGATTCCGTTTGCAGCAGCAGATCCACTTCATGTTATACCGGCATGCGTAATTGGCTCAGGAATAGCAGGTGCATTATCAATGGCATTCAAATGTACACTTATGGCACCACATGGTGGAATCTTCGTATTCCCAGTAGTCGGTAATGGATTATTCTATTTCCTTGCATTAGTTATAGGAACAGTCGTAAGCACATTTATGTTAGGTTTACTAAAGAAACCAATTACAAAATAAATTTAATAACTCAAACTACGCACATATATAATAGAATCAAATCATTTGTATTAAGTGAATTTGCATATATAAATATCGAAACTTTTGTAAGAATTGCTAATTTGTAGATATCTTTTTCGGCTCTTTTGATTATTTGAGTTCATTCAATGCCATACACTTAAAACGTTGTGTTCGTCTATGCTACACACTTGATTTATGACGTATCGTGTGCAAGTTAATGCCGTCAGATGCAAAAGGGCGGTGCAGTAAATCACCATTCAAGCGAAGCGCGTTTGATTAGCTGCACCGTAATAAACTTTGCAGATGACGGCATTTACTTGCACTAGATAAAGGAATTATGAAAGTGTGTAGCATAGACGGACATCTCGCCTTAAGTGTATGTCTGTTGAATGTACACAAAATTTGAGCCGAAAAAGATATCTTGCAAATTTACGCAATTCTTACAAGGTATTTCGATATTTATATCTGTCAAATTTACTTTAACAGATGGATATATGCTACGATATATATGTGCGAAGTTTGAGTTAATAATAGTGTATAAATGTATTGCAATTATGTTATAATATGGCAAGGAAAATAAATATGCAATGCATAAAAATGGAGACTAAAAATGGATGAAAGAATTAAGAAATTAGCATACAATCTTGTGAATTATTCTGTAAAGGTTAAAGAGGGCGAAAAGGTCTATGTGCATTATATAGGAAATGACACAACTGACCTTGCAAGAGCAGTCATTAAAGAAGTGTATAAGGCAAAAGGTATTCCATTTGCACATTTTACTGATAATAGGGTTCTTCGTGAGATATTATTAGAATGTAGTGAAGAACAGTTAAAAATAATGTCTGAAATTGACTGTATGGAAATGGATAAAATGGATTGTTATATAGGTATCCGCGGTACTGATAATATTGCCGAATTATCTGATGTTCCGGCAGACAAGATGAATATGTATGAGACTTTATACGGAACTCCGGTTCATAGTGACAGACGTGTAGCCCATACTAAATGGGTTGTATTAAGATATCCTAATCCGGCGATGGCACAGCTTAGTAATATGAGCCTTGAAGCATTTGAGGATTATTATTTTAATGTATGTAATCTGGATTATTCTAAGATGGATAAAGCAATGGACTCATTACAGAAGCTTATGAATAAAACAGACAAGGTCAGACTTACAGGTCCGGGAACAGACATAGAATTTTCGATAAAAGATATTCCTGCAATCAAATGCGCAGGCGAAATGAATATACCTGATGGAGAAGTGTATACAGCACCTGTAAAGAATTCAATAAACGGAACAATTACGTATAATACGCCATCAGTATATCAGGGCTTTACCTATGAAAATGTAAGCCTTACATTTGAAAACGGTAAGATAATCAAAGCTACTGCAAATGATAATGACAGAATTAACAAAGTATTTGATACTGATGAGGGTGCAAGATATGTGGGTGAGTTTGCGATTGGTGTCAATCCATATATAACAAGCCCTATGAAAGACATTTTATTTGACGAGAAAATAATGGGTTCAATACATTTTACACCGGGCTGCTGTTATGATGATGCACCAAACGGCAATAAATCATCAATCCATTGGGACTTGGTATTTATCCAGACTAAAGAATATGGTGGCGGAGAAATATATTTTGATGATGTTCTTATAAGAAAAGACGGTGTATTTGTTCTGCCTGAATTAGAATGTTTAAATCCGGAGAATTTAAAGTAGATGGTCTTGTTAAAAAAATACATCTGTATTATAATAGAAAAGTGTTTTGAAATTTGATGTATGATTAAAGAGTTTATATAACTTAGGGATTGTACATTCTAATACACTATATGTTATTTGTGTAAAAATGTGTTTAAGTGAGGAAAAAGAAATGGAACTAACAATTATTAAAGACTTATATCGTGATACTGACAAGTATATTGGCAAAGAAATCGAAGTAGGTGGTTGGATCAGAAGTATCAGAGATTCTAAAACATTTGGTTTTATCGTATTAAATGATGGTACTTTTTTTGAAACATTACAGATAGTTTACCATGATGAGATGGAGAATTTCGCAGAGATTTCTAAATTAAATGTTGGTGCAGCGATTATTGTTAAAGGTACATTGGTTGCAACTCCTGAAGCTAAGCAGCCATTTGAGATACAGGCAAGTGAAATAGTAGTAGAGGGAACATCAGCACCTGATTATCCTTTACAGAAGAAACGTCACAGTTTTGAATATCTTCGTACAATTTCACATTTACGACCAAGAACAAATACATTCCAGGCAGTATTCAGAGTACGTTCGTTAATAGCCTATGCTATACACCAGTTTTTCCAGGAGCGAGATTTCGTATATGTTCATACTCCACTTATTACAGGAAGTGACTGCGAGGGCGCAGGTGAAATGTTCAGGGTAACAACACTTGATATGAATGATTTACCTAAGACAGATGATGGAAAAGTAGATTATACCAAGGATTTCTTCGGTAAAGAGACAAATCTTACAGTATCAGGTCAGTTAAATGGCGAAACATATGCTATGGCATTCAGAAATATATATACATTTGGACCAACTTTCAGAGCAGAGAATTCTAATACTACAAGACATGCAGCAGAGTTCTGGATGATAGAACCTGAGATGGCATTTGCAGACCTTAAAGATGATATGATGCTTGCAGAAGCAATGCTTAAATATGTTATCAAATATGTAATGGATAATGCACCTGAAGAGATGAAGTTCTTTAATAATTTTGTAGATAAAGGTTTAATAGACAGATTAAATGGTGTGCTTAATTCGGATTTTGGACACGTAACATATACAGAAGCAATCGAGATTCTTGAAAAACATAATGATAAATTTGATTATAAAGTTTCATGGGGATGTGATTTACAGACAGAGCATGAGAGATATCTTACAGAAGAGATATTCAAACGTCCTGTATTTGTAACAGATTATCCAAAGGAAATCAAAGCATTCTATATGAAATTAAATGATGATAATAAGACAGTTGCGGCTATGGACTGTTTAGTTCCTGGAATCGGCGAAATCATCGGAGGAAGCCAGAGAGAAGATGATTATGATAAACTTCTTGGCAGAATGAAAGAATTAGGCCTTAAAGAAGAGGATTATGGCTTCTATCTTGATTTAAGAAAATATGGTTCAACAAGACATGCAGGTTTTGGTTTAGGTTTCGAAAGATGTGTAATGTACCTTACAGGTATGGCTAACATCAGAGATGTAATTCCATTTCCAAGAACAGTTAATAACTGTGAATTATAATCTGTATTTAATAATTTTATTAAATTATGATTATTAAGAGTGCGTGGCACGAAAAAGTAATTTAGATTTAAAATAAGCAGATATAGAAGGCGGCTCAATTTACAGATAACATCTATAAATTTCTTTAGATAACATCGATGAATTGGGCCGCTTATGTTAATAAGATTTTTAAGATAAGGTCAGGTTGGTCATTTAATAATAAATAATACGATTTCTCAGACAGATAATGCCAGAGAAAAGGAGTGTACGATGGCTAAAAGAAGAAAGAGAAATAATAGAAAAAATAATAATAGATATAAGAATAGGAATAAGAACAGAAAAGTAATTAAGAAGATTTTACTTGGTCTGTTTTTTGTAATTATAGCAGCTATATTATTTATTGGAGTAAAATATGGCGTGAAATTATATGAGTATGATAAAGAAGCGAAGAGACTCGTTAAAGAGGGTGGCGAGGAAATATTTAAAGCAAACCAGACGAGTATTATATATGATGCAGACGGTAATGTTATAACGGAACTGATAGGAGAAAGAGATTCATATTATCTTGATTATAAAGATATTCCATATTTCGTTAAAGCAGCGCTTATTACATCTGAGGACAGAAATTTTTATTCACATTCAGGTGTAGATTACAAAGCGATAACCAGAGCATTTTTAGTGTTACTACAGAATAAAGGTGAAATAACGCAAGGAGGAAGTACGATAACACAACAGCTTGCAAGAAATGTTTTTCTGTCACATAAAGTTACAATGGGACGAAAAATAAAGGAAATGTTTATTGCAAAAGAGATTGAGAAAAAGTTCTCTAAGGATAAAATATTAGAGTTTTATATAAATAACATATATTTTGGTAACGGATATTATGGAATTGAGGCGGCTGCCAGAGGATATTTTAGTAAATCAGTAACGGAGCTTTCGCTAGGTGAGATAGCATTTATATGTGCAATTCCGAATAATCCTACTTTATATGATCCGTATACGAATAGTGATGAGACTACCTTGCGAAAGAACAGAATCTTAAAGCAGATGTATGAAAATGATGACATTGACAAGCAGATGTACGAAGCTGCATTGTATACCACAATTGTCTTATATCCATCAGAAAATAAAACCAATAATTACATAGAAACATATGTTAGATATTGTGCAACAATTTCTCTTATGTCTAATTCTGGATTTGAATTTAAGTATTATTTCGATTCAGATGAGGAAAAAGAGAAGTATGAGAAAGAATATGAGGTCCTATATAATGATATTTCGGCTAAATTATATACGGGTGGTTACAAAATATATACATCAATTGATTTGAATAAGCAGCAGGAATTACAAGATATAGTGGATAATAATTTAGCACATTATACAGATGTAAATAATGAGGGTATTTATGCGTTTCAGGGGGCTGCGACCTGCATTGACAATACTACTGGAAAGGTCGTGGCGATTGTAGGTGGAAGAACGCAGGACTATAAAGGATATACACTCAACAGGGCATATCAGAGCTATAGACAGCCTGGTAGTACTATTAAGCCAATTCTCATTTATACACCTATATTTGAAAGAAATTATTATCCTGACACAAAGGTTGTAGATGAACCCATCGAAAATGGACCGGTTAACTCACCTAATGTCTACGAAGGTGAGATGACAGTAAGAAGTGCTGTAGAAAAATCAAAGAATACAATAGCATGGAAACTATTTGATGAGCTATCAGCGGATACCTGCCTTGGATATCTTAAAAATATGAATTTTAATAAGATTGTGAATAAAGACTATGTACCTGCTGTCTCAATTGGAGGAATGACCTACGGTGTATCGACACTTGAGATGGCTTCTGCATATGCTGCTATAGAAAATGATGGCGTATTCAGAACGCCAACTTGTATATCAAAGATAACAGATGCAGATTACAATATAATAGTAGATAATATAGAGTATACAAAGTCGAAGAATACTTCCATACAAGTTAAACAGATTTACCAGACAAATGCAGCAAGAATAATGACTGATGTCCTGAAAGGTGTTCTTACAGTAGGAACAGGAAGAAAATATAATATTTCAAATGCAATTTGTGCTGCAAAGACTGGAACTACTAATGATAATAAAGATGTATGGTTTGTAGGTTTTAGTAAATATTACACTACAGCAGTGTGGGTGGGATATGACATGCCTAAAGTTATTAATGACGGCTATGGCAATACCTGTTCAGGAAATATATGGAAAGAATTTATGACTAAGATTCATGATGGGTTAGAGATTAAAGATTTCGTTCCGTATGTTACAGAAGACGGAATACTAAGTAATGGCGAAGAGATATCTGAATCACAGCCTGCTGAAGAAACCACTGAAGAAACCACTGAAGAAATCGCTGATGAGACTACTGAAAATGAGGAAAATTCTATCTATACTAATGAAAGTGATGATGAAACAACAACTATAAGTACAGATAATAATTCTGATAATAGAGATAACAGAGATAATACAGAGACAACTAATCCATATAATTCACAGGTTACAAAACCATCAAATGAGCAGGCACCGGGAGGTGCTGATGGTGGTGTATATCAGGAATATTGGGGTGATTAGTGCGATAGTAAATGTTTTTATTACAGATAAGAGATAAGAAATTGTCTGTGCGAATTCTTCGTCTGTGTCATCGCAACAATTCATTTAGAAATGAGGATTGGCATAAAAATTGTGCTGATAAGATAAAAAGAGAGTTAATGTATGAAATTAATCGATACATTAACTCTCTTTTTAAAGTATTTTATTTGTGTATAGAGCTTAGATAACCTCGCCGTTACGATATTTTTCAAGACATTTCTGTATACGTTTAACAGGGTCAAGTAAGCCGCTGATAGATGCATCATGATTTAATGTATCTATTATTAAAGCGATATATTTGCTCATATCACAACTAATGTAATATGGTTTTGTTAATAATTCAGGAGTCTGATATGTTAAGTTAGTTGTAAGAACTCTGTCAATGATTCCTTTTTCGTAAGCTTCATCAAATTTCTCAAGACCATTTGTAAATAAACCAAATGTAGCGGCTACAAATACTCTGCGGGCCTTTCTTCTCTTAAGCTCTGTAGCAACATCTATCATAGATTCGCCTGAAGAAATCATATCATCAATGATAAATACATCTTTTCCTTCTACGCTTGAACCAAGGAATTCATGAGCTACAATAGGGTTTCTTCCGTTTACAACCTTACTGTAATCACGTCTCTTATAGAACATACCCATATCGATACCTAATACGTTAGCAAGGTATACGGCACGTCCCATACCACCTTCGTCGGGGCTTATCATCATTAAATGGTCAGCATCAATTTGTAAATCTTTCTCATGACGTAAAAGACCTTTTACAAACTGGTATGCAGGCTGAACTGTCTCGAAACCTTTAAGAGGAATAGAGTTCTGAACTCTAGGGTCATGAGCATCAAAAGTGATAATATTTTCAACACCCATATTTGTTAATTCCTGAAGAGCCAATGCACAGTCAAGAGATTCTCTTCCAGTACGTTTATGCTGTCTGCTTTCATATAAGAAAGGCATAATAACAGTAAGACGTCTGCCTTTACCTGCTACGGCTGCAATAATACGTTTAAGATCCTGATAATGGTCATCTGGTGACATATGATTCTCATAACCACAAAGAGAATATTTAATGCTATAGTTAGTAACGTCTACCATAAGGTATAAATCTTTACCTCTGACAGATTCGTTAATACTACCTTTTGCCTCACCTGAACCAAATCTCGAAATCTTTGAATCAATAAGATAAGAATCTTTCTGATAACCTGAAAAAGCGATTGTGTTCTTGTGCTCGTGTTCTCTGTCATTTCTCCATGCTGAAATATAAGCATCGACTTTTTTGCCGATTGGCTCACAGCTATTTAAAGCTATAATTCCAAGAGGACCGACAGGGATAGTTGTTGCGAAATTGTTTTCATCTGCTGACATAATCAAACCTCCGTTGTGTTTTCTGTGATAATCCACATAATTTTATAACATTATGAATTGTTATAGTCAAGTTAATTAGTTAAAAAAAATGGTAGAATCTCTCAATTAGAGCTTTTTACCTTACGGTTGTGTCTCAAATCATCACCGTAAATCTTCATAAATGTATATTCCTTTGCAAGTCTTGATGTAAGTCTTTCGGAATAACGTTCCATTAGTTCAGGTAGACCAAGGTTTGTTGAAATAATGGTCGATTTTTTATTAATTAGTCTTTCATTTATCTTGTTAAATAATGCAGAATTAGTAAAAGAATTAGATAATTCTGTTCCTAGATCATCGATAATCAGTAAATCGCAATCTGTAATCTGTTGTGATTTATTCTTTGCATCAATATCAGATTTATCAAAGCCGGCACTTGATAATATGTCAAACAAGCCAATTGCAGACAGATATATAACTGATATACTCTGGTCTAAAAGTTCTCTTGCAATACAGTTTGTAAGATAAGTTTTACCTACTCCGGTCTTACCGAAGAACAAAAGATTATTGTATTTCCTGTCAGGAGAAGAGAAGTTGTCTACGAAGTTATGGCATATATTCAAGACACTATTCATATTGTCCTTAGGGGACTTTCCGGTTACTGAATCTATATCACTGTCATTGAAATAATCAAGATTAAAGTTATCAAAGTTCTCGCTTTTAAGAATTTCACGAATATTTGACTGGTTGTATAATATTTCAATCTCAGCTTTCTTGAAACAATGACATTTCTTATTATCTATATATCCTGTATCTTTACAGTCATTACAATGGTAGTGCATATCGAGATAATCGGGTTTATAGCCATTTTCAATAAGAAGTTTTATACGTTCTTCTTTGAGTAAAGTTAATTTCTTCTTAAATTCCTCTATAGGCTTATTGCTGTCTTCAGGAGAATTATTACTTAAAAGCATTGCCCTGGTCGTAGCAAGAGAAAGAGAGGAAATCTCATCATTAATCTCTTTGATACGTGGAATCTGACTATAGACGGTTGCAATTCTTTCGTTCTGAAGCCTCTTATTCTCTAATTGTATTCTGTTATATGAGCGAATTATCTCGTCATATTGCATATTTGTAAGTGACATTATATCCTCCATTGCGATGTGGTCTTAAGAAATTTAATATATCAGTATATTGTAAAGCCAGCACTTCCCTTTTATGCCAATATCAGGGAAATGATGCCATACGGATTGTTACGTGCGTTGCACTCTTAACAATCCTACCCGATATTCGCATAACGTGAAGCTAGCGCTTCCCTTTTATGCTCATATCGGGGCGGGTCATTAATTCTCAAAATATACTATGCAAGCATAGTATATTTTGAGAATTTTGACCCTGGCATCATACGTTATTAAGTAATTCTTTCTCTAAAGATTCGTAGTTGTATGTTCTCTGGTTAAAATTATTAAATGAATTCTTAGGTCTGGCAGAAGTCTCATTATTATCGGTATGATTCTTCTTATAAGCAGCCTTGTTCTTCTGGTGCTCGCCGTCTAATAGTTTGACATCACTAAGAGTACGGATACCCTTTTCTTTCCATTTGGTAAGAATGGAATCGGCATATTCGAAACTTGGCTGGTGAATTGCATTCATCGTACGATTGCAGGCATCTAATACGATATCCATTGGAAAACCATAGGAATCTGTCCATTTTACAATAAGGGCTTTCTCGCCTGCTCCAGGATTACGTCCGCTTATTCCGAATGCCTTAAGCACAGGATAGCATCTTGAACTATATAATTCTGTACTTGCCTTAGCTTTATCAACAGTATCGATTCCTTCGTTTGCCCACGAAATAGCAGTTTTCTCTATGTAACGCATCTGCCTGTGGTTATTAGAAATAGCATATTCAAGCAGATATACAATGAGGTCTGAATCAAAACCAAGTACATCATAGAAGAATAATAAAGTATTTACATCGGATGCACTAAGAGTTTTACCGAGAAGTTTCTGTGCGATATACATAAATTCGACAACTTCGCTTTTCTCATTAAATGAGCTGATTTCGTTAGCTGTATATACTTTCTTGGAGAAATCAGGCTGTGCCATATTGAATGGTTTAAGTGTGGCAGAAGCCTTGTCTGAAGGAATGTTGTCAGGTGCCACATTGTCAGTATTTATATTGTCAGTATTTATATTATCATTATCCATATGATTAACAGGCAATTCACTATCCATGCGATTACTAGTTAATGCACTGTTTTTATGGTTGTCAGTTAATGTATTGTTTCTATGGCTATCAGTCATTTCATTATGTATATGGGCTACTGGTTGTGACTTAGGTGCTACAAATGTCGAAATCTCAATATTTGAGCCGTCAGTAGTCGTGTAGTCGGTAATAAGTGGTTTCATCTTAATATTTGTAAGTACCTTATTAGAATCAAATTTAAGGTCAAGAAGACCAATCTGTTCCCAGTATCTAAGGGCACGGACAACATCCTTCTCAGTATGATTAAAGATGTCTGCGATATGGCATATCGAAATATCCATATCTGGAGAAGACAAAGCTCTTAGTAAATATAAATAAATTTTCACAAACTCTCCGTTAGCATTTGGCATATACTCATCTAAAAAATAATTAGATACTATGGTTGCCATAGTCTGTGAGCTGCCTTCTAATTTAATCGTACCCATTTCTGTATCAATACCTTTCACACTATAAATATTTCAAATAAACAACTTTCTTTGAGTAGTCATTATAGCACAAAAAAAGGAAAATGAACACACCTATTTTTGCTGCAACCCTTGAAAATAAAGGGATTGAAGCAATGTGGATAATGTGGACAATGTGGACAAGGTATAAAAAATAATATCGAAAATTGTTACATTCCGTAAAATACAAGCAAATCAATGTGGTTTACATAATTGTCGAAAAATAAAGAAATCCACATTTTTATCATGGAGTTTTTCACAATAAAAATGTGGATAATGTGGATAACTATTTCTCAACCAGATTTTCGCCAATTAATACAACATCTCCAGCACCCATAGTTATCAACAAATCACCGTTGATACAATTTTTTGATAAAAATTTTTCAATTTCTTCAAAAGTTGGGAAATAATATACTTCTTTACCTAATTTTTCTATCTCTGCACGTAATGTATCAGAGCTTATTCCGAGGTCGTCTGTTTCTCTTGCAGGATATATTTTAGCTAAGACAACTTTATCAGCAAGTGTTAAAGCTTTAGCGAATTTATCCATAAGAGCTTTTGTACGTGTGTATGTATGTGGCTGGAATACACACCAGAGAGTTTTATGAGGATAATTTCTGGCTGCTGTTAATGTAGCCTCTATCTCATCAGGATGATGTGCATAATCGTCAACTACAGTTACACCGTTAAATGTTCCTTTATATTGGAAACGTCTGTCTGTACCTGAGTAGTTGCTAAGACCTTTTACGATGAACTCAACAGGTACTTTTATAGAGGAAGCGGTTGCAAATGCAGCCAATGCATTTAAGATATTGTGTTCACCCGGTACTTTTAAGTCTATATGTGCAATTGTTTCTGTGCCTGATAATGAGCAACAGCCCCCTTCACATTTGACTACACGCTTGACTACATCAAATGATGCACATGCAAAATCATTGTAAACAATATTTTCAGCCGAAAAATCACTGATATTTTTATCAAGACCAAATGTTATGTAACGACATTTGAGATCATTAGTAAAGTAACTTAGATTATCAATGGCACTGTTTATTATTAATGTGCCGTTTTCGTCTAATTTATCAGCAAATATCTTGAAACTGTTGCGGATATCATCAATATCTTTAAAGAAGTCAAGATGGTCCTCACGCACGTTAAGGATTACATTTACATTTGAGACAAGTGATAAAAAGCTGTTAGTATATTCGCAGGCTTCAGTAACTAAATAATCTGAATGCCCTACACGTAAATTTCCACCGATAGTTTTTAACATTCCACCCACTAATATAGTAGGGTCACATTCATATGCAAGTAATATTTCAGATAACATAGAAGTAGTAGTAGTCTTACCATGAGTTCCTGCAACGGAAATGGCTGTTTTATATTGTGCCATTATGTGTCCTAATAAGACTGCACGCGTTACGCTTGTGATACCTTTATCTCTTGCAGCAACTAATTCAGGATTATCCTGTTTAACCGCGGCTGTGTATACAAGATAAGAGATATCATCTGTTATATTTTCATAATTATGTCCATAATGAATAGTTGCACCAAGTGAAGTAAGACGGTCTGTTACTGCGGATTCTTTAGAATCTGAACCGGAAACAGTATATCCGTTATCTATAAGGATTTCAGCTAATCCACTCATACTTATACCGCCAATGCCGACGAAATGAACGTGACAAGGCTTTTTCATTATATTTTCTATATCAAGATTTTTCATACTAATCCTCTTTTCTGATAAATATTATATTTTTTTCTCAAACACAGGATCGCTTGTAAGGCGTACGCCTAACTTTTTAAATGTCTTCTTATCGACATCTGAAAGCATTACTGTTGTATGAACATCAAGTCCCTGGAGGGCTGGAAGCTGCTCCATTGCAAGTTTGGCATTGTTATCTGAAGTAGCACTCATTGCAAGAGCAATCAGAACCTCATCAGTGTGGAGTCGTGGGTTCTTACTTGACAGATAATCAACTTTCAAATGCTGGATAGGACCTATGGCTTCTGGTGAAATAATAGGTGTCTCGTGGTCGATTTCCGCAAGAGTTTTAAGCACATTTAATAATAATGCAGCAGATGGACCTAATAAATCAGAAGTCTTACCAGTAATAATTCTACCATCGTCTAATTCCATAGCGGCTGTAGCCACACCTAATTTCTCAGATAATTCCCTTGCTGCAA
Organism: Eubacteriaceae bacterium; assembly: GCA_902362455.1. Classification (GTDB taxonomy): domain Bacteria; phylum Bacillota; class Clostridia; order Lachnospirales; family Lachnospiraceae; genus Bovifimicola; species Bovifimicola ammoniilytica. The sequence continues at coordinate 127,861 of CABIWJ010000005.1, forward strand.
CAGCAACTTTCCTGTCATGTGTGCTGATGTTTGCCTGATTCATTATAAGTTCAATCTTCTGGACTTCATGTTCAGTACCATTTTCAGTAACAAGCTTATTAAGACTCTCATAATATCTTCTGATTATCTCCATTTTAGATGCCTGACGGCATACTTCGTCATCAATAATACAGTTGCCTGCCATATTAACACCCATATCAGTAGGCGATTTGTATGGATTTTCGCCATAAATCTTTTCAAAGATTGCATTTAGAACAGGGAAAATATCCACATCACGGTTGTAGTTAACAGTTGTTTCGCCATATGCCTCTAAATGAAATGGATCAATCATATTTACATCATCTAAGTCAGCGGTTGCTGCTTCATATGCAAGATTCACAGGATGTTTAAGAGGAATATTCCATATAGGGAATGTTTCATATTTAGCATAGCCTGCTTTGATTCCACGTTTGTTATCATGATATAATTGTGAAAGGCATGTTGCCATCTTTCCGCTTCCTGGACCTGGTGCGGTAATAACTACCAATGGTCTTGTCGTCTCTATATAATCATTTTTACCATATCCCTCATCACTTACAATAAAAGGTATATTAGATGGATAACCTTCTATTGAATAATGAAGATATACTTTGACATTCATTTTCTCTAGTTTAGCCTTAAATGCATCTGTTGCCTTATGACTCTCATAATGTGTAATTACAACACTTCCGACATATAATCCACGTGAAGTAAATGCATCCATAAGACGTAAAACGTCCTCATCATAAGTTATTCCGATGTCGGCACGAACTTTGTTACGTTCGATATCAGCAGCACTTATAACGATTACTATTTCAGCCTGATCAGAAAGCTGCATTAACATTTTTAATTTGCTGTCAGGTTCAAAGCCCGGTAATACGCGGGAAGCATGGTAATCATCAAAAAGCTTGCCACCGAACTCTAAGTATAATTTGTCGCCGAACTTGCTTATTCTCTCTTTAATGTGTTCAGATTGCATTTTAAGATATTTGTCATTATCAAAACCGATTTTCATTGGTTCCTCCGTTCTAAAGTTTAACTTTTCCTTACATTATGGTTTATTAGTTTTGTATTATATGATGCTACACAATATTTTAACAGTGGCAGAGTATGGAAAGATATGCAGTGCATAATCCATAGAACCTCCTGTTATCTGTATCATTATATTATCGAACTATATATATTGTAAATAATAAGTAAGTAAAATTCAAGTCTGCTTTTCAAATAATAAAATATCTGCTATAATGAGGCAATATAAGAAGATGCAGATGGTGCAGATATTATGTGAATTACTTCGCAATTCTAAATATTTGTCCGGACATCATTAATATATTTATATGTACAGGGAAATGTGCAGAAATGAGGAAAAATGGAAACATCAGTTGATAATAATGAAAATTCACTAGCACCTGTCGGTGTATTTGATTCAGGTATAGGCGGTCTTACCGTTGCAAGAGAGATTATGCGACAGCTGCCAAATGAGAAAATAGTATATTTTGGTGATACTGCGAGAGTTCCATATGGTTCGAAATCTAAAAATAACATTATTAAATATTCAAGACAGATAGTAAGATTTCTAAGAACAAAAGGTGTAAAAGCTATTGTCGTGGCATGTAATACTGCAAGTGCGATGGCATTAGATGAAATAGAGAAAGAATTAGACATTCCAATTATTGGTGTGGTTAAGCCGGGCGCAAAGGTAGCTGTTGAGAAAACAGTTAATAAACGCATTGGAATAATTGCAACAGAGGCTACAATCAACAGTGGAATTTATACAGATACGATAAATGAACGTAATAGTGACATTACGGTTGTGACAAAGGCATGTCCGTTATTCGTTCCCTTAGTAGAAGAGGGATGGATTAAAGATCCGGTTACTTATGAAGTGGCAAGAAGATATCTTGCTGAACTTCAGGATAAAGATATAGATACATTGGTACTTGGCTGTACGCATTACCCCCTCCTTAGAAATACGATTGGTGAGATTATGGGCGATAAGGTAACACTTGTTAATCCGGCATATGAGACAGCGATAAGTTTAAGAACTCTTTTAGAAGAGAAGAATTTAGCAGCAGGCAACGAACACAGATATACAGGTGGAATGTATGAATTCTATGTAAGTGATACTGCGGATAAGTTTAAGAATTTTGCAAATTCAATATTGCCATTTCATATAGATAATATTACACAGATAAATATTGAAGAATATTAGTACATTTTATAAAAAATCAGAAAGGTTCGGTATAATATGGATAAAAATGTGCGTGTTATAATCAGGGGACTCCACAATACAGACAGTGATGAATCGGATATGGTTATAGACGTTAAAGGAACTTATTATAATAAGAATGGAAAGCATTATATCTGTTATGAAGAGAAAGATGAGAACTCTAATCAAGCTAATACAAATATGCTGAAAATGAGAGATGATAATATCGAGCTTATCAAAAGAGGAAATAATGCAACACATCTGAATTTCGAAAAGGGTAAAATAAATACTACTTATTATAAGACATTTGCAGGGAATCTGTATATTGGTGTAGATACAAAATATATGCATGTAATCGAAGGCGATGGCAGGATTGAGGCAAGAATCGAGTATGCGTTAGTTATGGATGAACAGAAAGTTTCGGATTGTGTAGTAGAGATACAGGTCATAGAAAATATATAATAAAAAATAACAATTAAGAAAACATAAAAAAGTACAAGGATATAGAAAAATTATAGAAGTAAAAAAGTCTTTATATATAACACTTAATGCTATATATAAAGACTTATGAATCTAAATTACATTTAAGATTATTTAGATTTTGCATTAGCTTTTTCAGCCTTTGCCTTTTCAGCAAGTTTAGCAGCTTTCTTCTCTTCTTTAAGCTGTTTGCGTGTTTTCTTAGGTTCTGGAAGAGGTCCTCTGATACGCTTTGCAGACATAACATAGATTCCGCTTACCTGGGCTTTAACTTCCTGTTTTGGAAGTATTGAATCAAATACAGTTCCATCACACATAAGGGACATAACTTTTGGTCCGACTTTAACTTTTAGAATAGGAACTTTTGCACGACGTAGATATTTCGGCGTTTGTTCAACGACAATTTTTGGAAATCCGGCTTCGGACAGCTTCATCTTCTTTTTATCTATTACATAAAAAGACATCATCTGTGACTGGCCTTCCATTGTCTTACGCTGTGAATCAGCTTTTTTCTCAGCTTTACGTCCGAATATATAAAGTACAACTAATAATACAAGTAAAACTGCTATAACTATTAATAATATTTTAATTAGTAATGGCATATTTTCCTCCGTTCTATGATAAATACTATGATTTTGGTATAAAACCAATACATAAAAAGTATTTTAACATTTATGGGAATAAAATACAATTCTTTTTTAGATATAAAATAAAAGTAAAGGAGATTACACCGATATGAGCGAAGCAATAGGCATAGCAAAGGGCATCGGGGAGTGGATATATAATAACACTTTTTATATAAATATTATTTTGGGCATAATAATTATATTCTTCCAGAGACGTGATCCGACTTCGGTGTGGGCATGGCTTCTGCTTTTATATTTCATACCTATTGTCGGTTTCTTCTTATATCTTGTAATCGGGCATGATTACCATAAGAGTAAAATGTTTCGAATTAAAGAAGTAGAAGACGAATTAAATGGAGCAATTAAGAAACAGGAGAACCGGATATTTAATAATGAATTCAGTATTACAGATGAAAGGGTGCGGGAATATTCGGATTTAGTATTATTTAATCTGGAGACGAGCAGCGCAATCTACAGTGAGGATAATAAAGTCAAAGTATTTACGGATGGAAATGCCAAATTCGATGATTTAATAGAGGAGATGAAGAAAGCGACAAAGTTTATTCATATACAATATTATATTATCAGTAAAGGTGAATTATTCGACAGAATATTCGAGGTGTTGAAGAAAAAAGTCGCACAGGGTGTAGAGGTAAGAGTTCTCTATGACAGTATGGGCGGCAGATATTTAGGAAGAAAAAATGTAAGGAAAATGAAGCAGGCGGGTATCAGAGTCGGTGAATTCTTCCCAGCATTCCTTGGAAGATTCCAGATGCGTTTTAACTACAGAAATCACAGAAAGATTGTGGTTATCGATGGCAAATGTGCATATGTTGGCGGTTTTAATGTTGGAGATGAGTATATAAGTAAGAATAAGAAATTCGGATATTGGAGAGACACACATCTTAAAATAGAGGGTGCGGCAGTTAATGATCTTCATATAAGATTTCTGCTTGACTGGAATTATACGACTAAAGAGAATCTGTTCGGCATAGAGAAATATTTCAATAATAAGCCATTGCATTACAATAGAAATGTAGGTGTACAGATTATTTCAAGTGGTCCTGATTCAAAGAGACAGGAGATAAGAGATAATTACCTGCGATTGATTAATAAAGCAAAAGAAAGAATATATGTGCAGACACCATATTTCATACCGGACGACAGTGTGTTGCAGGCACTTAAGATTGCAGCATTGTCAGGAGTAGATGTGCGGCTTATGATACCATGTAAGCCTGACCACCCATTCGTCTATTGGGCAACATACTCATATGCGGGAGATCTTATAGATGCGGGAGTCAGATGTTATTGTTATGAAGCGGGCTTCCTGCACGCAAAAGGAATGGTGGTAGATGGTCTGGTAAGTTGTTATGGAACAGCTAATATGGACAGACGAAGCTTTGCATTAAATTTCGAAGTAAATGCAGTTGTCTATGATCCTGATGTTTCATGGCAGTTAGAGAAGAAATTCTTAGAAGACCTGACGAAATGCAGAGAAATAACAAGATTTAATTATAACAGAAGAACATTATGGATAAGATTTAAAGAGCAGATATCAAGGTTGTTAGCACCGCTTATGTAGTTTTTGGCATTATAAAACATTTACAGGTGCAGAAAGGAACGAATGAAATGAGCAGTAAAAATACAAGGAAAAGTAAGATGGCAAAAAGAGTTTTACTGATGTCAGGCATTACGTGTGTAATGTTTTTAGCTTTAGTGGTTATGACAATCGGTTTTATAAAGGTAAAATCAGACAATAAGCAAAATGCCGACAAGGTCAAGGAATTAAATAAATCAAAGGATTCATACAGTAAGGAATTAGAGTCAGTTAATAATGAAAAAGATGACTTAAATAAAAAGGTAACTGAGTTAGAGAGTGAAAAGGAATCACTTGCTGATAAGAACGCAGAGCTTGAAAGTGTAATGACAGCACAGGGAATTAAGGAAAAGGCAGCTGCTGATAAGAAGATTGTCTATCTCACATTTGATGATGGTCCATCAGATTTGACACCACAGTTTCTTGATGCTCTAGACAGCTATGGTATAAATGCTACATTTTTCGTAACATATCAGCCACAGCACGAAGACATTTACAAGGATACAATCGCAAGAGGAAACAGCATACAGATTCATACGGCATCACATGATTATGACAAGGTATATGCTTCAGAAGAGGCATATATAGCTGATTTCAACGAGATTTTCGAGTATGTTAAAAATGTAACAGGTACAACACCTAATTATTTCAGATTTCCGGGCGGAAGTACAAACAGCTATGGAAAGAGTATTGTAAAATCAATTGCAAAAGATATGAAAACTAATGGATATGATTTCGTGGACTGGAATGTAAGTGTGGGTGACGGAAGCGCCAAAGCAACGAAAGACAGTATAATTGCTAAGATACAAGCTGAATCAGAGGGAAAAAATCATATTGTAATGTTAGCACATGACAGCGGAACTAAAACTGAAACACTTGCTGCTTTACCTGAAATAATTGAATATTATAAGGCTAACGGATATGAATTCGGTGTAATAAAGGGCAATTTAGATGTGTCATTTGCACAGTTTATAGATTATGAGAATTAATCAGATGAGGTTTACATTTGGTGGTCAGGGTGTTATAATCAACATTGGTTAAAAAGGTAATTCAATTAATGCTAAATTAAAAGGAGGCGAAATATATGGACAGTTGTGATAGTAATAGTCGAAGTACATATAACGATGGAACAGACTTGGAATATATTTCAAGTGTCTGTATGTATGCCTTTTAGATATATATTTTAGGCCTTATCCATCGTTAGAAATATCACAACCACAGATGTTTGTGTAGTATTTTACTACGATGGAATTTTTATGCCCTTTTTTAGGGGGAATGGAGGCTTAAAATGGAAAAAGAAGTATTAAAAGAACCAATGTATGTTGAAAATATCGTATCTATTATCAGAAGTGGACTTAATAAAGAAGAGCTATTAGAAAAATTAAGTGATTACCATGAGAATGATATCGCACAAAGTCTTGAATATCTGACTAAAGAAGAACGTATTAAATTATATAATAATCTTGATGCAGAAACGATATCTAATATATTTTCTTATATTGAAGAACCTGATAAATATATCGAAGAATTAGGAATCGATAAATTAGCCACAATTATCAACGAGATGGACTCAGATGATGCGGTCGATTTATTAGAAAATATTGATGAAAATATAAAAAGTCAGTTGCGACCAATTCTGAAAGAAGATGTTAAAGCTGATATCCGTTTGATAAATTCATATGACGAGGAAGAAATCGGTAGTCTGATTACTACGAATTATATTAAAATATCTAAAAATCTTACTATCCGTCAGGCAATGCATGAATTGATTAAACAGGCAGGAGAGAATGATAATATTTCTACAATCTATGTTGTAGATGAAGCTGATAAATATTGTGGTGTCATTGATTTAAAAGATTTAATTATAGCAAGAGAGCATGATGAACTTGATGATATTATCAGTTATTCTTATCCATATTTACTTGACCATGAGAATATCTCTGAGAGTATCGAGAAGATAAAAGATTATGCAGAAGATTCACTTCCTGTATTAAATGCTGATAAGAACATAATAGGTATTCTGACTGCACAGGACGTAATTGAGGCAGTAGATGATGAAATGGGTGAGGACTATGCTAAATTAGCTGGTCTGACTGCAGAAGAGGACCTTAAAGAAACCACAACAGAAAGTATGCGTAAACGTTTGCCATGGCTTATAGTATTATTGGTCTTAGGAATGGGAGTTTCGACAGTTGTGGGTGCGTTTGAAAATGTTGTGGCAGTGCTGCCGATAATAATATGCTTCCAGTCTTTGGTACTTGATATGGCAGGAAATGTCGGAACACAGTCTTTGGCTGTAACAATTCGTGTTCTTATGGACGAGGACTTAAAGGGTAAAGATAAATTATCATTAATTATAAAAGAAGTGAAAGTCGGCTTTAGTAATGGTATGCTTCTTGGCATATTGTCACTTGTTTGTCTGGGACTTTACATTAGTTTCTTCAAGGGCTACACATTATTTAATGCATTTATGATATCTGGTTGTGTTGGAATATCATTATTAGTATCTATGATTATTTCAAGCCTTGTTGGAACTTTAGTGCCATTATTCTTCCATAAAATAAAAGTGGACCCGGCAGTAGCCTCAGGACCACTTATCACAACTGTAAATGATTTAGTTGCAGTAGTTACTTATTATGGATTATCTTGGATACTTTTAATCCAGTGTATACATCTGGCATAGTATTTAATTAGAATAAAGATTAGTATTACTAAACAGAAAATAAATAGTATTTTGTATATTTAATTTGCCAGATAATGTCTGGCAAATTGGCATTTACCGGAAAATATTTTCTAAAGGTGTAAGCTGTAAGTCAGCCAATGTTTTATATGACAGATTTACGGCTTCGTCCCATATAACTGACGGATTATGACAATCTGAACCTACGATTACCTTAATATCACTACCTTTAAGGCGTGACCAGAAGCGGTTATCAGGATAAGGATATCGTTTGCCATCAGGATAATCGGTAAGTCCACGTCGTATTCCATTAGCGTTGAATTCTATGATGGTTCCGTATCTGGATGCGGCCTCTAATATAATGTCAAATGCTTTATCGCAATTATAATCCCATGCAAAAGGATTAATCATACACAAATCAGGGTGTGCAAGAATTTTAAAATATCTAGTTGCAAGTCCCTCGCTTATTGCATTAGCATATTCTAAATAACATTCAGTGCTGTCAGCGGAATAAATGCTTTTAGAAGAATTATTATCAGACATATATGTGTGTTCGCCGAGTAACAGATAATCAAGTCCGCGTTTCGTAAGAAGTTCTTCATAGTAATTAAGATTCTTACGAAAATATTCAATCTCTAATCCTTTGTAAAGAGTAATTCTGTCAGAATATATTTCTTTAAGGCGGTCAAGTTCGTTAAGATAATCATCTAATTCACTATATTCCATTCTAAGACCATAATTTTCACCATCAGGAAATGGTGCGTGGTCGGAAAATCCTAAAATCTTAATGTCGCTTTTAATAGCAGCCAATACATAATCTTCTTCCGTTCCACCGGCATGTTTACAGCGGCAGGTGTGTGTATGGTAATTAACTTTCATTTTTAAGTCTAAGCCCTTTCGTCAAGCATTTCCTGAATCTTACTCTGTGTATAGGCACCAAGAAATTTCTTATCTTCTTTGTCTAATTCTTCGATTATAATTGGTTTACCAAAGTCAATAGTTACTTTTCCGCGTTTAACCTTAGGAAAATGATTTTCAAAAATATCTGCTGTACCTGTAAGCGCGACAGGAATAATAGGCGATTTAGATTTCTCTGCCATCTTCATACTTCCCTCTTTGAAAGGAAGCATTTTACCGTCTTTAGAACGTGTTCCTTCAGGGAAAACAAATACTGACACACCGCCTTTAATCTGTTCTACACCTTTTAATATTGTCTTAAGTCCCTCTTTAATATTATCTCTGTCTAAGAAAAGACAACTGATATTTCTCATCCACAGATTAAGAAATGGAACTTTGTTAATCTCTTTTTTCGCTACATATCCGACATTATATGGGATAGTAACATATGATACTAAGATATCAAAAAAGCTGTTGTGGTTACCAACATATAAGCAGGCTTTATCCTTTGGAATATTCTCAACCCCGGTTGCTTCGATTTTAACACCCGCTATAAACAGACAAATTCTAAAGCCCATCGATACAATGAATTTGCTTGAATTATCCCTTGCCTTAACATTGCATTTACTAAGTATCCATTCAATAAGATATATGGGTATACTTAGAATAAAAAATATTACCAGAAATATTGCAATTCCAAAAAGTCGTAACATAAGTCCTCCATAAAATTTATTAGTATTAAATTAAATATTAAAGAAGTAATAAGCATCTTGTATACAAGAATACATATCGTATACGCATATAAGAATATAGCAAGAGAACATATTGAATTACTTTTTAACACTTTAATCCTATACATTATAACATATTGAGAGGTATTTGGATATTTATATTTGTCAAATTTACTTTAACAGATGAATATAGTCTGCAATATGTATGTGCAAAGTCTGAGTTATATAAACAATATCATTAAAGTAGTAAAAAAATACTTTTTTATAAAAACTTCTTGACATTAATATGACATAGTGATATTGTTATAGAACGAAAGTAGTAAAAAGATACTTTTAAGGAGAAATGGAATATGGAAAAAAAACGTAGTAAGGAGAATTTACCAGAACAAGATTGTGGTAGAAAAGGCATATTAGAAAAACGAAATGCTGCTGGGCTTACCGAAGCAGAGTTTCTGGCAGGTTACAGGCCAAGTGATTATGAGAGACCATCAGTGACAGTAGATATGCTGATTCTTGCAATGGATAAGTCGTTTAACGGACTGAAAACTTTGCTGATTCAACGTAAAAACCATCCATACATAGATTGTTATGCATTACCTGGAGGTTTTGTGGAGATAGATGAATCGGCATATAGTGCAGCTTCAAGGGAACTTGAAGAAGAAACGGGACTTAGAAATATTTATTTAGAACAGCTTTATACAATGAGCCAGCCGGACAGGGACCCTCGAATGAGAGTTATAGATATTGCGTATATGGCACTTGTACCAGAGACGAAAGTCGAGGGAAAAGTTAAGGCCGGAGATGATGCTAAAGAGGCTTTATGGTTTGACATAAGATTTACGGACAGGAATCTGATTCTTCGGAATGAGGATAGGAATATTGAAATCAGATACAATCTTAAGAAGAAATCATTTAAGAATGGCGTAATAAAAGTTGAGAATTATGTGCCTGACTTAGTCAGTGATGATGCATTAGCATTTGACCATTCGGAGATAATCTTAGAAGGGCTTACGAGGCTTAAGAATAAAATAGAATATTCCGATGTTGCATTTAACCTTGTACCAAAGGAATTTACACTTCCTGATTTGCAACGGGTGTATGAAGTTATTCTGGGTAAGAAACTTTATAAGACGAATTTCAGGGAAAAAATAATCGATAAAGTCAGACTTTTAGACAAAAAAGGAATATCGATAACAGGTAATAAGTCATCAGCTTTATATAAATATAAACGTTAGTAGAAATGGAGACAGTGAGAAAAATATATGAAGAAAATATTAGTAATTGTAGATATGCAGAATGATTTTATAACAGGTCCACTTGGTAATGCGGACTGTCAGGCTGTAGTTAATAATATAATAGAAATTGTGAATAATGAAAAGTATACAGACATTATTCTTACAAGAGATACGCACCAGGAGAATTATCTTGATACCCGGGAGGGTAAGAATCTTCCAGTCGTTCATTGTATAGAGGGAACGAAAGGTTTTGAGATAGATTCAGATATAATGAGTGCAGTAGAAAATAAATATAAAACTTCAGAAATTATAAATTATCTGAATCAGAAAGAAAATATGCCGATTATTATTAACAAGCCATCATTTGGAAGTATGGAGTTAGCAAGGCTGTTATCTGAAAATGTAAACGAAGAAGATATCATAGATTTCGTAGGAGTATGTACAGGAATCTGTGTGATTAGTAATGTATTACTTGCGAAAGCAGCAATTCCGGAGACAAAGGTAAGAGTTATAGAAAATGCATGTGCCTGCGTAACTAAGGAATCGCATAGAACAGCAATTGAAGCAATGAAAATGTGTCAGGTTGAGATAGTGTAGAATAGGAGAAAAGTGTGAAAATAATGCTGATGCGGTTATTTTTCACCATGCTATTTGTTTCTGAGCGAAAACAAATAGCTTTTATGGCAGCTGAGAAATCGCCTGCGCGAATTTCTCAGCGCCTCTTTGCGACAAGTCGCTCAGAAATGAGGATTATTATGAAATTAAATCAGATTATTACAAGTTTATTAGAAACTGATATGTATAAATTCAGTATGGGACAGGCGATATACCATCAATTTAGTGATTATAAGACTACCTGGTCTTTCAAATGCAGAAATACAGATGTGCATTTTACAAAAGAAGTAGTAGAGGAAATAAAAGAGCAGATAAAGGCATATTGCGGACTTAGATTTACAGAAGAAGAGCTTGAATATCTTCATAATATTAAGTGGATTAAGGGAAGTTATGTGGATTTCTTAAGACTCTGGCAGCCAAGATATGAAGATTTCGAGATAACAACAGATGCAGAGTGTGGTCTCTCAATTGAGGCAAAAGGCACATGGCTTAATACCTCTATGTATGAGATTCCTACACTTGCAATCATTAATGAAGTGTATTTCAGAATGGAATATAATTATGATGAACTTCTTAATAGCTTTAAGAATAGATTAGATGAAAAAATCAGGAAAATAAGCACAGGTGAATATAATATCGGTTCATTTAGTGAATTTGGTCTTAGAAGAAGATTGTCAGCCAAAGCCCAGGAACTTGCAGTAGATTTACTTAGTAAAAATGAATATCCCGGCTCAAAATTCGTTGGAACTTCAAATGTATATCTTGCTAAGAAATATAATCTTACACCGGTTGGTACGATGGCGCATGAGTGGATTATGTGCGTAGGACAGGGTAATCATAAACATAATCCAGCATATTCTAACTGGTATGCATTAGATGCATGGGTAAAAGAATATGGTATCTTAAATGGTACAGCGTTAGCGGATGCGATAACAACTGACTGCTTCCTTAAAGATTTCCAGCTTACTTATGCAACATTATTTTCGGGTGTCAGACATGACAGTGGTGATCCTTATGAATGGGGCGACAAGATGCTTAAACATTATGAAAGTCTTGGGATAAATCCTATGACGAAGACATTGCTCTTTAGCGACAGCCTTGATTTCGAACGTGCTGACGGACTTAACAAGTATTTTAATACCAAAGCAAGAGTTGCCTTCGGAATAGGAACTTATATTTCGAATGATACAGATGTTCATCCACTCAATATCGTAATGAAAACAACGGCATGTAACGGTATGGATGTTGCAAAGATTTCTGATACACCGGGTAAAGGAATGTGTAAAAATCCTGATTATGTACATTATCTGAGAAGATGTATCGACTGGCGAATGAAAAACGACAGATAGAAGATATTAAGATACATTTATAAAAATATTTTATATGTGTAATTCAGTATATACAGATAATTGATATATGTGCAGGAAAATGATGTGCTATGAAAAACTATAAATCATAATAAGCAGCATCTTTACAAATATATCTTATGTGCCATGGTTCATTGACGTATCCGGTGAAAGATGAATTTTCTTTGGTAAAGCTGAATGTAAAACCAAAGGCAGAGGCATTCTTCCTAAGCCAGATTCCCTCAGGAGTTTTTTCGAATTCTTCGCATAAGTCGTAGTCAACGCCAGGGCAGGAGACATCGATTGCAAGACCTGTCTGGTGTTCGCTGGTACCTGGCATTGCTACATGTGAATATGCATATTCACGCCCATGTTCACGAACACTGTTTTCATAGAGTTCTTTTTGTCTGTCGTATGAACGAAAAGCTGAGATTCCCATAAGATTAAGCCCTTCTTTAAAACAGGCTTTGAACATTTTGCGGAGTGGCTCATAAGCGACTAAGGAAATGCATCGCTTCATATCATATACAGGTGCTATGAACGGAACAGGCGCTCTTACTAAATCTTCTGGGATATAATCAGGGGGCAAAGGGTGATACCTGTCGGTAATATAATGTTTTGTGTTCACACTAACCTCGATTACATATGAAAAATTATATTTTATATTATTCAGGAAACAGAAAAAGGTGAAAAGTAATGAAAGAAACTAATTCAGATTATGTAAGAAAAACAATAGATAAAAATGTGGGGAAGTATAAGAAAAATATAAAATAGCTAATATATTATCTAATTTTAATAAATATATTGAAAAAAGCTAATATATTAGCTATAATTATATTAACAATAAGTCGATTTAAAATGGAGATTAGTATGCAAAAATATATATGGGAAACACCACAGGAGATAAATATGCTAGTTGCAACTAATGCAAAGAATATAAGAAAGAGAAAGGGGATATCACAACAAAAGCTAAGTAAGTTATCAGGGGTAAGCTATGGTTCAATAAAGAGATTTGAGGAAACAGGAAATATCAGTCTTATTTCTTTGACAAAAATTGCTGTCGTACTAGATGCTGTAAATGGAATCAAAGCCTTATTTACGGAAGTCACATATAATTCTATACAGGAGGTTATCAATGAACAAAGATAGTATTAGGTTGGGGTTAAAAACTCTTAAGGTAAAATGTTTTGACCGATATGTAGGAACACTTGCAATGACACCGGATGGTAAAGTGGCATTTTCATATGATGATGAATGGTTAGTTAATGGTTTTGCAATAAGTCCGTTTTCACTACCACTTGAGAAAAAAGTATTTATCCCCGGGAAACGATATTTTAATGGATTATTTGGCATATTTGCAGATAGTTTGCCTGATGCATGGGGACAACTGCTTTTAGACAGGATATTAAAGGAATATAAGATTACTGAGGATATAACTGTTCTTGACAGGCTTGCATTAGTTGGTACATCAGGAATGGGAGCCTTGGAATATGAACCTGATTACAGAATAATAGAAAATGAAGAAATAGATGATTTGGATTATCTTTCAAAACAATGCCAGAAAGTTCTTAAAACAGAATATTCGCCTGATTTGGACATATTATATAAGTTAGGAGGCAGTAGTGGAGGTGCAAGACCGAAGATATTAACACATATTGAAGATAAGGATTGGATTATAAAGTTTTTGGCGGGAATCGATGGCCCAAACTGTGGATTACGAGAATACATTTATTCAGAATGTGCAAGAAAATGTGGTATAAAAATGACAGAAACAAGGCTATTTCCATCGAAAATTTGTGACGGATATTTCGGAACAGTGAGATTTGACAGAATACCATATGAAGGTAAAATGAAAAAAGTTCACATGGCTACGGCGGCTGCAATATTAGAAGCAGATTTTATGTCTCCATGTCTGGATTATAGTGTGTTAATGAAGCTTACCCATGTACTTACAAGAGGAAATGCAGAAGATATGGAAAATATGTTTCGAAGAGCATGTTTTAATGTATTTGCACATAATAGAGATGACCATGCTAAGAACTTTACATTTTTATATAATGAAGATGAGGATTGCTGGAGACTAAGTCCTGCATACGATATCACTTACAGTAATACTTATTATGGTGAGCATACGACATCAGTTGATGGTAATGGAAAAAATCCCGGAGAAAAAGAACTGATGAATGTTGGAACAGGGGCAGGTATTAAGAAATCATTATGTGAAGATATCATAGACGAAATCAGAACAATAGTTGGTGAAGAACTGGCATTTATTAAAAAAGATAATTAGTAAGAAAAATATTTGACATAGTAAATATGAGTGTCTATAATGAATTGGTACTACCAATTTTAGTATAAATATTTGCAAATGAATATTAGAAGTATAAACAGGAAAGGAGACTATGATGTATTAATTGTTTCTAATCTTTGCTAAATAGCTGGATATTAAAGCTTGGTTGCAGGTCTATAATAAATATACGATTTATGACGTATCGTGTGCAAGTTATATGCCGTCATATGTAAAAGAGCGTTGCAGTAAATCACCGTTCAAGCGAAGTGCGTTTGATTTACTGCAACGTAATAGACTTTGCAGAGGACGGCATTTACTTGCACTAGATAAAGGAATTATGAGGATGTTTATTATAGACCTGCAACCAAGCATAATATAGGTATATCTGCAAGATAGAAACAATTAATGCATCATATAGAGAACTATGAAATATTTGCGCCAGTTTTTAATGATTTTAGCCATATCATTTATCGGAGAAATATTAAAATATTTTCTTCCATTGCCCATACCAGCAAGCATATACGGTATGATGATTTTATTTATAGGACTTCTTACAGGAATAATTCCATTAGAGGCAGTGAAGGATGTTGGTAAATTTCTAATCGAAATAATGCCGGTTATGTTTATTCCGGCAGGAGTAGGACTTATGTCATCATGGGTGAATTTAAAGCCTGTGTTATTACCAGTAAGCATAATAACAGTAGTATCAATTGTAACAGTTATGATAGCTACGGGAAGAACATCCCAATGGATAATCAGAAGAGGAAAGAAAAAGGAGGAAACAAGACATGAATGAGTTGTTTCAGAACTCACTATTTGCAGGAGTTACAATCAGTCTCCTTGCCTATCTGGCTGGCTCTATATTAAAGAAGAAATTCAAATTAGGTATATTTAATCCATTATTAATTTCGATTGTGCTTACAATAGTTGTACTTGTATGTGCAAGAGTAGATTATGAAACATATAACAAAGGTGCACAGTATTTAAGCTGGTTTCTGACACCTGCAACGGTATGCTTAGCAATTCCTTTATACGAACAGTGGGAGTTATTAAAGAGAAGCTATAAAGCTGTCATATTAGGAATAACTTCAGGAGTGCTTACAAGCCTTGGTACAGTATTTGTATTAGCTAAGATAATGGGACTTTCGCACAAAGACTATGTTACATTGTTACCAAAATCTATAACAACTGCGATAGGTATGGGCGTGTCGGAAGAATTAGGTGGCTATGTTACAATTACCGTTGCAGTAATCGTTGTAACCGGAGTCCTTGGAAATATTTTTGGCGAAATGATATGCAAAATATTCAGAATAACTGAGCCGGTTTCAAAAGGACTTGCATTTGGTGCTTCATCACATGCTGTTGGAACGGCTAAGGCAATAGAAATAGGTGAGATAGAGGGTGCAATGAGCAGTCTTGCAATAGCTGTAACAGGAATTCTGACAGTTGTACTTTCGTCTGTATTTGCAAATTTTATGTAATTAAATAGAACTAGGAGGACAATTATGATTATAACAATTGGACGTAAATGTGGTTGTAATGGTGACATAATAGGACATAAATTAGCAGAGAAATACAATATGGAATACTATAATAAAGCACGCATTTCAGAAATAGCGAAGCAAAAAGGGTTATATGATAAATATCCTGATTATTACAGTGAGATACCTATGGATATGTTACTTCACACAATATCAATGACTGATGATGACAGCATATATATGAAAACACCCAAAAAAGCATTGAAAGATATCGTTCCTGAAGATAATTTTGTTATTCTTGGAAGATGCGGAAATTATGCCTACAAAGATAATGAAAATGCAGTCTCAATATTTCTGACGGGAGACATAAGTGACAGAGAGAAAGTTATTTCAGATAAGCATGGCATATCTGTTAAAAAGGCACATAACCTGATTATGCAGACCGATGACAGAAGAGAGCGATATCATAAATACTACACCGGAGAAGAATGGGGAATGGCGCAAAATTATGACGTTTGTCTGAATGTTTCCGCACTTGGTGTGGATGGTGTGGTAGATGTAATTGAAAATTATATAAATGCCAGAAAATAATATCAGAAAGGTTAATACACCGCTATGCAGGAAAATACAACTCAGGAATATGAAAAGGCAGTTAAATATATTTATGATTTAATGCAGAATGGTTCACTACAGGTGGGAAGTAAACTTCCGGCAGAACGTATAATTGCACAGGAACTTGGAATCGGAAGAAATTCAACAAGAGAAGCTATAAGTATTCTAAGTGGAATGGGATTAGTTGACAGAGTACAGGGTTCAGGCAACTATATTTCGAAAAATGCAGGACAGTCAATAAGGCAGACAATAATAATGATGCTTGCATTAGGAAGTATCTCTAAGAAGGATATATGCGAATTCCGAAGAACAATGGAGAAGTCAGTATGCAGCCTGTTAATTGAGAAAAACGTACCGAAGGACAGAATGGATAATCTGAATAAACTGCTTATCAAAATGCAGGATTTAAAAGGAAAGAGGTTATCTGATACCGATAGGGAATTCCATAACGAATTGATTATATTAACGGAGAATAACCTGTTAATTATAATTATGGAAGCGATTACGGAAGTGTACCGGGAATGGATTGATTATGTCATTAAACGTGCAGATAATGATGTAAGAGAAGAATTAGTTGAATGTCACAAAGAAATATATATGAATATAATGCAAAAAGAATGTGATGAAACATTCAGGGCGATTGACAGGCACTATGATATAATAGAGGAAATGCTTGAATAAGTATCTGATTTGCAAAGTTAATTATGCAATCGTTTAAATAGAAAATAATTTCAGGAGAGAATACATATGCTTACACAATTTTCAAGAACAGAATTATTATTAGGTAAAGATTCAATGGAGAAATTAAAGAATTCCAGAGTCGCAGTATTCGGAATCGGAGGAGTCGGAGGTTATGTATGTGAAGCACTTGTAAGAAGTGGAGTCGGAGCATTTGATTTGATTGATGATGATAAAGTATGCCTTACGAATCTGAACAGACAGATTATTGCTACGAGAAAAACAGTGGGTAAATATAAGACCGAAGTGATGAGAGACAGAATACTTGAAATCAATCCACAGGCTGATGTAAGATTACATCAATGTTTCTTTTTACCTGAGAATTCTGATGAATTCCCATTTGAGGAATACGATTATGTTGTAGATGCGGTAGATACCGTAACTGCAAAGATAGAATTAGTAATGAAAGCGCAGGCGATGAACGTACCGATTATAAGCAGTATGGGAGCCGGTAACAAGCTCGACGGAAGTATGTTCAGGGTAGCTGATATATACAAGACAAAGGTATGCCCACTTGCTAAAGTTATGCGACGTGAACTTAAGAAAAGAGGCGTGAAGAAATTAAAGGTTGTTTATTCAGAAGAAATGCCTACAAGACCGATAGAAGATATGGCTATAAGCTGTCGCTCTAATTGCATATGTCCTCCGGGTGCCGCACATAAATGTACAGAACGAAGAGATATTCCCGGAAGCGTTGCATTTGTGCCATCGGTAGCAGGACTTATTATTGCTGGCGAAGTCGTGAAAGATTTGTGCAGAATTAACAAATAATTTGAAAATTATGTGAAAAATATACATAGATACTTTTATTTTGTAAATAATTATGGTATAAATGAGAGTACGTGTTCGCATTAGTGTGGATAAAATATTAAAAGTAAAGGAAAATGCATTAATTACATAATAAAATCTCAGATATATTATGTGATTATATCGTTACGGAACGAAATGCAAGGGATATTAATGAGAAAAAGAATTTTAGCCTTAGGTCTTTGTATTGCGATGGCATTTACAGCTACAGCATGTGGCAAGGATAAAGGTAAGAGTGCAAGCTCAGGAAATGTAGGAAAAGTAGCTAATACAAAGGCAGATATGTCAGGTACAGATTACAAATCTAAAGTTACATTAGCTGAATACAAAGGACTAAAAGTTGGTGAATCTACAGTCGATATTGATGAAGCAACAAAGAAGAAGATTAATTGTCTCCTTATTACATCAGGATATTTTACAGTTGATACAACAAATGTAACTCAGAAAGAGGGTACAGTTGAAGAATTTGATATTGTAAATATCGATTATACAGGTAAGATTGATGGCGCAGAATTCGAAGGCGGTACAGCTTCAGGTTCATTACTTGGTATCGGAACAGGTTCATTTATCGATGGATTCGAGGATGGACTTAAAGGTGTTAAGACAGGTGAAACAGTTGACCTTAACTTAAAATTCCCTGATGATTACCAGAATAAAGATGTTGCTGGTAAAAATGTTGTATTTACTGTAAAAGTTAATTATATTCTTGGAATCAATGACCAGTTCGTAGCTGACAACACAGACGAGATATATTACTTCTTACACGAATATTTCTTAAATGGTAAATCAGTTAAAACAGCAGATGAGTATTATGATGCAATTACAGAAGGAATCAAAGTTTCAAATATTGCATCTAAAATTGTTAGTGAGATAACAGATGCAACAAAAACAGAAATTAATGAAGCAGAACTTAATGAATATTTAGATGAAATTAAAGCACCTATTAAAGAAGCAGCAGAAAGCAATGGCGCTGATTTTGCAACACTTATATCATACTACTATGGATTATCTTCAGAAGAAGAATTTGATGAGTATTATACAAAGATATTCAAGAACTATCTTGTATTAATCAGTATTGCTAAAGAAGAAGGCATTAAGATTTCTGAAGATGAATACAATACAGTAGCACAGGCTATGGTAGATCACAGTAAAGGAAAATATGCTGATATAGCAGCATATCAGGTTGACTATGATAAACAGTCTACAGTAGATGATTTAATCTGTGGAAAAGTTTATTATAAACTTGCTGATTATGTTGAAGTAGTTCCAGATTCAGAAATTGAGACAGAAGCTGAGTCAACAACAGAAAATGAGACAACATCAGCAAAATAATATTTGACTTAAATTTGTAAGTAAATATATAAAAAGAGAACTCCCTATGAATATTTGCGATAGCATTCATAGGGAGTTATTAATTTTAATCAATATAAATAAAAGTTGTAATTAATAGTTTGCATGTATTTTTATTATTTCCTTAATTACCGGCAGATTATCAAGCGTGTAGTCAAAAGTATCAATCTGATAATCATAGCAGGTAGTATTTAGTGACTCTAAAATAAATCTGGTATGATGCTGTGGCATAGATAATACAATAGATTTCATAGTATTATAGAAACTGTCCTGCTGGTTAAATTTGTAGGATATTGTAAAACAGACCAATATTGAGAGATTATAATGATCAATCTCTTCAATTGTTTTAATCTGGTGTATCTTATTAAGCAGACACATATAGTCATCGTAAGATAAGTCGATAATATCAGATATCTTGGCATGTAGTCGCATTTTATCTTCAAAAATTTTGATAATATATTGTTGCATTTCATATAAACTTGTTGAATAGTTCCACATAATACAACACCTCTTCTCAAAATAATAACGCACTATTTCTATTAGTCTAATAATAACATTATTGAAAAAAATCGTCAAGAAATCTGTCTGTTATATTCAACCATATTCAACTAAATACTTGTAAAAAATAAATTAAAAATGTATAATGCCATTAGTGCTGAACTCGAAACTAAAGGAAAATAAAGTTAAGGGCAAAGCCATTAAAGATACTTAATCGTACTAAGCAAACCGGAATACCGTATGTAAAGGCATTGAGTGCAATAAGAATACAATACTATAACTATAGGATTATTCAGAATTATTGACTCTGCTTATGGCAGAGTTTTTTCCTTACCAGGAAATTTTGTTGGAATTGTCATGGTAAGGAAAAAACGCTCCGCGAGGATCGCGCTGCGGTGGAGCAGAAAATGTTGCTATAGCAACCCGCCGCAGGCGAAGAATGTCGCAAGCGACATTCTTTATTCGTTACCAGGAATTCTATAGTAAATGGAGGAAAAATGGAAACTAGAATTGCATTGATAGGGATTATCGTAGAAGACACAAATGCTGTGGAAAATGTAAACGAGATTCTACATAATTATGGCAGTTACATAATTGGCAGAATGGGAATTCCATATAGAGAGAAACAGGTGAATATTATAAGCATCGTAATAGATGCACCTAATGATGTTATCAGTTCTTTATCCGGTAAACTTGGAATGATTAAGGGAATATCAGTTAAAACTGTATATTCTAAGAAATAATTCTAAAAATACCTTTGAAAGAAGCAGAAACAGGAGGAAGAATCAATGACAAAGAGAATTTCAGCGGTTATTTTAACCTTGATGTTTGCAATGACATTATTAGCAGGCTGTGGCGGTGATAAAACTCAGAAAGAAACGACTAACAGTGTAGCCACAGGTAAAGATGATAAGGAAACAGTTAAGAATAATGAAGATAATAAAGATAATGGAATTTCATTTACGGCAGAAGATGCAAGAGAATATAATATTGCAATGTTAAAAGGACCTACAGCAATTGGCTTTGTTAAAGCATGGGACGATAGTGCATCAACCCAGACTAATGATAATAACAAATACAAAGTTACAGTATACGGTGCCGCTGATGAGATAACAGCAGGAATTGTAAAAGGTGATATAGATATTGCCGCCGTACCCTGCAATCTTGCATCGGTATTGTATAATAAGACAAATGGTGGAATTAAAGTCGCAGCCATTAATACACTTGGTGTACTCTATATGATTTCTACATCAGATGATATTTCAACAGTAACTGGCCTTAAAGGAAAAACAATTATAACTACAGGTCAGGGAACTACACCTGAATATACGCTTAATTATATTCTGGAGAAAAACGGTCTTAAACCGGGCGAAGATGTTAAGATAGAATACAAATCAGAGGCAACTGAAGTGGCAGCAGCTATGAGTGAAGCGACAGATGCAGTAGCAATGCTTCCACAGCCATATGTTACAACAGTTCTTGCACAGAACGAAAATATGAAAATAGTTCTGGATATGACTAAAGAGTGGGAAAAAGTTTCAGGCGGTTCACTTGTAACAGGTGTAGTAATTGTCAGAAATGAAGTCCTTGAAGAGAATAAAGCAGCATTTGACAAATTCTTAGCAGACTATAAGGAATCAACAGAATATGTTAACAGAAATGTAGATGAAGCAGCAGCATTAGTCGAGAAATATGATATATTCAAAGCAGCTATAGCTAAGAAGGCGATTCCTTACTGTAATATCAAGTTTGAATCAGGAGATGAGATGAAATCAGATATCTCTTCTTACTTAAATGTTTTATTTGATGCAGATGCGAAAGCAGTAGGTGGAACATTACCTGATGATGCATTTTATTATGTAAACTAAAATAGGAGGCCATATGAAAAGTCTGAATAATATTGTGAAAAAAATTGTCCTTACAATAACAGCAATATGTTTCTGGCTTTTTGTATGGCATTTTTTATCATTGAAAATAAACAGCAGTATATTTCTGCCATCGCCTGAGGCAACATATAAAGCATTAATAAGAATCGGTAAAAGGGCGGGCTTCTGGCAGACAATATTTAATACATTCAGTAAAATAGCAAAAGGCTTTCTGCTTGCATTAATAGCCGGAACATTTTCAGCAATTATATCTTCATTTGTGAAAATTATTGATGTGCTCGTGTCACCATTTATGCGTTTGCTAAAGACCGTACCGGTAGCTTCGTTTATAATTCTTGCACTTTTATGGGTCAAATCAGACAAACTATCGGTATTAATTTCATTTGTAATGGTAACACCTGTGGTTTACATAAATATATTGCAGAGCTTCGATAATGTTGATAATAATTTATTAGAAATGGCAGATATATTTAATGTAGGTCTTTTAAGAAGGCTTAGATTTATCTATGTTCCCGCATTAGTCAGTGGTTTTATGTCGGCTTGCAAGATAGGACTTGGTTTCTGCTTTAAAGCAGGAATTGCAGCAGAAATAATAGGACTGCCTTTCCAATCGATAGGCAGCGAATTATATAAATCGAAATTATATCTGATGACAGATGAGCTATTTGCGTGGACGGTTGTAATTGTGCTTATGAGTGTTTTTTTTGAAGGCGTATGCATATATTTATTAAATAAATTATCGTGTATTATTGAAAAAACCAATATAAGCAGAAAAGCAGAGAATGAGAATAAAGCAGATAAATCACATAAGAAAAAGGGAGAATATGAGAAATTAGAAAATAATAATATTTTAATGATTAAGGAAATTACAAAATCATATGGAAAACAAAAGGTATTAGAAAATATTTCATTTAACTTAAACGAAAGTGAACGAATCTGCATTTATGGCAAATCAGGAATTGGCAAGACAACGCTGCTTCGCATAATAGCAGGTCTTGAGAAAGCCGATAGCGGGAAAATTACATTTGTGGGGAAGGTGTCGATGGTATTTCAGGAGGACCGTCTGTTAGAAAATACAGATGTGTATACGAATCTATATTGTGTGCTTGGCAGCAGATTTGATAAAGCCGAAGCTGATATGCATCTGAAAGAAGTGGGATTAGAGGGTGTCGGTAATAAAATAGTCAGTGAATTAAGCGGGGGAATGAAGAGACGCGTAGCAATCGTAAGATGCATGATGAAGTCGTCTGAAATAATACTTCTAGACGAACCATTTAAGGGTCTGGATACAATTCTTAAAGACAATATAATCAGATATGTGGTAAAATATCTGAATGGAAGAGCTGTTATTATGGTAACACATGATATCTCAGAAGCAGAAAAAATACAGGCTGAAATTATTGAAATTAAGAATTTGGGACGGAAAAATGAGAATATTTATTAATCAGGTAAATAATGGTTTAAAAATTAAGACATTAATATTAAGATATATCTTAATTATTGTCATTATGTTAATCGGGCTTAACTACGGAAATAAAGTCTATGGAGCAGACGAAAATGGAAATGTTGTAGTCGTAATTGATCCGGGACATGGTGGATTAAGAGGCGAATCGGACGATGGTGCAATAAATGGTAATATTGTAGAAAGACATATAAATATGATTGTTGCGAAGGCAATGTATGAAGAACTGTCAAAATATAATGGCATAAAAGTATATCTGACACACGATAGTGAAGATGTGTCGATGTCACTAAGGGCAAGGAGTGAATTTGCAAAGAGTGTGAATGCAGATTTTCTCTTTAGCATACATTTTAATGCATCAGAACTACATAGCAAATATGGTTCGGAAGTCTGGATTCCAAGCATCGGAAGTTACTATGTGGCGGGATATCAGTTTGCGGATATTGAGCTAAATGAACTGTCACAAATGGGGCTTCTTATACGTGGAATCAAGACCAGAATTGGAGATGACGGTGACGAATATTACGGAATTATCAGGGAAAATGAGTGGCGTGGCATAAATGCAGTAATTATAGAGCATTGCTACGTGGATAATAAAGAGGACAGAAGATACATAGTAAATGAAAATACTGAGAATGATAATGCTGAAAATGTAAATATCGAAAATCTGGAGAAGTTTGGTAAACTTGATGCGACTGCCGTAGCAAAATATTTTGGATTAAAAAGCACCGAACTTGGTGTGGATTATTCTGACTATAAGAAATTAGATGTTGCCGAGCCACAAGAAAGAGTATATCCTGATAATACCCCGCCTGAAAAATGCAGCATATACCTTAAATATATTGGAAATAATAGTATAACATTTTCCGTAAGTGCAAAAGATTCGGACTCATATATAAATTATTATTCATATTCTTTAGATGGTGGTAAGACATTTTCAGAACTGAAAATCTGGAATGATAAGAGAAGTTCAGAAGATACCATTGAGGTTACTTTATCAGATATTAATGTCGATATTGGAAATTTAATTGTGAGGGTTTATAATAGAGATGATGTGAGTTCGGACAGCAATATTATTGAACTTAATGGAATTATGAAACAGAAAAGTGATAAAACAGACTCAGATAATAGAAGCTCTGAAGCCAAATCATTTGTTAAAGATAATAGAAATACATTTATTGGAATGGCGTTAATAGTGTGCGGAATAATTATTACATTTATATGTATGAAAAAATGCAGACGATAGATAAAATCAAAGAATATAATGAAAGAAACGCAGTTATTCAATGATAATATCAAAAGATTATGGAGGAAAAAATGCAGTTAGTTAAAGGAAGACCTGAAAATACAGATGACAGACTTGCTAAAGAGGTTCGTGTTTACGACCTGTTAGATAGTCTTTCAATTGAATATGAAAGAGT
Organism: Eubacteriaceae bacterium; assembly: GCA_902362455.1. Taxonomy (GTDB): domain Bacteria; phylum Bacillota; class Clostridia; order Lachnospirales; family Lachnospiraceae; genus Bovifimicola; species Bovifimicola ammoniilytica. Next base: position 152,840 of record CABIWJ010000005.1, read on the forward strand.
AGACCATGAGGCAGCGAATACAATGGAAGATTGTGAAGAAGTAGATAAAATTCTTGACGCAACAGTTTGTAAAAATCTGTTCTTATGTAATACCCAGAAAACTAAATTTTATCTATTGATGATAGTTGGCGATAAAAAGTTTAAGACAAAGGAAATCTCATCACAGATTAACAGTCCGAGATTATCATTTGCTTCGCCTGAATTTATGGAAAAATATTTAGACATAACGCCAGGTTCAGTCAGTGTTATGGGACTTATGAATGACACTGATAATGCAGTAAGACTTTTGGTAGATGAAGAATTATTAGACGGCGAATATATTGGATGCCATCCATGTATTAACACATCGAGTCTGAGATTTAAGACAAAGGATTTGATTGAAAAAATTTTACCTGCAATGCATCATGATATGACTGTTGTTAAATTATAAAATTCGTTGATGAATAAACCAGAAAAAGACATAAGAACAGTCAGGATGAGTTGATAAAATTACTACGGAATGGAGATTACAATGGAAAAAATAAGAATATACAATGAAAATGGCGAAGATACCGGTAAGGTGGTTACAAGAGGCGAATACAAACCTGCGGATGGAGAATTTGTGTTAGCAGCAGTTATGATAGTAAGAATTGGAGAAAAAGTTCTTATTACAAAACGTGATAAAAATAAATCGTTTGCAGGAATGTGGGAGTTCCCAGGAGGTGCAGTTCGCGCAGATGAGGACAGCAAAGAAGCAGGAATAAGAGAACTTAAGGAAGAAACAGGCATTACTGTAGTACCTGATAAATTCAATTATCTTGGACAATTGAATATTGATGGCAGCAGCTTGCTTATGGATGTATATGATGTGGAAGCAAATCCACATTTGAAACTTAAAGATATCAAATTACAACCTGGAGAAACAGTAGAAGCAAAGATTCTTACAGTAGATCAGATTGATGAGATGTATGACAGACTTACACTTGCTGACCAGATGATATTTGATGAATTTGTGGTGTGTATGGACGAATATTATGAATAGGAATTTAAGAATAGTTAGTTATGAAATAATAAGTTTAAATAGTAAATTAGAAATAGTAAGTTATAAATGGTAAATTAGAAATAGTAAGTTATAAATAATAAGTTAGAAAAGTTATTGGCATAGTATTTATATAAGTAACAGAATGGAAATATTGAATAATATAATGTTATGAAGAAGAGTGAACTTTATAAAGCCAGGAGAAGAATGAGCTTTATAAAGTCAGGAGGTTTGAATGATAGATATTATTATTGGTATTCTTATACCATTTATAGGAACAACATTAGGTGCAGCATGTGTGTTCTTCCTTAAAGATCAGATAAGACCGAAGATTCAAAAGGCATTATTAGGCTTTGCATCAGGAGTAATGGTGGCGGCATCGGTATGGTCGCTCATTATACCAGCAATCGATATGTCATCATCAATGAAACGACTTGCATTTATACCAGCTTGTACAGGACTTGCACTTGGTATGGCATTTTTATTAATAATGGATAGAATTATCCCTCATTTACATATGGGTTCAGATGAACCTGAGGGTATTAAAGCGAATTTAAAAAAAACGACAATGCTTGTCTTTGCAGTAACACTTCATAATATACCAGAGGGTATGGCAGTTGGTGTAGCTTTCGCAGGATTTGCATCTGGGGACAAAGCGATATCATTTGCGGGCGCAATTGCACTTTCTATTGGTATTGCAATACAGAATTTCCCGGAGGGAGCAATTATTTCATTACCACTTAAAGCGGATGGCAATGGCAAATTCAAGGCGTTTTTATACGGAACATTATCTGGAATAGTTGAGCCTATTGCGGCATTTATAACCGTAGCCTTTGCAAATGTCCTGACACCGATTTTACCGTATGTATTATCATTTGCGGCCGGAGCAATGTTATATGTTGTAGTCGAGGAACTGATTCCGGAGGTATCAGAGGGCGAACATTCCAATATCGGAACGATTGGCTTTGGGATTGGATTTATTGTAATGATGGTGTTAGATGTGGCATTGGGGTAGGGAATAGGCAAGTTAGGTAGAATAATTAGATTTGAGATAGAGTTGAACAGAAGTTATATGATAGCGAAAGAGACTAGGGGCTTTGGAGTCCCTGTGAGAGAATGATAGATATGTGTAGTTCAATGTAGAAAAACAATATGATTGTAGAAAAATGGAGAATGGCAAATGATAATAAGTGAAAATGACAAAATACAAGATATAATAAGTGGCTTGGAAACAGCATATATTGATAGCAATATTAATTCAAATTTAGCATATAGACCAGAATTTATTTCAAATGATTATAAAAAGGGGAAAAAGGTTCTTGTGTCTATTGAAAATGAACTGCGTAAGTGTGATGAATTTTCAATAAGTGTTGCGTTTATAACTATGAGTGGAATAACTCCTTTGTTGCAAATTTTAAAGGAATTAGAAGAAAAGAATATTCCAGGTAAAATATTAACTACAAATTATCTGAACTTTAGTGAACCAGAAGCATTATCTAAATTATCTGAATTAAAAAATATTGAGCTTAAAATGTTTTGTACAAATGATACAACAGGTGGTTTTCATACAAAGGGATATATATTTAGAGAACAGGAAATATATAAAATTATAATTGGAAGTTCTAATATGACATTAAGTGCCATTACTAAAAATCGTGAATGGAATACAAAAATTGTATCAACATCACAAGGAAAAATGGCAAATGAAATATTAGAAGAATTTAATACATTATGGAATGATGAACATTCAATTGAGTATAATGAATTCATTGAGCAGTATAGAGTAAATTATGAAATAATTAAAAAGCAGAAGAGTATTGCAAATAAGGGAAAAATAACATCTATTGAGAATTATAAATTAAAGCCTAATAAAATGCAGATTGAGTTTATTACCAACTTAAAGAATTTAATGGCTAAAAAATGTGATAGGGCTTTGTTGATATCAGCAACAGGTACAGGAAAAACTTATGCTTCGGCATTTGCTATGCGTGAATTAGGCTTTAAAAAAGTTCTATTTCTAGTACATAGAGAACAGATTCTTAAACAGGCACAAGCCTCATATAAAAAGGTTTTACCTTCTGATATCTCTACGGGATTACTTTCAGGTAATTATAAGGAAATAGAAGCAGATTATTTGTTTTCAACGATTCAAACTATGAGCCGTTCAAATATGTTAGAGAATTTTGAAAGAGATAGATTTGAGTGTATTATAATTGATGAAACGCATAAAGCTGGTGCAGAGAGCTATCATAAAATTATTAATTATTTTAAACCGAAACTTCTGCTAGGAATGACAGCTAGTCCGGAGAGAACAGATGGGTTTGATATATATAAATTATTTGACCATAATATTGCAAGTGAAATAAGATTACAAGATGCGTTGAAGGAAGATTTATTATGTCCATTTCATTATTTTGGAATATCCGATTTAGAAGTGGATGGAAAGACTATTGATGATAATTCTGATTTTAGTTTTCTGGCAAATGAAGCAAGGGTAGATCATATCATAAAGCAGGCAGAATATTACGGACATGATGGAGATAGAGTAAAAGGATTAATATTTTGTAGTAGAAATGAGGAGGCGAAGGAACTATCTAAGGAATTTAATAAGAGAGGATATAATACAGTTGCACTTTCAGGTTCAAATACACAGGATGAAAGAGAAGAAGCTATACAAAGACTTGAGATGGATTGCGGTAATATGAGTTCAAATGCGGAGAAAACATTAGATTATATTTTTACTGTGGATATCTTTAATGAAGGTGTTGATATTCCGGAAGTTAATCAGATAATTATGTTAAGACCAACTATATCGGCAATTGTATTTGTGCAGCAGTTAGGACGTGGTCTTAGAAAATCTGATAATAAAGAATATGTAGTAGTCTTAGACTTTATTGGCAATTATAATAATAATTTTCTTATTCCAATAGCATTATCAGGAGATAGAACTTATAACAAAGATACAGTTAGAAAATATATTCGTGAGGGTTCAAGAATTATACCAGGTTGTTCTACAATTCATTTTGAAGAAATAACTAAGAAAAAAATATTTGAATCTATAGATAGAATGACAACGACTAAACGAATGCTTACGGATAAGTATAATCAGGTTAAATATAAACTTGGAAGGATACCAACTATTTTGGATTTTTATAAATTAGGTGAAATTGAGCCTATGCTTTTTATTAATTATGCTAAAACCTATGATAATTTTCTTAGAATGGTAGATAAAGATTATAAAATAACATTTTCACTAAAAGAAGAGCAGATATTGGCATTTATTTCTGCACTTATAATAGATGGTAAGAGGCCACATGAATTGCTTATGCTTAAAATGATGATTGAAGACAGAATTATAAATGAAGATTCATTTAAGAATGAGCTTGAAAAAATTGGTGAAAAATATAAGGCAGTTGATTATAATTCGGCTAAACGAATATTGAATATGGAGTTTATAGCAGGTGCTGATATAAAAAAATATTCAGATATCGAATTGATTTCTGATGAAAAATCAGCTAAGGATATGTTTATGCGTTCAATTAGCTTTTGGAATAAACTTAAACATGTGGAATTTAGAAGAGAATTAAACAACTTAATCGAATACGGAATGTTAAGATATAAAGATTTATATTCGGAACATGATGACAATAATATGGTATTGTATCAGAAGTATTCAAGAAAAGATGTTTGTCGTCTTATGAACTGGGATAAAGATGAGAGTTCTACAATGTATGGATATAGAATTAAACATAATACTTGTCCTATATTTGTTACATATGAAAAGAAAAGTGATATTTCAGATAGTACAAAATATGAAGATGAATTTATAAATAATCAGATATTTAGTTGGATGACTAGAAATGGTGTGTCATTAAATAGCAGAGAAAGTGAAGATATAATAAATTATAAGCAAACAGGTTTGAAAATATGTTTATTTATTAAGAAAAGCGATGGTGAAGGTACCGATTTTTATTATATGGGTGAAGTCGAGCCAATTAAATGGAATGAGACAACTATAAGAAACAATAAGGGAAAAAAATTGCCAATAGTTAATTTTATTTTTAGACTTAAACATAGTGTAAGAGATGACATATATGAGTACATTGTAAATGGTTAATTACTATTAATATAAGAATTTTTGGCATAGAATAATTTTCATTGAAGGTCAAATGAAAAACTAAATTCCAGTTCAAGTTGATTTGGCCTCGTATTTTCGATTTTGAGCAACTTTTTTGAAGATACCCTATACAAAAGTACCTTGAAAAGTGCTATAATTCGTTGTACCAAGTCTGTTTGTTTGCATGGCAAACAGACAGTTGGAGAAAATTGGGCAAAAATAAATTCCACCTGTCTCGGAGAAAATTTTGATGAGTTTTGGTGGTTATCTATCTGCTCTTGTGTTTAAGATTTGAGTGTTTTATATGAGACCATGCTCCATTAAGATGTCAGCATAGTCTTCATAGGCCTTTTGCCAGACATCAAGTTCTTCATTTAATGATGCTATTTTATATTCCAAATATTCGATATCTCTTTGGACTTCTAAGTATTTATCCAGGAAAATGTCGTATGGAATAGTAAGATTATTGTTCATGACGGATCTCTCTTTCTTTGACACTGTTTTCTATAAGTACCGGTTTTAGCACGACATTGTCTGGGGAGACTTTATGCTGTCCTGTTAAAAGCGGTATTTTTTTGTCCAAAAGCAGGTCTGCCAAATCAAAAGGAGATGCACCATTGAGGCTGTCTCTGGCTGTTGAATTAATGTGGCTGGCCATGAGATTTATATCTTCCTGAGTGTATTTATACATGCTCCGACCTTTTGGGATGATATAACGTATATATTCATGATTCTTTTCAAGCCGCCCCTTCTGGTTGGAAACATAAGGATCGCAGTAAAACACATAAGTTCTGTGTGTGCCGGCTTCGTTTTTCTCGATTTCCCAGGGATTCTTAAATTCAGAGCCGTTATCTGTGAGAATAACCGGAAAGTATTTCTTAAAGGTCCTGATTCCAATGGTCTCACAAAGGTCATCGATCGCCTTGATGACGCTTTTTTGTGTACAGTCAGGGAGTAGAATAATAATCATGAAACTACAGCTTCTAAATAGAAGTGTAAGCAGACATTTTCCTTTTTCACGGCTGCCTTTGACGGTATCCATTTCAACTACGTCAGTATCCGGATGAGCTTCCATAAAGCGTTCAAAATCAATATAAGTGCGCTTGTTACGATAAGTCTGTTGGTAATCCTTTTTACGAGGCTCGGAGCGTTTCTTACGCTTTTTGTAACGGACACGACGTGGTAAATCGATATTGCGTGCTTTGAAAACGCATTGGTCGAAGTAGTTATATAGAGTTCTTCGGCAGACCGGTATTTCATCTTTGTGAACTGCGAAGATATGACTCAATGGCTGACCTTTGAGGACTAAAGGAGAGATCAAATCGTTTAATTCTTGAAGTTCTTCGGGTGTCATATTGATACCTTTTCTGGAATCGGTCCATTTTTTTTCATAGGAGGCCTGGGCTTTATTGGCGACATATAAGGCTTTGGGAAGAGGGCACCATTTATACTTGTCACAGGCATTGCACACATATGGTGGCTTGCCCAGCTGACCGCAGTTCCAGGGAATAAAATCGGGACAGACATGTGTAGGATTTTTCTTATAGCAGTTACGACAACGCCATTTACACCAATCGCCGCAGATGCTTTTCCGAAAACAGTCACCATAGTTTTGACAGGCATGACATTTTCCGGTATATCTGGCATCTTCAATAATTCGTGCGCGCTTTACTTCCTTAGAGATGGTGGAAGGGTCTTTGTCTATGATAGACGCAATGGAGCTGAATGTACTTCCTTGTACCAGTTCCTGTTCAATATAAATTCGTTCTGTCAGTGTTAAATGTTTTTGATTATGAATGGTATTCTTATTTTTGTTCATGGTAATCCTTTCTGACAGACAGATAACCATGGATATAGTAACAGAAACTATGTGCAAGAGTAAATTCCGAATTTGATGATTTTAGGGTTAGGAAACTGGAATTTAAAAATTCACATTACGAATTTTCATTGAATAGTAAAATTTGAATATTATTATACAATATATCATTATAAACAATAAACAGTAAGAAATAATGTAACCTTTTTAAAAGTATAATATAAAATCTACAGAATGGAGCTTAATAATAAAAATATGAAAAAGATTATAAAAGTTGTTGCAGCAGTAATATGTTCAAAAAATCAAAATGGACAATCTGTTATATTAGCGACACAGAGAGGCTATGGAGAATTTAAGGGAGGCTGGGAATTTCCTGGAGGTAAAATAGAACCTGGTGAAACACCACAGGAAGCATTGATAAGAGAAATTAAAGAAGAGCTGGATACTAAGATTTCAGTAGATAAGTTAATCGACACGGTCGAATATGATTATGATACGTTTCATCTTTCTATGGCTTGTTATTGGTGTAGTTTAGAATCTGATAAAATAATCTTAAAAGAACATGAAGCGGCAAGATGGCTGACACAAGATGAACTATATAATGTTGAATGGTTACCAGCGGATATTTCTATTGTAGATAGTGTTAGGGATGAAATGAAGCAAGATAAAAATAAGTAACATAAAAGGAAGCCACAGAGTGACTTCCCCAGTGTAGTCCGAAAACATACACCTCTTTCAATAACTATAATATACAATAAATTCTGAAAATATGCAAGGTAAATAATAAATATTTCTTATTTATGTGTTGAGATATGCTTCTAAAGCTATAACTTTTTGAGAAACGTTTTGTTGTATTATCTGTGAATAAATAGCTGGAGTTACTTGCTTTTTGAGAAGCTGATTTTGTGACTTGTATGCAGTAACAAGTTGTTTGGCTCTTTGAGAACTGAAATCAATACGTTTCAGTAGACAACATACAATGATTATGTAATCAATTAAAGAATATAAAGTTATATTTTGAATGCATGTCTCTTTTTCAACCCATTTTTTTAATACAGAGCTGATTTTTCTATCTTTGAACCTTGTGTCAAAAACTATATTGTTATGAGCAACAGAATTGCGTAATGATTTTATGGTATATAGTATATTACTTAGTAGATTTCTATTAGTATCAATAGTAATATCAAACATGTCTAATTGTGTCATTATATGTTCGCGCATAGATGTGTTCAAGCATTCAAAAAATCTTGCAAGATCACTCAGATACAATATTTCAAAAACAACCCATAGAGGTAAATCCTCACCACGATTGTAAAAATGACGAACCATTTGATTATCGTTGTCCCCTTCATCGTGGTAGCGTGTAGATAATTTTAAATATACAGAGTTTCTTAGTTTAAGACGTTTAGATTGTAAATTTGTATTTGTTGGATTGTCCTTCATGCGCTCTTTGTAGACATATTCAAATGTACCAATTTTTAAGCCATTTACAGATTCATTACAGACAATATTTTTGATTGCGGTTTCAATAAACATAAGATCAGAATATAAAGCTGCTTTCAGATTGTTATCATATTCAATAACAGCGACCACTTCGCTAAAGTTTGTGTATGGAATCTGGTTATGTTGGTTTTTTATGAAGCGGTATCCCTTATATCCATGATAATATCCATAACTAATCAACTGTTGCTTTTGAAAACTACCTTTTATCTGTATATTACAATCATTTCGTAAATGACGCATTAATCCATTTATTGTTTGAGGTCTCCCCATTTAGTAACCTTCTTTCTTTTGGTGTATATAACAAGTATATCAGTAAAAAGATGACAATGCAATAATAAAACATTGATAAGATGCTAGGAATAAAGGTAACGCTGATATTTTAATGATTTTTTGTTATAACTTATGGTATGTAGTATAAATTACACCATCAGTCCTCACCCACCAAACAATCCAACCACAGACCCCATCACAAAACCAATAATAACCATATAAGTATTCTCAGTATATTTATTTATAAGTCGCTCTAGCACATTTGCAGTTGCAAACGTACCGATAATAATTCCGAGTAGCAATGGAATAAGAGACAGCCATTTGAAAGTGTATACATTTTCAAGGACTGTGGTGTAAAGACCGAGAATATACAGCATATGAGATGCACTGATTCCAGGAAGTACCAGAGCGATAGCGACGATAATGCCACCGAGAAACTGCATAATAATAAATGAAAGACCTGAACCTGAGGCGAAAAGTCCTTTAGGAATAATTGAAAGTGACAGAACCAGAAACAGACCGAGAAAAAGCCACAGGATATGGACTATGGACAGCTTTGTTATACCGGATTTCTTAACTAATAACGGAATACCACATAAGACGATGATGGCAAATATAACTCTGACATAGATACCAGTTGCAGGATTTGCGAGAAGATAGGATATAACCCTTGCAAATGCAACGAACCCAATAAGCCCGCCCAGTCCGATGTTGCAAAGAAAAAGTACACTTTTAAAAGGCTCCTTTTTAATCTGATTGACGTTATGAATTAAATCTTCATATACACCTAATATAATAGCCATGGTTCCACCAGAGACACCAGGAATGGTCATCGTAGAACCTATAAAAAGTCCTTTTAAGAATAATATAATATTCATAAATATTTTACCTCTGACTTATAGTTTTAAGATATATGTGTAATGATAGTAGAATTAAATTAATTAAAATGTGTAGTGAAATATTTTGTGAAACATACTCACGAGATTCTGATATATAATTCCTACATTTACAATATAATGATGGTAGATTATAATAAAGATATTCATCAGAAAGAGTAATTAGACATTAATATTTATATCTGTCAAATCTACTTTAATAGACGAATATTGGCGACAATATGTATGTGCGAAGGTTGAGCTAATAAAAATATTATTATGAAAATTAAAATAAGTCTTGAAATATTGCATAGTATATTGTAGAATACATTGAACCAATTAAATATTGTGAAACTCTTGTAAGAGGGAGTAACTGGCGTTTAATTATGAATCAAAACGTTTACGACTGTGTCAATCCCGATATGGCGACATATCCGCGTCGTAATTAAATAGTGAGACTTTTACTGTACATTTTGTGTGCAGTAAAGGTCTCATTTTTGATTTATACGAAGAAACACTTTTTGTTTTATGCAAAGAAATGGAGGTAAGAGATGAAAGAGTTGTATCAGATGACATCAAATGAAGTCAGACAAAAACTAAATGGTAAAACAGAACCATTAACAAATGAAGAGATTGCCAAGAGACAGCAGGAATACGGTTTAAATGAATTAGTAGAGGAGAAAAAGAAAAATGTTTTTCAGGTATTTCTAAAGCAATTTGCAGATTTTCTTGTAATAATACTTATTATTGCAGCAATAGTATCAGCAGCATTAGGAGATGTGGAAAGCAGTGTTGTAATATTAGTTGTTATTACGATGAACGGAATACTTGGAACGGTTCAGACCATTAAGGCAGAACATTCTTTGCAGAGCCTTAAAGAGTTATCGATGCCGATGGCAAAGGTTATAAGAGACGGACAGGTTATGAAAATAAGTTCAAAAGAATTAACAATTGGTGATGTGGTCTGTTTAGAAGCCGGAGATTATGTTCCGGCAGATGGACGAATTATAGAATCAGCAGGACTTAAGATAGATGAGAGTATGCTAACTGGGGAAAGCCTTGTGGTTGATAAAACCGACACAGTTATTGAAGAGGAGAAGCCGCTTGCAGAAAGAACTAATATGGTCTATTCGGGTAGCTTAGTGTCATTTGGAAGGGGAAGTTATATCGTTACATCAATCGGAATGAATACGGAGATTGGTAAAATCGCAAGTCTGTTGAAAGCGACTTCTGAGAAAAGAACACCATTACAGATATCATTAGATAAATTTGGTCAGAAGTTATCTATAATAATACTTATTTTCTGTGCGATATTGTTCACACTTAATATTATTCAGGGGGAAAATATTGAAAATGCGTTTATGTTCGCAGTAGCATTGGCGGTAGCGGCAATTCCAGAAGCACTTAGTTCTATTGTAACTATTGTATTGTCATTTGGAACACAGAAGATGGCCAAAGAAAATGCGATAATCAGAAAACTTCAGGCAGTTGAGGGACTTGGAAGCATATCTGTTATTTGCTCGGATAAGACAGGAACACTGACACAGAACAAGATGACCATAGAAGATGCCTATTGTCTTAATGACGACAATTTGAAACTTGCTAAATACAGTATCTTATGCAATGATGCATCAATCAGAGATGATGAGCAGATTGGCGACCCTACAGAAGTCGCATTTGTGGTATGGGCGGAGAACTTAGGAATATCGGTTGAGAAATTTCGTGCAGATAATAAGCGAATTTCTGAGAATCCATTTGACAGTGACAGAAAATTGATGTCAACTTTGAATGTTATTGTAAATGACAGCACTATTAATAATGTTAATGATATGTCTGATATGAATAATAGCAATTTAATAATGATAACAAAAGGTGCAACAGACATTATCTTATCAAGACTTGCTAATATAGAGGATAAAGGTATAGTACGACAGATTAATGCCGAAGATAAGAGAGAAATCGAGAAGAAAAACATAGAATTTTCCCAAAAAGGAATGAGAGTTTTAGCTGTTGCATATAAGAATTATAAATCATATGACTTAACAATAGATGACGAAGATAACCTCACATTCCTAGGGCTTGCTGCTATGGTAGACCCGCCAAGAGAGCAGTCGGAGTCAGCAGTGCAGGAGTGTAAGGAAGCGGGCATAAAGCCAATAATGATTACCGGAGATTATAAGGTCACTGCGGCAGCAATTGCTAAGAGAATTGGAATCTTAGAAAATGCTGATGAGGCATGCGAGGGTAGTGTGATAGATAAAATGAGTGATGAAGAACTTGAGAATTTCGTAGAAAATATATCGGTTTACGCGAGGGTTTCTCCGGAACATAAGATAAGAATTGTAAAGGCGTGGCAGGCTAAGGGAAATATAGTTGCGATGACAGGTGATGGCGTGAATGATGCACCTGCACTTAAGCAGGCAGATGTTGGCGTGGCCATGGGAATTACAGGAAGTGAAGTATCGAAAGATGCGGCAGCAATGGTGCTTACAGATGATAATTTCCAGACAATAGTCAAGGCAATAGAAAATGGAAGAAATATATACCAGAATATCAAAAATTCGATACAATTTCTGCTATCAGGTAATTTTGCAGGAATACTTGCAGTTTTATTCGCATCAATTGCGATGCTGCCTGTTCCGTTTGCACCAGTTCATCTGCTATTTATAAATCTGCTCACCGACAGTCTCCCAGCGATAGCATTAGGATTTGAAAAGGGTGATAAAGATGTGATGAAGAAACCGCCAAGAGACAGAAATGAAAGCATTATGACTAAAGATTTCCTGATAAATGTTGGAATCGAAGGCTTAGTTATAGCAGTTACGACAATGACTGCATTTATGATTGGTTACAGAGATAATAATGCTTTGCTTGCAAGTACAATGGCATTTGGAACATTATGTATGGGCAGATTATTCCATGGTTTTAACTGTAAATCAGATAAACCGGTTATATTTAATAACTTATTTTCAAATAAATGGCTGATTGGTTCGTTTTTGACAGGAGTAATCCTTATGAGCTCAGTTCTTATGATTCCGGTATTTCATACAGCATTAAAAGTACAGACTTTGAGTATCGCACAATTACTGATTATATATGCACTTGCGGCAGCTGATTTCCTGATTATACAACTGCTTAAATGGTTAAAAACATTGATATAGCGATAAAATGCAAGGAAGAAACTCAACTTTTAAATAAAATTAAATAAAGCGTATAAATAAAGGTAAAGCAGGTAGAAGCAGAATAAATATAAATAAATCAAAATAGGAAAATATATGTATCTCCCGGAGAATTTTGGGAGATACATAACTAAAAGGATTATTTTTGACTAAATGGAGTAGAAATAATGTTTTAAATATTATAAAATCATTACGATAAATAGTGTGAAAATAATTCTGATGAAAATGAATTTTCCATAACTATTTGTTTCAGAACAAAAACAAATAAAAAGAGAATATTTTTTTTTATACATAGGTTAGTATATGCTAACTAAAGGAAGAGGTGACTAATCAAAATTTAATATGAATGATGAAGAAAAAATTTTTGAAAATATAGCAAGGGAAAACAGGGCAGAAGAGATATTTAAGAGCGAAGATTGTGAAATTTGGAAAATGAAGAACTCTTCAGGTGATGGACTCATAACTATGTACAATGTATTTCCAGGTGTAATTGTTATGTATAGTGATTTTCATATGTCATCGTGTATATCGGAATTTGATGCGACATCTACTGATTTACTTTGCATTAATCATTGTCGTGAGGGTTGTATGGAAAGTGAATTAAGGGCAGGCGCATATTACTATATTGAAAAAGGCGATTTGTGTGTAGATATCAGAAAATATCATGCAGGCAATGTTAATTTTCCATTAAATCACTATCACGGAATAGGAATATGCTTTTATCGACCTGTAGCTGATAAACAACTGGCAAATGAACTTAATAATTTTCCAGTGAAGCTGTCAGACATTCAGAAAAAATTCTGTGACAATGATAAGCCACATATTATAAAGGCGAGCAAGGAAATTGAACATATTTTCTCGGAACTTTATGAAGTTCCATCGAAGATAAGAAAAGAGTATTACAGAATAAAGGTTTTTGAATTGCTGTTGTATTTAGACGCCTTAGAAATCGATAATGATAAATTTGACAAACCATATTTCTACAAAAGTCAGGTGGAAAAGGTAAAGAACATACATGAATTGATTACACATAACCTTACATATCATTATACTATCGAAGAATTGTCAGAAAAATATGATATATCAGCGACAACATTAAAGGAATGTTTCAAATCAATTTATGGAAGTCCAATATATAAATATATTCAGACATACAGGATTAACAGAGCAGCAACATTACTTAGAAACGGTTCTAATGAAAATGTTTCACAGATTGCAGGGCATGTCGGATATGACAGTCCAAGCAAATTTGCGGCAGCATTTAAAAAGATTATGGGAGTAACGCCGCTGCAATATAGAAAAAATAACAGTACACTACCGCTATAAACAAAAAAGGAGATGTTTAAAAATGAAGAAAAAAAGTGCAATGTCAAAATTGTTTGACTATGCAGGAAATTTTAAGTACCTGACTATGGCTTCATTAGTACTTTCTGTGATTAGTGCATGGTTAGCACTAGTCCCATTTTATTATATCTGGAGAATTATCAAAGAAATACTTGATGTGGCACCTTTTTATGGTGATGCAAAGAATCTTAGTAAATACGGCTGGACAGCGGTTGGCTTTGCAATAGGTTCAATGCTTATTTACATATCTGCACTCATGTGTTCACATATTGCAGCCTTCAGAGTTCAGGCAAATATGAGGTCAAAAGTAATGCGACATATCCTTACACTTCCTTTAGGTTTTATGGACAGAGAGGGAAGTGGTAAAGTCAGAAAAATAGTAAATGAATCAAGTGCCGCCACAGAGACATACCTTGCACATCAGCTTCCTGATATGGCAGGTGCAATGGCTACACCTGTAGGTTTGTTAGTCTTACTTATAGCATTTGACTGGAAACTTGGACTTTTAAGTCTTATCCCTACTGTACTTGCATTCCTAATTATGGGTTCGATGACAGGTGAAAAGATGAAAGAGAAGATGAAGGAATACCAGAATTCCTTAGAGACAATGTCAAATGAAGCTGTAGAATATGTAAGAGGTGTTCCGGTTGTTAAAACATTTGGACAGTCAGTGTTTTCGTTTAAGAGATTTAAAGAGGCAATTAAAGGGTATGAGAAATGGGTAATTTCTTATACATTAGACCTTAGAATGCCAATGACATTGTATACAACAATTATTAATTCAGTGTTCGCAGTTCTTATGCTTGCAGGCTTTGTGATTACCAGAAATGACGTAACTAAAGATTTTATTTTGAATTTCACATTCTATGTAATTATAACACCTATCATTACAGTTACACTTAATAAAATTATGTTCTCAAGTGAGAATAATATGCTTGTGGAAGATGCTCTTTCGAGAATTGAGGGAATAACTAATATGAAGCCTCTTGAAGAGCCTTCTGCACCAAAGCCTCCACAGGATTATTCCGTATCCGTAAATAATATTTCTTTCAGATATGATGATGCTAAGAGCAATGCATTAACTGACATTAATATGAATATTAAATCAGGTGAACATATTGCACTCGTTGGACCATCAGGTGGTGGTAAGACAACACTTGCAAGTCTTATCGCAAGATTCTGGGACGTTAATGAGGGTGAAATAAACATTGGCGGAACAAATGTCAAAGATATCGCAGGCAAAGAACTTATGAACACAGTTTCATTTGTATTTCAGGATAGTAAGTTACTTAAAATGTCAATATTTGATAATGTAAGATTAAGTAAACCTGATGCAACAAGAGAAGAAGTTCTTAAGGCTCTTAAAGATGCACAATGTGAGGATATTATCGCAAAAATGCCAAAAGGTATAGATACAATGATTGGCTCAGATGGTACATACGTGTCAGGTGGAGAAGCACAGCGACTCAGTATCGCAAGAGCAATGTTAAAAGATGCACCGATTCTTGTATTAGATGAGGCTACAGCATTTGCGGACCCTGACAATGAGGCTAAGGTTCAGGAGGCATTTGCAAATCTTTCAAAAGGCAAGACAGTTATTATGATAGCACACAGACTGTCAACTGTTACAAATGCTGATAAGATATATGTATTAAAAGAGGGCAGGATTGCAGAGCAGGGAACACATAATGAGTTAAATAATAAAGGCGGAATATATACTCATATGTGGTCTGAATACAATAAATCAGTAAATTGGAAGGTAGGTGTGAGATAATGAATTTAAACGAAAAATTACAACATAAATATGCGTTGTCACCTAAGGGTGCAAAGGATATGATAAAGGCATTTATTTCCGTAACTGTGTCAAATATTGTTCTTATGCTTCCTGTTGGTTTACTTTATTATATTGTTAAAGATTTTATAAACAATGATGTAACTTCTAATAAGAGAATTCTTTATATTATTGGAAGTGTTATCTGTCTGTTATTAATAGCGATAACAACTTATATTCAATATAATGCAACATTCCTTTCTACTTATGTGGAAAGCGGAGTCAGACGAACAACGCTCGCCGAAAAGTTAAGAAAATTACCTCTTTCTTATTTTGGTAAAAAAGATTTGTCAGATCTGACAAGTACAATTATGGCTGATTGTGCCACGCTTGAGACTGCATCATCACATTGGATTCCTGAATTAATAGGAGCAATGATTTCGACACTTATTGTATCAATAAGCCTTTTCTTTATTGACTGGAGAATGGCAATTGCAGCGTTATGGGTTTTACCTATTGCATTTATCATTGTATTAAGTTCTGCAAATGTACAAAAGAAATTAAATGAAAATCATATGAGACTTAAAATGAATCTTGCAGATGGTATACAGGAGTGTTTAGAAACACTTAGAGATTTAAGAGCTAACAATGCAAGTGAAAGCTATATGACAGGACTGGATAAGAAGATTAAGGCAGTTGAGAAACATTCAATAGTCACTGAGTTTGGAACAGCAGTGTTCGTAGGTTCAGCCCAGATGATTTTAAAAGTGGGAATCGCAACTGTTGCCCTTGTGGGTGGAATACTTCTATCAAAAGGCAAAATCGATATATTTAAATTCTTTATGTTCTTACTTCTGGTGTCAAGATTATATGATCCTATGCAGATGTCATTACAGAATCTTGCAGCAATTATATCAGCAGATGTACCTTGCAGAAGAATGGATGAAATCTTGTCACACAGTATACAGACAGGTTCAGAGAAATTGACAAATAAGGGTTGTGATATCGTATTTGACCATGTTGCATTCGGATATGATGGTGAAGATAATGTACTTAGTGATGCGTCATTATGTGCAAAACAGGGCGAAGTTACAGCTTTAATCGGACCATCAGGTGGTGGTAAGACAACTGTATCAAGACTTGCAGCAAGATTCTGGGATATTAATAAAGGTAAGATTACTGTTGGTGGAATGGATATATCGAAGATTGATCCTGAGAAACTTATGTCCCTGTATTCGATTGTATTTCAGGATGTTACTTTATTTAACAATACTGTTATGGAAAATATACGAATCGGTAAGAAAGATGCAACTGACGAGGAGGTTATAGCAGCCGCTAAATTAGCACACTGTGATGAGTTTGTAGAGAAACTGGCTGATGGCTATAACACAATGATTGGTGAAAATGGTTCGGAATTATCAGGTGGTGAACGCCAGAGAATCTCAATAGCCAGAGCGTTCTTGAAAGATGCTCCTATTATTCTTCTTGATGAGGCAACAGCATCTCTTGACGTAGATAATGAGACTTTGATTCAGCAGTCGCTTTCTGAGTTAATTAAGAATAAAACTGTTCTTATAATTGCACACAGAATGAGAACTGTGGCAAGTGCAGATAAGATTGTCGTTCTGAAAGATGGCGTTGTAGCTGAACAGGGAAGTCCTGCAGAGCTTGAAGCTAAGAATGGTATATATAAACATATGATGAGTATGCAGCTTAAGAGTGCGGAGTGGAAGATGAATTAGAAATTATTTTAGTTTGACATCAAGAAAAAGTTTTGCTATAATCCGAAATATCCGAGTTGCGAAGCGCGTAAGTCCAGGAATGGGCTTACGTGCTTTTTTGTTGTATAAGAAATTTCTTAGTATTTCCTATGCAACAAAAAGCTTCGCAGGAATGTGCACACTTTTGCAGAGAAAAATGTTGCATAAAGCATCATAAACATAAAAATTATGAAAAGGTAATGCAAAATGTTGCAAAAGTGGCACAGAATATCGCAAAGCGATATTCTTCTTAGTTAAAAGAAATGGAGGAAGATGAAGTGGAAAACAATATTTCTGAAAATTTAGAGAAAGGAAATAGCAAAAGGGACAACAAAATGGCAAGTATGCCGGTTAACAAATTAATGCTAAGTATGGGAATTCCGATGATTTTATCAATGGCATTGCAGGCTGTATATAATATTGTTGACAGTGCATTTGTTTCAAATATGAAAGGAAATGGCGAAGCAGCATTAAATGCTCTGACCCTTGCGTTTCCAATTCAGATGTTAATGGTGGCAATTGCTATTGGTACAGGTGTCGGAACTAATGCATTACTTGCAAAAAGTCTAGGACAGGGCAATAAAGAGAAAGCAAGTAAAGTCGCAGGAAACAGTATTTTTCTTGCAACTGTGATATATATTATTTTTCTGATATACGGAATGGTCGGAGTGAGAGCATATATATCAACGCAGACGAAAAATGTACTCATAAGAGAAATGGCAGTTGATTATCTTAGAATCTGTTGCGTAATTTCATTTGGTATTACATTTTTCTCAATATTTGAGAAATTATTACAGGCGACAGGACGTTCGTTATATTCAACAATTGCACAGATTCTTGGCGCTGTCGTAAATATTATTTTAGACCCGGTACTTATCTATGGTTTAAGTGGCTTTAAGGAATATGGAGTAAAGGGTGCAGCTTATGCGACTGTAATCGGACAGATAGTATCATTTGTGACAGCACTCATATTTCATTTGAAATTCAATGTCGAAATTGACAATTCATTAAGATATAAGAAACCATCATTTACAATAATAAAGGAAATATATGCAATTGGTCTGCCGGCAATTATCTCGCAGGCACTAATGTCGCTTATGACATATGCTTTAAATATTATATTTGTACGAATTAATGAATCAGTGGTAACTGCGTATGGATTATATTATAAGATCCAGCAGTTTGTTCTCTTTGCTGCATTTGGATTAAGAGATGCCATAACACCGGTTGTATCATTTAATCATGGTATGAGAAGTAAGAAACGTGTTAAAGACGGAATTAAATATGGAATGTTATATACATTCATAATTATGTTTGTGGGTATGGTGGTACTTGAAATCTTTGCAAATCAGTTGTCGGCAGTATTTGGACTGTCAGGAAATACCCAGAACCTATGTATTGATGCAATGCGTATTGTTTCAATAAGTTTCGTATTTGCAGGAATAAATATTGCATACCAGGGAATCTATCAGGCCATCGACAGCGGCTTGGAATCCCTGATTATATCGGTACTCAGACAGTGTATAATAGTGCTTCCTTTAGCATATTTATTTTCAAACATTGCGATTAAAAATTCTGATAAGATATGGTTAATATGGACATGTTTTCCGATAACCGAGGCGGTTACGGCATTTGTGGCATATTTATTAATGAAGCGAATTAACAGGACTAAATTAAGTGAACTTAACTAAATAAGAAATTATATGAAAATTAATTAAATAAAAACTAAATAGAAATGAGAATTCAGAAAGAGGTCAATGTGAAAAATAATGCTGATGCAATTATTTTTCACATAGCTATTTGTTTCGGAGCGA
Source organism: Eubacteriaceae bacterium (assembly GCA_902362455.1). Lineage (GTDB taxonomy): Bacteria > Bacillota > Clostridia > Lachnospirales > Lachnospiraceae > Bovifimicola > Bovifimicola ammoniilytica. Next base: position 172,307 of record CABIWJ010000005.1, read on the forward strand.
AAGCAAATAGCTTTTATGGCAAGTCAGAAATCGCCTACGCGAATTTCTGACTGCCTCTTCGCGACAAGTCGCTCAGAAAAGAGGTTAATATGAATAAAATAGTTACAATCAGCAGAGAATTTGGCAGTGGCGGACGTTTTATCGGTGAACAGCTTGCTAAAAGAATTGGAATACAATTTTATGACAAAAAGATAATTAGTGAGGTTGCAGAGAAAACGGGCCTCGCAGAAGAATTTATAGAGCAGAAAGGCGAATATGCACATCTTAAAAATATTTTTGCATATGGTCTGATTGGCAGAAATCAAAATGGAGAATCAATCGATGATATTCTGTATGCGGCTCAAAGGGAAATTCTAATTGATGCAGTAAAGAAAGGTCCATGTGTTATAGTTGGAAGAAATGCTGACTACATTTTCAAGGATTATAAGGAATGTATAAATGTATATATATGTGGAAATATGGAAGAAAAGATTGCAAGAATCAGTAAATTGTATAATAAGACAGAAGAGGAGGCAAAAAAACTTATCCACGATATAGATAAGCGAAGAAGTGTTAATTATAAATATTATACTGAAAGACAGTGGGGACTTTCTAAAAATTACACAATTTCGTTAAATAGCAGTGAAATTGGATATGAAAAATGTATTGATATTATAGAGGAACTTTATAATCTCTAAAAATTTTGTTGAAAATAGACATTGATTTATTATAGATTTATTGTATTATATTCATAAAGAAATAAATCACAGAAATGGAGATTAATGCAATGAAAGAATTTAAACCTATTAAAGAGGGTAAAGTACGTGAAGTATATGATAACGGAGACAGCCTTATCATAGTTGCTACAGACAGAATATCAGCTTTTGATGTTATTCTTAAGAATGTTGTACATAAGAAAGGTGCAATTCTTACACAGATGTCTAAGTTCTGGTTCGATTTCACAAAGGATATTGTTCCAAACCATATGATTTCTGTAGATGTTAAAGATATGCCTGAATTCTTCCAGAATGAGAAATACGATGGAAACAGTATGATGTGTAAGAAATTAGATATGCTTCCAATCGAATGTATCGTTAGAGGATATATAACAGGTAGTGGCTGGGAAAGCTATAAGAAAAACGGTACTGTATGTGGAATTAAGCTTCCAGAGGGATTACAGGAATCAGACAAGTTACCTGAACCAATCTATACACCAACAACTAAAGCAGATTTAGGCGACCATGATGAACATATTACTTTTGAAGATAGCGTAGAGATTCTTGAGAAGCTTCACCCTGGAAAAGGCGAAGAATATGCTAAGAAGATTATGGATTGCACAATTGCACTTTATAAGAAATGTGCAGAATATGCATTAAGCAAGGGAATTATTATTGCAGATACAAAATTCGAATTTGGTTTAGATGAGAATGGAAATGTAGTTCTTGGTGATGAGATGCTTACACCAGACAGCTCAAGATTCTGGCCATTAGAAGGTTACAAACCTGGACAGGGACAGCCTTCATTCGATAAACAGTATGTAAGAGACTGGTTAAAACAGAACCCGGACAGTGATTATCATCTTCCGGATGAAGTTGTTGAGAAATCAGTTGATAAATATAAAGAAGCATTTGAATTAATTACAGGAAAGAAATTTGAATAATTAATTTAAGGCTAGTGAATAAATTATAAATGCAACACAGTCATGAAAATCTATAAAATGCCTTATTTGACGAAGTTTAAGATATGATATTGCTAAAAGGTGATTTTTTGAAAAGAAACTAACTTGATGGTAATAAACATAAAGGAATATTAAGAGATGTTTTTTGAATAGAATGTCTGTTCAAAAAGCATCTCTTTTGTTAAAAATTGTATTGGATTATCTGGAAGGAGTAATTTACCATTTCATATGAAGCAATTTATAGAAAAATAAAGAGATAAGGAGTTATTTATGAGTGATGACAAAAATTTTTTAACATATAACCAACAATTAAAAAAGTTACGTAATGATAAGAAAATATCCTGTAATAAAAGTTCTAAAGATAAGGAAATTCTTGTTCGAATGGGATATTTTAATATTGTTAATGGATATAAAAATCCATTTATCTGTGATAAAGATATTAATGGAAACTACATATATTTGCCAAATACAGATTTATCTAATATTTATGAGCTGAAAAGATTTGATGAAAAATTGAGAAACTTTCTTTTAAGGTACATTACACAAATTGAAGAAGAAGTGAGAACATTAACGAGTTATAAATTTGACCAATGCAATAAAAATGGAAAGATTCCATGGTATGATGCTAAAGCATATTCAGATGAAGCAAGGTTGCAAAACAAGATAAGTGCTATTTCATCAGCATATAGTGAGTTAAGTAAAAGTCAGTTAGATTATGTGAGATTTTATATGGACAAACACACAGCTATACCTACATGGATAATGATTAAGGTAGTTAATTTTTCTACATTCATTGATATATTGAATAATAGCAAAACAATAGTAAAACATAGTTTGTGCGAATTATATGGAATGAAAGATGAAAATGGATATCCAAATGTAAAATTGCTAATAGGTAGTTTGCATTGGCTTAGAAAAGTAAGAAATTCGTGTGCGCATAATGAAAGAATATATTGTATTACAGAAACAAAAAATAAAAATAAAAAGGGGCGAATAAAAGAAAATTATTTTAAAATGATAAAACCATCATATATGAAAGATACTGAAAAGAAGTTGATGGATTTGATGGTTTATTTTAAATATTATTTGCCGGCTTCTGAATTCAAGTGTATGATGATAGAATTTATAGGAATGGTAAATGCATTAGAAAAGTCTGTTCCGAAAAATGCTTTTGATAATATAAGAGGACAAATGGGAATTAAAAATATAGAAGATTTACAAATATTAATTGAGTTACCAAAGGAAAAAATCAATTATAATACATTTGATAAAAAGATATAAAAAAGACTTGTAATAAAAAAAGTGTTATGATAATATACTAATACAGAGATAACCAGATGGATTTTGGTTGAAAGGCACTTACAATTATGTGGGTGTCTTTTATTTTTATAGAAAAGAGGGTGACACCGATTATTTACATAGTTGAAGATGATGACAACATTCGCGAAGAATTAAAATTATTACTAAATACGTCAGGATACGAAGTACGCACAACTACAGATTACAAAAATGCTGCAGATGATATATTAAACGTGAACCCTGATATGGTTTTGCTAGACGTTAATTTAGAGGGAATAAGCGGTCTTACGATATGCGACCGTCTAAGAGAGAAGTCAGATGTCCCTATCATATTTGTAACGGGAAATAACACTTCAATGGACGAGCTTAACTGTATTATTCGTGGTGGTGACGATTACATCAGTAAACCATATCAACCACCGATATTACTTGCAAGAATTGCCGCATTACTCAAGCGGACTAAGAAATCATCTGATAAGAAGTCAGACACTATATTAGAATGTGGAAATGTATGCCTGGACACATCTGTTGCATTGATTTATAAGGATAATAAGAAATCAGAGCTTACGAAAAATGAAATGAAAATACTTTATTATCTATTTGCAAATAAAGGCAAGATAATTTCAAGGGAAGAACTGATTGACTACTTGTGGGACAATGACGTATTTATTGATGACAATGCCTTGAGTGTAAATGTTACAAGAATAAGAAATAAATTAAAAGGATTAGATGAAGAAAAACTTATACAGACTAAGAGAGGAATGGGCTACATATGCGGCTGACAGATTATTTATCAGACAAAATAATTGTAATACTTATAAATATGGCATCTATGATGGCACTTAGTCTGTACCTCATTTCGACAGGCAACTATCTTACAAATGTAATATTAATACTTGCAGCGTGGGGTATAATTTTAGTTACTTATCTGAGCGTGGACTATATAATTAAGAGAAAATATTTTAATAAAATAGATGATACCCTAAAAAATCTTGATAAGCCATATCTTCTAGCAGAAGTAATGGATAAAGGCAACAGCATTTATGACAAAATCTACAGAGAAATAATACACACATCTAATAAATCAGTAATAGAAGAGATAAGAGATTTGAAGAAATCACAGTCAGAATATAAGGAATATATTGAAAGCTGGGTTCATGACATCAAGACTCCGTTAACTGCCATTAATCTCATATGCGAAAATAATAAGAATGATTATACGAAGAAAATTCAGAGAGAAACCGGAATAATTGAAAATCAGGTGGAAAATGTCCTGTATTATGCCAGAATGGAGCAGGTATATAAAGATTATATGATACATAGCATTAATCTTAAAAATGTTGTATTAAATTCTGTAAGAAGAAATAAGCTGTATTTCATTCAGGGAAAAATGCAGGTAAATGTTGAATTCGATGACATAATGGTTTCGACAGATGAGAAATGGATAGAATTCCTGCTTAACCAGATATTCTTAAATGCCATCAAATATCGTGCAAATGAAAATGCACATATAGATATAACAACAAATAAGCAGGATAAAAATATAGAACTCATAATAGAAGATAATGGAATTGGAATACCTAAGGAAGATATCGGCAGGATATTTGAGAAAGGCTTTACGGGAAGTAACGGCAGAAGAGATATCGAGAAAGAAAATAACATCAAAAAAGACAATTCATTAGAATATAATAGGAATAAAAAAGCAACAGGAATAGGTTTGTACCTGTGTAAAAATCTGTGCGATAAGTTAGATATCGGAATCAGATGTGAGTCAGAGGAAGGCAGATATACACGAATGATTCTTATATTTCCTGATTCAGATTATGCGAAGTTGTAAGTCCATACTACACACTCGATTTATGACGTATCGTGCGGCATAGACGTTCGACTTCGCTAAAAGTCTGTTAGGTAAATGCATATAATCTTACGAAATTGTAAGATTAGTGAAATCTAAAGTGATACAAGAAAATTTAAAAAGGTAGTAGACTCATTTTAGTAAAAATAAAGCCGTTAAGATTAAAAGAATCAAATAGTTTATATTAAACTAAGATAAACTTTTGAATATATTTCGGTGGCTTGGAAATGAGGTAAAAATGAGTGAATATATAAAAGTATATGAAGTCGAAAAATATTATGGAGAGGGCAGTAATGTAACAAAGGCTGTTGACGGAGTAAGCTTTGATGTGGATAAAGGTGAATTTGTCGGAATTATGGGTGCATCAGGCTCCGGTAAATCTACATTGCTTAACATGATGTCTACAATTGATAAAGTAACTGCGGGACACATTTACTATGGCGAAACAGATATAACCGGTTTAAATGAAGATAAATTATCTGATTTCAGAAGAGATAATTTAGGGTTTGTATTTCAGGACTTTAATCTGTTAGATACACTTACGATTGGAGAAAATGTTGCGTTAGCAATGACATTTCATACGAAACGTAAGAAAGAAATAAAAGAAAAAGTAGATGAGATGTTAAGTCTGCTAGGAATTAGTGGAATACGTGATAAGTTTCCGTATCAGGTATCCGGTGGGCAGAAACAGAGATGTGCCTGTGCGAGAGCGCTTATAAATAATCCGTCGCTTTTACTTGCTGATGAACCAACAGGGGCGTTAGATTCTAAAGCAGCACAGACGTTGCTTGAGACATTTACAAGGATAAACAAGAGTATGCAGGCTACTATACTTATGGTTACACACGATGCATTTTCGGCAAGCTATTGTGATCGGATATTATTTCTTAAGGACGGCAAAATCTTTAATGAACTGGTGAAAGGCGATAAGAGCAGACGTGATTTCTTAAATGAAATATTAGACATTCTTGCATTGACCGGAGGTGACAAAGATGTTAAGTAAACTCGCTTTCAGAAATGCTAAGAGGTCTTTAAAAGATTATCTTATATATATTATTACAATGACTATAATTGCAGCTATGATGTTCGCATTTAATTCAATGATTTTCAGCAAAGAAGTAAGAAATATGTGCAGTGAAGCAGGAATTATGGCGGTAATGCTTGGAATTGCGACATTTTTCATAGTGTTAATTGTGGCTTGGCTTATCAATTATATGGCGAAATTTATGCTTGAGAAGAGAAGTAAGGAATTCGGAACATATCTGCTGCTAGGAATGAAGCGGAAAGAAATATCGCATTTATATATGAAAGAGAATCTTATAATGGGAACTATCGGGTTCGTGATTGGTTCTGTGGCGGGAATGTTTCTGCAGCAGATAATTATGACGATATTCTATAGCGTATTTAACATAGAATACAAGGTGAAAATAGATGTGCAGGGATTATCTGTATTAATGACAATCTGTTGCTATTTTGGCTGTTATCTTCTTGCACTATTTCGTAATAAACGAAAGTTTAAGAAAATGAATATTTCAGAATTAATGAAAATGGATAAGGAGAATGAAAAGATTAAGCAGGGAAGTCCTGTTTTATCACAATGGCTTTTCTTTGGTTCGCTTGCGTATATAATTCTGTTTTTTATTAAATTATTTGAGGGCAGATACACTGTGTCAGGTGTAATTCTTATGAGCATAGGACTTATCATTTCTATTTATATGATTTACTTTGGAATTGCGGGATATATAGCAAGATGTGTCCAAAAAGGCAGCAGAAGAGTCTATAAGAATAATAATTTATTTATCTACAGACAACTTTCTTCAAAATTAAGTACAATGCGTTTCACAATGGGAAGCCTTACAATATTACTTACGTGTGCAATTCTTGGTGGAACCATTGCCATGATGTTTGCAAAATACCAGGATACCGAGCTTAAGAATATAATGCCTTTTGATGTGCTTGTATATAGTAATAACGTAAATGAAGATTTCAAGGAAGAAATGGAAGCCATAGAGGAACTGGCAGGAATAAAAGAAAAGTTAATTTATCACATTTACCAGAATGGAAGTCATAAAATAAATGATTTTCTCTATGTAAATGCATCTACGATAAGAAAAATATACAGAACTAAAGATGGAAAATTAGATGAAGAAGCTGTTAAAAATGACGGAGATGAATACTATGATTATGATACATTTATAAGTCTTAGTGATTATAATGCGTTAAGAAAAATGCTTGGATACGAAGAGATTACATTACATGAGAATGAGTACGCCATTAATATTAAGAAGAGAATGAAAAATGATTTGAAAGGAGAAATACTTAATACAAAAGTGGAAGCTGGTGATAAGGAACTCAGGTTTTCTAAGATATATACTGACAGCATTTCACAAAACGGAATAAATGGTGCAGATTACCTGATTGTAGTTCCTGACAGCGCAGCAGAGAAGATGACACCATATTATACGAATCTTGCAGCCAGTGTTATTAATGCTCCGGATAATAAACTTAGTGATAAATTAGATGACATAAGACAGAAGAAAAATGGGATTATGCCTGAGAAAGAATTTCAGAAGTTAGTCAGGGAGGGTAAGATTAGTAGTAATGAAGAATGGGATGATGTTACTCTTGGCGGTTATGGAACTGATAATATAATTGCAGTTTTTGCAGATGTGTTAGTATCAGCGCCAATGACTAATGAGATGAAATTTGTCATAACAGCAATTGTTTTTCCAATAGCATATGTAGGAATTGTATTTGTCTGTGTAGCACTTACCATTTTAGCAGTACAACAGTTGAGTGATTCATCAAAATACAGATGCAGATATGTTATTCTCCGTAAATTAGGACTTAGCGAAAGAAGTGTTAATAGAATAATCTTAAAACAGTTACTTGGATATTATATGATTCCGGGAATCGTATCACTTATAATAAGCGGAATTATTGCAGTATTTGCTGGAAATAATTTCGTAAAATATACGGGTGTTTCAGGAAGTGGTATGTATTATTTCGGGATTTCAGCATTGGTATTCTTTGGAGTGTATGTTATATATTTTATAGCAACCTATGTTGGATTTAAGAAAAATGTGTAAATAAAATTTCGTTGGCATTGTTAAGATATATTATCAAATTCATTTGACAAATGATGTATCTTAACCAAACAAATGCAGTTTTGAATAAATAAAAGAGTTTTGTATGTAAAGGTTTTAATGCCTGAATAATTCTGGTATTAAAATCTGTTATATACAAAACTCTTTTCTGGTAGGAAAAATTGTAATCCCCATTGATGAGCCTTCCTTCAATGGCTTGTGATCAATGGGGATAAAAAGATGTAGGATGTATTGGGTATATGTATAACAGCTTTCACTGTTATAACATTGAGAGGTGTAAAGCAAACCCCTTTCGTTTGCTTTACAATTGTCATTATAAGGGATAAATTTGTCTAAAAATTGAATTATATATAAAAAAAATATAAAATTAATAAAATAATTATAAACTATCGTAGTTAATTGTAATGCCGGTAATAAAATGTTATAATACTAACCATAATAAAGTTAAGGTACGTTTACGTGAAAAATAATAGAAAATGCAGAGAAAAGAGGTAAATATGAATATAAAAAAGTATATTTATGATGGAAGCAAGAAATTTGTCCCTGATAAATTTGACACAAAAGAAACAGGCGGACTTACTAAAGAAGAAGCGGTCAATCTGATGAATGAGAATCTCCCTAAGATTGATGAATTACAGAAGAAGCTTTATGCTGAGAAGAGAGAAGGAATTATATTCTTATTTCAGGCGATGGATGCAGCAGGTAAAGATGGAACCATTCAGGCGGTTTTGAGTTGTCTGTCACCTCATGGAGTTAAGGAGTATGCATTTAAAGCACCCAATGCAACAGAATTAGCACACGATTATCTATGGAGAGTTCATCATTGCGTACCTGAGAAAGGTCAGATAGCTATATTTAACAGAAGTCATTACGAGGATGTACTCATTGGAAGAGTCCATAAATTATATAAGAACCAGCCAAGGGCTTCATATGTGAAATTAAACGAGGTTATGAAGAACAGATATGAAGATATCAGAAATTTTGAAAAATATCTATACAATAATAGCGTAAGAATTGTTAAAATATATCTCAATGTATCGAAGGATGAGCAGGCAAGAAGATTTTTGTCACGCTTAAATGAGCCTAAGAAATATTGGAAGTTCAGTTCATCTGACCTTAAGGAAAGAGAATACTGGGAAGAGTATCAGAAGGCATTTGCAGAAGCAGTTAACCAGACTGCGATGGATTATTGCCCATGGTATGTGATTCCGGCAGACCATAAATGGTATATGAGATATCTGGTAAGCCAGATTATATTAGATACATTAGAGGATATGAAACCTAATTTTCCAAAGGTAAGTCAGGCAGTAATGGAGAATTTTGACGAAGCAAGAAAAATGTTAGAAGACGAATTAAGAGATAAATAGATAAGAACAACGTCTTAGAAATGGAGGAATAAAATGAAAATTTTAGTATTAGGTGGTGCAGGATATATAGGTTCACATACTGTATATGAGTTAATCGATGCCGGAAATGAGGTCGTAATAATAGATAACCTTGAGACAGGGCATATGAAAGCTGTACATCCACAAGCTAAATTTTATAAAGGAGATTTAAGAGACAGAGCATTTGTTGACAGTGTATTAGATACTGAGAAGAATATAGATGCAGTAATTCATTTTGCAGCAAATTCATTGGTTGGCGAAAGTATGGTTAATCCTTTGAAATATTATGATAATAACTTATGTGGAACAAAGGTAATGTTAGAATCACTTGTGGCTCATGGAATTGATAAAGTTGTATTTTCTTCAACAGCCGCAACTTATGGTGAACCTCAGAGCATTCCTATTGTAGAGACTGATCCTACCAGACCAACTAATTGTTATGGTGAAACAAAATTATCTATGGAGAGAATGTTCTATTGGACAGGCGTGGCACATAATTTACGTTTTGTATCGTTGAGATATTTTAATGCATGTGGTGCACATATAAGCGGACAGATTGGCGAGGACCATAATCCTGAGACACATCTTATTCCACTGATTCTACAGGCGGCAAGTGGCAAACGTGACCATATAAGCATTTTCGGAACTGATTATGATACAGTAGATGGAACATGTGTAAGAGACTACATACACGTTACTGATTTGGCACAGGCACATATTTTAGCAGTAAGATATCTTATGGATGGTAATAAGAGTGATATATTTAACCTTGGAAATGGCGTTGGATTTACGGTAAGACAGGTAATAGATGAAGCTAGGAAAGTAACCGGAGCTGATATTAAAGTAGTAGAAGAAGGCAGAAGAGCAGGTGATCCTGCAACACTCATAGCTTCAAGTGATAAGGCTAAGAGTGTACTTGGCTGGAAACCGGAATATGCTGATTTATCTAAGATAATTGAGACAGCATGGAAGTGGCACAGCGAACATAAAAATGGTTTTGAGGATTAGTAAATGCAGGTTTAACATAGGACAAGGCATTTACTATACTTAGAATAATAACAATGGAGGTAGAAAAAACTATGACAAAGAAAGGCAGAAAGCATGTTGTAATGTCTATTGTATTAGGAATTGTTTTTACATTAAGTCTTATGTTTAACGGAAATAATTCTTCAACTAATAATATAGAAGCAATGGCAGCAACAGGCGCAGGTGTGAAGTACCAGACACATGTCCAGACTTATGGCTGGCAGAATTATGTATCCAATGGTGCAGAAAGTGGTACAACGGGACAAGCTAAGAGATTAGAGGCAATCCGCATTAAATTAAATAATGCAGATTACAGTGGAGGTATACAGTACAGAACTCACGTACAGAGTTATGGCTGGATGAACTGGGCAAGTAATGGCGCAATGAGCGGAACATCAGGCCAGGCAAAGAGACTTGAGGCTATCCAGATTAAACTTACAGGGGAGATGGCTAATAAGTATGATGTGTACTATCGAGTGCATTCGCAGAAATTTGGCTGGTTAGGCTGGGCTAAGAATGGTGCGTCAGCTGGAACAGCAGGATATGGTTACAGACTTGAATCAATCCAGATTAAACTTGTTAAAAAAGGAAGTGCAGCACCTGGAAGTACAAAGAATACATTTCGTGAGACATTAGTTAAATACAGGACACACGTACAGGACTATGGATGGCAGGGATATGTAAGTGATGGAGCGTTAAGTGGAACATCAGGCCAGGCAAAGAGACTTGAGGCTATCCAGATTTCTCTTGTTAATCCAAGATATTCAGGAAGTATACAATACAGAACACACGTACAGGACTATGGATGGCAGGGATATGTAAGCAACGGAGCGTTAAGTGGAACATCAGGTCAGGCAAAGAGACTTGAAGCCATTCAGATTAAATTAACAGGAAAGATGGCTGATAAATATGATGTATATTACAGAGTTCACGCACAGACATATGGCTGGTTAGGCTGGGCTAAGAATGGTGCATCGGCAGGAAGTTCAGGTTATGGAAAGAGGCTTGAAGCTATAGAGATTAAATTAGTAGCTAAGGGAAGTGCAGCACCTGGCAGCACAGCCAATACATATATAGAGAAACCAACTACGGTTGCAGCAACAGGTATAACACTTAACAAGACAAGCTATACTTTAACAAAAGGCGGTACATATACTTTAAGTGCTACAGTAGCGCCATCTAATGCTACAAATAAGACAGTTACATGGACAACAAGTGATAAATCTGTTGCAACAGTAAGCAGCACAGGTAAAGTTACAGCAGTTAAGGCAGGTACAGCTACAATTACAGCTAAGACATCTAATGGTAAAACAGCAACATGTAAGATTACAGTTAAAGATTCCATACAGCCTGTAACCGGAACAGATACAGACCAGGGTGATCAGAAAGCATTATACAACGCATTATTTGATATTAATAACAAAGTTACATTTGATATGAATATCAGTGATGACCAGATTAAACTAATGCAGAAGGATTACAAAGAAGGTAAAGACATTTACAGAAAGATTGATAAGCTTACAGTAACAGTTGGCAATAAGAAGTATGATATTTATGAAGTCGGTGTAAGAATTAAAGGTAATACATCAAGAGTAAATATTTATAATAATGGAAATGTAGATGATAGAAACTTAATACATTTAAAGATAAGTTTCAAAGAAACATTTGATGATGAGACAGAATATGCCGGCAATGCTAAGGTATGGGCAAATGATGCTGATAGAAAAGCCAGAAAGAAGAGAACGTTTGCTACATTAAAAGCTATCGAACTTAAATGGAACAGAAATATTGATGGAACATATATAGGTAACTATTATGCAAATCAATTATTCAGGGCATCAGGCGTTGTTGCACAGAATACATCGCTTGCAAATGTAAGATTTGGTGGATACAACTATGGTGTATATACAATGTATGAAATGGTAGATGACGTATTCTTAAAGAGATATTTCGGCGATGATTCAGGAGACCTTTACAAATGTGCATGGGGTCAGACGAGCAATGGTGTAGGTGAATGGAGTGGTGCTACATATAAGAAAGATACTATTAATTCAATGAGCGTTGAAAAAAGTGGTAAGAATTTCATATATGAGTTAAAGACTAATAAGAAGAAGTCAAAACATGCATCACTAAAGAACTTTATTAACACGTTTGCACAGGGAACACCTACTAAGGCAACATTTGAAAGTCTTGTTGATTCAGACAGATTTGTTAAATTTGCAGCAGCATCCTATTTTGTAGGTAATCCGGATGATTTAAGAAATAACTACAATAATCATTATATTTACTTTATGAAGAATGGTAAGGCAGTTTATATTCCATATGATAATGACAGATGTCTTGGTATGACAGTTTCAAGTAAAGATATGACAACATTCAGCCCATATGCTGATAATGCAGCTTTAAAGGGTTCACAGGAGAATCCTGTATTCAGATATAGTATTATTACAAGAAATAATCTGTATACTACAGAATATACAAATGCCCTTAAAGCAATAGCAGAAAGTGGCTGGCTTGATTATAGTAAATATAAGAAGATATATAATATTGCAAAAGCTAATTATGCATCAGTTGCTATTCCTGACTCAAATGTTAGAGCGTATGTTAAGGAAGTGGATGCTCCTGCAAAGACATATAAGAATTCAGACCTTGCATTCAACGAGAACAATGGATTCAATACATCAGTTAAGACATATATGACTAAGATTATGAAAACCTACAATGATGCAATTGCAAAATGGAACTAATAAGTAGTCAGGTATAAAGAGATAGAAGAATAAAATATAATGAAATCAAAAAGGTATTGTCAGAATAGTCTGGCGATACCTTTTTATACTTACTAGGAAATTTCGTTGAAATTGTCCTAGTAAGTATAAACGCTCCGCGAGGATCGCACTGCGGCGGAGCAGAAAATGTTGCTATCGCAACCCGCAACAGGCGGAGAATGTCGCTTGCGACATTCTTTATTCATAGTATCAGGGTGTCATTTTTGCACTAAAAATGTAGAAAAATATACATAAATAATGTATAATATACCTATTAAAAATGTGTGATATAAATGGAGAATTGTATGAATAGAGTTTTAGTTGTGTCAAATATAGACAGAGTTTATGAACATAAAGAAATTGCATCAAAGTATAATGCAGGATTCGAATATAATGATTTTTATGCACCTGATATAATTAATGATGAAGAGAAAGTTCATGAAATTATAGAAAGATATAAAGAAGCCGGAGTACCGAAGTATTGTACCTTGCATGGCGCTTTTTATGATATAGCCGTTTTTAGTGAAGATAAGGAAATAAGAGATATTTCATATAGAAAAATGGTACAGAGTATGGATATAGCTAAAGAAATTGGTGCGCGTGGAGTTGTATTTCATACAAATGTTAATCCATATCTTGTTTCGGAAACTTATGAAAAACGTGTGGTTGAGATTACGGTCAAAGTCTTGGAAAAGTTACTGGACAAATACAGTGATATAGATATTTATTTAGAAAATATGTTTGACTGCAATCCACATATATTGGCAGAGATTTCGAAAAAGTTATCAAAATATGATAATTATGGTGTGTGTTTTGATTATGCACATGCAAGCATCTACGGTAATAATATGGAAGAGTGGATAGAAGTACTAAGTCCATATGTTAAACATATTCATATTAATGACAATGATTTGACACAGGATTTGCACCTGACATTAGGAGATGGTAAATTAGACTGGAATAAATTCTTAGAATATTATAATGTATATTTTAGTGATTGTTCGGTATTGATAGAGACAACATTGCCGGAGAATCAGATTAAGTCATTAGAATTTATGGAGAAATTAGAGTCAGAAAGATACAAAGCCGCATTTGCACATAATGTGACAAATAATGAAATAGGAATTAATAAATACAATAAAATTAGCGATGTTAAAGCATTGGCTGCGGAAGAACTTTTAGAGAGAATCTTCTACTATATGACGAAGTTAGTTGAGATTAAAGAATTCTCGGAAACGGTTGATTTGCTGACAGATTTAGGAAGTACAATAGTTAATTCTGACAGGGCATCATTCTGGTTCTGGGATACCAGTTCTAAGCAGTATTGGACACTTTCAGCACAGGGTAATGGCAGAATTACTATACCTGAGGGAACAGGAATTGTTGGAAGAACAATTACAGAGAATAGAACGATTCTTTGCAATGATGCATATAGCCAGCCATATTTTAATGGAAATGTGGATAAAGAGACAGGTTATCTTACACGTTCAACATTGTGTATGCCGATAACCGATGTTGATAATGAAGTTATTGGTGCGTTTCAGGTAATCAATAAAATAGATGAAAATGGGAATGCAGGAGTGTTCGATGAAAGGGATATTAATCGATTATCGATTGTTGTTGCATTTTGTGAGAAATCATTAGAGTCGCATTTACTGCACAATGTTGCATTGAGGGACAGACTTACAGGACTTAAAAACCGATATTCATTTTACGAATATTATAATAAGAAAGTCTTACCAAATGTATATGATGTGAAATTTTCATTTATAATGTGTGACATAGACTTTTTCAAAAAAGTAAATGACACATATGGACATAATGCGGGTGATGAAATACTTAGAAGTGTCTCTAAACTTTTCAAAAACAGTGTCGATAAGGAAGATGAAATAGTAAGATGGGGCGGTGAAGAGTTTATCTTTATCCTTAAGAATAAAGATATAGCTGCTGCTAAAGCATTTGCAGAAGAATTAAGAAGTCAGATTGAGAAGTCAGATTTCATGGTTGAGGATAAGATATTAAATATAACAATGTCATTTGGTGTAAGCGAGTTAAATGCACAAAATAACATTGAGGATAATATAAAGGTTGTAGACGGACGCTTGTATAAAGCAAAACGTGATGGAAGAAACAGAGTAATAGATGGTGACTAATATGAAAGAATTAAAATCAGTTTTTATAAGTTATAGCTCTAAAGATACAGAGATTGTTAATGAAGTAGTTAATATGCTTGAAACTTCAGGTATTTCGTATTGGAAAGCACCTGAGATGATACCGGCAGGTTCAAATTATGCAAAAGAGATACCAAGAGTTATATGTGAATGTAATATATTTCTGCTTATTATTTCCGAAGATTCCCAACGCTCGATATGGGTAGAAAAGGAGATAGATTTTGCAATAAATAATAGAAAAGTTATAGTTCCGTTAAAACTCACAGAGGGAAAACTTACGGATATGTTTAGCTTCTATCTTAATAATATCCAGATGGTTAATTATAATGGTAATCTAAAGAAAACTTTGAGAGTATTAAGAACCAGGATAGAGACGCTTTTATCAAAGGAAAGTTTAAAAGACAATACAAGAAATATTGCAGATGGCAGAGAAATCGCAAATTCAAATAATCGTGAATTAGACGATAATAATGAAACTACCTCGAATAGAAATATAGAAAATACAGGTAACGGAGAAAATTCAGATAAAGATATTGAAGGAGCAGAAAACAGAGAAGAACATCCTGAAATGGAGAAAACAGACAGGGAAAATATAAGACGCTCGAAAATTAAAGCATTTAGCTATAATCCTCAACCTGAATTCTGTAGAAAATGTAATGGCAAGTTAAAAGAGATTGCTAAAGGTGTATATAAATGTACAAATTGTGGAATGGAGAATTATGATTATTTCCAGACAGTAAGAAACTATCTTGAGAAAGCAGGTCCATGTTCGATTATTATGATAGAGAAAGCTACAAAAGTACCAAGAGCAAGCATTGATTATTTTATTAAACAGGAAATGTTAGAAATTCCTAAAAACAGTGATGTAAGGTTAAGGTGCAAAATATGTGGGGCACCTATCAGAAGTGGATATTTATGTGATGTTTGCAAGAAAATAGATGGCAGGTAATTATGGAAAAAAATATATGGATAATTAGCAGCAACAAAAAAGAATTAGTAGAAACCCAGGGCGCGGTAAATGGCGGTGGCACATTCAGAACCATTGCGATGTTGTCGCATCAATCTGTAGAAAAGGCAATAGAGAGAGAAGACATAGACATCAGACCATCGGTTATAATATTAGATTATGACACAGAGAAAGAATGTGGCTTTAAGGCATTGGAGATTATAC
The DNA here is from genome assembly GCA_902362455.1 of Eubacteriaceae bacterium. Lineage (GTDB taxonomy): Bacteria > Bacillota > Clostridia > Lachnospirales > Lachnospiraceae > Bovifimicola > Bovifimicola ammoniilytica. Next base: position 188,743 of record CABIWJ010000005.1, read on the forward strand.
AGGGGCAGTCTGCGTATGTGGGTGTTCCTGTAATTTTTATTATAGGTAAAAGAACAAAGGAAATAGACGAAGAATGTTATGAAAGAGGTGCATTGATTGTATTATCTAAACCATTAAGCAATGTAGCTTTAATGAGAATTAAGAGAATAGCATCCCAGTATGAAAAGGGCAGGGACTACGAAATAATTCTTCAGAGACAGAATAGTGAACTAAGTATGGCAAGACAGATTAAGATATTAAATGAGCAGCTAGAGAAACGCAATGAGCTGCTGTATCAGATATTTGGCAGGTATTTTTCTAATGATATTACTGAAGTAATTCTTGATAATCCTGAGGGTGCATCTATCGGTGGTGAGAAGAAGAACGTTACTATACTTATGGCAGACTTAAGAAGTTTTACACCGATTGCCGAAAGATTAGAAGCGGATTCGCTTACAAATATGATTAATTTCTTCTTAGGAGAAATGACAGATATAATATTTAAGTGGAGGGGTTCTATTATCGAATTTATCGGAGATGCAATATTAGCTGTATTTGGCGCACCGATGGAATTAGAATGTTCCGAATACAATGCACTTAAAGCTGCATTGGAAATGCAGGAGGCTATGAGTAAGGTAAATGAATATAATAGTGAAAATGGATATCCAGAATTGAAAATGGGAATCGGAATTAATAAAGGTGAGGTGTTTATCGGAAATATCGGTTCAAACCGGATGATGAGATATAATGTTATGGGAAATACAGTTAACTTAGCTTCAAGAATAGAAGACGTAAGCAAAGGCGGGCAGATATTGATATCGAAAGAAAGTATTAAAGATATAGAGAAGAAAGTAGCTGTCAGGGAAGAGATTACGGTTACAGTTAAGGGAATCTCTAAGGAAGTTACGGTATGCGAAGTAATGGGAGTAGAATAGATTAAAAGAATTAAATAGATGAAATAGATTAAATAGGTTAAATAGATTAAATTAAATAGATTAAATATATTAGTGATGTGTTAAATATTTATGGTTCTGTAAGAAACTAGTGGAAGCGAGGCAGGCATATGGAGGCAGTCGAAGTTAAAAAAACGATTAAATTAGAAAACATTCCAGTTGTGATTCTGAATGTAGAGGATAAATATGAATTTAATGTGGATAAAGTAATAGATATTACCAATGAATGTGGAAGCATTATCTGCATTATAATCTGTATGAAAAATGATAATTACATAATCAATTGTGTCAGTAATAATAAATCAATACGTGCATTGGAATTTATTAACTATATTTTAGGCGGCTATGGGATTACTGCTGGTGGAGCAGTTGTAGCTAATGGTGAAATTTCTAAGTTAATAATTGATACCGACTCTGCATTTACGGGGATGGATGTTGAAAATATTATTGAGAAAATGTCGTATAAATATTTCGAAGATACAGAAGTGATTAATTCTATGGAAGATGAAATATCATTAGATGATATGAAGCATTATGTGAAGAGAAGGATTCCATGGGCTTTTGTAAGAACTAAAGATATATGTGGAATAGGAACGAATCTGTGTATAAAAAGTCTTGAGAATACGTCAGGCGTGATAATAACTTCTGATGAAGATTTATATATTATGATAGGAAATCGTGGCGAAGTATATGATATAAAAAGGGAGAAATTCGAGGCAAGTTATATAGAGACAAATGAGAAATTAGATGTATTTGAAAGTATGCTTAATTTCATTCCGGCGGTTCTAAATGTGGATAGTGGTAATTACGAATCGATAGATGAACTTGCATATATGTGTTATCCGAGAAAAGGAAACGGAATCTATGCGAAAGAATTACAGAAGAGAACTAAAGTATTCGGGGTTAATAATAATGCTGAATATTTTATAGGTGAAAAGGGAGATTACCTTGCAGCGAGGGTAGATGATGTGAGAGACGTGTATATAATAAAAAGAGATATCTTCTGGAATACATATGAAATATATGAAAAATAAATATATATATATATGAAAAATAAATATATATTAGAAAAATAAATATATATTGAAAAAAATATTAGCATTAATATATATTTGAAAGCATATCTTGTATAAATAAACAAATACAAGGTATAGACCTATATATGAAAGAATATATCGAAGAGAGAGCTGTTGAAATAGCCAATTATATAATAAGTAATAAAGCAACAGTAAGGCAGACAGCAAAACAGTTTGGAATAAGTAAAAGTACGGTACATAAAGATGTTACGGAAAGACTTTTAAGAATAAATCCATCTCTTGCAAGTGAGGCAAGAAAGGTGTTAGATATTAACAAATCAGAACGACATATAAGGGGTGGAATGGCAACTAAGGAAAAATATCTGCATCTGCATATTTCATAAAATAGTAAGGCTACATATCCTGGTAATATGTAGCTTTTTTGAAAAGAAATGTATAATAACAATTTATGGGAAAATGCCTTTAATTTCTTCAGCATAAACTAATTTTCTGAGGGCCACTATATAGGCAGCCATTCTAAATGTACAGTTACATTCATCTACAACATCTGTAAGGTCTTTGAATGATTTCGTCATAAGGTTTTCTAGCATTTCATTAACCTGTTCGCGTTCCCAGGTAAGCTCCTGGATATTCTGTACCCATTCAAAATATGACACAATTACGCCGCCGCTATTTGCAAATATATCAGGAATAAGTGTGATTGAACGCTTTTCTAATATTTCGTCACGTCTGCGGTAAAACGTTGTGTACATCAACTTGTCTGCAATAATAGATTTGCTTTAAGAAAATGTCAATAAGTCAGAGTAAATACGAAAATAATTAATAAAAGTAAGAACTTTAACTAAATTTAAAATCGTTTAAGTAAAAATATTCAAAATAAAATTAAAGGTTATATAAAATGAGAAAAATTATACTTAATAAGTATTGACGGAACGAAAGATAAATGTTAATCTTTGCGTATAGAGGACGAAGGCGTAACCATAATCAGGTTACGCCTTTTCTGTGTAATATCATATATCATAAGGAGGAGAAGATGCTTATGAAACATAATGAATTAGATGAGATTGATATTGAAATATTAAATATTCTGCAAAGAGATGGCAGAGCAGCAGTAAAAGAAATTGCTAAAAAGGTATGCCTGTCATCGCCTGCCGTATCAAACCGGATAGAGAGATTAGAACAGGATAATTATATAACAGGTTATCAGGCGATTATAAATTCTTCGGCACTCGGATTATATACAAAAGCATTTATAAGTCTTGAAGTTACGCCTCCACAGAAGAAAGAGTTTTATCCATATATAAAGAAATGCAGGAACGTGGTGGAGTGCAACTGTGTAACCGGTGATTATTCTATGCTGTTAGAAGTTTTATTTAGAACGACGATGGAATTAGACCAGTTTATCGGTGAATTACAGAAATATGGAAGAACAAAAACCTTGATAGTATTTTCTACTTCGGTTGAGCATCGTGGGGTAAACATAGATAATAATATAGAGGAATAGATATGCTGAATTAATATTATGTTTTAATAGAATAAAGAATGTCGCAAGCGACATTCTCCGCCTGCGGCGGGTTGCTATAGCAACATTTTCTGCTCCGCCTCAGTGTGATACTTGCGGAGCGTTTTTGTTTGCCAGGACAATTTCAACGAAATTTCCTGGTAAGTAAAAAAAAGATATCCTAAATGGATATCGTATTCTCTGGGGGGATGCCTAGTAGCCTCGCAACTACTAGGCTGAGTTATGAAAATGTTAAGTTGTTTTAGCTACTTATCAGTAGCATATTTGTATTATATTTGGGAAATGTGTATAAAGTTTGTACATATTATAAAAAAAATATAAACTAATCGTTAATCAATTGTTAAAGATATTTATATATGCAAATTTATTTATACAGATGATTTAATTCTGTTATGTATGTACGAAGTTTGGGTTATATATATCAGTAAAAAATCAATAATAAAAATACTCAAAAATGCCTAAAAATTATTGAAAATGTAAAAATGTAAAAAAAATGTGAATTTCTCAAAAAAGTTCTTCCATATTTTAAAGATATTGTATATAATTAGACAAGGTATCTCATAAAATAAGTAGATTCAGAAACTGATAACCATAAAATTTATATTTATGGTTTAATATTTTTTTGTAAATTGCAATATCATATTTACAGATAGCTGAAAGATAAAAATTATTGAGAGATAGTTAAAGATAGATAATTATTATAAGAGATAGTTAAAATTACTTGATTATGACTAGACTTTAAATAGATTTAATCATTTATTCGATTTATTCAATTGAAGAATTTGATGGAAGAGATTTGAAAGGAGATTTGTATGTTGACTACAGATATTGGAATTGATTTAGGAACAGCTAGTATTTTAGTATATATTAAAGGTAAAGGTGTAGTATTAAAAGAGCCTTCAGTTGTAGCATTTGACAGAGATACTAATAAGATTAAAGCTATTGGTGAAGAAGCAAGATTAATGATAGGTAGAACACCGGGTAATATTATCGCAGTAAGACCATTAAGACAGGGTGTTATTTCTGATTATACAGTTACAGAGAAGATGCTTAAGCATTTTATCCAGAAAGCAATCGGAAAGAGAACATTTAAGAAGCCAAGAATCAGTGTATGTGTACCAAGTGGAGTTACAGAAGTAGAGAAGAAAGCTGTAGAAGATGCTACATTACAAGCTGGTGCAAGAGAAGTTGCAATTATTGAAGAGCCTATAGCAGCAGCTATTGGTGCAGGAATAGATATAACAAGACCATGTGGAAATATGATTGTCGATATAGGTGGTGGAACGACGGATATAGCTGTTATTTCACTTGGCGGAACTGTTGTAAGTACATCTGTTAAGATAGCAGGCGATGATTTCGATGAAGCAATCGTAAGATATATGCGTAAGAAACATAACTTATTAATTGGTGAGAGAACAGCCGAAGAAATCAAGATTAAGATTGGCTCGGCATTCAAGAGACCGGAGGTTGTAACTCTTGATGTAAGAGGAAGAAATCTTGTAACAGGTCTCCCTAAGACTATAACAGTTACTTCAGATGAGACAGAAGAAGCATTACGTGAGACAACTTCACAGATAGTTGAAGCAGTTCATGGTGTGCTTGAGAAGACTCCACCAGAATTAGCAGCAGATATTGCAGACAGAGGAATTGTCCTTACAGGCGGCGGATGTTTATTACAGGGATTAGAAGAACTTATAGAAGAGAAGACAGGTATTAATACAATGACAGCAGAAGACCCAATGACAGCAGTTGCTATCGGAACCGGTAAATTCATTGAATTTTTAAGCGACGGTCCTACAGAATAGGTTATGAGGATGCCAGAGGGCAGAATGGAGAAGGCGAATGGTACGAGGACTTTACACAGCTTATACCGGAATGTTAAATCAGCAGTATAGATTAGATACAATAACGAATAATCTTGCAAATGCGACTACAACCGGATATAAAAGAGAGGGTGCAACATCAAGAGCGTTTGATGATGTACTTGCTATTAAAGTTAAAGACAGTTCAGTAGGTTATATCAACCAGAACATTGGAAAGATGAGTCTTGGTGTTAAAATTGGCGAGAATTACGTTGATTATTCACAGGGATCGTTGGTTGAGACTGAGAACACATATGATTTAGCATTAGAGGGAAATGGATTTTTCTCTATATTATTCACAAATAAGAATGGTGAAGACGTAGTAAAGTATACCAGGGACGGTAGTTTTGTTACAGATGCAGAGGGAACACTTAGAACTAAAGATGGTGACTACGTGTTAAATGATGCAGGAACAGAGATTGTTGTGCCTGCAGATGCCGAAGAGGTTCTTGTAGATGAATTAGGAAATATTTATGCAGATGGTGAATATGTAGATACACTTGGAATAACTGATTTTGAGGATTATAATTATCTTGCTAAAGATACAGGTGAGAATTATCTTATAGCTGTTGATGGTGCTACAGAGACAGAATGGTCAGGTAAGATACATCAGGGATATACAGAAGCTTCTAATATCAATGTTGTATCAGAAATGGTTGAGATGATAGAGATAGCAAGAGCATATGAATCTAACCAGAAAGCTGTTAAGACTATGGACGAGATGATGAGTAAATCGGTTAATAATGTTGGTAAATTAGGATAGAAAGGGAGGTACATGTTATGGTAAGGTCATTATGGACAGCTGCATCAGGAATGAGAGCGCAGCAGACAAATGTAGATACAATATCAAACAACTTTGCAAATGTTAATACAATAGGTTACAAGAAAGAAACAAATCAATTTAAGTCGTTATTATATCAGACAATCCAGGCAAAGACTACAAGTGCAAATGGTGATACAAAACCAGTAGGTGCACAGGTAGGCTTAGGTGTAAAGAATGCGGCAATTACATCAATATTTAAACAGGGCAATATTAATACTACAGAAGTAGATACAGATTTTGCAATTGAGGGTAAAGGATTCTTTACAGTTCAAGGATTAGACGGCGAGACATATTATACAAGAAATGGTGCATTTAACTGGGCAACAAGTACAAGTGGTGGCGTTGTTTTAGCTAATTCAGAGGGACTTCCTATTTTAGATGCTGATGGTAATACAATAGAATTTGATACAGAAGAATATGATGTATCAGAGATTTCGATTGATAGCAATGGTAATATATGTTACCCTGATGAAACAGGTAATCCACAATCGTTAGATATTAAGATTGGACTTGTACAATTTGCTAATCCATCAGGACTAGAGAAACAGGGAAACACATTATATAAAGCAACAGAAGCTTCAGGTGAAGCTGTATATGAAGATGAGAATACATTAAAGAAAAGTAAATTACATCAGGGTTGCTTAGAGGCTTCAAATGTACAGGTAGTAGATGAGATGGTTAATCTTATTGTGGCTCAGAGAGCTTATGAACTTAACTCTAAGGCGATAACTACATCAGATACAATGATGCAGCAGGCTAACCAATTAAAGAATTAAGGATATTGTATATCCGAAAGGAATGATAGATAGATGAGTATGTCTATAGATAACTATGTAGGTCAGTTAGGAGACCTGTATAACAATGCTAATAATACTACAGCAAGTAAATTAGAGAATTCATTATCGACTGATTATGCTAAAGCAAGTGATGAAGAATTAATGGAGGTATGCAAACAGTTTGAAGCATATTTCCTAGAGCAGGTTATGAAAGGAATGGAGTCAATGATTCCTAAGAGTGATGAGGACGAAGATTCATCAATGACCCAGACAGTAGATTTCTTTAAAGATACAATGTATCAGGAACTTGCAAGTAAGAGTACAGAGACACAGGGCTTAGGACTTGCACAGACTTTGTATGAATCGATGAAACGTGAATATAAAATTTAAAGATACAATTTATAAAGCAAACAATACATAAGAAGTGGAGCTTGAACTATGGAAAACGTAAAGGGGTATATAGAGAAAATTGTATATAGAAATGAGGAAAATGGCTATACGGTTATGTCTGTCAATGCTGACGGTGAAGAGATAACCTGTGTAGGCATTTTTCATTATATCGGAGAGGGAGAATATTTGGAACTTCAGGGAGAATACATAGAACATCCATCGTACGGCGAACAATTAAGTGTTAAAGAATATGAGATAATTGCACCAGAAGATGAGATTTCAATGATTCGATATCTTGGATCTGGAGCAATTAAAGGTGTAAAGATTTCGACAGCGACGAAGATAGTAAATAGATTCAAGAAAGATACTTTCAGAATTATGGAAGAAGAACCTGAAAGGCTTGCAGAGATAAAGGGAATAAGTCTCAACAAAGCTAAAGAGATAGCTATGCAGATGGAAGAGAAGAAAGATATGCGCAAAGCTATGATTTTTCTTGGACAATATGGAATTTCAATGTCGCTTGCGGTTAAGATATATAATTTCTATGGACCGGGACTCTATGATGTAGTAAGAGTCAATCCATATAAAATGGCAGACGATATAGACGGAATAGGTTTTAAAATTGCAGATGAAATTGCATCGCACGTGGGGATAAATACAGACTCGGATTTCAGAATAAAAAGTGGAATATTATATGCGCTTCAGCAGGCAGGAATAAACGGAAATGTTTATCTGCCCTATAATCAGCTCATACGTCAGGCTGAGGAATTACTTGGTCTTACTGAGGTGAATTTAGATAAGCATTTAACAGATTTATCTATAGAGAAAAGAATTATAATACGTGAAGAAAATGATGAAAAAGTCATATATTCATCTAAATTCTATTTTACAGAATTGAGCATTGCCAGATACCTGAATGACTTAAATGTAAGTTCGAAAACAGATGAGAAAAAAGTTATAGAAAAATTAAATGAAATAGAAGATAGTGAAGGGATTGCATTGGATGAGATGCAGGAGAGAGCAGTAATAGAAGCTGTCAAATGTGGATTGCTAATAATTACAGGTGGTCCGGGAACAGGCAAGACTACAACAATTAAAACGATAATCAGATACTTTGAGAATCAGGGAATGGAGATTTTACTTGCAGCACCGACAGGCAGGGCAGCTAAGCGAATGAAAGAAACGACAGGCTTTGATGCAGTAACTATACACAGATTATTAGAACTTAATGGCAATCCTGACGAAGGACAGAATGGACAGTTTGAGAGAAATGAATTAAATCCTTTAGAGGCGGATGTAATTATAATAGATGAGATGTCGATGGTAGACATTTTTCTTATGCAGTCATTGCTTAAAGCTATAACAGTTGGTACAAGGCTGATTCTTGTAGGTGATGTGAACCAGCTTCCGTCAGTAGGTCCGGGCAATGTACTTAGAGATATAATTATGAGTGAAACATTCAATGTAGTGTGTTTAGAAAAGATTTTCAGACAGGCTGCAAGTAGTGATATCGTAATAAATGCCCATAAGATTAATAGAGGTGAAGAAGTGAATTTAGCTAAGAAAAGCAATGATTTTCTATTCATAAGAAGAGAAGATGCTGACAGCATAATAAATGCAATGCTTACGCTTATAAGAGAAAAGCTGCCACCATATGTAGATGCAGATGTAAATGATATTCAGGTGCTTACGCCTACGAGAAAAGGATTATTAGGTGTGGAACGTCTGAACTCAATTCTGCAAAGGTTTCTTAATCCGCCTGATAAGACAAAAATTGAGAAAGAAATGGCAAATTGTGTATTTCGTGAAGGCGATAAGATAATGCAGATAAAAAATGATTACCAGATTCAGTGGGAAATGAGAGGTAAATATGGAATTGCCGTTGACAGTGGAATGGGCGTATTTAATGGTGATGTCGGTATTATAAGAAGAATTAACAATTATACTGAATATTTAGAAGTTGAATTTGAAGAAAATAAATTTGTAATGTATAGCTTTAAACAATTAGACGAGTTAGAGTTAGCCTATGCTGTAACCATACATAAATCACAGGGAAGTGAGTATCCAGCGGTTGTTATGCCGATGTATCCGGGACCTAGAATGTTAATGAATAGGAATCTTCTATATACAGCAGTTACCAGAGCGAAGAAATGTGTATGCATGGTTGGAGTACCTGAGGTATTTGTGCAGATGAAAGCTAATGACAGAGAACAGACGAGATATTCAGGACTTAGATGGCGAATAAAGGAACTAGTGAGGTAAATATGGGATTAGGGATAGATTTTAATATAGACATTAAAGGAATAATATTTCCAAGGAGATGTCCTATATGTGATAAGATATTGGAATTTAATGGGAAATTGATATGTGAAAAATGCAGGAATAAATTAGTATATATTAACGAACCCAGATGCAAGAAATGCGGCAAGCAGTTAATTAAAATGGAGGATGAATATTGCTATGACTGTAAGATGAAGAAACATTTGTATAAAGAGGGAGTGGTTCCGTTTATGCATATCGGTGAAATTAAGAAATCAATATATAAGATAAAATATTGTAATAAAAGGGAATACATAGATTTCTATGCAGATGAAGTGGTAAACAGATATGGCGGTATAATAAAGAATTGGAATTGCGACGCATTAATACCGGTACCACTTCACAGACAAAGAAGGCTGAAACGAGGATATAACCAGGCTGAAATTATAGCTGACAAATGTTCAAAAAGGCTTGGCATACCTGTTAGAAAAGGCATTTTATTAAGAACAAAGAATACAAAACCACAGAAAGAATTAAATGATATGGATAGAAAGAAAAATCTGGAAAATGCTTTTAAAATAGGCAAAAATGTAGTAAGATTAAGTAAAGTTATATTGATAGATGATATATATACTACAGGAAGTACAATAGATGCGTGTGCAGCTGTTTTACTTAGGTCAGGCATAGAAGAAGTATATTATGTGGCATTAAGTATTGGAACCGGATATTAATTAAATCTGGAGAATACAGGCAGAAATGGAGGACAACAATGGACGTAAAAAATTGTAAGGAATGTGGGAGATTATTTAATTATATCAGCGGACCAAGACTATGTCCTGCCTGTAGGGATAAACTTGAAGAAAAATTTGCACAGGTCAAGAAATATATAGAAGACAATAGAACAGCACAACTTCAGCAGATTTCAGAAGATAATGATGTAAGCATACAGCAGATTAAACAGTGGGTAAGAGAAGAAAGACTTGCATTTACAGAAGATTCGCTGGTCGGAATAGAATGTGAGCGTTGTGGCTGTACCATAAGAACAGGAAGATTTTGTGAAAACTGTAAGAAGACAATGGTTAATACCTTAGGCAATGCATATAAGAAAGAATCACCTATGATGCAAAGGAATCAGAGATATGACAGAGATGAAAGAGCGAAGATGAGATTCCTGGATAAATAGATGTTTTAGTGACTTTTCTGGTTATATGAGTTTATTTAATGCATGAACTAAAAACTATATGTCCGTCTATGACATAGACGTGATTTATAACATATCGTATGTAAGTTAATGCCGTCAGATGCAAAAGGACGGAGCAGTAAATCAACATTTAAGCGAAGTATGTTTGATTTACTGCTCCGTGATATCGTTTGCATAGGACGGCATTTATTTACTTACCAGGAAATTTCGTTGAAATTGTCCTGGTAAGTAAATAACGCTCCGCGAGGATCGCACTGCGGCGGAACAGAAAATGTTGCTAGAGCAACCCGCCGCAGGCGGAGAATGTCGCAAGCGACATTCTGTATTCCTTACCAGGAAATTTCGTTGAAATTGTCCTGGTAAGTAAATAACGCTCCGCGAGGATCGCACTGCGGCGGAATAGAAAATGTTGCTAGAGCAACCCGCCGCAGGCGGAGAACGTCGCAAGCGACATTCATTATTCTAGAGGAGTTTTATTAGTTTATCTATAAAGTAAATTTAAACTTTGCCGATATTTAAAATATAGCTAAATATAAATTAAGAGAATTTAGCATAATTATTATAGTAATAAATCAGATATGGAAAGAAAATTTTAGATATTGAAAAAACTTAAGTAACCAGAGATTTTAATATCTGACTACAAATTTGCAGGGAGGCGAATATTATGCGTATTGATGCTTATAACCAGATATCACAGATTTACCAGACGAATAACAAGTATAAGACACAGAAGACAACATCGGTATCAGCAAGAGATAAAGTAGAGATTTCTTCAATGGGCAAGGCTTATCAGACAGCTAAAAGTGCAGTAAATGAAGTTGCGGATGTAAGAGAAGATAAGATTGCTGATATTAAGTCAAGAATTGACAATGGAACATATAATGTAAGTGCAGAAAGCTTTGCAGACAAATTATTAGAAAAATATCAGGTATTATAGATTATAATTAGATAAATGCCTATAGATAAAGGAGAGATTCGGTGGCTAGTTTAATAGAAGAATTAATAGATACATTAGATTTAGAAAATAATGAATATACGGAGTTACTTGAACTCTCTAAACAAAAGACACCTATTATAATTAATGGTGAAATTGAAGCTTTAAATAATATAACTGCGAAAGAGCAGGAGCATACAGATAAGATTGCTGCTCTTGAGAATAAAAGAACACAGGTAGTAGAAGATATAGCTACTGTATTGAACATGGATGTTAAGACAATTACAGTAAAGAAGATTATAGATTTGTTAAATGGGCAGGAAAAAGAACAGAATGCATTAGCAGAGGTTCATGACAAATTAAAGATGACATTGAATGACATGGCGGTCATAAATGACATGAATAAGCAGTTGATTCAGGAGTCACTTGAGTTAGTTGATTTTGATATTAATTTTCTCAATAGTCTTAATCAGTATCCTGAGACAGCGAATTATAATAGAAATGCTTATAATGCATCAACTTATGCTAATTCTACATTTGATGCGAAGAACTAACGTGTTAATATAATAACCTGCTTATGAATTTTATTAACGGATACTATAATATTCTAAGAGCAGATTGACAGCAAATATTGATAACAAATGGAGGAAGCCATGGCAGGAATGACAAGCATCTATGTCGGGGTGTCAGGATTGCAGTCAGCACAGACGGCATTAAATACTACGACACATAACCTGGCTAATGTATATACAAAAGGATATACGAGACAGTTATCCTTTACAAGTGACAGAACATATAATAATATCGGAAAAAGTGCAACAAGCAGTATGCAGGTTGGTTTAGGTGTTGCGACATCAGTTACCAGCAGAGTAAGAGATATTCTTCTTGATGCTAAATATAGAAAAGAAACCGGACGACAGGGTTTCTATGATGCCAGATATGAGGCAGTATCTGAAATTGAGACAATAATAGGAGAAACAGAAGGTGTAAAATTTCAGAATACATTAGAGGATTTATGGTCATCAATAAGTGAGATGGCGAAGACACCTGATAGCATTGTGTCAAGGTCGGAATTAGTTATGAATGCGGAGACATTTTTAAACAGGGCGAAAGGCATCTATGACGGACTCGTAGATTACCAGAAGAATTTAGACAGTAAAGTTCAGACAACAGTAGATAGGATTAATGAGTTAGGAGATAAGATTAATGCACTCAATTTAAAGATTTCAGGAATTGAGGCAGGAATTGAGAATGCGAATGATTTAAGAGATACAAGAGATTTATATTTAGATGAGTTATCTAAATATGTAAATATTTCATATGTGGAAGACGAGAGTCATTATGTATCAGTTAAGATTGAAGGAGTTCCGTTTGTTACAGAGGGCGGTGTGTTCCATATAGATACAATGAAATTAGACAGTGATAAAGGCTCTACATATTTATCATGTGTATGGCCATACCTTGATAATCAGGAAGTATTTAACTTAGAAGTAAAGATTTCCACATCAGAGAAGAATGATATAGGAAGCCTCAAAGGTTATCTTCTTGCAAGAGGCGATTTTGCAGCAAAATACACAGATATTCCGGAAGTAGCAGATTATGATGTATCTACACCGGACGGACTTAAGGATTATTTAGCAGCAGTAGATAAATATAATGCAACAGTTGATTGCTGTGATGTGACTAAAGCACAGGCATTATTTGATAAGCTGGTAAATGGAATCGTAACAGCTATAAATGATGTGTTTAGTCCTACTACAGATGAAGTACCTGATGGAGTTACGGAATATACAGATGCAAATGGTAATATTTACGATGCTACAAAGGTGAAGATTTTAGATATGACAACTTCTACAGGTGATGATGGCAAGATGCCGCCTGAGGAGTTATTTTCAAGGGATTACACAGACAGATTCATAGAAGTAACAGGTAATGATGGTAATACATATTATGTCTATAATGAGCGTAATACATTTGGTTCGGAATCATTGTATACAATTTCTAATATAAATATGAACCAGACTATAATAGAGGACTATTCGAAATTACCATTTAAGACCTTAGAAGGTGACAATGACCTTGATAAAGGTAAGAAATTGGCTGAGACATGGGATAATAATAAGATGTGTCTTGACCCAAGTAATATGGCTAAACTTGATTTTAAAGCTTTCTATAAACAGTTTGTATATTCGATAGGTAACAAAGGTGATTTGTATAATTCAATGGCATCTAACCAGCTTACGACTACTAATGAGGTGGATAGCAAGAGGTCAGAGATTAATGGAGTTTCATCAGAAGATGAATTAGCTAATATGATTAAATTCCAAAGTGCATATAATGCATCATCAAGATATGTTTCAACAATTGCAGATATGTTAGAGTATATTATCGAGAGATTAGGTTAGGATAGGAGGCAGAACAATGGCATCAACATTTTTTGGATTAAATATTGCGACATCAGGAATAAGTGCTGCACAGGCAGGATTATCTACGACTATGCATAATGTTGCAAATGAGAATACAAAAGGGTATTCAAGACAGCAGGTTTCGCAGTCAGCAGCTAATGCCATAAGATTTTACACCTCTTATGGAATGCTTGGCGCAGGAGTAGAAGTATCAAAGATATCCCAGGTAAGAGATTCTTACTATGATGATAAATACAGATATAATCAGGCTAAAGTAGGGGAATATACATCCAAAGATACATATGCATTACAGATAGAGGATTATTTCAATGAGTTTGAAACTGATGGATTTATTGTAGAATATGAGAATCTTTTCGATACATTGAAGTCTATGCAGGGAAATCCGTCAGAATTGACATACAGAAATGAATTCTTAAGCAGCTGTCAGACAATAGCAGAATATTTCAATGACATACAGACTAAACTTACTAATCTTCAGCAGGAAACTAATACAGAAGTCAGTAACTTAGTAGACAGAATTAATACTATTTCGTCGCAGGTTGCATCACTTACGAAACAGATTAATACAGTAGAACTTACCGGTGCAGTCGCAAATGACTTAAGAGATAAACGTGAATTACTGCTTGACGAATTATCAGAGATAATACCTATTGAAGTGACAGAAAATATTGGCAAGAATGGTAATTCGGAATTCGATGTTAAGGTTCAGGGTGTGACACTGGTTGATACATATGACAGTATGCAGCTATATACAGTTGAAAGAGAGAATCCAAAGAATTCAATGGATTCACCGGGGCTTTACGACATATATTTCCAAGGTACAAAATTAGATGTGCAGGCAATGGGACTTTCAGGTTCGCTAAGAGCCGCACTTGATGTACGTGATGGTAATAACGGAACAATTGAAGAAGGCAATCCTGATTGTGAGGCTATTAAGTACAAAGGAATACCACATTATGTGAATAAGATTCAGGTATTTAAAAAGACAATAACTAATCTGTTTAATGACATACATCAGAAGAATACCAGAAAAGATGAAAATGGTAATGATGTACCTGCTAATTATAACTTATATGGTAATACTACAGAGAATTTACCGATATTCAAATTGTCAGACAATGGAGTGCTTACTGTTAATCAGGAGTTAATAGATGATCCATCATTACTTGCAGCTTCAGAATATCCTATTAACGATGGTAAAGAAGATGCAGGACTTATAGATAAATTTATAGCACTTAAAGATAAACAGGCATTCAGCAATTATACGGCAAGTGATTTCTTGCAGAGTATAGTATCAGAAATCGCTGTAGATGTTAAGAAAGCACAGACATTTGAGAAGAACCATGCCAATATCCAGAAGAGCATAGAGAATCAGAAAATGTCAGTGTCAGGTGTCGATGGAGATGAGGAAAGTATGAACCTTGTTAAGTATCAGGAGGCATTCGAACTTTCGTCAAAAATGATATCGGTTATGCAGGAAATATATAATAAACTTATAAACGAAATGGGGGTATAGTGTGAATGAATTATGCTGATGCGCTAATTCATTCACACAGCTAATTGTATCGCGGGCGCTACAATTAGCCATATATGGCAGATAAGAAATTGCATACGCAATTTCTTATCGCCCATTCGCGACAAGTCGCTCATAAATGAGGTTAATGTGAAATAATTGCACTGATGTGGCAATTATTCCACACAGCTAATTGTTCGCAGGCAAAACAATTAGTATATATCGCAGAACTGAATTTGAAATTCAGCTCGCGGTTCCTCTGGAATATATGCCTGCGGAATGGAGTAAGGTATGAGAATTACAAATGGAATTTTGATAAATAATTCATTAAACAACATTAATAATAATAAAACTAATATGGATACCCTTAATACGCAGCTTGCATCTGAGAAGAAGATTCAGAGACCATCGGATGATCCTATAATTGCAATCAGAGCATTAAGATTTCGCTCTACTTTATCAGAGATAAATCAGTATCTATCAAAGAATATACCTGATGCAGAGTCATGGATGACTGAGACTGAAAGAGCACTTGAGAATACTGTAAAGGTATTAAGTGATATAACAGAATATTGTAACCAGGCTGTTAACGGATATTATGATACAACTAATAAGAATACTATAGTAAGCCAGTTAAAAGCATACAGAGACCAGATATATAGTGATGCTAATGCAGATTGTGCCGGAAGGACAATTTTTACGGGATATAAAACTGATGGAACTCTTACATTTACAAGTGATAATGAAAAAAAGTATGAGATTACACAGAAATTTAATGATAGTGCAATTGGTACTGTGAATAAAGTATCTAACGGATTAGATATTTCAGGAATAAATGATTCTACAATAGCAGGAACGGATATTTCAGCCATTAAATTGCCTACCCAGGTAACAGCTTATAGAATAAGACTTGGCTATGATAAGTTAGAAGCTGGCTCGGGTGCAGTTATAAATCTTACTGAGACAGGTGAGAGCATTACTACTGTTACTAAGACTTCTACAGACATCGGCTCATATGAACCTGGAGCAGGCGAAGCATATTATCTTGCAGATACAGGCGAATTGATTCTTGGTAAAGATGTATATAAGAAGCTGTCAGAGGCAAAAGCCGATTCAGAGGGTAATAGTTTTAAGATAACCTACACCAAAAAAGGTTTTAATAAAGGTGAACTTGATCCAATTCAGTATTTCGACTGTGTAGACATGACAGATGATAATCCTGATAACTGGGTAACATATACGAATAGAAAACAAGATATTAAATATGAGATTAATTTCAATCAGGACATAAAGATTAATACTCAGGGTAAAGAAGTATTTAATCAGGATATGACAAGAGACTTGGACGATATCATTGAAAGTGTTAACTATGCAATGAACGTCGAAGAGAAGAAGTCGAGAATAGAGAAAATGTATAATTCGGCTAAGGAAGGCAGCACAGAGCAGAAGAAATACAAAGAATTACTTGATCTATGTGACAGAGAATTAGATTTCGCAAAGAAGAATATGGAGAAAGCATTTACATATGGATTAAGTGTGTTTAATAAACATCAGGATTCGGTCAGCTTAGCAGAGGCTGATGTAGGTGCCAGACTTAAACGATTAGAACTTAACGAAAGCAGACTTTCAGATCAGCAGACAACAGTTAAGAAGCTGATGAGTACAAATGAAGAGATAAATGTTTCAAATATAGCAATTAAGATTAAAGAAGCAGAAAGCATTTACGATGCATCACTTGCGGCAGCATCTATGGTAGTGCAGAAGAAGTTATTAGATTTCTTATAAAATGTAATGGAGGCGTGACTATATATGAAAATCGAGACAAGATTATTTGGGAATATTGAAATAGATGTTAATAAAATTATTAATTTCAGCGATGGAATCATAGGATTCGAAGACTTAAAACAGTTTATGATAATGCATGATGCAGAATCGGAGAAATCTAAGATATTATGGCTTCAGTCATTAGATGATGGAAACATTGCATTACCTGTGATTGACCCGCTTATGATTAAGGCGGATTACAATCCTGTTGTTGAAGATGAGTTATTTAAAAATATTGGTGAATTAGTGGATGGAGAAATATTTGTACTTACTACACTTACAGTGCCGGCAGATATAACTAAGATAACCACTAATCTAAAAGCACCTATTGTAATTAATCCGGTCACTTTAAAGGGCTGCCAGATAATAGTGGATAATGATGATTATGTCGTTAGATACCCTATATATGATATATTAAAGTCATCAAAGGTGGCAGATAAGGAGGGCGAATAGATGCTTGCATTATCAAGGAAAAAAGACGAGGCAATTGTAATTAATAATAATATAGAGATAACTGTATTAGAAGTGAAAGGTGACCATGTGAAACTTGGTATATCTGCACCAAAATCAGTGCCAATATATAGGAAAGAAGTGTATTTACAGATACAGGAATCGAATAGGGAAGCAGCTGATGCATCAGCAGTAGAAGGATTAAAGAAATTATTTGAATAACTGTTAAATATTTATATAAAAATGTCGATAGATAATGTAATAAAGAATGAATTTCACATGGAGGTGAATTGTTATGGCAATTGAAGGCGTAACAGGTGCAGCAGCAACATATCAGGCAGCACCACAGATAACAAAGGTAGAGAAGCCGGAAGCGGCTCGTACAGTTAGCGGCTTTTCAGGAGCCGAAGGATCTGTCAGCGAGATTAGTAAAGATACAAGGATAGTAGAGAATGCTAATAATTCATCATTAGATAGCAATACTGATGGTAAAGGCAGGCAGATGTCAGAAGAGACTATGAAACAGACGCTTAGTGATATTAATAAGAAGCTAAGTAATACGGAATGTGTATTCGGAGTGCATGAAGCAACTAATCGTGTAACTATACAGATAGTTGATAAAAACACTAAAGAAGTAATTAAAGAGATACCGCCAGAGAAGACTTTGGACATGATTGCTAAAGTATGGGAATTAGCAGGTATCTTAGTAGATGAAAAGTTATAAACTACATTATTAACTATTAGTAGTAGAAAAGAGGTAGAATATGGGCAGTAATGTATCTATATCAGGACTTGTTTCAAATCTTGACACCGATTCAATTGTTAGTGCGTTAGTATCAGCATATTCCACAAAGAAAGATAAATATGTAAAGGCACAGACTAAACTTGAATGGAAGCAGGATGCGTGGAAAGAATTAAATACAAAGATATATAGTTTCTATAGTGGTACATTGTCATCACTTAGATTTTCTAATGCATTTTCTAAGAAAGCATCATCTGTAGACAGTACAAAGGCTACAGTTAAGGCGAGTAGCGATGCTGTATCAGGTACGCAGAAACTTAAGATTAAGCAACTTGCTAAATCAGGCTATCTGACAGGTGCAGTTGTTAAATCAAGTGACGGAAGTAATACAAAACTTACAGGCTCATCTAAGTTATCAGAACTTGGAATAGAAGATGGAAGCAGTATATCTGTTAAGGTTGGCAATACAGAGAAGACAATTACACTTAATGGAAGTGATAGTGTTAATACAGCAGTGGCAAGATTAAAAGAAGCAGGGCTTAATGCAAGCTTTGATGAGACTAACCAGAGATTCTTCGTAAGTTCCAAGACAAGTGGCTCTGAGGGAGAGTTCTCAATTATAGGCGCTAATTCATCAGGCTTAAAAGCACTTAGTGGTATGGGACTTAATTCAGTCACATCTGCAGATGTTGAATCATACAGATATTGGGCTGCACTTACAGATGATGATATAAGCAACTTTACAGACACAGATTATACTAAGCAGAAGACTGCATTGTATGATCTTACAGATGAAGTGTCTATGAATAAACTCAAAGATACATTGAGATCTACACTTGAGAAGGCTAATGAGAGCAATGAGACTTTAGGCAAGGCTAATAAGTTAATCGATTATAAATTAGATGCAATAAATGAAGTATCGGGCTTGTCATTAGAAGATAGAAGTGCACTTATCAGTAAAGCAGCTGAGAGAATGACAGAAATTTCATCAAAGAAAGAACTTACCGATGAAGACAAGGCTGAGTTAGAAGAACTTCAGGCAAAACATGAGATATATGTTGCTTCTGCAAATGCTACATTTAATGTAGAAGCGGAGAAAAAGAAATATGAAGATGAGAAAACAGAGAATCAGAAGATAATTGATGCAAATGTTGCGACTATAGATACAGCTAATAAGGCACTTGCTGATAATGACGGTTTTACAGCATATGTAAATGGTCTCAATGATGATATAACTAAGAAGAATGCAGAGTTAAAAGAGACAATATTAGATAATTACAATACTAAGAGAAGTAATGCTAAAGAATTTGTTAAGGCATATGACATTGTAAATGATGCAAATGCTGATAAGACAAGCGATGAATATAAGAATGCATTACAACTCATAGGTGATAATTCAGGTTCAGGAACAGGTGCAGTCCGTATTCAGGGACAGGATGCTATTGTAGAATTAAATGGTGCTACATTTACATCTGCATCTAATAACTTCCAGATTAATGGATTGACTATTACGGCAAACCAGTTAACAGGTGCTGATGAAGAAATATCTATCACAACAAATACAGATACACAAGGTATCTATGATATGATTAAAGGCTTCTTCACAGAATATAATACACTTATCAAGGAAATGGATTCTTTATATAATGCAGATTCAGCTAAGGGTTATGAACCACTTACTGATGATGAGAAAGAAGCTATGACTGATAAAGAAATAGAGAAATGGGAAGAAAAGATTAAGAAAGCATTATTAAGACGTGATGATACATTACAGTCTGTATCGGATTCTGTTAAGAATGCATTCCAGAAGAGTTATGAGATTAATGGAAAGAAGTATTCTTTATCTTCATTCGGTATAAAGACCGGAGGATATTTCACATCAGGCGATAACGAGAAATCAATATTCCATATTGATGGTGATTCTAAAGATTCAACATCATCAGGTAATACAGACAAATTAATGGCAGCAATTGCTTCAGATCCTGATACAGTATGCGAGTTCTTCAATAAACTTGCAGATGGTGTATATGCTGAATTGAGTAACAAGATGAAAGGTACTACACTTAGCAGTGCATATACAGTATATAATGACAAATCAATGAAGAACGAGTATAATGAATATACTAAGACTATAAAGAGCTGGGAAGAAAAGATAGAGTCATATGAAGAAAAATACAGAAAACAGTTTACAGCAATGGAAAAGGCATTAGCAACACTTAATTCTAACAGTTCTTCATTAACAGGTCTATTAGGTTCCTGATAGTTAATAATTTAGAGAAGGTTGAAAAGGAGAAGACAAGATGTCATTTGGCAATCCATATGCTAATTATGCAAATACGAAGATACAGACAGCAACTCCTGCTCAGTTGACATTAATGCTTTATGACGGAGCTATTAAATTCTGTAATCTGGCTATAAATGCAGTTGAAGAAGGACAGATAGAAATGGCTAATACTAATATTAAAAAAGTTGAGGCTATAATTGCAGAGTTTAGAGCGACACTTAATTTTAAATATCCTGTAGCAAAGGATTTCGATAACGTATACGAATACCTCGGAAGAAGACTCTTAGAAGCAAATTTGCACAAGGATAAGGAAATATTAGAAGAAGTGTTATCTCATCTGCGTGTTATGAGAGAAACATGGACAGAAGTTATGAAACAGAGCAAATAGCAAAGAGAAGCGGGGTGATTAAACTTAATGGAGAATGGTAGAGAATATTTATCTATTTTAACAGAGAGTTTAAAAAAGAAGATTACTATATTGGATGAAATATTACTTCTTAATCAGAAACAGTTAGAATCTGTATCAGGTAATGAAATAGATGATGATTTATTCAATGAAATAATAGATAAGAAAGATATATATATTAAGGAAATCAATAATCTTGATAAAGGTTTCGAACAGGTATATGAAAGAATTAAGAGTGAGATAACTGGCAATACCGATAAGTTTAGTAGTGAAATAGCTGTATTGAAACAGCTTATCTCGCAGATTACCGAGAAATCGATGGAAGTCCAGCTTAGTGAGAAGAGAAATAAACAAGCAGTCCTAAAGAAGATGAGTGAAGAAAAGACAAAGATTCATCAGACCAGGAATGCTAATAAAGTGGCATCTAATTATTATAATAATATGAATAAGGTCAATTATGTAGAACCACAGTTTATGGACAAGAAAAAATAATTAAAAAAATATACAAAAAAATTAATTTAGGTATAAAGTATTCGGTACATATGCCGATATAATATACAAGTAAAACAAATAAGTAATTTACTTATGTGACGGGAACGATGGAGCGTACGGCCGGAGGGAAAGTTACACAACAAAAAAAATTAAGTAATCAGTAGCATGGAAGCTACTGCATATTCAAGGAGGAATTATTATGGTAATACAGCATAATCTTACAGCAATGAACACTAACAGACAGTTAGGTATCACAACAGGCAATCAGGCAAAATCAACAGAGAAATTATCTTCAGGTTACAGAATCAACCGTGCAGGTGATGATGCAGCAGGTTTAACAATTTCAGAGAAGATGAGAAGCCAGATCAGAGGTCTTAACAAAGCTTCTTCTAACGCAGAAGATGGTGTATCTTTAATCCAGACAGCTGAAGGCGCTTTAAATGAAGCTCATTCAATTCTTCAGAGAATGAATGAATTATCTACACAGGCAGCTAACGATACTAATACAACATCTGATAGAACAGCTATCCAGAAGGAAATCGATGCACTTACATCAGAACTTTCAAGAATTGCTTCTACAACACAGTTCAATACAATGAACTTACTTGATGGTAAATTCACAGGAAAGAATCTTCAGGTTGGTGCTCTTGAAGGACAGAAGATTTCTATCTCAATCAGCACAATGAATGCTAAGGCACTTGGTGTTGCTAGCTTAGATGTTACATCATTCACAAAAGCTGGTTCAGCTATGACAAAAGTTCAGAAGGCTATCAGCGCAGTATCTACACAGCGTTCAGCTCTTGGTGCTTTACAGAACAGATTAGAGCATACAATTGCTAACCTTGATACAACATCTGAGAATACAAGTGCAGCTGAATCTCGTATTCGTGACGTTGATATGGCTGAAGAAATGGTTGAATACAGCAAGAATAACATTCTTGCACAGGCAGGTCAGTCAATGCTTGCACAGGCTAACCAGTCAACACAGGGTGTTCTCTCATTATTAGGCTAATTAAGAGTACTATCATAAAAGAAAAGGATCATACATCATTTGATGTATGGTCTTTTTCTTTTGTATACTTGTAAAATGAATCTCTATAATTAATTTTAATCAGATTGAGGCTGATCAATGGGAAATAACATATAACAAGGTATTATTATTAATATCATATATGCCGATATATATTACAGTGTAAAAAGATAGGAGAAGCTAATGAATAATACAATATATGAAGAGAATGTGAAAGCATTTGAAATAAAATATAACAGTATATATAAATACCTTACGGATAACGAAAATAACAGTTTATATAATATCAAGGACGTATTATGGGATATATCAGCATCAGAAGAAGATATTATGGTTATAAATAGAAATGGAAGGTTATATTATCTGAACAGCAGATATTCAGATGAAGAATTTGCTAAGAACTGGGCTAAACAGTTTGAAGGTGACAACTATAAAACCGTATATATAATTTTTGGACTATCAAATTTCAGATGTGTAAAAGAATTGATAAAAAATGTAGGTAAAGAAAGTGCTATATTATTATATGAGCCCGACAAAAATATATTTATGAAGGCGATTGAGAAGATTGATATTACGGATGTTATAAAAAATGACGAAGTGGTTTTATGTATTAATGGAATAAATGATGAGGTTTTTGGTGAATTTGTAGCTATTGTTATGAATAATTATGCGTTAATGAGACTTACAAAATATTGTTGTATGCCTAATTACGATAAGTTGTATCCTGAGATATGGAGAGATGTTATTAGAAATATAAAAGAAAAATATGAAAGTGTAATACTTAGCAGAAATACAGAGATATTAATGGCATCGGAGTTTATAAGAAATAAGGTATCTACATGTAGGGATATAATCAGAGAATATTCAATAGTACAATTAAGAAAAGAGCTCTATAAGATTAAAAATATAAAAAATATTCCGGCAATAATTGTATCCGCAGGACCATCTTTGGATAAGAATATTAATGAATTGAAACAGGCGAAAGGAAAAGCATTTATATTAGTTGTGGATACGGCATTAAAAGCACTTTTAAAAAGAGATATAATACCTGATTTGATAATCACAATTGATTCGCACAAACCACCGGTATTATTTATGCATCCTAGATTCAAAGATATTCCTATGGTGGTTTGTGATTGTTCGAATTATGAGCTATATTTATTTCACAAAGGAAAAAGGTTTTACTTTTCTGAGACTGATTCATATATATCATATATATACGAAAAGGGTACAGGTGAAAAACTATATCCGACTGAAACAGGTGGCTCCGTTGCAAATAATGCATTTTCACTTGCAAATATATTGGGATTTAAAAATATTATATTGGTGGGGCAGGATTTAGCATATACAGACAAGAAGAAACATACTACGGATGCATATGGTAATAGTGATGATAATTTATTAAAAGATAATAAGAAATATTTTGAAGTTGATGATGTATATGGAAATAAAGTATATACTGAATCTAATATGAATCTGTATCGTAAGTGGTTTGAATCGCAGATTGTCAGATATACTGATTTGAATGTAATAGATGCTACAGAGGGTGGGGCTAAGATAGAGGGCAGTGAGATAATGACTCTCAAAGAAGCGATTGAACGAGAATGTAAAACGGATATAGATTTTGAAAAAATAATTGCAGAGATAAAACGACTAATTACTGATGAAAAGGCGGATGAAATATTACAAGAAATTGACAATATGCCTGATGATCTGTTATCTGAAAAGGATAAGCTAAAGAAATATAAACGTAAATATGAAAAGTTAGAGGAGTTATCACGTAAGGGCAAAGTCGCAAGCAAGGAGTTTAACAAACTTGTAGAGGAAATTAATGAAATTACTGAATATATAGATAATAAAGAACTGTTAAAATTAGCAAATGTCTATGAAAAGAATACAGAATTTGAAGTATTAGGAAATGTATATCACACTAAGGATTCAGTTAAGGATGAAATAAGAGATATATCTAATAATGGAATAAAACTAATGGATTCATACATACGAGGAATTGATTGCCTGGTAAAAGATTTAAAAGAATGGAAGAGCAATTTAGGTGTAGAAACAGAAAAAAGTCTTATAGAATCATTATCAGCAATAGAAAATATTAATAATGCTGCCAAGAATGATGATATGAAAACAGTTAATGATAATATGAAAATCTTTTATAAAGAAATCGTTCATTGTATAAATTATATGAAAGAAAGTAACATAGATGAATGGAAGAATATAAAGGATATTCTGGATGAGATTGTTGAGAAAGACAGTCAGGCTAAGATGTATGAGATGAATGATATATTACAGAATAGGCTATGCGGACTGATGAAGAGTCTGCTTGATAGAAAAGTATATTTGACGGAGGAATAGAAATATGAGTGAAAAGGTTAGATATATGGAAGAAATACTAAATAAAATAGATGATATATATATATTATTGTGCCAGGGTGATAAGAAAGATGGCTTTGAAAAACTCAATGGTATGATGAATGAACTCACAAATATACTTGGTAAGATACTTAATAGTAAAGAAATCTTTAGCAAGCTTGAAGTGGAATTCCCGGAAGAAGTTGTTATCCAGCAGATAAATAATCTGGCTGATGCAATTGAACATAAGGATACAATACTTCTTACGGACACGCTCAATTATGAGATAAAGAATACATTATTATTCTATATTGATGTTATTAATGAATTGGAAAAAAACAATATTATGGTATAATAATATTAATGCGATAATATACGAGATATTTTAGAAAATTATGAAATGAGGTACAGAATATGCTTAATGGCAAGTCTATATTAATTACAGGTGGAACAGGTTCGTTTGGAAATGAATTTACAACATATGTGTTAGAACATTATAATCCGGAGAAGATAGTAATATATTCAAGAGATGAATTTAAACAGTTCCTTATGGCGGAGAAGTTTAAGAAATATGCTGACAAATTAAGATTTTTTATCGGTGATGTCAGAGATGAAAGTAGATTAGAAAGAGCGTTAAATGGAATTGATTATGTAGTTCATGCGGCAGCAATGAAACAGGTGCCTGCCTGTGAATATAATCCATTAGAGGCAATTAAGACTAATATTGATGGTGCAACAAATGTAATTAATGCATCACTTAATAAGGGTGTGAAAAGAGTAGTTGCACTATCTACCGATAAAGCAGTTAATCCAGTTAATCTATATGGTGGAACAAAATTAGTGTCAGATAAGTTATTTATTTCAGCTAATGCATATGCAGGTAAACAGGATATTAATTTCTCACTTGTAAGGTATGGTAATGTTGCAGGAAGTCGTGGTTCAGTAATTCCGTTCTTTGATGAATTGATTAAGAATGGTGCAAAAGAACTTCCGATAACAGATTTCAGAATGACAAGATTCTGGATTAGCCTAGAAGAGGGTGTAAAACTTGTTATTAAAGCATTATCAGAAGCAAGAGGTGGAGAAACATTTATTTCTAAGATTCCATCATTCAAGATAACAGATTTAGCTAAGGCAATGTTACCTGACTGTGAACTTAAAGAGGTCGGAATAAGACCAGGTGAGAAATTACATGAGATAATGGTTACAAGAGAGGATTCATTACATACATATGAATATGATAAACATTTCATAGTATATCCTCAGGTTAACTGGTGGAATGAGAGCAAAGTAATACCAGGTGGTAAGAAACTTGAATATGGTTTTGCTTACAGTTCAGATAATAATACTGAATGGTATTCTGTTGAAGATTTAAAGAAATTAGTAGAAGAACAGTATTATAATAAGAAACATTAATAGATAACTAGAAGAATAGATGGAGGCTGATGCAAAATGGAAGGTGCTATGCATTATATACCATATGGTCGTCAAAGTATAAATGAAGATGACATAAAAGCTGTTGAAGAAGTGTTGAAATCAGATTTTATTACGACAGGTCCAAAGATTGCTGAATTTGAACGAAAATTTGCTGATTATGTAGGTGCAAAATATGCAGTTGCAGTATCAAATGGTACAGCAGCACTTCATATTGCGTGTATGGCAGCAGGAATAGGTAAGGGTGACGAGGTTATTACGACACCTATAACTTTTGCAGCATCAGCCAACTGTGCATTATATTGTGGAGCCACTCCTGTATTTGCAGATATTGACCCTGTTACATATAACATTTCACCGGAGTCAGTGGAATGCCATGTTACAGAGAGGACGAAAGCAATAATACCTGTACATTATACCGGACAGACATGTGATATGGATGCAATTCACAAGATTGCTGATAAGTATAATCTTATCGTAATTGAAGATGCTGCACATGCTGTAGGTGCTGAATATAAGGGAAAGAAGATAGGTTCACTTTCTGATATGACAGAGTTTAGCTTTCATCCGGTAAAGCATATAACATGTGGCGAGGGTGGAATCGTTACTACGAATAGAGAAGATTTATATGAAAAATTAAAACTTTTCAGAACACATGGTATAACAAGAGAAGAGAAGTTCTTACATAAAGTTGATGGACCATGGTATTATGAGCAGATTGACTTAGGCTATAATTACAGAATAACTGATATACAGGCAGCGCTTGGAATAAGCCAGTTAGGAAGAATAGATAAATTCTTAGAGAAACGTAAGAAGATAGCTGCAAAGTATGATGAGGCATTCAGAGACTTTAATGGTATAGAGATACCTAAGCAGGCTGAATATAGTAATAGTGCCTATCATTTATATGTAATTAAGGTTGATAAATCGATTAGAAAAGCATTATTTGAATATCTGCGAGCTAATAATATTGGCGTAAATGTTCATTATATTCCAGTGTATACATTTCCATATTATAGAGAACATGGTTATGAGAATGTAAAATGCGAAAATGCTGAAAAACTCTATGAGTCAATAATTAGTATTCCGATTTATTATGACCTGAGTGACGAAGAACAGGATTACGTAATAGATAAGATAAAAGAGTTTATGAAATAAACATTGATTGTGGAATGGAGATTAGTATGAACAAAGAAATACAAATTGGACGTAAAGTAATATCTGAAAGTAGTCCTGCTTATATTGTTGCTGAGATGTCAGCAAATCATAATATGGACTTTAACCGTGCAAAGGAAATAATAAAGGCAGCAAAGGAATCAGGTGCAGATGCTGTTAAGATACAGACATACACACCGGATACAATTACAATAGACAGCGATATGCCTGCATTTATAACGAAAGGAATCTGGGAAGGCAGGACTTTATATGAATTATATGGAAAAGCATATACTCCGTGGGAGTGGCAGAATGATTTAAAAAGTTATGCAGATGAATTAGGTATTGATTTATTCTCATCACCATTTGACCCAACAGCGGTAGATTTCCTAGAAAAGATGGATGTTCCGGCATATAAAATAGCTTCATTTGAGATAAATGATATTCCGTTAATAAAAAAGATAGCAAAACTTGGTAAACCTATTATTATTTCAACTGGGATAGCGTATCTGGAAGATATTGATTTAGCTATTCGAACATGTATAGAGGCAGGAAACGATAATGTGATTCTTCTAAAATGTATATCATCATATCCTGCACCTTATGAAGATATGAATCTAAAAGTAATTCCTAATATGAAAGAGACGTTTGATTGCATATGTGGACTTTCAGATCATACATTGGGAACTGAAATAGCAGTTGCTGCAACTGCATTAGGCTCTAAGATGGTTGAAAAACATTTTACATTAAGACGAAGTGACGGTGGAGAAGATTCACAGTTCTCTATGGAGCCGGCTGAATTTGAGAAGATGGTTACAGAGATAAGAAATGTCGAAAAGGCATTAGGAAAAGTGTCATATATGCCAAATGCAGGTCAGATAGAAAGCAGGATATATTCACGTTCTTTATTTGTTGTTAAAGATATAAAAGCAGGTGAAGTAATTACAGAAGAAAATGTACGTTCAATAAGACCTGGAATAGGTATGCATACTAAATATTATGAACAAATTTTAGGTCAGAAGGCAAGATGTGATATAGCTAAAGGTACTCCGATGGATTGGAAATATATAGGATAGAAATATATGTATATAGTACAGTTTATAAGAAGCCTATCATCTAAACTAATATTATTTGATTAAAATATAAGCTAGAAATGGGAGAAAAACTATGGAAGAAATGAAATATGCAGTAAT
The DNA here is from genome assembly GCA_902362455.1 of Eubacteriaceae bacterium. GTDB lineage: Bacteria > Bacillota > Clostridia > Lachnospirales > Lachnospiraceae > Bovifimicola > Bovifimicola ammoniilytica. The sequence goes on from CABIWJ010000005.1 coordinate 217,789, forward strand.
AATTCAGGCAAGAATAGGGTCAACAAGATTACCGGCAAAAGTTCTAAAAAATCTGTGTGGCAAACCAGTGCTTGAACATGAACTTGAAAGAATTAAGCAGGCAAAAAAGATAGATGGTATTATAGTTGCAACAACTGACAATGAAAATAATCAGCCAATAATTGATATAGCGAACAAACAGAATGTGAATTATTTTAAGGGAAGTGAAAATGATGTTCTGGCGCGTTATTATTATGCTGCAAAAGAATATAATGTTGAAAATATTATAAGAATTACTGCAGACTGTCCGTTGATTGATCCGCATTTGATAGATGAAATGATAGATGTATATGAAGAAAATGCATGTGATATTATTACGAATGTTCCTGATGATAATAGCCAGATGACATATCCAAGAGGCTTAGATATAGAAATCTTTAGAACAACGCTATTAAAAGAAGCGTTTGATAAGGCAGAAAGCAAATATGACAGAGAACATGTAACACCATATATTTATAAAAACACAGATAAAATATACGTATATAAATATAACAAAGATTATTCAAACTACAGGTGGACTTTAGATACTCCTGAAGATTATGAACTTATTCAGAAAATATACCAGGGCTTATATCATGGTGAACATAATTTTTATTTTAACGATGTAATCAGATATATGGAAGATAATAAAGAACTATTAAGGATTAATGATAATGTAGTTCAGAAAGGTGCACACACATACCATAAGAATCAGAAACGTGTTATGATTCTAGGTGCAAATAATTTCCTGCTTCCATTAATTAAATGTGCAAAAAAATTAGATATGTATACAATTGTTGCATCTCCAGATGAAAATGAACCTGGATTTGCTTATGCGGATGAAAGAGTATATGTTGATTTGCGTGATAAGGAAAAAGTATATGAAATTGCGAAAAATCTACATTTAGATGGAATAATAACAGACCAGGCGGAGACACCGGTAAAGACGGTTGCATATGTAGCTGATAAGTTAAATCTTCCGGGAATTGGAAATGATAAGGCAGAATTATTTACAAATAAATTCTTAATGAGAGAAACATGTAGAAAAATTGGTATTGATACAATTAGATATAAATTAGTTGACAATTTAGAAGATGCAGTTTCGTTTTATAAAACTTTAGACACAGATGCAATTATGAAGCCAATTGATAGTGCGGGCAGCAGAGGTGTTGTAAGAATTGATAAAGTAGAAACGATTATAGAAAATTTTGAATACACTAAAAATTCATCAAAGACAGGTAATGTTATAATTGAAGAGTATATCGAAGGTAAAGAACTACTTTTAGACGGAGTTGTATTTAATGGTATATACCAGACAATTATATGTGGCGAATATATTAAGTGTGAAGTTCCAGGAGTTTTTTCTGAATATATGGGCAAATATCCTGCTGAAATCACCCCTGAGCAATATGAAATGGTTAATAAGTTAGTAAAGAAAATAGTAGAAGGTTTTGAATTGCCTTGGGGAAGAACGCATACAGAAGTTAAGATAAATGACAGAGGTGCATGGTTGATGGAAACAGCAGCAAGAGGCGGAGGAAGATATATTTCCTCAGGGATAGTTCCACTAATGACAGATTTTTCATCAGAGGAATTTTTACTTAAAGCCTGCACAGGTCAATTAACTCAAATGCCTACAATTAACTCAAAGAATGTTTCGGCGGGATATGTCGCATTTTTCCTGCCAAAGGGAGAGGTTATATCTATTGATGGATTACAGGAAGCAATAGATTTGCCATATACAGGAAGTAATAACTTTGAGGATATTAAAGTAGGACTAAAAACATGTGAGTTTAAGGATAAGATAGAAGGTAAATTTATACATCTGGTTGCAAAAGATGACGAAGAATTATATCAGAGAGTATATGATATCGAAAAAACAATTAAGATTAAGGTGAAAACAGAAGATGGAATAGAAGGTCCTATCTGGAAAACAGTGTAGATTAATAATATACTAAGATATATAATTAATTTAATTGAATAGAAATAGTTGGTGAAATATGAATAAAGAAGTATATATCAGAGTAGACGCAAATGATGTGATTGCGACAGGACATGTTATGAGGTGTTTGTCTATAGCGGAACAATTAAGAAAAAACAATGTAAATGTTACTTTTGTAACTGCTGATAATAATTCCAGTGATATAATAAGAGATAGAAACTTTTTGGTGGATATTTTGAATTCAACATGGAATGATTTTGATAAAGAAATAGATATTATGAAAGAATATCTTATAAAGAATCAGGTAAAGTTATTAATTGTAGATTCGTATTATATAACAGCGAATTACCTGAACGTACTATCTGAATATACAAAGATTATATATATTGATGATTTGAAAAAGTTTGAATATAATGTGTCAACTGTAATTTGCGACAATCCATTTACATGTGCAAGTGATTATATTAAAATGTATAAAAATATTAAATGTCCGGAATTATTGATAGGCGGTCGATATGCTCCATTAAGAGATGAATTTAGTTATCATCCATATGTAGTCAGAGATGAAGTTAAAAAAATTTTGATTACAACAGGTGGGACAGATGCATTTAATATAACTGGAAAACTAATATTTGAACTAAAAAAAGATAGTAAATACAAAAATATAGAGATACATGTAATAGTTGGAAGATTCAATCAACATAAAAAAGAACTTGTTGAATTACAAGAAAAAAATCCCAATATTTTTTTGCATGAGAATGTGAATAATATTTCATATTGGATGCGTACATGTGACATTGCTGTTTCAGCAGGTGGTACAACTTTATATGAATTATGTTCATGTGGGATACCTACAGTTTGCTTATCTATTGCAGATAATCAGGATGAGACTTATATGTGGGAAAGGAAAGAATATATGCTTTATGCAGGAAATGCATGTGAGAATATCGAAAATTGTATTGAAAATTGTGTTAGCAATATTGAAAAATATTGTACAGATTTTGAATTAAGGAAAAAATCATCAAAGAGAATGCAAGGTTTAATTGATGGTTTAGGAGCTGGACGAATAGCTGAATATATCGGACGAATGTATACAGAATAAAGGACTGCTATATTAATATATAATGATACAATAAAACATATGAGGTCAACATAGATGAATATAAATATAAGCGTTGCAAAGGATAGTGAATTTAAGGAATATTATGCTATACGATGCGAAAAATCCAATATTTATTGGAGTGGGTATCATAATCCACCAGATTATGATATAATGAAAAAGTGCTATAGCCAAAGAACGGAAAAAGATAGATTTTCCGAAATAGGAGATAAAAGAGTATACTTTATTAGAGAAAATATTAATAATCAGGTGGTAGGTTTTATTCAATTATCAATTATGGCAGATGGAATTGAAATGGGATATGGAATTAAAGAAAAATTTCAAGGAAATCATTATGCAACAGAAGCAATTAAGTTAGCTATTGAAGAGGCACAAAATATATCAGATAATATATATGTTAAAATTAGAGAAAATAATGTAGCATCTCAAAAGGCCGTATTAAATAATAATTTTATTCCAAGTGACAAAGTTGGAATTTCACAAAGAATTATTGGTGATGAAATAAGGCATCGAGTATGGTATTATATGAAAAAAAGATATAAAGAGATATCAAAATGAATTATTTAATAAAATAATAAAAACTTAAGGAGAAAAAATTATGAAGAATAGAATACGATTTTTAGTTTTATGGGTTGGAACAAAATGTACATTAAAATGCAGAGATTGTTGTAATTTGATACCATATTTGACACAAAAATCCTATGAAGTTAATGATATAGTTGCAAATATAGAATATATTACAGAAAATATGGATATAGAAGTATTACAAATTCAAGGGGGAGAACCGTTTACACATAAGGATATTTCAAAAGTTATAGAAATATGTGCAATGAACAGTAAAATACATAAAATAGAGATAGCAAGCAATGGAACTGTTATGCCAAGTGAAGAAGCAATCAATATTATAAGAAAATATTCTAATAAAGTTGAAATAAGATTTTCTAAATATAAATGCACAGATGTTATACGTCAGAATATAGAAAATAAACTAAAAACTTTATATGATATAGATGTGAGAGAATATGAATTTATATATAACACAGGAGAATGGTATAAACTGGGGGAAGTAGATAATAAAAAGGAAAAACAATATGATATAATAAATATGACATATAGACAATGTCCAGATAAAAGTTGCTGGACATTGTCTGAAAATTATTTTGCAGGTTGTGGAAGAATGATTGCTTATTTGGAACTTAAAAACGAGAATACGACTGGAAGTAATATAATTGATTTGAAAAAAATAAAAAATGAAGGAAAAAAATTTATTGATGAATTTCAAAGATTTGAAGAATGGTATAACACTAAAGCCTCTGAACTATGTGGATATTGCAAAATATCAGATGACTTAATCCCGGCAGCTATTCAAATGTCATTGGAAGAAATAAAAAATGAAAAGAATAAAAGGAGTTAAGCATGAAAAAACAGTATTTTGAAATTCATAAATATGCATTTAATATTTTTAATCAGAATATCAAAGAATTATTGGAAAAATACAAAGATGAAAATAGAAAATGTATTATGTTTGGAACGAGCATTATAGCAGAGATGATAGTTGATAAATTAAAGGATACTGTATTAGATATCTCGTTCATAATTGATAATGCAAAAATGCGACAAGGTATGACTGTATATGGCAAAAAAGTGTATGCGCCTGAGAAATTAAATGAAGAATTTAATGATGATTATTTGATATTAATTGCATCTGGCTTTCAGAATGAAATGATTACACAATTGGAGAACTATGGCTACGAATATGGAAAACATATAATAAAAGTTATTGATTTGCCAGAATTAATGAGCGATTATTCGTATGTTGATAGAAGTGGTTTGCATAAACTTAGCAGAGATGAAGTGAAAGATGTCCAATTGGGTATATTACAGAAGCTAAAAGAGTGCTCTATAAAATATAATATCAAATATTATTTACATGCGGGAACGGCATTGGGAGCTATCAGGCATAAAGGATATATACCTTGGGATGATGATGTTGATGTATTTATCCCAATAGATGATTATTTGAAGTTAATTAAAATTCTGGAAGAAGATGAACAATATAAGATAATATCTCAATTTAATACAGATTGTTATTTTGGCTGGGGATTTGGTTATATGGTTGATTGTAATACGATATGTGATGTGAATAAATTCCCAATTCAGGTTACAACAGGTCAAAGTATTGATTTGTTTCCTTTATATGGAATACCTGATGATGAAGAAGAAAAAAGTTATTATATTAAAAGAGTTAAAGAACTTGAAAATAATTGCCTTATAGCAGTAGAGGATAATGAAAGAATAAAAGCAATTAATGAATTAAATGAGTTCCTTTTGAAATATAAGTATGATGAAAGTAAATTAATTGGAAATGTATTGATGCCATTTTTTGTTAAGGATATTTTTAAAAAGGAAATGTTTGGAGATGGTGTTGAAAAACAGTTTGAGAATCTGCAACTTATGGTTCCGACGGAATATGATGCATACTTAAAGCAGATGTATGGAGATTATATGCAATTACCACCAGAGGAAAAACGTGTAGGTGAACATTTCTATCATACTTATTATAATAAAGATATTTGATGTAAACATTATAATGTAACATAATAAAATAGTTTCATAATATATAAGATAATAAATGTATTATGAAACTATTTTTATAACGTTGTTTAAAAATTAAAAAATATAAATCATTAACTAAGATGCTTCTTTATAGAACTTGAGCATATGCCGGGTGTACGCTTTAGTCTGACAACTTCTTTGTTATGTTCATGGCACCATTGCTCAACTTCAGTAAAACGACCTCCGATATGATCTTCACCAAGAGCTAATATGTCAAAATTAATTGTTTCAAGTGTTTCAGGACTAACTGTCTGGTATACAATCGCTTCATCAACGATGCGTAATGCCTGAATTATTTCAACACGTTGCTCGGTTGAATATAGAATCTGTGCCTCAGGTTTATATTTTAGAATGTAATCACCATCTTGAATGGCTACAATAAGATAGTCTGCATATTGCTTGCATTGCTTGAATAAATTTAGGTGTCCTATATGGAAGTAATCATATACACCGAATGTAAGTATTTTTTTCATAGTAGACCTCGTTTCTGAGCAGTATATTTGTTTTTAATGTGATAGTTGTAAATTTGAAAATATCAATTTTTAATTCACAATAGGGAATATTTTTATGCTCTAATATAAATTTTTGTATCAGATACTATAGTATTTATCGGCTTGTATGTTGCTAAAATAAAGAAGCAAAAAGAATTTCTGGTATAATTATAATATATGAAATATATACACTAATATAGATATTTTGAAAGTATCTTATTGATATAATTTATAAAATGTGATATACTGTAAACAGTTCTAGATAGTATATGGTATATGGAGATAGTGTGAAAAATAATGTTGATACATTTATTTTGGCACAACTATTTGTTTCGGAGCGAAAGCAAATAGCTTTTATGGTAGATGGTAAATTGCCTATGTGAATTTTCAACGCTTCTTCTAGGCAAGTTGCTCAGAAATGAGGATTATTATGCATAATAAAGATATGTCTATAATAAATAAAATATTTACAATTCCATATATAGATAAAATGATTGAAGATAATTCAACACCACAATCTTTTTATAAATGTATCCGTAGATGTAGTAAAATGGCAAATGTAACATATGGAACAGCGATAAAAGAGATATATAGATATATGAATATCAGATATAGAAACGAGTATTTTTTTAAAAATACAATTTTAAATGGACTATTAATAAATAAGCATGATTTATGCGATACAGCAGCACTTTCGGAATTGCCGATAGGCGAATCAAAAGCCGATTTTGTTATGATTAATGGTCGGGGAATTGTATATGAAATAAAAACTGACTTAGATAGTCTTGTACGGCTTAATCATCAGATTCGGGATTACTATAAGGTATTCAGCTATGTATATGTTGTTGTGGGAAGCAAATATATAGATATAATTAAAGATAATTTAGAATTGCAGAGTGTTGGAATATATGAACTGACGAAAAGTGGAAGATTGGTACAGAGGAAAAAAGCTTATTGCAATCGTGAATACTTAACATATGAAACGATGTTTCAATTGCTAAGGAAGTCAGAATTTGAAAGTATCTTATTAAAGCATTATAAGAAATTGCCAGAGGTCAACAATTTTTTATATTATAGAGAGTGCCAGAAATGGATTGGAATGGTAAATATTATTACATTGCAGAAAGAGGTGATGGAGTGTTTGAAAAAAAGGACATTATTAAAGGAGGGTGGTGAGTTAGAGGAGAAAGTTCCGTATGAACTACGCTTTTATGCGTATTTTTCGAAAAAGTATAAATTGAACTATGAAGCAATTGATGAATTTTTACATAAGGAAATGGAGGAGTAAATATGTATTTTCCGTATTTAAGAGGCAGACAGAATGAATTATTGTGTATTAAAGAATTATTAGAAAATGGTAAATTAAGTGATAAGATTATTCCGGTTATAGAACCGGTTCATTTTAATTCAACGTTCTTTATGACTTTAGCTAAGTTTGTGGAAATGAAGAGAAAAATAATTATTATAAGAAACCCGCAAGTAGGAAGTTATAAAAAAGATTACCATAATATGATAAGAAAGATATCTAAAGAAGAAGATGAGAAGAAAAAGAATAATTTACAGAAAAAACTTGACTTATACTTAAGTTTAGAATTACTGACAGATGAGAATATTATAGATGGTTATATTAGTAATGGCGAAATAGTAGATAAGATACTAAATGGAGAGAAGAAATCGGAAGATATAGTAGTTATTAATAAAAAAACTGGCGATTATGTGTATTACGAGGAAAACGGAGAAAGATTAAAAGCTAAGATAACATTTATACCTAATGACGAAGATTTTAAAGATGAGGTATATGGTAATGTGGTAATGATAAAGGATTGTTATAATAAAGCAAAGAAAAATGTGGATTATCTGAATCAGCCTGATGAGTTTTTTAGCCGAAATCATATTGTATATGCTAAAAGAGGATATTTTGGTTTCTCTGATTATTCTATAGTAGGTGAAGAATATGATGAATCAGGGTTTGCCCCTTCTGCTATAGCCATTCATATTATGTATTATGGTAAGAATAATGAATTAAGAATTCATCATTTTGTATCAGACAGTAATGATACAAAATCTGACCTTGCAAGAAAATTTGAAGAAGCAATGAGTAAACTGGTTAGTTGGGAAATGTATGATGAGATACCTAAGACAGATGGACTTAACAGACTTGTAGAATGTTATTATATGGGACAGTATCCGGGATTAGGAATGATTAAGAGATTTTCGTTAATGCATCATATACAGATGATGAGTGAATATTTAGGAGATGAGTAAATGATATGTTGTGTAGAATGTTTTCGTGATTCAGAGATAAGAGCTGCGATAAAAATGATAGGACATAAAGGAAAATGCCCGATTTGCAATAGACAGGATGTCTGGATATATGATTCAGAGAAAGATTTATTTTCGTCAAATGTTGAGGAATTATTAGACTCAATATTAGAGATATATATTCCAGAATCAGAATTACCGGAATTATATCCTGAAGATGAGAAGATGAATATAGAGGAAAGGTTACTTAAAGACTGGGAGATTTTTTCAGGTAATACATATGAAGTGAAGAATATCGTCACTGAGATTATTGATGAATCATTTGATTTGGATTCCAGACTTATAAGTGAGAAAATAGGTGTGCCTCAATTATATGATGAAGAATATCTGCGGGATAATTCAATTCTAGGTGTGGGGAACTGGGATACATTTAAGAAATATATACGAAATGAAAACAGATTCCATGGTGAATATATAAATTATGAGATATTAGAGAATATACTGAAAGAAACAGAGATAATAATTCCTAAAGATGAATATTTCTACAGAGCCCGTTTGACTGATGAAAGACATAAAAATGGTTTCGAAAAAGGCGAGATGGGAGAACCACCTTGTGATGTGGCATCAGCAGGAAGAATTAATTCAAAAGGGCAAAGCTGCTTATATTTGTCTAATAATATGGATACTACTGTAAAGGAAATAAGAGGACAAGCATTTGATGGTGTAACAATTGCAACCTTTAATACAAAATGTGAACTTCACGTATTAGATTTGAGTTCGATTGCACATTTTACACCGTTTTATAAAGATAATAATAAAATCAATTATTTGATAAATGAAAGGCATCTGCGTAGAATTAAGAATGATTTGGCTAAACCGGTGAGCAGGTTAGATAGTGATTTAGATTATCTACCTACACAATATATAAGTGATTTTGCAAAATACCTGGGATATGATGGTGTGAAATACTACAGTACATTTGATAAGGAATCATATAATTTAGCACTATTTAACCCAAATGCCTGCGAATGTGTAGAGTGTGAGAATTATATAATTAACAATCTGGACTACCATCTTATTAGAAACTAACTACCCCACATTCTCCATTCCCTCTATATATGCTCCATGAGACATATTTACAAGCTTGATATTCTTAACGTCTTTAATTCGGTTTTCAATCCATTTTCTATAGATATTTAAGATGTTAGTAGTTGGTACAGACTCGCCCTTAACACTTTTAACATAGATACAGTGGTTAGAGGTGTCAACATTTTTAGTATCATATGAATGTGACTTATTATCGGTATATGCTAAGTCTAAACCGATTGTTGTAAGAGACTTACAATTGAATCTGAGTATTAAATCAATTGCACTGGTTGAAACTGAGCCGCCTGTTTCTATAAGAGACAGGTGGTTTTTGTTAGCATAACTTTCAGCGGGTTTATAACCGTATTGAAATAAAATGTATTTATCACCATTAAATGCTGCAACTGCATTACTGCACGCTGTAGAAAGATAGATAAGAGAACTTCCAGTCGTATTGATATCTTTTACATGAGAAATCATATTATCCTGTGCATCAGTCATTATTACGTAGTCAGGGATAATATTTTTATTCAATAATGTACGGTAAATTGTGCTTGCGCAGATAATAATTGTGTTGCTAGAAGCCATATTCTTCGCAAGATAATCAAAATAATAATTAAGTGATGGACCTGCGGCAACATATATAATGTCTTTAGATTTAAAATTATCCTTAAGGGTGTCAGCAGGTCTGCTATTTAACTTCATATTATAGTAGAAATTCCAGTTAAGATATTTCTCCTGTGAATACATTGAACTAAAATTAATAAAATAATTATTAAGAGATTGCTTTAATACACCATCTTCTAATGTGGCTAATGATGGATAGTGAATTAATAATGAAGAATTTTCTGAATTATTAAGTAAATTTTTGAAAGAATCAGCAAAATTATCTAATGGGCAGTATTCCAGAGAAAATCTGTCATTAGACAAAATGTCTGCCAAATCTATATACATAAATGCCATGGTAAGAACTTCGATATTAGTCTCGATGGCATTGATTCTGAAACGTCGGTCCGATTCTAAGAGAGCCTTAATATGATATCCGAAACCAAAACCGAAAACATTGTAGTTATATGTGTCTGGTTTGGCATAATATCTAGCAAGCATACGTCCCTCACTAAATGGATTTACATTAGAATGATAATAGACCGATTTATCATTTGTGGTTACCTTAAGTGTCGGAACACCAATGTTTGTCTGCTCTACATTGTAAATGTATTGAGTCTGCGTTGAAAAAGAGGAAATGTATTTAGCAGAATTCTTCTGTATAAGTGTAATTAATGAAGTGTATTTACCTGAATTATCAGCATTTTTAAGGGCTTCAAGGTTATTATTAAGGTATTCTGGCTTAGGATTGGAGCCATCTGTGGAAATTCTTGTTTCTAAGATACTTTTAACTGAAGTAAGTAAAGAGATTTCTAACATATCTGCAAGGAGAACATAGTCAGCTTCAGATTGTGCATTCAGAATTGTTCCGAGATTATCAGTTACTAATGAAATTTCTTCGTCCGTAAACAT
>CABIWJ010000005.1:229152-295033 GCA_902362455.1 Eubacteriaceae bacterium
GGAGCGACTTGTCGCAAAATGTCTGTTATATTTGTGATAAGTTAAATATATAATATGTATCTGATGAATATCTGCTATATATATCCATTAAACATCATACCTGTATAAATCGATGTCATATATGGATTAGCAAATGAATGAATCGGATTAGGATACGAAATCATAACCTTGTCAACGTATTTCATTGGATTAATCGATATGTCATCAGCTCTTGAGACAATTGCCTGCCTGAAGGAATTAAGCGAAGCTAAGGATTTATCTAAATCATCTTCATTGGCTGTCTGGATAAATAATGCCTCATCAAATGTCATTTTACCATTTTCGTTAATGGTAATACCGATATTTTCAAGATTAGAAGCGTATTGTCTGGTAGTTTTATGTATCTCTTTATTAAGTATTGCTGCATCGTCGCTGCCCTCGTTAGAATTATTAGATAAATCTAACAGATTATTATAGCTTGAAATCATATCATTAATTGAAGAAATAACTGAATCTAAATCGTCATTCAGGGAGATAGATGTAGCCTGTCCCTTCTTAGAGATGCCATTTAAAGTTATTTCTAAAGATTTGCCAATTGTAAATGTGTTAGACGATGTCGTTTTCTCCATTCCATTCAATAAGAAGTTAGCGTTAGTCGGATATGATGACACATTATTAAGTCCAAGCTTAGACACGACCTTGTCATATGGAGAATTTTCACCGGGAGCAATACTGAATATCTCAGGGGTAAAACCAAGTCCTGTAGCATTAGATGTAATCTCAAGGGCGGAATTATTACCGCTGTATAACATCTTAGATGTCAGACCAATATTTGAGCGGTTGATAAGCCTTGATAATTTCTCTAAAACTGTTTTGTTAGTGTCATCCTTGGTGGCATTAAAACGAAATTCATATGCACTGTCACCGACATTTACCTCGAATGAATGAGCACCCTTAGGAATGTCTAAATCATCATTATTTAGATAATCAGAAGTATTAATCTGTGGTGTTGCCAGATTTAGGACTTCTATATTATAGTGGCTTGCAAATGCGGTGTTGACCGATTTGGTATCAGAGATATTATCTGAATCTGGATCAGGATTAGTAATATCTGCATTTGAAGAAACTGTTAAATCTATATTAGTATCATTTATGTTTATATCATTGGTATTAGTATTATTTATATTTATATCATTAGCATTAGTATCATTTGTGTTTATATCATTAGAAGTATCTAATGTTTTAACCTGGACTACATCTTCGTTATCTGATACATATTTCTGGCTTTTTTCAGATTCTAAGCTCTTTTCAAACAGATTATTGGCATCTGTCGATAATGTTCTTGCATTTTCTTTTAGGTCAATGGCGAATTTCTGAATATTTTCAGAAACACTTACCTTATATAAAGGGGATTTTTTGCTGATTTTCACAATATTATTATAGACGCTACGAAGCTCACTCTTCTTATGAGTGTCGCTCTTAGTGGCGGGTCTGCTTGCATATGTAGTTAAGTAATAATCATATACACTTCCTATCATAAAAAATCACCTCCGAGTCAATTAAAGCCTATTATTTACCTTATTATAACTTTTTTAAAAATGTAAATCAACAGTAAAAAAACTAAAAAATTAAATTTATTGTTGACGTAGCCTTTTTACTATGATATATTAGTGTAGCGATGGAAGAAGTCTTTTTTTTTTGCTTTATTTTCAGATTCACTTGTAAAATAGAATAAAAATTAAAGCACGAAGCGTAGAAATTAAAGTGGAGGTGGCAGTTGTGCGCGTAAAGATAACATTGGCATGTACAGAGTGTAAACAGCGTAATTACAATATGACTAAAGACAAGAAGACACACCCTGACAGAATGGAAACAAAGAAGTATTGTAAGTTTTGTAAAGCTCACACATTACACAAAGAAACAAAATAGTCAAATTGATTAGGAAAGAGGTAACTATGGGAGAAGCTAAAACATCGGAAAAAGCTCCAAAGAAGAGTTGGTTCAAAGGTCTTTCAGCTGAATTCAAGAAAATAATCTGGCCTGACAAAATATCTGTTGCTAAGCAGACTACAGCAGTAGTTGTAGTGTCTTTGATACTAGGTATATTAATCAAGATAATTGATATGTTAATTCAAATCGGTCTCGATTTTATTGTCTAGAAAGAAAAGGTGATTAGATGTCAGAAGCAAATTGGTATGTAGTTCATACCTATTCAGGTTACGAGAATAAGGTAAAGGCTAACATTGAAAAAACAATTGAAAACAGAAAACTTCAAGATCAGATTTTAGAAGTTACAGTTCCTATGCAGGACGTTGTCGAAGTGAAAAACGGTGCTAAGAAACAGGTTTCTAAGAAAATGTTTCCTGGATATGTTCTTATTAATATGATAATGAACGATGACACATGGTATGTTGTTAGAAATACCAGAGGTGTTACAGGATTTGTAGGACCAGGATCTAAGCCGGTTCCTTTGACAGAAGCTGAGATGAAACCACTCGGAATCAAGGTCGATGAAGTAGTTGTTGATTTTGATTTAGGTGATACGGTTACAGTCACAAGCGGTGTTTGGGAAAATACAGTTGGTGTAATCAAACGTATTGACCATCACAAACAGATCGTTACAATCAATGTTGACATGTTTGGTCGTGAAACACCAGTAGAAATAAGTTTCACAGATGTAAAGAAGATGGATTAAATTCGCATTTATCTGCGAGTAATCAAGTGGGAGGATATTTTCTTCCGATAATACCACAATTTTAGGAGGTGCCATAATGGCTAAGAAAGTAGAAGGATACATTAAATTACAGATCGCAGCTGGCAAAGCAACACCAGCACCACCAGTTGGTCCAGCACTTGGACAGCATGGTGTAAACATCGTACAGTTTACAAAAGAATTTAACGCTAGAACAGCAGATCAGGAAGGAATGATTATTCCTGTAGTTATTACTGTTTATGCAGACAGAAGCTTTAGCTTCATTACAAAAACCCCACCTGCAGCAGTATTATTAAAGAAAGCTTGCAAGATTCAGTCAGGTTCAGGTGTTCCTAACAAGAATAAAGTTGCAAAGATTTCAAAAGCTGAGGTTCAGAAAATCGCTGAATTAAAGATGCCAGACTTAAATGCAGCATCAGTAGAAGCTGCAATTAGCATGATAGCTGGAACAGCTAGAAGCATGGGTATCGTTGTAGAAGATTAAGAAAATTAGAATGAAGAAGTGGGAGGAGTCTTCCGCTATTACCACTAGGAGGTTTTAGAATGAAACGAGGAAAAAAATACTTAGAAGCTGCGAAAGCAATTGATCGCGCTACTTTATATGACTCAGCAGAAGCTGTAGCTTTAGTAAAGAAATCAGCAACTGCTAAATTTGATGAGACAATCGAAGCTCATATCAGAACAGGTTGTGACGGACGTCATGCAGATCAGCAGATCAGAGGAGCTGTTGTATTACCACATGGTACAGGTAAGAAAGTAAGAGTACTTGTATTTGCTAAAGGTGCTAAGGCTGATGAAGCTACAGCAGCAGGTGCAGAATATGTTGGTGCTGAAGAACTTATTCCAAAGATTCAGAATGATAACTGGTTTGATTTCGACGTTGTAGTTGCTACACCAGATATGATGGGTGTTGTTGGTCGTTTAGGTCGTGTACTTGGACCAAAAGGTTTAATGCCTAACCCAAAAGCTGGTACAGTTACAATGGACGTTACAAAAGCTGTTCAGGATATTAAAGCTGGTAAGATTGAATACAGACTTGACAAAACAAATATTATCCATGTGCCAATTGGAAAAGCTTCATTTACAGAAGAACAGTTAGCGGACAACTTCCAGACGCTTATTGATGCAATCAATAAAGCAAAACCTAGCACATTAAAAGGTCAGTATTTAAAGAGTATTACTCTTACATCTACAATGGGACCTGGTGTTAAGTTAAACGTAGCTAAGATTTCAGGCTAATTAATAAAATATACACTTTATCATTTAGCAGAAATAAAGTTAAAAATTGATTGACAATATATTTTATGTGTGTTAACATACACATTGTGTTTAAAGACCGAAGACAGCAGGTGTATCGCAAGGTACTCAAAGTATTTGCCCGCCGAGGATTTTAAAATAACTCATTGAGTATTTATACCTCTTTGTCTGAGCGCGCTTTGACAAAGAGGTTTTTATTGTTAAGAAAACAATTTGTTGGGACTTACTTATATGGTAAATGCAACGAAATGATTTCTTGCATGATTTATATGTGATATATATGTGATATATATGGACTCTATGTTATAATCTTTTGTCTTTTTAAACACTACTAATATAAGGAGGCAAAATTCATGGCTAAAGTAGAAATAAAGAAACCTATTGTTGATGAGATTTCTGAATTGCTTAAAGATGCAAAATCAGCCGTATTAGTTGATTATCGTGGACTTACTGTTGAACAGGACACAGCTCTTCGTAAACAGTTAAGAGAAGCAGGTGTTGTATACAAAGTATACAAGAACACAATGATTAACTTTGCTGTTAAAGGAACTGAGTTTGAAGAATTAAGCAAACATTTAGAAGGACCAACAGCAATAGCAGTATCTAATGAAGATGCTACAGCTCCAGCAAGAGTTTTATACAACTTTGCTAAAGATGCTGAAGCACTTGAACTTAAAGCAGGAGTAGTTGAAGGAACATATTATGATGCTGATGGAATCAAGCTTATCGCAACAATCCCATCAAGAGAAGAACTTCTTTCAAAATTCCTTGGAAGCATTCAGTCACCTATTACAAACTTTGCTCGTGTTATTAAGCAGATTGCTGAAAAAGAAGAAACAGTTGCATAATAGCGTCGCAGTTTGTATCTGATTTGAATTTGAATTAAAACGAGAAAGACCTTTATTGGTCTGCACAATTAAAAACATTTTAAATATGGAGGAATAAAAGATGACAACTCAGGAAATTATTGAAGTAATCAAAGGTATGACAGTTTTAGAATTAAACGATTTAGTTAAAGCTTGTGAAGAAGAATTTGGTGTTTCTGCAGCAGCAGGTGTTGTAGTAGCAGCAGCAGGTGCAGCAGGTGCAGCAGCAGATGAGAAATCTGAATTTGACGTAGAATTAACATCATATGGCGAGAAGAAGATGGACGTTATCAAACTTGCTAAGACAGCTTTAGGTTTAGGATTAAAAGAAGCTAAAGATGTTGTTGAATCAGCTCCAAAGGTTATCAAAGAAGCTGCTTCTAAAGAAGAAGCTGAAGATCTTAAAGCTAAATTCGAAGAAGTTGGTGCTACAATTACATTAAAATAATTTAGCGTGAATTTTGAATTTATAAGAGAGGCTATCACATATGTGGTAGCCTTTTTTGATTACTAGGAAAATTCTAACAAAAAATTCTTGACACAGAAAATCTACTGTGTTAAAATGGAAAATGCACTTTTATGTGTAGTAGGCTTTTTGTGCCTAAATAACGATACCTGTGAGAATAGGGACTCCAAACCTGTTCTTAATATATTATTATGATGCAAGGGGTGAATGTCGATGGAGCAATACAGAATACGTCCGGTTAAATCAGGAAAAAGTGTTAGAATGAGTTACTCAAGACAGAAAGAGGTTCTTGAGATGCCTAACCTTATTGAAATCCAAAAGGATTCATATAAATGGTTTTTAACTGATGGACTAAAAGAAGTGTTTAACGACATCTCACCAATTGAAGACTTTACAGAGCATTTAAGCTTAGAATTCGTAGATTTTCAGTTGTGTGAAGATGAAGCAAAGTATTCGATTGAGGAATGCAAGGAAAGAGATGCAACATATGCTGCACCACTTAAAGTTAAAGTAAGACTCAATAAGAAAGAAACTGGAGAAATCAGTGAACATGAAATATTCATGGGTGATTTACCATTGATGACTGCTACTGGAACATTTGTAATTAACGGTGCTGAACGTGTTATCGTAAGCCAGTTAGTTCGTTCTCCTGGCATCTATTATGGAATTGCACATGATAAATTAGGTAAAGAATTATATTCATGTACTGTAATTCCAAACAGAGGTGCATGGTTAGAGTATGAAACAGACTCTAATGATGTATTTTATGTGCGTGTTGACAGAACCAGAAAAGTTCCTGTTACAGTATTAATCAGAGCATTAGGTTATGGTACAAACGCAGAAATTATCGACTTATTTGGTGAAGAACCAAAGATTTTAGCAAGCTTTACAAAAGACACTTCAGATAATTATCAGGATGGTCTTTTGGAATTATATAAAAAAATCCGTCCAGGCGAGCCGCTAGCTGTGGAGAGCGCGGAAAGCCTTATTTCTAGTATGTTCTTTGATGCTAGAAGATATGATTTAGCAAAAGTGGGACGTTATAAATTTAATAAGAAATTAGCCCTTAAGAATAGAATAAAAGGACATATCCTTAGTGAAGAAGTTATAGATGTAAACACAGGTGAAGTCCTTGCTGAAGCTGGAACAACTGTTACGGAAGAATTAGCAGTTAAGATTCAGAACGCTGCTGTACCATATGTAATGATACAGGGTGAAGAGAGAAACGTTAAAGTTATCTCTAATATGATGGTAGATATTAATGCATACGTAGATTTTGATTGTACAGAACTTGGTGTTACAGAAGATGTATTCTATCCTGTTTTAGCACAGATTCTCTCAGAAAATGAAACTGAAGAAGACTTAAAGGATGCAATTAAGAGAAACATTAATGAATTAATTCCTAAACATATAACAAAAGAAGATATTATTGCTTCTATTAACTATAATATGCATTTGGAAGCAGATATTGGTACATCAGATGATATCGATCATCTGGGTAACAGACGTATTCGTGCAGTAGGTGAATTATTACAGAACCAGTATAGAATCGGTTTATCAAGAATGGAGAGAGTTGTTCGTGAAAGAATGACAACTCAGGATATGGCTGATATTTCACCACAGGCACTTATTAATATTAAACCTGTAACAGCTGCTGTTAAAGAATTCTTCGGAAGTTCACAGTTGTCACAGTTCATGGATCAGAACAACCCTCTTGGTGAGTTAACTCATAAGAGACGTTTATCAGCACTTGGTCCAGGTGGTCTTTCAAGAGATAGAGCCGGATTCGAGGTTCGAGATGTTCACTACTCGCATTATGGTAGAATGTGTCCTATTGAGACACCTGAAGGTCCTAACATCGGTCTTATTAACTCATTAGCAACATATGCAAGAATTAATGAGTACGGATTTATTGAAGCACCATATAGAAAGCTTGATAAGACAGATCCACTTAACCCTGTTGTAACAGATGAGGTTGTATATCTTACAGCAGATGAAGAAGATAATTATGTAGTAGCTCAGGCTAATGAGCCATTAGATGCAGACGGACATTTTGTTAATACAAATATTTCCGGACGATACAGAGAAGAAACATCTGAATTCCAGAAGAAAGTGGTAGACTTAATGGACGTTTCTCCTAAGATGGTATTCTCAGTTGCAACATCAATGATTCCTTTCCTTGAAAATGATGATGCTAACAGAGCATTAATGGGATCTAACATGCAGCGTCAGGCAGTTCCACTTTTAACGACTGAAGCACCAGTTGTAGGAACAGGTATTGAACATAAGGCTGCTGTTGACTCAGGTGTATGTGTACTTGCTAAACGTGCGGGTACTATAGAGCGTTCTACATCTAAAGATATAACAATAAGATATGATGACGATAAGTCATTAGAAACATATAAATTAATTAAATTCTCAAGAAGTAACCAGAGTAACTGCTATAACCAGAAACCTATCGTATTCAAGGGTGAACACGTTGAAGCAGGTCAGGTAATTGCAGATGGTGCTTCTACAGCTAATGGAGAAATCGCATTAGGTAAGAATCCTCTTATTGGTTTCATGACATGGGAGGGTTACAACTACGAAGATGCCGTTCTTCTTAGTGAAAAACTTGTTCAGAATGATGTATACACATCAGTTCATATTGAAGAATATGAAGCAGAATCAAGAGATACTAAATTAGGACCAGAAGAAATCACAAGAGATGTTCCAGGTGTTGGTGATGATGCACTTAAGAACCTTGATGAAAGAGGTATCATAAGAATAGGTGCTGAAGTTAGAGCCGGAGATATTCTTGTTGGTAAGGTTACTCCTAAGGGAGAGACAGAACTTACAGCTGAAGAAAGATTACTTAGAGCAATCTTTGGTGAGAAAGCAAGAGAAGTAAGAGATACATCTCTTAAGGTTCCACATGGTGAATATGGTATCGTTGTAGATGCTAAGGTATTTACAAGAGAAAATGGTGATGAGTTAGCTCCAGGTGTTAATCAGACAGTTCGTATCTACATTGCACAGAAGAGAAAAATTTCTGTTGGTGATAAGATGGCCGGACGTCATGGTAACAAGGGTGTCGTTTCGAGAATATTACCAGTAGAAGATATGCCATTCTTACCAAACGGCCGACCACTTGATATCGTGCTTAACCCATTAGGTGTACCATCACGTATGAATATCGGACAGGTGTTAGAGATTCATTTAAGTCTTGCAGCAAAGGCATTAGGCTTTAACATTTCAACACCAGTATTCGATGGCGCCAAAGAAAATGATATTATGGATACTCTTGACATGGCTAATGATTACGTTAACACAACATGGGAAGAGTTTGAAGCTAAATATAAAGACACAGTTGATCCTGAAATTATGCAGTATTTGTATGATAACAGAGCACATCGTGAAGAGTGGAAAGGCGTTCCAATTTCAAGAGATGGTAAAGTACAGTTAAGAGATGGACGTACAGGTGAATTCTTCGATGGTAAAGTTACAATCGGACATATGCATTACTTAAAACTTCACCATTTAGTAGATGATAAGATTCATGCACGTTCAACAGGTCCTTACTCACTTGTTACACAGCAGCCACTTGGTGGTAAAGCCCAATTCGGTGGACAGCGTTTCGGTGAAATGGAAGTTTGGGCACTTGAAGCATATGGTGCATCTTACACACTTCAGGAGATACTTACAGTTAAGTCCGATGACGTTGTAGGTCGTGTTAAGACATATGAAGCAATTATTAAAGGTCTTAATATTCCTGAACCTGGTATTCCAGAGTCATTCAAGGTATTATTAAAAGAACTTCAGTCATTAGCACTTGATGTTAAGGTTCTCAGAGAAGATAATACAGAAGTTGAGATGAAAGAAAATGTTGACGAAGCAAGTATTTCATACAATTCAGTTATGTCTGATGATAACAGAAATTACAATCAGGGAAATGAAGATTTCGCTAAAATGGGTTATCAGGAACAGAGAATCGGTGATGACGGAATTGAAGATGTCGAAGCAGAAGAAAATGAAGATATTATGATTGAAGAATCAGATGATGATTCTTATGATGCAGAATAGAAGGGAGTGTCTTAGATGCCTGAAACAAATAAAGATACGTATCAGCAAATGACATTTGACAAAATCAGAATTGGTCTTGCATCTCCTGAGAAAATCAGAGAATGGTCAAGAGGAGAAGTTAAGAAACCTGAGACAATTAACTACAGAACATTAAAACCTGAAAGAGATGGTTTGTTCTGTGAGAAAATATTCGGACCAAGCAAAGACTGGGAATGTCATTGTGGTAAATATAAGAAAATCAGATATAAAGGTGTTATTTGTGACAGATGTGGTGTTGAGGTAACAAAGGCAAGTGTTCGTAGAGAACGTATGGGTTCTATCGAATTAGCTGCACCTGTATCACATATATGGTATTTTAAAGGTATTCCTAGCAGAATGGGACTTATCCTTGATTTATCACCAAGAGTACTTGAGAAAGTTTTATATTTTGCATCATATATTGTACTTGATGCAGGCGAAACTGAATTAATGTACAAACAGGTTCTCTCAGAGAAAGAATATAGAGAGGCATATGATAAATATGGTGATACATTCAGAGTAGGTATGGGAGCTGAAGCAATTGATGAATTGCTTTCGGCAATCGACCTTGAGAAAGAGTCAGAAGAGCTTAAGGTAGCTTTAAATGAATCTTCAGGACAGAAGAGAGCCAAGATTATTAAGAGACTTGAAGTAGTTGAAGCATTCAGGGCATCAGGTAACAAACCTGAATGGATGATTTTAAAAGTTATTCCTGTAATTCCACCAGATTTACGTCCTATGGTACAGCTTGATGGTGGTCGTTTCGCTACATCAGACTTAAATGATTTATACAGAAGAATTATTAACAGAAATAACCGTCTTGAGAGACTTCTTGAATTAGGAGCTCCAGAGATTATCGTTAGAAATGAAAAGAGAATGTTACAGGAAGCTGTTGATGCATTAATCGATAATGGTCGTCGTGGCCGTCCTGTTACAGGCCCTGGTAACAGAGCATTAAAATCTCTTTCAGATATGTTAAAAGGTAAACAGGGACGTTTCCGTCAGAACCTCCTTGGTAAGCGTGTTGACTACTCAGGACGTTCAGTTATCGTAGTAGGACCTGAACTCAAGATTTACCAGTGTGGTCTTCCTAAGGAAATGGCAATCGAATTATTCAAACCATTTGTAATCCGTCAGTTAACAGCTAATGGAACAGCACATAACGTTAAGAGTGCTAAGAAGATGGTTGAGAGACTCCAGACAGAAGTTTGGGATGTATTAGAGGACGTTATTAAAGAACATCCTGTAATGCTTAACAGAGCACCTACACTTCATAGACTTGGTATTCAGGCATTTGAACCAATTCTTGTAGAGGGTAAAGCTATTAAGCTTCATCCACTTGTTTGTACAGCGTTCAACGCCGATTTCGATGGTGACCAGATGGCTGTGCATCTTCCATTATCAGTAGAGGCACAGGCAGAATGTAGATTCTTGCTTTTATCACCAAATAACCTCTTAAAACCATCTGATGGTGGTCCTGTTGCAGTTCCATCACAGGATATGGTACTTGGTATCTATTATTTAACACAGGAGAGACCTGGTGCAAAAGGTGAGGGTAAGATATTCAAGAGTATTAATGAAGCAATACTTGCATATGAGAATGGTGCAATAACACTTCATGCTAAGATATTTATAAGAGTTACAAGAACAACTCCTGATGGAGAAGAGATAACTGGTATTATTAATACCACACTTGGTAGATGTATTTTCAACGAAATACTTCCACAGGACTTAGGATTAACAAAGAGAGAATCTAAAGAAGATTATCTTAAACTTGAAGTTGATTATCTTGTCAAGAAGAAGGAATTAAAAGGTATCCTTGAGAAAGTTATCAATATTCATGGTGCTACAAAGACAGCAGAGGTACTTGATGACATCAAAGCAATGGGTTACAAGTATTCAACAAGAGCTGCTATGACAGTTTCAATTTCAGATATGACTATTCCTAAGGAGAAAGCTCCACTTCTTAAAGAAGCAGAGGAAACAGTTGAGAAGATTACTAAGAACTTCCGTCGTGGTTTCATTACAGACGAAGAAAGATATAAAGAAGTAATCAAGACATGGCAGATAGCCGATGATAAGATTCAGAAAGCACTTATGGCAGGTCTTGATGATTATAATAACATTTATATGATGGCTGACTCAGGTGCTCGTGGTTCTGATAAACAGATTAAACAGTTAGCAGGTATGCGTGGTCTTATGGCTGATACAACAGGTAAGACAATTGAATTACCTATCACATCTAACTTCCGTGAGGGTCTTGATGTTCTGGAATACTTCATTTCAGCACATGGTGCCAGAAAAGGTCTTTCAGATACAGCTCTTCGTACAGCCGATTCAGGATACTTAACAAGACGTCTTGTTGATGTATCGCAGGATTTAATTATCAGAGAAGTCGATTGTAGCGAGGGTAAAGACATTCCTTATATGGAAATCACAGGTTTCCAGGAGGGAGCAGAAGTTACAGAGAGTCTTGAAGAAAGAATTACAGGTCGTTATGCAGCAGAGACAATTACAGATGCAGAAGGTAATGTAATTGTTAAAGCTAATCATATGATTACACCTAAGCGTGCAGCTAAGGTTGTAGCAACAGGCAGAGAATCAGTTAAGATTCGTACAATTTTAACATGTAAATGCCACATCGGTGTATGTGCTAAATGTTATGGTGCAAATATGGCTACTGGTCAGGCAGTACAGGTTGGTGAAGCTGTTGGTATTATCGCAGCACAGTCAATCGGTGAACCTGGTACACAGCTTACAATGCGTACTTTCCATACAGGTGGTGTTGCCGGTGGAGATATTACACAGGGTCTTCCTCGTGTCGAGGAATTATTTGAAGCCAGAAAACCAAAGGGACTTGCAATTATCGCAGAATTTGGTGGCAAGGTTGAAGTTAAAGACACTAAGAAGAAACGTGAAATCATTATTACAAATGAAGAAACAGGCGAACAGAAAGCATATCTTATACCTTATGGTTCAAGAATTAAAGCACGTATTCAGGATGGCATAGTTCTTGAAGCAGGTGATGAACTTACAGAAGGTAGTGTAAACCCACACGATATCTTAAGAATTAAAGGTGTTCGTGCAGTTCAGGATTATATGATTCGTGAAGTTCAGAGAGTTTACAGACTTCAGGGTGTTGAGATTAACGATAAACATATTGAAGTTATTGTTAGACAGATGCTTAAGAAGATCAGAGTTGAATCAAACGGAGACAGTGATTTCTTACCAGGCTCACAGGTTGATGTATTAGACTTCAATGAAGTTAATGAGAAACTTATTGCAGAGGGTAAGACACCAGCAGAGGGTAAACAGGTAATGCTTGGTATTACTAAAGCTTCCCTTGCTACAAACTCATTCTTATCTGCAGCTTCATTCCAGGAGACAACAAAAGTTCTTACAGAAGCAGCAATTAATGGTAAGGAAGATCCACTTATCGGTCTTAAGGAAAATGTTATCATTGGTAAACTTATTCCAGCTGGAACAGGTATGAAGAGATACAGAAATGTTAAACTTGATACAGATATGAGTGAAATTAATGTATCAGAAGATGATGACATAATATTATCAGAAGATGACGATATTGTTATTTCAGAAGATAATGATGAAATCAATGTATCAGAAGCTGATGAGATAAGTGTATCAGAAGATGCTACAGAGAATTCAGAAGAATAGAATACTGTAAGTAAGATAAATATATAAATATTATTTATAAATATAGCCCACAGAAGTCGGAGAATATCAGACATTTGTGGGCTATAAGTTTACTCAATTGATAGCATATACCTAATAAGCATTATCAAGTATTTCAAGTATATCTTCTAATGATAATGGGAAATATGTATTTCCGGCACCATCTCTAAGGGACTTTTCAGCCATTATATGGAAATTAGATTTATCATTAATGCCAAGTTCTCTAAGGTTTTTTGGAAGATTAATAGAATTAAAGAAATCCTCAGTCTTTTTAATTGCATATTCGGCAATTTCCATATCAGATAGAGATGAGTCAATATTCCAGACATTTATACCATATTCGCAAAATATTGGGAGTGAATTGGGATTTGAAAGAATTTTTCTGAACCAGTTGCTGCAATTGAGGATTAGTATGTGAAAAATAACAGGTAATACACAATTAGTAAAGAAGAAGTATGCTATAATGACAATTGTAACCAGACGTGAAAAGTTCGAAGAATTACGACAAAACTTTGCAAAATTGGTGTAACCGGAATGACAGTATCGAATGTCGAGAGGAGGAACAAAAAGGTTATTAGAGATATCTGCAGTATTTGCATCGGTGAATATTGGAGCTGTTCCTGGCTCGGTAGTTAGTGGAAAATTGTTATGTTATTTTAATATAAATTCTGTTATTCTGTTTGGCTGTATATGTACATTTATTGGTGTAATATTTATGTTTATTGCGACAAGGGCTAAACTTCAATCTTAAAACGGATATAGGTTTTACTATTTATTATCTCATTAGATACATATATTTTACCATGATATTTATCAAGTGTTTTTTTGAGCATGTATAAGCCAATGCCTCTATTTTTAGAAGATTCATCTTTGGATGAATACCCATTTTTAAATATATCAGATAAGAAATCAGGTGTAATATTAATTCCAGGGTTAGCAATTGAGAATATAAACCTATTATTTACAGAATTAATTTCTAAGAAGATTTTATCATTACATGTGGAGGCTTCAATTGCATTATCAAAAAGTATTCCTATTAATTGAGTTAAAACGTATTCAGGTACAATTGTATGGATATTATAATTTTTTATATCAAATGACAGTTGTATATTTTGGTTAGTGGCCTTTGCATATTCACTATATAGAAAACCTGACATAAGTTTTAGATTGAATGATAATAAAAATGAAGGTGCCATATCAATTGAAAGAGATTTAATATTTTTTTTTAGTTCGGCAGAGAGAGAATCATAATCATTGCAAGTAACTAAAAGGCAATTAAGGGCAGATAAATCATTATCATATTGATGCTGCCGTTCACGAACTTCAGTTATTAATTGCTCTATAACAGGAAGATATTCATTATATGCCTGTATAATATCGCTTTGTGTCTGGGCCCGGAGTTTTGTTGATATATATATTATATTAATGATAATTATAAGAGATATATAAATGGTTACTACAGGAAACAAAATTAAGGCATCAGAGAGATTTATTCTGTACAAACATATAAAGAATAAAGACATAATAAGTATATTGTACATAATAAGTCTATATAAAGTATTAGATAATATAAAATTGTAGATGTAATGGACTGGTACGAATTTATACACAATAAAAGCAATTATAAGTGTAATAATGTTACCTAGAATCATATATATATTATTATTAGGAGATTTTAAAAAATAGTTAAATGGTATTGCAATAAGTAGCTGAATTATTAAAGCAGAGCAGTATGAAAGCACAAAAAGATAAAAGCTGTGAGCAAGTGATTCACGAGTTATAATAAGTATAATAAGAAAAATATTGAACATTGAAATTAGTGTGAATAAAATATGATTATTAAGATATGTTTCTAAAATGATATTTGATAATAAAAAAATAGATGATAAAGAGAGCCTTATAAATGATAAATCATGCTTTGACTGAAGAAAGGCAAATGCAATAATACAAATAATGACAAGTTCTATAGAAAAATTTAGAATTGTCTGTATAAATATATTTAAATTCATATAAATCTCCATTCTGCTACTATATATCTATAATAGATTTTCAATAATTGATATTATTATTTTAACGGTGTTGAAAAAGAAAAAATATAATAATTAAATTAATAGCATATTTAAGTATTCTTGTAATAGAATATGGCAATCTGTGTTCTGTCTCTTAGATTAAGCTTTTCTAAAATAACACTGATATAATTACGGATTGTTCCTTCACTTAGAAAGAGAATATCAGATATTTCTTTGTTGCTCAGGCCTTCTGCAATTTTTGTGACTACTTCAGTTTCTCTTTCGGTAAGTCCGTAGTTTGAAAAGTTTGGAATAGACGTTGAGTAGATATCCGGCAATTTGCTTATTATTTCATCACCGAATACACGTTGCCCATTCATGACTGCAATAATAGAAGGAACAATACTGTCAAAATTCTGTTTTAAAAGGTAACCTTTTGCGCCAAGACGTAAAGCTCTTGCAATATATTCTTCGTCTGCGAAGGTTGTCAAAAACAGGATTTTTGCGTTTTTGTCCGATTTTAAAATTTCTTCTGCAGCATCTAATCCTGTAAATTCGCCCATTCTTATGTCCATTAGTATTACATCCGGTTTGTGAATTTTGTATAGATTTATTGCATCATGACCATTATTACCGGTAGCAATTACGTTAATATTATCGCTGGAATTAACAATAAGATTAAGCGCCTGGCAAACAAGTTTGTCATCATCTGCAATAACAAGATTGAATTCTTTTGACATATTGCCTCATTTCCGGGCGATAAGTCGCCCCGTCTAAATTAGTTTTTATTATCAATTGGAAATGTAATATATATACGATAACCATCAGTTTTAGTAATATTTATCGTTCCATTCAGTGATGAGATTCTATCATAAATGCTTATAGTTCCCATTCCCTGACTCTTTTTAGTCTGGGTGGCATTTATGTTAGTTCCGTTATCGTGAATATCAATTTTATAAAAAGCAGGGTTCTGGATAATTGATATTTTAACCAGAGTTGCATTCGAATGTTTAATTATATTAGTCAGGGCTTCCTTTATGATAAATATGATTGCATACTTTGCCTTGATTGAGAAGTCATCCTGAATATCATAACTATATTCAATTTTACAGAAATCGAAGCCGTCCGTCAATTCCTTTAATTTTAAATTCAAATCAATAGATTCATTATGAATATTATGTATGCTTGAACGGATACTGTTCATTCCATCAGTAAGTGTCTTATTAATATTCTGAAGATATTCTTTAGTTGTCTCATCCTTAGTAATAGACGTCAATGCCGCAATCTGAAGAATTGAACTTGATAGTATATGACCTACCGAGTCGTGTATCTCTCTGGCAATTCGGTTTCTTTCGTTAAGAGTTGCATTTGTGATTTCATAATCCTGTTTCTCAAGCAATTCGTGATTAATCACATTAAGTTTTGAATAATTGGTATCCAGACTCTCTCTGACTTTCTGAAAATGCTCACGCTCATCTAAGTATTTATTCGTCCTATATTTTAATATGTAGGACATAACTATTATAAATATAAGAATAACCATTTTAAATACACCTACATCAGTATGGTTATAGTTATAGTTGAATACTCCACAGTATAGCAGACACACATACATATAAGGTGTATTAAAGAAACTGTATAGAATAAGTGACGAATAGAACATAAGCTGTGGATATACAAGTGATAATACACAAAATGTGAAATATAACAATAGTCGTATCGGAAATTTATCAAAATAAATCGACATACATACTAAAATTATTGCAATACAGATTGGAATGATTGCAGTTGCACTATAAGATACTGTCAGCATAAGAATTGTTGAGCAGAAAAATAAAATTATATAATCTATTAATATTTCCAAATGCAATTACCTCCATATAGATTTGCTGCACCGACCTTTGCATCTGACGACATTAACGCGCACACGATACGTCATAAATCAAGTGTGTGTTATAGACGAACACATCGGTTTAAGTGTATGGACTTTGAATGAATACAAATAATCGAAAGAGCCGAAAAATGATATCTACAAATTAGCAATTTATACAAAAGTTACTATATTTATATATGCAAATTTACTTGTCACAGATAATATAATTCTAACTTGTATCTGCGAAGTCTGAGTTTATTAAATGCTATATTTATTATAGCATAGATATATTCATTTCGTAAATGTGACAAATGTCATTGCAAAATATTTGAATATATTTCAAAAGTCACTATAAAAAGTCTAAATAAACATTTATAATAATGAACATAGATTAAAGATTTTATTTTCGCACATCTATTTGTTTTGGAGCGAAAGCAGATAGTGATTATGGCAGATGAGAAATCATTTGAGTGAATTTCAAATTGTCTCGTGCAATAAGTCGCTCAGAATGGAGATTAGTATGAGTAAAGTTGTAGAAATTGACGGATTATTGAAAGAATATGGTGAATTAACAGCAGTTAACAGAATAAATTTAGAGATAGAAGAAGGGGAGGTATTTGGATTACTCGGGCCGAATGGCTCGGGCAAGACCACAACCATAAGCTGTATGCTCTCCCTGATTCCGTATGATAAAGGAAGTATTAAGATATTTGGTAAAAATATGGATATGAAAGCATATGACATTAAGAAAGATATCGGAATTGTGCTGCAGGACGTGGCAGTTTTCGAAGAACTTACAGTAGAAGAAAATATAATGTATTTTTGCAGCCTGTACATACCGGATAAGAAGCTTTGCAAACAATATGTAGAAGAAGCTATGGAGTTCGTAGGAATACAGGATTTTAGAAAGTTCCGACCTAAGAAATTATCGGGTGGTCTGCTTAGAAGATTAAATATTGCCTGTGGAATCGCACATAAGCCTAAGTTCATAATAATGGATGAGCCTACAGTTGCGGTTGACCCTCAGAGTAGAAATAATATTTTAGAGGGAATAGAGAAGTTAAATAAGCAAGGTGCAACAATTCTCTATACATCACATTATATGGACGAGATAGAACAGATTTGTAGCAGGGTTGCAATAATGGATAAAGGTAAAATTATTGCAGAGGGAACTAAGGAAGAGATAAAAGATATGATTGGTGTCGAAGAGAAAATAGAGATTGTAGTATCAGAGGTTCCTGACAGTCTTGTAAAACGTATTAATGAAAACAGTAATATAAAGGAATGTGTAGTTCAGGGAAATAGCATAAAGATTGTATCTAAGAAGGGTAAACACAGTCTTAATACAATCGTTAATTATATTCAGGAAGCCAATGTAAAGATTAGAAATCTTACTTCAAAAGAACCTAGTCTTAATGATGTATTCTTAGAAATTACGGGCAAGGAGTTGAGAGACAATGTTTAGTCAGATGATAAAATACAGATTTTTATGTCAGTTAAGGTCTAAGGAAAGTATATTCTGGTTATTGTTTTTCCCTATGATATTATCGGTAATGTTTTATGCAGGTTTAAGGGATATTGCAAATGGAGAAAAGTTTGAAGCTGTGGATATTGCTGTCGTAGATGACGCGGAATTTGAGAAAGAAAAGGTTATGGCATCAATTATTGAGAATGTATCTGCTGATGACAAAGAAAGTGTGGACAGTGATAAGATATTCGTTACACAGTATGTAAGTAAGGAAGAAGCTGAGAAGTTATTAGACGATAACAAGGTATCAGCATATATATATTTCAATGGCGAATGCAATGTCGTATTTAAAAAAAATGGTACAAAACAGACAATAGTTAAGAAATTTTTCGACATTGCCATACAGAAAGAGAAGTTGTTTACAGAAGTTGCCAGGGAGAATAATGGAAATATTCCGCCAAATCTGTTAGAGACGATAAATGATTCCACAAGTTATATTAAAGATGTCAGCAATAAAAGAGGTAAGGCAGATACAGTTTTGCAAAACTTTTATTCAATACTTGGAATGGTATGCATGTATGGTGCGGCAACAGGCTGTGTTGCGATGAATTATTTACAGACTAACCAGTCAGCACTTGCTAAGAGAAATACTGTAGCACCTGTAAGTAAGATGAAACAGTTATTGAGCTATTTTCTGGTAGATATGTTAATGAATGACGTAATAGTATTACTTGTTCTTGCTTTTATAAGATTTGCACTTGGAATCGACTTTGGAAACCGTACGGGATTAATTATATTTACAACGATTGTCGGTGGAACAATGGGACTTAGCTTTGGCTATTTCTTTGCATCGATAACAAAAAAAAGTGTTGAATTCAAGAATAATATGGTAATTGGTATTTCAATGATATGTTCATTCCTTGCGGGAATGATGAGCAATGAAGTTCAGTATTTCGTAAAACAGCACGCTTACATAATTGACAGAATTAACCCGGTCAACTTAATTACTGAAAGCTATTATAAATTATACTATTATACAGATTTATCAAAATACTATGAAAACATTATTATATTAATAATGATGACAGTGTTATTTGCTATTGGAACGATTACAGTTCTGACAGTTCAGGATAAGAAAATGATGCGAGAAAGTAGAGGATAGTGCGAAAAGTAATGCCAATGCGATTGCTTTTCACACAGCTAAATGTGACTTAAGCATCACATTTAGCACTTATGGCAAGTCAGAAATCGCCTACGCGAATTTCTGACTGCCTCTTCGCAACAAGTTGCAAAGAAATGAGGATAGTGCGAAAAGTAATGCCGATGCGATTGCTTTTCGCACAGCTAAATGTGTCGCAGACGTCACATTTAGCTTCTATCACAGAGCAAAATTTGAAATTTTGCTCGCGATTCCTCCTACGTAAACGTCTGCGGAATGGAGTTTGTATTATGTCTTTTAAATCATTCATAAAAATATTTAAAACCAAGATACCACTTATTGCTATGTATGTAGGAATATTTCTGATGATTTCCTTAATTAATACACAGGTAGGCAGTAATAATAAAAGTACAGGTTATGTAAATGAGAATATAAAAGTTGCAGTTATTGATAATGATAATAGCGAGTTATCTAAAGGACTAACCACATTTTTGAAAGAAAATATGAAAGCCGTAGATATAATTGAGACGGAAGAGGGTATGGAAGATGCATTATTTGAAAGAGTTGCTGAGTATATTGTAATTATTCCACGAAATTATGAAAATGATTTAATGGCTGGTAAAAATGTTTCGTTAGAGAGTAAAAAAGTACCCGATGCATATAGTGCGGTTTATGCTGAGAATCTTATAAATCAGTATATGACTACA
This sequence comes from Eubacteriaceae bacterium, assembly GCA_902362455.1. Classification (GTDB taxonomy): domain Bacteria; phylum Bacillota; class Clostridia; order Lachnospirales; family Lachnospiraceae; genus Bovifimicola; species Bovifimicola ammoniilytica. The sequence continues at coordinate 249,423 of CABIWJ010000005.1, forward strand.
TATAAGACGTATTATGTACAATATAGTTCTGAAAAAAGTATTGGTGAAATTATTAACAAGACAAATGACAACATGAAGAGTCATATTAATGTTGAAATGAATAATAATAAAGATAGTGGAACTAACCGTATTGAAAATAATTTTAATTTCGGCGCATATGTTATATTAGCCTGCATAATATGGGGCGTTGCAGAAGTGTTGTCTACATTTTTCAGAAAAAACATAGCTGACCGGATAAATGTGTCACCTGTAAGTAATACTAAGAAGAATTTAAGTCTTGTATGTTACAGCCTGTTCTATATGATTATCGTATATTTTATAAATGTTATTATAAACATAGCTATATTTAGAGGAGAAATGATTAATAAGATAAATATTATGCGACTTGGTAATATGTTATGTCTGGCCATGGTGGCAGCAGGAATAGGCTTCCTTATCAGTACAACAATCAAATCAAAAGGCGGAAGAGCAGCGGCAATTAATGTGGTTGCATTAGGGTTCAGCTTTATATCAGGTGCATTTGTACCTATTGAATACATAAGTGACGGCGTTATTAAGGTCGCAGAATTCTTACCGGTATATTGGTATATTAAAGCGAATAGATGTATTTCTGAAATGTTCGAGTCAGGAATTGGCAGTAATATGGGAGAACTTATGGAATGTATTGGTATACAATTGTTATTCTTTCTTGCTATAGTATCAGTAGGTATGGTAATAAGAAAACGTTATACTAGACAAATAACCGGATAAAATGCTATTATATAAGTAGAAATATATACCTGTGTGGGCGGAATGTGTTCTATTAGAGTTTAGAAATAGAATTTAGAAACTGCGGAATGGAGAAAAAAGTGAGAATCAAAAGAAGTAGTGGATTAGTTGGTTTATGTATTATGGTAATCTGTCTTGTGATGTTTATGAATAGGAAAACATATGCAGAACAGGGCGACTATATGCTTAAGGTAAATGTTGCTTCAGGCTGCATTACAGTATATGAAAAAGGAGGTAACGGAGAATATAATGTGGCAGTTAAGGCATTTAGCTGTTCGACAGATGATACAATTGTGAAGCTTGATGAGACATATTCGATTACAGGACAACAGGAATGGAAGAAGATGAGTGATGGTACATATTCGCAGTATGTAATGGAATTATCAAATGGTATATCGATATGTTCAAGTTCATATACGGCAGAGAGCAAAGATACTCTTGATATGGCAAGATTCAATGAAATTGGAAGTGGGAATTCTGTAGAAAATGTCTGGCTATGTACAGCAGATGCAAAATGGATATATGAGAATTGTAAAATTGGTAATACAGTTGTATTCTACAGTGAAGTAAATAATCCGGGACCATTGGGTAAACCAGAAACAATTAAGTTAAACAACCAGAGTAAATTCACTAATTGGGACCCTACAGACAGCGATGAGAATAATCCGTGGAAGAACAGTTCCGCAAGAATAGAGGGCGTAAGGGATATTGAGATTACGGCAGGCGAGCAGGCAGATTTATTTCAGAATATAAAAGGTTATGATATATGTGGGAACGACGTAACTAAGAATATAATTATTATGGGTAGTTACGACTTTAATAAAGAAGGTACATATACAATTATGTATTATCTTAAAGATGCAACAGGCTCACAGATTAATAAATCAGCCAATCTTATTGTGAAGAAAGGTAAAAAAATACAATCAGGACAGACAGATATGAATAATACCGCAACTGCATCAGAGATTAGCAGAGAAAAGAGTAATGGAGAGAAAATGAGAATTCTTATTGAAATTGGAATTGCGGCATTTGCTGTAGCATTTGGGATAATCAGGTATACGAAGAGGTAACAGGAGGAAAAGAATGAGAAAACAGATTTTAGCAGTAGGAACAATTTGCTGCGTACTTATGTTTAGCGCATGTTCAGGCAAATCATCAGATGACAGTAACAAGAATAAAAATGATAATGCAATTGACAATACGATAGAAAGCAATTCGGCAAATGAAGATAAAGATGTAAAGAACGATGAAAATGGTAAAGAAGATAAGAATGAAGCTGCTGATGGTACAAAGGTTACACTGAATAAAGCTTCAGGAGATATGAGTAACTATATAGAAGCAATTGATAATTATTTTGAAAGTGTTGACACTACATCTGCCAAAGATGAGAAATTAATAGCTGCTCCAGTTATTTATTATGTTGATAAAACAGATGAAGCGGATATAAAGCTGTATGGTAACTTTTATATAGAACATTATGCCATATCCGATAATCAGTTAATTACAAGAGGCGGGGAAGCTAAGCAGGGAGTCTGCCATATCAGTAAACAGAATGGTGGATATACTGTAACTAAATTAGAAGAAGCAGAAGATGGTTCTTATTATGCAGAAAGTATTTCGAAATTCATATCAGATGTCAAAGCAGATTTAAAACCGTCATTAGGAGAATTATATTCGGATAATGAAATCGCAAGTAAGGCATTAGAATATACAAAGAATGTGCTTCTATATCGTTATGTGGCAGAAAATGGCTTAGATACAAGTACATATACTGACTCTTCGCAGAATGTTGTTAATTTTATCAAGATTCGAAATATTAAATATAATGGTGAAATTTATACTGAAATCGGACAAACTTCATATGATAATTCAAATAATAATGAAGTTATAGAGATTGATAATGTTGTGTCAGATATAAATAAATGTCAGGAAGAAAATGCATCTGATTTTGGTAAATGCAGCATAAAAGCAGGGACAGACGGTCAGATATTATTAAAGAGCGATGATGGCTATAGAATATTTGAAAAGTAATGCAAAATAAAAAGGCAGAAAGTCAGGGTAGAAATAAGTTTAAGTTAAATAAAGCTAGAAGTGAAAATAAGCTGAAATAAAAGCTGAAATAAAAAGAAATTTTTCAAAATTTACCTTGACATTATAAAATTACATAGATATAATGAAAAAGCGTGCATACGGGAAGACTATGTTCTGATTAAGAAAATTCTTTTAGGATATAATTAATCAATATGAACATAAGATACCATGATTTGTACGCTTTAGCCTTGTATAAGGCTTAGGCATAGATAAAATCTATAAACAATATTCTAATCAGGAGGTGAAAATAATGCCTACATTTAACCAGTTAGTAAGAAAAGGAAGACAGACAGCTGAAAAGAAATCAACTGCACCAGCTCTTTTAAAGGGTTATAACTCATTACAGAAGAAAGCTACAGATACAGCTTCTCCACAGAAGAGAGGTGTTTGTACAGCAGTTAAAACAGCTACTCCTAAAAAGCCTAACTCAGCTCTTAGAAAGATTGCCAGAGTTCGTCTTTCTAATGGTATCGAAGTAACAAGCTACATCCCAGGTGAAGGACATAACCTTCAGGAACATAGTGTTGTTCTTATCCGTGGTGGTAGAGTAAAGGATTTACCAGGTACAAGATATCATATCGTAAGAGGAACACTTGATACAGCAGGTGTTGCTAAGAGACGCCAGGCTCGTTCTAAATATGGTGCTAAGAGACCAAAGGACGCAAAATAGGAATAATCACAGGTTGAATGAATTTAGTGCCGGGAATTAGAAATATTGTTTATATGTTCGACATATATGTAATTTGAATTACAACAATACACTTTTTACCGCACGAAACACAACAAAAGTGAGTACCGATGAATTAAACAAAAAGGCAGTCAGAGAGACTGACCAACATATTTAAGGAGGGAAGAACCGTGCCACGTAAAGGACATACTCAAAAAAGAGACATATTAGCAGATCCATTATACAACAATAAAGTGGTTACTAAACTTATCAACAACATTATGTTAGATGGTAAGAAAGGTGTAGCTCAGAAAATAGTATATGGTGCATTTGCACAGGTAGAAGAAAAATCTGGTAAGCCAGCACTTGAAGTATTCGAGGAGGCTATGAACAACATTATGCCACTTCTTGAAGTAAAAGCAAGACGTATTGGTGGTGCAACATACCAGGTACCTATCGAAGTAAGACCTGACAGAAGACAGGCATTAGCACTTCGCTGGATTACATTGTTCTCACGTAAGAGAGGCGAAAAAACAATGGAAGACAGATTAGCAGGTGAAATTCTTGATGCAGCAAATAACACAGGCGCATCAGTTAAGAAAAAAGAAGATATGCACAAAATGGCAGAAGCAAACAAAGCATTTGCTCATTACAGATTCTAATTATAGAATTAAAGACATTTTTGCAGCATAGGATTATTTAAGGAGGAAGAACCTTGGCTGGAAGAGAATATCCATTAGAGAGAACTAGAAATATAGGTATTATGGCTCATATTGATGCTGGTAAAACAACATTAACAGAGCGTATACTTTATTATACTGGTGTAAATCATAAAATCGGTGATACACACGAAGGTACTGCAACTATGGACTGGATGGCCCAGGAGCAGGAAAGAGGTATCACAATTACTTCCGCAGCAACAACTTGCCATTGGACAATTGAAGAAAATGGTAAGAAAAAAGCAGGTGCTCCGGAACATCGTATTAATATTATTGATACACCAGGACACGTTGACTTCACAGTTGAAGTTGAGCGTTCACTTAGAGTACTTGATGGTGCTGTAGGTGTATTCGATGCCCAGAATGGTGTTGAACCACAGTCAGAAAACGTATGGCGTCAGGCTGACAAGTATGGCGTTCCACGTATGGCTTTCATGAATAAAATGGATAAGCTTGGTGCAGATTTCTTCGGATCATGTAATCAGCTTATTTCAAAACTTGGAAAGAATCCTGTACTTATACAGATTCCAATCGGTAAAGAAGATTCATTCCAGGGTGTTATTGACTTATTCGAGATGCAGTCATATGTTTTCAATGGCGATAAAGGCGACGATATCGTTATTGGTGAGATTCCAGCAGATCTTAAAGATCAGGCAGAGGAATATCATGATAAACTTATCGAACAGTGTGCAGAACTCGATGAAGAGATTATGGAAAAATATCTTGAGGGAGAAGAACTTTCTATTGCTGAACTTAAAGGTGCTTTAAGAAAGGGAACAATCTCAGGTGATGCAATTCCTTGTCTTTGCGGAACAGCATATAAGAATAAAGGTGTTCAGAAACTTCTTGATGCTATTATTGAATATATGCCAGCTCCAACAGACGTACCTGATATTACAGGTAAGGACGAAGATGGCAATGAAGTAACAGTTAAATCTTCTGATGAAGAGCCATTCTCAGCATTAGCATTCAAGATTATGACTGACCCATTCGTTGGTAAGTTAGCATTCTTCAGAGTTTACTCAGGTACACTAAACTCAGGTTCATATGTACTTAACTCTACAAAGAATAAGAAAGAAAGAGTTGGACGTATCCTTCAGATGCATGCCAACAACAGAAAAGAAATTGATAAGGTTTACTCAGGTGACATAGCTGCAGCAGTAGGTCTTAAGGTTACAACAACAGGTGATACGATCTGTGATGAACAGCATCCTGTAATCTTAGAGTCTATGGAATTCCCAGAACCAGTTATTGAGCTTGCAATTGAACCTAAGACAAAAGATGCTCAGGGTAAGATGGGTGAAGCTTTAGCTAAACTTGCTGAAGAAGATCCAACATTCAGAGCACATACAGATAAAGAGACAGGACAGACAATCATCGCTGGTATGGGTGAACTTCACCTTGATATCATCGTTGACAGACTTCTTCGTGAATTTAAAGTAGAAGCTAACGTAGGTGCTCCACAGGTTGCATACAGAGAAGCAATCACAAAGGCAGTTGATGTTGATAGCAAATATGCTAAACAGTCAGGTGGACGTGGTCAGTATGGTCATTGTAAAGTTCACTTCGAGCCAATGGATGCCAACGGAGAAGAATTATTCAAATTCGAATCAACAGTTGTTGGTGGTGCTATTCCTAAGGAATATATCCCAGCAGTTGGTGAGGGTATTGAAGAAGCTACACAGTCTGGTACACTTGCAGGATTCCCAGTTGTTGGTGTACATGCTACAGTTTATGATGGATCTTACCATGAAGTCGATTCATCAGAAATGGCATTCCACATTGCAGGTTCTATGGCATTCAAAGATGCTATGCAGAAAGCTGCACCAGTAATTCTTGAACCTATTATGAAGGTTGAGGTTACAACACCTGAAGAATATATGGGTAACGTTATCGGTGGTCTTAACTCACGTCGTGGACGTATTGAGAGTATGGAAGACATCAGTGGAGGTAAGATGGTTAAAGCATATGTTCCACTTGCAGAAATGTTCGGATATGCTACAGTTCTTCGTTCAGATACACAGGGACGTGGTAACTACTCAATGTTCTTTGAAAAATATGAACAGGCTCCTAAGAATGTTCAGGATACTATTATTTCATCTAGAGGAAGATAATAGTAAATTGCTAAAATAATGCTTGAAATTATAAGCATTATGCAATATAATTTTAAATAGCCTAGCCCGATAGGGCAAAAATTAAGATTTGTAAGGAGGATTTACGCAAAATGGCTAAAGCTAAATTTGAAAGAACTAAACCACATGCTAATATTGGTACTATCGGTCACGTTGACCATGGTAAAACAACTTTAACAGCAGCTATCACAAAGACACTTGCTGCAAGAGTTGCAGGAAATTCTGCAGTTGATTTCGAGAACATCGATAAAGCTCCAGAAGAAAGAGAAAGAGGTATCACAATCTCTACAGCTCACGTTGAATATGAAACAGAGAAGAGACATTACGCTCACGTTGACTGTCCAGGACATGCTGACTACGTTAAGAATATGATCACTGGTGCTGCTCAGATGGATGGTGCTATCCTCGTTGTTGCTGCTACTGATGGTGTTATGGCTCAGACAAAAGAGCATATCTTACTTTCACGTCAGGTTGGTGTTCCTTACATCGTTGTATTCATGAACAAATGTGATATGGTTGACGATGCTGAATTACTTGAATTAGTAGAAATGGACATCAGAGACTTATTAAATGAATATGGATTCCCAGGTGATGAAACACCTATTATCCAGGGTTCAGCTCTTAAAGCTCTTGAAGATCCTAACGGCGAATGGGGCGACAAGATCATGGAACTTATGGATGCAGTTGATTCTTGGATTCCAGATCCTCAGAGAGATACAGATAAGCCATTCTTAATGCCAGTAGAAGACGTATTCACAATCACAGGTCGTGGTACAGTTGCTACAGGTAGAGTAGAGAGAGGTGTTCTTCATATCAATGATGAAGTTGAAATCCTTGGTATTCATGATGACGTTCGTAAGACTGTTGTAACAGGTATCGAAATGTTCAGAAAACTTCTTGATGAAGCTCAGGCTGGTGATAACATCGGTGCTCTTCTTCGTGGTATTCAGAGAACAGATATCGAAAGAGGACAGGTTATTGCTAAACCAGGTACTGTAACATGTCATAAGAAATTTACAGCTCAGGTTTACGTATTAACAAAAGACGAAGGTGGACGTCATACTCCATTCTTCAACAACTACAGACCACAGTTCTACTTCAGAACAACTGACGTAACTGGTGTTTGTGAATTACCAGAAGGTACAGAAATGTGCATGCCTGGTGATAACGTAGAAATGACAGTTGAACTTATTCACCCAATCGCTATGGAGCAGGGTCTTGGTTTCGCTATCCGTGAAGGTGGTAGAACAGTAGGTTCAGGTAAAGTTGCTACAATCATTGAATAATTTGCGATTAAGCATATAAATAGAGACTTCCGAGATTTTTCTCGGGAGTCTTTTTTAATTTTTAAGAAGACAAACTGGAGGTTTGTATCATAAAATATTCGTTTACGACACATTTAGGATATTAATAAATTAACTATGAAAAATGATTGGTAGAAAAAACTAAAAATAGAAAAAAGGGAACAACAAAAATTGATAAGCAATTTGAATATAATACATATATAAGAGATTTTTTCGCAGATAATAAGGGAAAATCATTAGATGATGCGATTAGGTGTTGGAAATATAAGAAACAATTACAAGGTCATAATAAGTATGAAAAGTCAGACCTTATTGTTTTAGATTAGAAAATTATACATAATCACCACATTACTATATCTTAAGTTCTATATTTAATGGTATTAAATAAATATAAAATATTGTATAATATCATACAGTAAAAACAAACAGCTTTTATGGCGGATAGGAAATCGCTCATGCGAATTTCTCATCACCACCTTGTGACAGGTTACTTAGAAATGGAGATTAGTATGAAGTGTTTAAATTGTGGATGCGAAAATGATATAGCAGATACAAGGTGTAGGTTGTACCATATCTGAAAAGCATAAGGCAAAAAGGTAAAGGTAAAATATAATCCGGATAATCCATCAGAATATGTAATATCAGCAGAATGGTATGAATCGTATATTCCGGCTATTATAGCATTAGGTGTTGTGATAATATATTTGATAGTTCTGAAAATAAATTCTAATATAAGAAAGAGTAAGGAAAGCCAGGTTAACAATAAATTACTATCAAAATAGAGTTAAAACATTGACTCTACAACTGTTATAAGGTTTAGAATCACCTCTAAAGGAGAAAATCTTATTTTACAATCTATACATTGCAATTATATCTTGGTATAGAATTATCACTAAAGGAGGAAAACTGGTTTTACAGATACAGGTACAATGGAAAAGAATTTAACAACAGGAAGTGTATTTAAAACAATAGTATATTTTGCATTACCATATTTATTGTCATATTTTATGCAGACATTATATGGAATGGCAGATTTATTTATTATAGGGCAGTTTGATGGAGTAGACAGTATAACGGCGGTTTCGAACGGAAGCCAGGTTATGCATATGCTTACAGTTATTATTGTGGGACTGGCTATGGGGGCAACGGTTATGATTGGAAGAGCTGTTGGAAGCAGAAATCATAAGCAGACATCAGGAGTAATCGGTAACACAATCGTATTATTTATGATATTGGCATTTGTAATGACAGGGGCATTGCTAATTCTTGTTAAGCCCATCGTCGGAATTATGAATGTACCAGAGGAAGCAGTTAAGGGTACTACCGGATATTTAGCGATATGCTTTATTGGAATACCATTTATTACAGCTTATAATATTATAAGTTCTATTTTCAGGGGACTTGGAGATTCTAAGAGCCCGATGTATTTCATAGGGACAGCCTGTGTAGCTAATATTGCCTTGGATTATCTTTTTATTGGATATTTCGATATGGGAGCTAATGGTGCTGCACTTGGAACAACATTGGCACAGACTATAAGTGTAATTATTGCTTTGATAGCAATAAAGAAACGTGACACAGGAATCAGATTATGCAAGGAAGATTTCAAGGTTAAGAAGAATATATTAGGAGAAATACTAAAAGTAGGTTTTCCGGTAGCGATTCAGGATGGCTGTATACAGATAGCATTTATAATTATTACGGTTATTGCTAATAGAAGAGGTCTTGATGACGCAGCGGCAGTAGGAATTGTTGAAAAAGTAATCAGTGCATTATTTATCGTGCCATCGTCAATGCTTGCTACAGTTTCAGCGTTATCGGCACAGAATATTGGTGCGGGCAAACATGAACGAGCTGCTAAGACGCTTAAATATGCTACAATTATTACGAGCATATATGGTGTATTTGTCGTACTTATAGTTCAGCTTTGTACATCATCAGTTTTGAGAATGTTTACATCGGATGCGATGGTTATTACACTTGGTGTACAGTATTTGAAAGGATATATCTGGGACACAATATTTGCAGGAATACATTTCAGCTTTAGTGGATATTTTGCAGCTTATGGTAAATCATACATAGGTTTTATACATAACATTATATCGATTGTATGCGTGAGGGTACCGGGTTCTTATCTTACTTCTAAATGTTTTAAGGACACGTTGTTGCCAATGGGACTTGCTGCACCGGTAGGCTCAATATTATCTGTCGTAATATGTTTAGCAGCATATAAACTGTTGAAAAATCAATTTACATCACAGAATATAAATACGGAGAGATGATTGTGGAGAATAAAAAGCTATTTAAAATCGGAGAAGTTGATTGATTATGGAATGACGAATGATTCGAATAATTTTGTGACGAAATTTGCCATACCTGTTGAATAAATCGGTTTTGATTGGTATTATTATATAGATTTATACGACATAAATGAAAAAAGTTAAATAAAATGCATTAAAAAATTAAAGAAAAACTATTTAAAATAATAAGAAAAGAGGTAAATATTATGGAAAAGAGAGTTGAAGATTCCATAGTAGAACAGATGAGAGAGGTCAGACCAGAAGATTTAAATGGCGCTGACAGACTTTTTGGTGGAAGATTAATGGAATGGATAGACGAGGTAGCTGGAATAGTTGGACTCAGATATGCACAGAACAATGTTGTTACTGCGTCCGTTGATAATTTAAGATTCATAAGAGGTGTGTACAAGCACGAGATAGTTATTCTGATAGGTCGTGTTACATATGTTGGCAATTCGTCGATGGAAGTAAGGGTAGATACCTACGTTGAGGGACTTGATGGTATGAGATATCCTGTAAACAGAGCATATCTCACACTTGTATCAGTGGATGAAAATGGAAAAGGAAAGAAAGTTCCAAGACTTATAGTAGATTCATTAAGTGAACAGGCAGAATGGGAAGCCGGCAAGAAGAGAAGTGAGTTAAGAAAACAACGTCTTAAAGAGGGCTTCTAAAAGTTTACATTACTGATAATTATATAAATAAATTAACTCAAACTTCGCACATACATATTGCAGCCAATATTCATCTATTAAAGTAAATTTGATATTTATATATTCAAATTTGCTTAATACAGATGATTTAATTATATTATGTTTGTGCGAAGTTTGAATTTATTAACTGATAATAAAATCAATAATGTAAACCTTTAAGAAAATAAAATGGTTGACAATATAAGAACGCCGATATATAATCACCTTCGGATACAAATAAAAAATCATATTTCGGAGGATATTATGGACAGTAAAAAGAAAACATTAAAAATCACAATGTGCGCATTATTCGCAGCACTTACGGCAATTTGTTCTCAGATACAGATACCTTTGCCACAGATACCTATCAATCTTGCATTATTTTCAGTATGTATTGCCGGAGCAGTTTTAGGCGCTGCATATGGTGCATTATCAATGATAGTATATGTATTGCTTGGCGCAGTTGGTGTTCCTGTATTTGCAGGCTTTAAAGGTGGTTTTGCAGCAATTACAGGTTCTACAGGTGGATATATTGTTGGATATATCGTATGCGCATGGGTAACAGGAATTATTGTTAAATATACAAAGGGAAAGATTTATCAGATAGCACTTGCAATGGTTGTTGGTGTTGCATTATGTTATGTATTAGGAACAATCTGGTTTATGATCCTCTCGGGTAACCCACTTAAGGTATCATTAGGATTTTGTGTATTTCCATTTTTACCTGGCGATGCAATCAAGATTATTCTTGCATCAACAATTTCAGCAAAATTAAGACAGGGAGTATCCAATATTTATGAGCTTAATCCTTGTAAGATTTCAACCAATACTACAGGTGAAATTGCAAAATAATGTTTTGAATTAATAAAAATCAAGATAAAATGAGGACAAGAACATTGAAAACGTTCTTGTCCTTAAATTTATACAAAATTATTGTATAAAACCAAGAACATTTGCAAGAAATGTCTTGATTTTTTTGTCAGAAATAAGTATTATAAAGATGGTCATAAAAATAGCGACCGTGACACAAGTAAAAAAAGTTGAAAGAAAGGGAAAACACGATGAAAGAGTTTGAACAGTGGGAAGGCTTCGAAGGAAGAATTTGGAAAGAAGAAGTTAACGTTCGTGACTTCATTCAGAAGAATTACAAACCATATGATGGAGATGAATCATTTTTAGCAGACCCAACAGAAGCAACAAATAAGCTTTGGGGAGCTTTGCAGAAATTGCAGAAAGAAGAACGTGAAAAGGGTGGTGTTCTTGACTGCGAGACAGAAGTTGTATCAGGACTCACATCTTACGGACCAGGATATATTGACGAAAGTTTAAAGGATCTTGAACAGGTTGTTGGTCTCCAGACAGATAAGCCATTAAAACGTGCATTTATGCCATATGGTGGTATCAGAATGGCAGAGCAGGCAGCAGAAAGCTATGGATATGAAATTAATCCAGAACTTAAACATGTATTTGAAGATTATATTACAACACATAACGATGCAGTATTTGCAGCTTACACAGATGAGATGAAATTAGCTCGTAAAACACACGTTGTAACAGGTCTTCCAGACACATATGGACGTGGACGTATCGTTGGCGATTACCGTAGAGTAGCTTTATATGGTATTGATTACCTTATTGCACAGAAAGAAGCAGACAAGAAGAACTGTGGTTGCGGAAATATGTATGATGACGTTATCCGTCTTCGTGAAGAAATTGCAATGCAGATTACAGCATTAAAGCAGATGAAAGAAATGGCTAAGATTTATGGCTATGATATTTCAGCTCCAGCTAAGAATGCTAAAGAAGCTTGTCAGTGGTTATACTTTGGATATCTTGCAGCTATTAAGACACAGAACGGTGCTGCAATGTCAGTAGGACGTGTATCTACATTCCTTGATATCTATTTTGAACGTGACTTAAAGAACGGTGTTCTTACAGAGTCAGAAGCTCAGGAAATCATTGATCATATGACAATGAAATTCCGTATGGTTAAATTCGCAAGAATTCCATCATACAATCAGTTATTCTCAGGAGATCCAACATGGGCTACTCTTGAAGTTGGTGGTATTGGAATGGATGGTCGTTCAATGGTTACTAAGACAGACTACCGTTTCTTACACACACTTGAGAACATGGGACCTTCACCAGAACCAAACCTTACAGTATTATATTCAAGTGCATTACCAGAACAGTTCAAGAAATATGCAGCTCATATCTCAATTGAGACAAGCTCAATCCAGTATGAGAATGATGATGTAATGAAACCAGTATGGGGCGATGATTATTCAATCTGCTGCTGTGTATCTGCTACACAGACAGGTAAGGAAATCCAGTTCTTCGGTGCAAGAGCTAACCTTGGTAAGACATTACTTTACGCATTCAATGGTGGATTTGATGAGAAACATCGTATCCAGTGTGGACCAAAGCTTCAGAAGATCGATAAGGAAGTACTTAGCGGTGAAGAAGATTACAAGATGGTTCGTGATGCATATGAAATCTGGCTTGACTGGTTAGCAGATATTTATGTTAACGTACTCAACCTCATCCATTATATGCATGATAAATATTACTATGAAGCAGCTGAGATGGCATTAATCGATACAGATGTACGTCGTACATTTGCAACAGGTATTGCAGGATTCTCACATGTTATTGATTCACTTAGTGCTATCAAATATGCTAAGGTTAAAGTAATCCGTGATGAAGAAGGAGTTACAAAAGACTTTGAAGTTGAAGGTGATTTCCCTAAATATGGTAATGATGATGACCGTGCTGATGATATCGGTATCTGGGTATTAAAGACATTCTTAGAGAAGATTAAACGTCGTCACACATACCGTGATTCAGAACCTACAACATCACTTCTTACTATTACATCTAACGTTGTATACGGAGAAGCTACAGGTGCTATGCCTGACGGACGTGCAGCATTCACTCCATTCAGCCCTGGTGCATCACCAAGCTATGGTGCAGAACAGAATGGTCTTGTTGCTTCACTTAACTCAGTTGCTAAGATTCCATATCATTGGTCACTTGATGGTATTTCTAATACACAGACAATTAACCCGGATGCTCTTGGACATAGCGAAGAAGAACAGGTTAATAACCTTGTACAGGTAATGGATGGATACTTCAATCAGGGTGCTCATCACCTTAATGTAAACGTATTTACAAAGGATAAGTTACTTGATGCACAGGCTCATCCAGAGAAAGAAGAGTATGCTAACTTTACAATTCGTGTATCTGGTTATGCTGTTAAGTTCATCAGCCTTACAAAGAAACAGCAGGATGATGTAATCGCAAGAACATGTCATGCTAGACTTTAAAAAATAGGATATACTATATAGTATGAAAAGGGGTTTTGAACCTACAGTTCAAAACCCTCTTTTTTTAATAAATGAATTTTAGAAATGGAGGTTAATATGGAAGGTAGAGTTCATTCGTTAGAAACATTTGGACTTGTAGATGGACCTGGAGTCAGATATGTTGTCTTTTTGCAAGGCTGTAGAATGAGATGTAAGTTCTGCCATAATCCTGAAACATGGAATATGAATGGCGGAGAAGTCTGGACAGCAAAAGATTTATTTGCAAGAGCATACAGATATAAAACATATTGGATGAAAGGCGAAAAACTCAATGGAGGAATTACTGTAAGTGGTGGAGAACCATTACTTCAGATAGATTTTCTTATTGAATTCTTTAAACTTTGTAAGGATAAAGATATTCATACAACGCTTGATACGTCAGCTAATCCATTTACAAGAGAAGAGCCATTTATAAGTAAATTTAATGAACTTATGAAATATACTGATCTAGTAATGCTAGACATTAAGAATATCGACAAAGTTGGACATAAGCAGCTTACAGGCCATCCTGTTGACAATATATTAGATTGCGCCAGATATTTAGATGAAATTGGTAAAGATATGTGGATAAGACACGTACTTGTTCCTGATACATTACAAACAGGAGATTTATCATATAGTGATAGAGACAGCCAGCTAGAAGAGTTATCCAAGTTCATTGATACACTTTCTAATGTTAAAAGGGTTGAGGTTCTTCCGTATCATACATTAGGTATACAAAAATGGGAAGAATTAGGCATACCATATAAGCTTGACGGCGTAGAACCACCAAGCGATGAAAGAGTAGAAAATGCCAACAGAATATTGAAAACAGATAAATATCAATAATATCAGAGCTATTTATACAAATGTATTTAGAATGTACTATCATAAGTATAATACAAATGTGTAAATGGCTTTTTATTTTTTACTAGGAAATTTTGTTGAAATTGTCCTGGTAAGTAAAAAACACTCTGCGAGGATCGCACTGCGGCGGAGCGAAAATGTTGCTATGGCAACCCACCGCAGGCGGAGAATGTCGCAAGCGATATTCTATATTCTGATGGATATAGTATTAATATAGCAATTTTTAGAGCTTTGTGTCTTGAAAAATAAAGAGAAATAGTCTACAATAGACACAGTTACGCATAAACTATGCAATTATAGAAGAAAGAATATGATACGTTGGTGTTACACACCTCGGAATGGAGGACTTAAATGTTAGATTTAAAATTTGTCAGAGAAAATCCTGATATTGTAAAACAGAATATAAAGAATAAATTTCAGGACAGTAAATTACCATTAGTAGATGAAGTTATAGAATTAGATGCTAAAGCGCGTGCAGTTAAACAGGAAGCGGACGGATTGAGAGCTGATAGAAATAAGATTTCTAAACAGATTGGTGCATTAATGGCACAGGGCAAGAAAGAGGAAGCAGAAGAAGTTAAGAAACAGGTAACTGAGAAATCAGAATATTTAGCGAAATTAGAAGCTAAAGAGGCTGAATTAAATGAGAAAGTTACTAAGATAATGATGGTAATTCCTAACATTATTGATCCTAGCGTTCCAATTGGTAAAAACGACACAGAAAATGTTGAAATAGAGAAATTTGGTGAACCTGTTGTTCCTGATTTCGAAGTTCCATACCATGCAGAAATTATGGAGAAATTCAACGGACTTGACTTAGACAGCGCAAGAAGGGTTGCAGGAAATGGTTTCTATTATCTTATGGGTGATATAGCAAGACTTCATTCAGCAGTTATTGCATATGCAAGAGACTTTATGATTAACAGAGGTTTTACTTATTGTGTACCGCCTTTTATGATTAGAAGTGACGTTGTTACAGGTGTCATGAGTTTTGCAGAAATGGATGCTATGATGTATAAGATTGAGGGAGAAGACCTTTATCTTATCGGTACAAGCGAACATTCAATGATTGGTAAATTCATTGACACAATTACTCCTGAATCAGAATTACCTAAGACGCTTACAAGCTATTCTCCTTGCTTTAGAAAAGAAAAAGGTGCTCATGGCCTTGAAGAAAGAGGTGTATATAGAATACATCAGTTCGAGAAACAGGAAATGATAGTTGTATGTAAACCTGAAGAGAGCAAAGAATGGTTTGATAAATTATGGAAGAACACAGTTGATTTATTCCGTTCAATGGATATTCCTGTAAGAACTCTTGAGTGTTGTTCAGGAGATTTAGCAGATCTTAAGGTTAAATCAATCGACGTTGAAGCATGGTCACCACGTCAGAAGAAATATTTTGAAGTAGGAAGCTGCTCTAACTTAGGTGATGCACAGGCAAGAAGACTTAAGATAAGAGTAAAAGATGAGAATGGTAACAAATATTTTGCGCACACGCTTAACAATACAGTTGTTGCACCACCAAGAATGTTAATTGCATTTCTTGAGAATAATCTTCAGGAAGATGGAAGTGTAAGAATACCTGAAGTATTAAGACCATATATGGGTGGAATGGATGCAATCAGATAATAAAATAAAGTAAAGATAATTTATAAAAAGTAAAAATATATAAAATATAATAAGAAAAACTCTGCAAAGTAATATGTTTAATGACATAACTGATATGCTTTGCAGAGTTTTTTGTTTACTAACCTTGAGAAACTTATCTACTCCAACGACCACTTGCTCCACAAGGCAGAACCAGACCGTTTGATGAAACTGGCAGGCCAATCTCCTGTGCTTCTACGTGACCACCGAATTTCTTGCCTACTTCTATTTCAATCATATAAGTAAGGACAGATGGTGCAAGTCCTGTTGTATAGGAATTAATTAAGAAAAATAGAGGTTTATCTGATAATATCTGTGTACAGAGTTTAACAAATGAGTGAATTGAATCCTCTATCTTCCAGATTTCTCCCTTAGGGCCTCGACCATAAGATGGAGGGTCCATTATTATTGCATCATATTTATTACCACGACGGATTTCTCTTTCGACAAATTTTACGCAATCGTCAACTAGCCATCTGATAGGTGCATCTTTAAGACCAGAAGAAACTGCATTTTCTTTAGCCCAGTTTACCATTCCTTTAGATGCATCCACATGTGTGACATTTGCACCGGCTGCTGCAGCAGCTAAGGTAGCACCGCCGGTATATGCAAATAGATTGAGAACCTTGACCGGGTTATCATTGCCTCTTTTGATTTTCTCCTTAGATATCAAATCAGAAAACCAATCCCAGTTTGTTGCTTGTTCAGGGAACAGACCGGTATGTTTGAAACTAAAAGGTTTTAAGTTAAAAGTTAATGATTTATAATTGATTGTCCATTGCTCAGGAAGATTAAAGAATTCCCATTCACCACCGCCTCGTGAACTTCTGTGATAATGTCCGTTCATTTTCTTCCAGCCTTTCAGAGTCTTTGGCGTATCCCAGATAACCTGTGGGTCAGGACGGACAAGAATATAATCACCCCAACGTTCAAGTTTCTCACCATTAGAACAATCTAAGACTTCGTAATCTTTCCAATTATTAGCAATCCACATAAAATTCTCCATTCTGTTTCTTCTATATTAATATGTTTTTTGTATCGCAAATTTGTTTTGATGTCTGTAAGTATACTATAATAGGAAGAAACCCGCAAGAGTCGAAAAATGAAAAATGTGTTGCGAAATTCTGAAATAATGGTTATAGTAGAAATGTTTTGAAATTATAAAATCAGAAATGCGAGGTAATAATATGCTTAATCCTGCTATGTTAATGAAGATAAAGAAGTTAAAGGATAAATTCGTGGAAAATCATCCTAAGTTTCCAATGTTTCTTAATGCTGTATACAATCAAGGACTTGTAGAAGATGCGATTATTGAAATTAATGTAACAAGACCTGACGGACATAAACTTGCATCTAATATTAAACTTAAACAGAGTGATATAGAGATGCTTAGGGAAATGCAGAACATGATAAAATAATACGGAAAGATATTTGAAATGTAATGAAATAGACCAGAAAATGTTAAAAAAAATACTGAAAAAATATTAAAAAAGTACTTGATTTTTTGGAAAGTATGGTTTATAGTAATAGATGCTGTGGCATGATAGCTATGAAGCGTGAGGTTGTTGCACTTAGTTGCAAGTTTTCCGTGGAGCGAATGTCAAGTTAGGAAACTGACGGCAAGTCACTGTACAAAATAATCGTCCATTATGAATATGGAAACAACGTGATGATGAAACTCATTTTGAAATTAATTTGAGGGACACACACGGAAGAGTGTACAGTCACCGCTTGTCGTACTGATTTTCAAAGTACGAAAAGGAGGCGACTTTTTTTATGGCAAGTCAAGTAATGAGAATCACATTGAAGGCTTATGATCACAAATTAATTGATCAGTCAGCTGGAAAAATCATCGAAACTGTTAAGAAGACAGGTGACCAGGTTAGCGGTCCAGTACCTCTTCCTACTAAAAAGGAAGTTGTTACAATTCTTAGAGCAGTACACAAGTACAAAGACTCTAGAGAACAGTTCGAACAGAGAACTCATAAGAGACTTATCGATATCATTGCACCATCACCTAAGACAGTTGATGCATTAACAAGATTAGAGATGCCAGCAGGTGTATATATCGATGTTAAGATGAAAAATAAATAATTCATCAAATCTTATTAAGTTAGGTAATAATCCTGAAGGGTTTAGATATAGAAGTAACACTCCGAAAATATAGTGTTCCACTTATATTTGGCTGTTCTAGGATGTTTAAGGCAAAATGCTTTAAACCGCTGTAGATTTAACCAGGAGGTAAAAAGAATGAAGAAAGCTATTTTAGCAACAAAAGTCGGAATGACTCAAATCTTCAATGAAGACGGTGTATTAACACCAGTTACTGTACTTCAGGCTGGACCATGTGTAGTTACACAGGTTAAAACAGTTGAAAATGATGGATACAGTGCAGTACAGGTTGGCTTTGTTGACAAGAGAGAAAAGTTAGTTAACAAACCATTAAAAGGAATGTTTGATAAAGCAGGAGTTGCTTACAAGAGATTTGTAAGAGAATTCAGATTTGAAAATGCTGAAGAATATTCTGTAAAAGACGAAATCAAAGTTGATGTTTTTGCTGCAGGTGATAAAATCGATGCAACAGCAATATCAAAAGGTAAAGGATTCCAGGGCGCTATCAAGAGACATGGACAGTCAAGAGGACCTATGGCTCACGGTTCTAAGTACCACAGACATGCAGGTTCAAACGGTGCTTGTTCTGATCCAAGTAAGGTATTCAAAGGAAAGAGAATGCCAGGACATATGGGTTCAAAACAGATTACAATCCAGAATCTTGAAGTAGTAAGAGTAGATACAGAAAATAACTTGCTTTTAGTTAAAGGTGCTGTACCAGGACCTAAGAAAGCATTAGTAACAATTAAAGAAACAGTAAAATCTGCTAAATAGGTTTTTCTAAGGAAGGAGGAACACACAGATGGCAAAAGTATCTGTTTACAATATGGAAGGAAATCAAGTTGGAGATATCGAACTTAATGATGCCGTATTTGGTGTTGAAGTAAATGAACACTTAGTACACATGGCAGTAGTTAGCCAGCTTGCAAATAATCGTCAGGGAACACAGAGTGCTAAAACACGTTCTGAAGTTAGTGGCGGTGGAAGAAAACCATGGAGACAGAAAGGAACAGGTCATGCAAGACAGGGCTCTACAAGATCTCCACAATGGACAGGCGGCGGCGTTGTATTCGCTCCAAAGCCAAGAGATTATTCATTTAGATTGAATAAGAAAGAAAGAAGAATAGCTCTTAAGTCTGCTTTAGCATCAAGAGTGCAGGATAATAAATTTATCGTTGTTGATGCATTAAAGATGGATGAAGTTAAGACAAAGACATTTGCTAATACATTATCAAACTTAAAAGTTAATAAAGCATTAGTTATCTTAAACGAGAATGATTCAAACGTTGTATTATCAGCAAGAAACATTCCAACAGTTAAGACAGCATTAACAAATACAATCAATGTTTATGATATTATGAAATATGACACAGTTGTAATTGATAAAGCAGCTGTAGCAACAATCGAGGAGGTGTACGCATAATGGCAAATGTACAATACTATGATGTAATCCTCAAACCAGTTATTTCAGAAAAAAGTATGAATGAAATGACAAATAAGAAATATACATTCTTAGTTCACGTAGATGCAAACAAGACAATGATTAAAGATGCAGTTGAAAAAATGTTTGAAGGAACTAAGGTAAAAAGTGTTAACACAATGAACTTAGATGGAAAGAGCCGTAGAAGAGGCACAACAGTTGGTAAGACAGCTAAGACTAAGAAAGCTATCGTTCAGTTAACAGAAGACAGCAAAGATATCGAGATCTTTGAAGGTTTATAAGATTAACTAATCTTAATAAACAAAATATACGCAGTAAAGCGTGATAACAAACATCTGAAAGGAGATAACACAATGGGAATTAAGACATTTAAGCCATATACACCTTCAAGAAGAAAT
Source organism: Eubacteriaceae bacterium (assembly GCA_902362455.1). Taxonomy (GTDB): domain Bacteria; phylum Bacillota; class Clostridia; order Lachnospirales; family Lachnospiraceae; genus Bovifimicola; species Bovifimicola ammoniilytica. The sequence continues at coordinate 269,908 of CABIWJ010000005.1, forward strand.
ATGACAACTCTTGATAATGCTGAAATAACAAAAGCAACTCCTGAGAAATCGTTAGTAGTTTCTTTAAAGAAGAATTCAGGTCGTAATAACCAGGGTAAAATCACTGTTAGACATCGTGGCGGTGGTTCAAGAAGAAAATATAGAATTATAGATTTTAAGAGAAAGAAAGATGGTATTCCAGCAAACGTTGTTGCTATTGAATACGATCCAAACAGAACAGCAAACATCGCATTAATCAGCTACGCAGATGGTGAAAAAGCATACATCCTTGCTCCTAATGGATTAAAGGTTGGAATGACAGTAATGAGCGGTGCTGAAGCTGAAGTTAAAGTAGGTAACTGCTTACCACTTTCAGAAATCCCAGTTGGTACAGAAGTACACAACATTGAATTATATCCAGGTAAGGGCGGACAGTTAGTTCGTGCAGCTGGTAATGCAGCACAGCTTATGGCTAAGGAAGGCAAATATGCAACACTTAGATTACCATCAGGCGAGATGAGAATGGTACCAATCATTTGTAGAGCTACAATCGGTACAGTTGGTAACATCGAACATGACCTTGTTAAAATCGGTAAAGCAGGTCGTAAGAGAAACATGGGTATCAGACCTACAGTTCGTGGTTCTGTTATGAACCCTAATGACCATCCACATGGTGGTGGTGAAGGTAAGACAGGAATCGGTCGTCCGGGTCCATGTACACCTTGGGGTAAACCAGCTCTTGGCTTAAAGACAAGAAAGAAGAACAAATCTTCTAACAAGATGATTGTAAGAAGAAGAGACGGCAAAAACATGAAATAAAGGAGGTTCCACCTATGGCTCGATCATTAAAAAAAGGACCATTTGCAGATGAAAGTTTACTTAAGAAAGTAGACGCTATGAACGCATCAGGTGACAAATCAGTAATCAAGACTTGGTCACGTCGTTCTACAATATTCCCACAGATGGTTGGACATACAATAGCAGTTCACGACGGTAGAAAACACGTTCCAGTATATGTTACAGAAGATATGGTTGGACATAAACTTGGAGAATTCGTTGCTACTAGAACTTATAGAGGACATGGAAAAGACGAGAAGAAGAGTAAAGCTCGTTAATTGAAAGATTTTGAAAGGAGGTCAAATCCATGGCAAAAGGACATAGATCCCAGATAAAGAGAGCAAGAAATGCAAATAAAGATACTAGACCATCAGCTAAGTTATCTTATGCTAGAGTCTCAGTTCAGAAAGCATGTTTCGTATTAGATGCTATCAGAGGTAAGGATGTTCAGTCAGCACTTGGTATTTTAACATACAATCCTAGATATGCGTCTTCAGTAATAGAAAAATTATTAAAATCAGCAATTGCAAATGCTGAAAATAATAACGGTATGAGCGCAGACAATCTTTACATTGAAGAGTGTTACGCAAACAAAGGACCAACAATGAAGAGAATCAGACCTAGAGCACAGGGTAGAGCTTACAGAATCGAAAAGAGAATGAGCCACATCACAATCGTGCTTAACGAAAGAGCATAATAACCCTGGGTACTGAAAAACGCGATAAATAATCTGAATATGCGTTTTCATCGAATTGGAAAGGAGATATAGCATGGGACAGAAAGTTAATCCTCATGGCCTTAGAGTCGGAGTAATTAAAGACTGGGACTCAAAGTGGTATGCAGAAGCTGATTTCGCAGATAACTTAGTAGAAGATCACAAAATCAGAACATACCTTAAAGAGAAGTTATATAGTGCAGGTGTTTCAAAGATTGAAATCGAAAGAGCATCTGATAGATTAAAAGTAATCATTCATACAGCAAAACCTGGTATCGTAATCGGTAAGGGTGGTGCTGAAATTGAAAAACTTAAAGCAGAAGTACAGAAATTCACAACTAAGAAATTAGTAGTTGACATTAAAGAGGTTAAGAGACCAGATAAAGATGCACAGCTTGTTGCTGAAAACATTGCACTTCAGTTAGAGAACCGTGTATCATTCAGAAGAGCTATGAAATCTACAATGTCAAGAACTATGAAGAGTGGTGCTAAAGGAATTAAGACTAGCTGTTCAGGTCGTCTTGGCGGTGCTGATATGGCTCGTACAGAGTTCTACAGTGAAGGAACTATTCCACTTCAGACATTACGTGCTGATATAGATTATGGATTCGCTGAAGCAGACACAACTTATGGTAAAGTTGGCGTTAAAGTATGGATTTACAAAGGCGAAGTTCTTCCAGTAAAAGAAGTTAAGGAAGGGAGCGATAAATAATGTTAATGCCTAAAAGAGTTAAGCGTCGTAAACAGTTCCGTGGTTCAATGAGAGGTAAAGCCTTAAGAGGAAACACAATCTCAAATGGTGAATACGGTATCGTCGCTTTAGAGCCAGCATGGATTAAATCAAACCAGATAGAAGCTGCCCGTATTGCAATGACACGTTACATTAAGCGTGGTGGTAAAGTTTGGATTAAGATATTCCCTGATAAACCAGTTACAGCAAAACCAGCTGAAACACGTATGGGTTCCGGAAAAGGAACATTAGAGTACTGGGTAGCAGTAGTTAAACCAGGACGTGTAATGTTCGAAATCGCAGGAGTACCAGAAGAAACAGCGAGAGAAGCATTAAGACTTGCTATGCATAAATTGCCAGTTAAGTGTAAAATCGTTTCGAAAGCAGATTTAGAAGGCGGTGATAACAGTGAAAATTAGTAAATATGTAGAAGATTTAAATACAAAATCAGCTACAGAATTAAATGATGAATTAGTAGCTGCTAAAAAGGAACTTTTTAATTTAAGATTTCAAAACGCAACAAACCAGTTAGAGAACACAAGCAGAATTAAAGAAGTTAGAAGAAATATTGCTAGAATTCAGACAATAATAGCACAGAAAGCTAACTAATTTAATAAAATGATGCGTAATTCCATGAATCTATGAAAGGAGGACTTTGTTGTGGAAGAAAGAAACTTGAGAAAAACAAGAGTTGGAAAAGTTATTAGTGACAAAATGGATAAAACAATCGTTGTTGCTGTAGAAGATCACGTAAAACATCCTTTATATAAGAAAATCGTTAAGAGAACTTATAAATTAAAGGCACATGATGAGAATAACGAATGTGGTATTGGAGATAAAGTAAAAGTAATGGAAACAAGACCATTATCTAAGGATAAGAGATGGAGACTTGTTGAAATCATCGAGAAAGCAAGATAGTAGAAAGGAGTATTATTATGATCCAACAGGAAAGTAGACTTAAAGTTGCTGACAACACAGGCGCTAAAGAATTACTTTGTATCAGAGTAATGGGCGGTTCTACTAGAAGATATGCTAATATCGGCGATGTAATCGTTGCTACTGTTAAAGATGCAACACCAGGCGGTGTTGTTAAAAAAGGTGACGTTGTTAAAGCCGTAGTAGTTCGTTCAGTTAAAGGCGCACGTCGTAAAGACGGTTCATATATAAAATTTGACGAAAATGCTGCTGTAATCATCAAGGATGATAAAAACCCAAGAGGAACACGTATATTTGGACCAGTAGCCAGAGAGCTAAGAGATAAACAGTTTATGAAAATTGTTTCTTTAGCACCTGAAGTATTATAGGAGGTGTAGGCATGGCAACAAGTAAAATTAAAAAAGGCGATTTAGTTAGAGTAATCGCTGGTAAAGACAAAGACAAAGAAGGAAAAGTTCTTTCAGTTAATAAAAAAGATAATACAGTACTCGTTGAAGGTATCAACATGGTTACAAAGCATACAAAACCTAGTGCACAGAACCAGAACGGCGGAATAGTTAACCAGGAAGGTCCTATCGATATTTCAAACGTTATGTACGTTGTTAAAGGTAAAGTTACAAGAATCGGCTTTACTGAAAAAGATGGTAAAAAAGTTCGTATTGCAAAAGCAACTGGCGAAGTTATCGATTAATTGAGAGAGGAGGACTAAGACGTTGAGTAGACTTAAAGATACTTACAATAACGAAATCGTTGATGCGATGACAAAGAAATTTGGATACAAAAATATTATGCAGGTTCCAAAACTTGATAAAGTTGTTATAAATATGGGCGTTGGCGAAGCTAAAGACAATGCTAAACTCTTAGATGCAGCTATTAAAGATCTTGAGACAATCACAGGTCAGAAAGCAGTAGTTACAAGAGCAAAGAATTCAGTAGCTAACTTCAAAATCAGAGAAGGACAGGCAATAGGCTGTAAAGTTACTCTTAGAGGAGAAAGAATGTATGAATTTGTTGACCGTTTAATAAATCTTGCATTACCTCGTGTACGTGACTTTAGAGGTGTAAATCCTAATGCATTTGATGGTCGTGGAAATTATGCTCTTGGTATCAAAGAACAGTTAATCTTCCCTGAAATCGAATATGATAAGGTAGATAAAGTAAGAGGTATGGATGTTATATTTGTTACAACAGCCAATACTGATGAAGAAGCACGCGAATTATTGACATTATTCAATATGCCATTTCAAAAATAGTTAGGAGGTAATACCATGGCTAAGACTGCTATGAAAGTAAAACAACAGCGTAAAGCAAAATTCTCTACTCAGGAATATTCACGTTGTAGAATTTGTGGTCGTCCACATGCTTATTTAAGAAAATACGGCATCTGCAGAGTATGTTTCCGTGAATTAGCATACAAAGGACAGATACCTGGTGTTAAAAAGGCAAGTTGGTAGGACGAATTAGAAAGGAGGCAACATAACATGACAACAAACGATCCAATCGCAGATATGCTTACAAGAATCCGTAACGCAAATACTGCTAAACATGATACAGTAGATATCCCTGCATCAAAAATGAAGTTAGCAATTGCTGAAATCCTTTTTAATGAAGGTTATATCAAAAAATATGAAGTAGTTGAAGATGGAAACTTTAAATCAATCCGTGTAACATTAAAATACGGTAAAGATAAAAATGAAAAAATCATCACAGGGCTCAAGAGAATCTCTAAACCAGGTCTTCGTGTATACGCAGGCAAAGATGAGCTTCCAAGAGTACTTAATGGTTTAGGTGTAGCTATTATTTCAACAAATAATGGTGTAATCACAGATAAAGAAGCTAGAAAGCTCAACGTAGGTGGAGAAGTTTTAGCATTTGTATGGTAATAAACAAACGCTTTATAGCGTTTGTTTAAACAATAAAATATATTAATCCCAAATAGGAGGTGCACGGCATGTCACGTATAGGAAGAATGCCTATCGCCATTCCAGCAGGTGTAACTGTTGATGTGGCAGAAAATAATAAAGTGACTGTAAAAGGACCTAAGGGAACACTTGAAAGAGTGTTACCTGAAGAGATGACAATCAAAGTTGAAGGTTCAGAAGTAGTAGTTACAAGACCTAATGACTTAAAGAAGATGAAATCACTTCATGGTCTTACAAGAACACTTATAGCTAATATGGTTAAAGGTGTTACAGATGGTTATGAAAAAGTTCTTGAAATCAACGGTGTTGGTTACAGAGCTCAGAAACAAGGAAAGAAATTAGTGTTATCACTTGGTTACTCTCATCCAGTTGAGATGGAAGATCCAGAAGGTCTTGAGACAGTTGTCGAAGGAACAAACAAGATAACAGTTAAAGGTATCGATAAAGAAAAAGTTGGCCAGTTCGCTGCTGAAATCAGAGATAAGAGAAGACCAGAGCCTTATAAAGGTAAAGGTATCAAGTATGCTGATGAAGTTATTAGACGTAAAGTTGGTAAGACTGGTAAGAAATAATTGAAGGAGTGACAGGCATGGTTAGTAAAAAATCAAGAACAGAAGTTCGTTTAAGTAAACATAGAAGATTACGTAATCGTTTCGCTGGTACTGCAGAAAGACCACGTTTAGCTGTGTTTAGAAGTAATAATCATATGTATGCTCAAATTATTGACGATACAGTCGGAAATACATTAGTATCAGCTTCTACTCTTCAGAAAGATGTAAAGGCTGAACTTGAAAAGACTAATAACGTTGATGCAGCAGCATATTTAGGCACAGTTATTGCAAAGAAAGCTATTGAAAAAGGTATTACAACAGTTGTCTTTGACAGAGGTGGCTTTATATATCAGGGAAAAATCAAAGCATTAGCAGAAGCTGCTAGAGAAGCAGGCTTAGAATTCTAATTAAATATTTATAGATTCCATATAAGGAGGAAAACACATGAAACGTACAATCGTTGATGCTAGTCAATTAGAATTGGAAGAAAAAGTAGTATCAATTAAGCGTGTTACTAAGGTTGTTAAAGGTGGACGTAACATGAGATTTGCAGCTTTAGTAGTTGTTGGTGACGGCAAAGGACACGTTGGTGCTGGACTTGGAAAAGCTGCTGAAATTCCTGAAGCTATTCGTAAAGGAAAAGAAGACGCTATTAAGAAACTTGTTACAGTAGCAATTGATGAAAACTTAAGTATTCCTCATGATACAATCGGAAAATTCGGAAGTGCTTCAGTATTATTGAAGAGAGCTCCAGAAGGTACTGGTGTTATCGCAGGTGGTCCTGCGCGTAACGTACTTGAACTTGCAGGTATTAAGAATATCCGTACTAAGTCATTAGGCTCAAACAATAAGCAGAATGTTGTTCTTGCAACAATTGCTGGTTTGGCTGAATTAAAGACTCCAGAAGAGGTAGCTAGACTTCGCGGTAAATCTGTAGAAGAAATCTTAGGCTAATAGGAGGAAGTTAAAATGGCAGATAAGTTAAAAATCACACTTGTAAAATCTACAATCGGTGCAATACCAAAGCATAAGAAAACTGTTGAAGCTTTAGGTTTAAGAAAAGTTAATAAAACAGTTGAGATGCCAGATAATGCAGCTGTTAGAGGTATGGTTGATCAGGTTAGACATTTAGTTAAAGTAGAAGAAATTTAGTTTTAGATAAGGAGGTGCGACAATGGAATTATCAAATTTAAGACCTGCTGAAGGTTCAAAACAAAGCGATAATTTTAGAAGAGGTCGTGGTCACGGATCTGGAAATGGCAAAACAGCCGGAAAGGGTCATAAAGGACAGAAAGCTCGTTCAGGAAGCCCTAGACCAGGTTTTGAAGGTGGTCAGATGCCTTTATACAGAAGAATCCCTAAAAGAGGATTTACAAATAGAAATTCTAAAGATATCGTTGGCATTAACGTAAGTGCACTTGAAGTATTTGAAGATGGCGCAGTAGTAACTGTTGAAACATTATTAGAAACTGGAATCATTAAGAATCCAAGAGATGGTGTTAAAATTCTTGGATACGGAAAAATTACTAAGAAACTTACAGTCAAAGTTAATGCATTTAGTGAAGGTGCAAAGCAGAAGATTGAAGCTCTTGGTGGAACCTGTGAGGTGATTTAATGCTAAAAACAGTTAGAGATGCATTTAAAGTCAAAGAGATAAGAGAGAGACTTTTTTATACATTTTTAATGCTTATAGTTGTCAGGATAGGCTGTCAGTTGCCTTTACCTGGCACTACAGCAAAATCTATATCCCAGGTAATGGGACAGTTTAGGAATGGTGCATTCGGCTTTTTTGATGCCATGACAGGTGGTTCTTTTGAGCAGATGTCAATATTTGCACTTAATATTACACCATACATCACTTCTTCAATTATTATCCAGCTTTTAACAATTGCAATTCCTAAATTAGAGGAGATGCAAAGAGATGGTGAAGAAGGACGTAAGAAAATAGTAAGTATTACTCGTTATCTTACAGTTGGACTTGCACTTGTACAGGCACTTGCAACATCTATCAGTTTTGGTAACAAAGGATTATTCGGTGATATTAATACAATGTCAAAAGGTGAGTATGCTATAGCTATCGTCATAGCAGTTGCAGCTTTAACTGGCGGTTCGGCATTCCTTATGTGGGTAGGCGAAAATATTACTGAAAAAGGTGTTGGTAATGGTATATCAATCATTTTATTAATAAATATCGTTGCCAGAATACCAAACGACTTTTCAAGCTTATTCGAGCAGTTTGTTAAGAATGCCAGCTCAGTTGGTGGTTCACTCTTAGCGGCAGTAATAATCGTTGGTGTAGTAGTAGTGATTGTAGGATTTGTAGTATTTCTACAGGATGGAGAGAGAAGAATCTCTGTTCAATATTCTAAGAAGATGCAGGGTAGAAAATTAGTTGGAGGAGCTTCAACTCATATTCCACTTAAAGTTAACACAGCAGGTGTTATTCCAATCATCTTTGCACAGTCATTATTCTCATTCCCAATAGTTATTTGCCAGTTAGTTTCAGGAAAGACTCCTAAATGGACATATTTCCTTGAATCAAGCAGATGGTGGAATTTCTCTAAACCAATATATTCAATTGGTTATTTAGTATATGTTGTATTAGTAATTGCATTTGCTTACTTCTATACATCAATAACATTCAATCCTATTGAAGTTGCTGATAATATGAAGAAACAAGGTGGTTTTATTCCTGGTATCAGACCTGGTAAACCAACACAGGATTACTTAAATAATATATTAAACTACATTGTATTTATAGGTGCTGTAGGCTTACTTATTGTAGCTACAATTCCAATTGCATTTGCAGGAATAGCTGGTGCTAAAGTATCATTTGGCGGTACATCACTTATTATCATCGTAGGTGTTGTTCTTGAGACACTCAAGAGCATTGAATCTAAGATGGTAGTTCGTAATTACAAAGGATTTTTGTTAGACTAATAAATAGGCAATGGAACGCAGCATAAGTTGCGTTCCATTGTCAAAATTGCTTTATAAAGAAACCTATAATAAATCAATAGAAATCAAAAAGTAAGAAAGAAAATAATATAAAGGAAACAGCCCATTCTTTCATACTTAAGGGCGTTTCGCATAATTTGCGGAGACAGGTAAATATATGAAAATAATTATGTTAGGTGCTCCTGGAGCAGGAAAAGGAACACAGGCTAAAATGATAGCTGACAAATATTCAATTCCACATATTTCCACAGGTGATATCTTCAGAGCAAATATTAAAAACGGAACAGAACTTGGCAAAAAAGCTAAAACTTATATGGACCAGGGCCTTTTAGTACCTGATGAATTAGTAGTTGACTTAGTAGTTGACAGAGTAGGTCAGGCAGATTGTTCTAATGGTTACGTATTAGATGGTTTTCCAAGAACTATACCACAGGCAGAAAGTCTTGATGCCGCTTTAGAGAAACTTGGCTCTAAGGTTGACTATGCAATCAATGTAGAAGTTCCAGATGAGAATATTGTAAGAAGAATGTCAGGAAGAAGAGCCTGCGTAGCTTGTGGAGCAACATATCATATCGTTCATATCCCAACTAAAGTAGAGGGAATTTGTGACAGATGTGGCAGCGAACTTATTTTAAGAGACGATGATAAGCCTGAAACAGTCAAGAAGAGATTGGCAGTATATCATGAACAGACACAGCCATTAATTGATTACTATAACGATAAGAAAGTTTTAGTAGAAGTTGATGGAACAAAGGATATGAATGATGTATTTACTGACATTGTTAAGATTTTAGGAGCTTAATAAAATGGCAGTATCAATAAAATCTCAAAAAGAAATTGAGTTAATGAGAGAATCATGCAGGTTGTTATCAATTGTACACGATGAGATGGGTAAAGCTATAAAACCAGGAATCTCTACTTATGAGATAAACAAAATCGGTGAGGATATGATTAAAAGCTTTGGATGTATTCCAAACTTTAAGAATTATAACGGCTTTCCGGCAGCAATCTGTGTATCAGTTAATGAAGAAGTAGTTCACGGTATTCCAAGCAAGAAGAAGATACTTAAAGAAGGCGATATTGTGAGTCTTGATGCGGGACTTATCTATAAAGGATATCATTCAGATGCAGCAAGAACACATATGGTAGGAGAGGTCAGCAATGAGGCTAAACGTCTTATCGAAGTGACTAAACAGAGCTTTTTCGAAGGTATCAAATTTGCAAAAGAAGGATGCCATCTGCATGAAATATCAGCAGCTATCGGTGAATATGCGGAAAGCTTCGGATATGGAGTTGTCAGAGATTTGGTAGGACATGGAATTGGAACGCATTTGCATGAAGATCCACAGATACCTAATTTTAAACAACGTAACAGAGGAATAAGACTCCAGGCAGGAATGACACTGGCAATTGAGCCTATGATAAGTGCAGGAACTTATGAAGTTGAATGGTTAGATGATGACTGGACTGTGGTAACTAAAGACAGATCGCTCGCAGCACATTATGAAAACACCATATTGATTACAAAGGGTGAACCGGAAATTTTAACCTTGCGAAATTCATAGATAAAATTAAGTGACAAAACGTGGTTAATGCGTTAAAATCAGAAAGGCTGGTTATTTGATGGCGACATGTAAAATAGGAGAATTTGCAAAATCAAAAGCAGGACATGATAAAGAAGAAATATTTATCATAATTAATAAAGAAGAGGAATATGTTTATTTAGTTGATGGTAAGTCAAGAATATTAGATAAGCCTAAGAAGAAGAAAATAAAACATATCCAGGTCATCAATCAGATTGATGAAGAACTGCAGCGAAAATTAGAAACAAATCTTATCCTACGTGATGAAGATATAAAGAGAGCTATCAAAAGCTATAAGCAGAAAATAGGAGGTCGTTAGAAATGTCTAAAGCTGATGTAATTGAAATCGAAGGAACTGTATTAGAAAAATTACCAAATGCAATGTTTCAGGTTGAACTTGAAAATGGTCATAAGGTATTAGCTCATATTAGTGGAAAGTTAAGAATGAATTTTATTCGTATACTTCCAGGTGACAAGGTAACTATTGAATTATCTCCATATGATTTGTCAAAGGGCAGAATAGTCTGGAGAGATAAATAAAAATATAGTTAAAAAATTGCTTGATTATTGCCAAAACATATGTTATAGTAATAGTCGGACTTTTTTTGAAAGGAGGATTTACTGTGAAAGTAAGATCATCAGTTAAACCAATTTGTGAAAAATGCAAAGTAATTAAAAGAAAAGGAAGCATCAGAGTAATCTGTGAAAATCCAAAGCACAAACAGAGACAAGGCTAATTAAGGCTTGACAGTTTGTGATGCATATCAAATTGATATGTAATTTTGTTATGCGGCTGCAGTAGTGAAACACTAGGCTTAGTTGTATCATTACTTAAAATATAAAATTTAAACAAGAAATAAGAAATAAACCTGCGTACAACATTTCAGACGTTATTTATAACGGGCTACGTATGGTGAGATACTTATTAAGATTTTAATGATGGAGGTGTAATACACATGGCTCGTATTTCAGGTGTTGACTTACCAAGAGAAAAACGTGTAGAAATCGGATTAACTTATATCTACGGTATTGGTAGAGTAAGTTCTAATCGTATTCTTGCAGAGGCTAATGTTGATCCTAACACTCGTGTTAGAGATTTAACTGACGATGAAGTTAAGAGAATTAGTGAAGTTATTGACGCTAGTCAGACTGTTGAAGGTGATTTAAGAAGAGAAATCGCTATGAACATCAAGAGATTACAGGAAATCGGATGTTATAGAGGAAAACGTCACAGACAGGGACTTCCAGTTCGTGGTCAGAAGACAAAGACAAATGCAAGAACAAGAAAAGGTCCAAAGCGTACTGTTGCAAATAAGAAGAAATAATCATTCTTAAATATGTACGAATATAGAACAGTTGTAATGAGAAGAAAAGCTTCTTATTGAAAGTATTGTTCGATGAAACAATAGCAACAAGGAATTATATTGTATTCCGATAAAAATTATAGAAAGAACCCATAAGGGAGGTTAGTTTAAAATGGCTAAAGTTACAAAAAAAGTGACAAAAAAGCGTGTAAAGAAAAACGTTGAACGCGGACAAGCGCACATTCAATCATCTTTTAATAATACAATCGTAACATTAACAGATAATGAAGGAAATGCTCTTTCATGGGCAAGTGCAGGTGGTCTAGGATTTAGAGGTTCAAAGAAATCTACTCCTTATGCAGCTCAGATGGCAGCGGAAACTGCTACAAAGGCAGCTTTGGTACATGGCTTAAAATCAGTAGATGTTATGGTTAAGGGTCCGGGATCAGGACGTGAAGCAGCAATTCGTGCTCTTCAGGCATGTGGTCTTGAAGTTACTAGTATTAAGGACGTTACTCCAGTTCCTCATAATGGATGCCGCCCACCAAAACGTAGAAGAGTCTAATAGGAGGTGCAAATAGATGGCAGTAAATAGAGTTCCTGTTCTTAAGAGATGTAGATCACTTGGATTAGATCCAGTATATTTAGGAATAGATAAAAAATCAAAAAGACAGTTAAATAGAGCAAACAAGAAGATGAGTGAGTATGGTCTTCAGTTAAGAGAGAAACAGAAAGCAAAATTCATCTATGGTGTATTAGAGAAACCATTTAGAAATTACTATGCGAAAGCACAGAAGATGAACGGCATGACAGGTGAAAATCTTATGATTTTACTTGAGCTTAGACTTGATAATGTGTTATTCCGTATGGGATATGCTAGAACTAGAAAAGAAGCAAGACAGATTGTTGACCATAAACATGTATTAGTTAATGGTAAACAGGTTAATATTCCTTCATATTTAGTAAAAGCTGGCGATACAATCGAAATTAAAGAGAAACATAAAGCTTCTCAGAGATATAAAGATATTCTTGAGGTAACTGACGGAAGATTAGTTCCAGAATGGTTAGAAGCAGATCATGAGAATCTTAGCGGTGTTGTTAAAGAAATACCTACAAGAGAAATCATAGATGTACCAGTTGACGAAATGCTTATCGTCGAATTATATTCGAAATAGGCTTAGGCAATTCCTAAAACAGAAAAAGGAGGGGCTTTTTAGTGTTCGATTTTCAAATACCTAACGTTGAGATAGCAGAAATCTCAGAAGATAATAAATATGGTAAATTTGTTGTAGAACCTCTTGAAAGAGGTTACGGCACAACTCTTGGTAATTCATTAAGAAGAATTATGCTTTCTTCATTACCAGGAGCAGCTGTTAGTCAGGTTAAATTTGACGGTGTTTTGCATGAATTCAGTTCAATCCCTGGTGTTAAGGAAGATGTTACAGAGATTATCATGAACATCAAGAGTCTTGCTATCAAGAGCAATAGCGAAAGCGATGCTCCTGTAGTTGGATATATTGAAAAAGTTGGTGATGGCGTTGTAACAGCAGCAGATATTCAGGTAGATTCTGATATCGAGATTCTTAACAAAGATTTAGTTATAGCTACATTAAGTGGTGGAAAAGATAGCAGATTCTATGCAGAATTAACTATTACTAAAGGCAGAGGATATGTAAGTGCTGATAAGAATAAAAATGACGAATTACCAATTGGTGTAATTGCAATCGATTCTATCTACACACCAGTAGAAAGAGTAAATATGCAGATTCAGAATACACGTGTTGGGCAGATTACTGATTTTGACAAACTTACATTAGATGTATATACAAACGGAACACTTGCTCCAGACGAAGCAGTTAGTTTGGCAGCTAAGGTTTTAAGTGAACACTTAAATTACTTTATTAACCTTTCAGACAAAGCTAAGAATGTTGACATTATGGCTGAGCCTGTTGTTAATGAGAAAGTTAAAGTGTTAGAAATGAACATTGATGAATTAGAGTTATCAGTTCGTTCATACAATTGTTTGAAGAGAGCTGGTATTAACACAGTTCAGGAATTAACTAACAAGACAGCAGATGATATGATGAAAGTTAGAAATCTTGGACGTAAGTCACTTGATGAGGTGTATGCTAAATTGAAAGAATTAGGTTTACATTTAAAAGATAGTGACAACTAGAGAATGTTCCTAAGTAAAGGAGGTAAGATTAGAAATGGCAGGATATAGAAAACTTGGAAGAACTTCAGCACAGAGAAAAGCTATGCTTAGAAGTCTTGCAACAGCTTTAATCGAAAATGGAAAGATTGAAACAACTGAAACAAGAGCTAAAGAAGTTCGTAAAGTAGTTGAAAGTTTAATCGCCATGGCAGTTAAAGAAAAAGATAACTACGAAGAAGTTACAGTTAAAGCTAAAGTATATGTTAAAGATAAAGATGGCAAGAGAGTAAAGGAAGTTGTTGATGGAAAGAAAGTTGACAAAGTAGATTTTGTTGACAAGACAATCAAAAAAGACAATCCTTCAAGACTCCATGCTAGAAGAAAAATGCAGAAGGTTCTTTACGCAGTTAAAGAAGTTCCTACAGATGCAGCTGGAAAGAAGAAGAATACAAAAACTGTTGATTTAACACAGAAGTTATTTGACGAAATTGCACCAAAATATGCTGATAGAAATGGTGGATACACAAGAATCATCAAAATCGGACAGCGTAAAGGTGATGCAGCAATGCAGGTTGTACTTGAATTAGTATAATAAATGATATATATATGTAGAGGAAGGAAAGAACACTTTTCTTCCTCTATTTTAAATTTACAATACTTTTTATATTTATAATAAAGATTTTACTCTAGAGGTGTCTATGAGCATAATTAAAGCTAGAAATGTTAAATACAAAGTTAGAATTAAAAATGAAAACAATGAAGTTATCGAAGAAAAGAAGATTCTTGATGACCTTAATATAGAAGTTGAGCCGGGTGACTTTATAGCGATATTAGGGCATAACGGTTCGGGAAAGTCTACATTTGCAAAGCATCTGAATGCACTATTATTACCAGATGAGGGTAACATTTATATAGACGGAGATGATACGAAAAGCGTTGAAGAATTATGGAAGATTCGTGAAAAATGTGGAATGGTATTCCAAAATCCTGACAATCAGATAGTAGGTGTGACTGTTGAAGAAGATGTTGGCTTCGGCCCTGAAAATCTGGGTGTTAAAACCGAGAAAATCTGGGACAGAATAAAAGATTCACTTACAAAAGTCGATATGTATAAATACAGAAAGAAATCGCCAAATCATTTATCAGGAGGGCAAAAACAGCGAGTTGCAATAGCTTCATCATTAGCAATGAAGCCTAAATGTATCGTATTAGATGAGCCGACTGCTATGTTAGATCCACAAGGCAGAAAAGAAGTTATGGATATAATAAAAAGTCTGAATGAAAATGAGAATATAACTGTAATTCTTATAACCCATCATATGAACGAAGCGATTATGGCTAAAAAAGTTGTGGTAATAGATGATGGTAAAATTGCATTGCAGGGAACACCTAGAGAAGTCTTTAGCAATGTAGAACAGATTAAGAAATTGAAATTAGATATGCCACAGATTATGGAATTGTCATACGAATTATATAAATGCGGTAAATTCGGCAGGTACGATATTCTTACGATTGATGAATTTGTAAAAGAGATAGAAAAAATAAGTAATAACCAAAATGATAAAGATATAGCAGATAAAGAAGATGCAAAAGATAAAGAAGATGCAAAAGATACAGAAGATACAAAAGATACAGAAGATACAGAAGATACCAGAAATAAAAGCATAGAACCAATTCTAAGTCTTAAGAATGTATGCCTAAAATACGAAGAAAATACTTCTATGGAGGTTAAGGCATTAGATGACATTTCCTTAGACATATATAATGATGAATTTATAGGAATCATAGGTCATACGGGTTCAGGTAAATCAAGTCTTGTACAGGTTATGAATGGACTAATCAAGGCAAATGGTGGAGAGGTAACATATAAAGGTGAAAATATTCAGGACAAGTCTTTTGACAAAAAGAGGTTGCATCTTGATGTCGGATTAGTGTTTCAGTATCCTGAGAGCCAGCTTTTTGAAGAAACTGTGCTTAAAGACGTTATGTTTGGTCCGCTTAACAAAGGAATGAGTGAAGAAGAAGCTAAAAAGGCTGCTAAAGATGCGCTTGAAATGCTTGGTATAGGCGAAAATTACTATAATGATTCGCCATTTGAATTGTCAGGTGGTGAGAAAAGAAGAATCGCCATCGCAGGCGTACTTGCAATGAATCCTGAAATAATTATTCTGGATGAACCAACAGCTGGATTAGATCCGATGTCTAGAAATAATCTCTTAAATTCGTTGAAACGCTTACAGACAGACAAGGCAAAGACGATAATAATTGTATCTCACAATATGGAGGATATGGCAAATTACGTTGAACGTCTTATAGTTATGAATGACGGCAGAGTTGTATTTGATGATATTAAGAAAAATGTTTTCAAATATGTTGGGCAGCTTGAGCAAATCGGTCTCGATGTTCCGGAAGTTACAAAAGCTATGAATGTGCTTAAAGAAAGAAACTATAATGTAAGTGGAAATGCATTGACGGTAAAAGAGGCATTAGATGAAATGAAAGGAATAATATAATGCTTAGAGATATTACAATTGGACAATATTATCAGACGGACTCTAAGATTCATAAGTTAGATCCGAGGACTAAATTATTTGCAACATTTGCATTTATATTAATGCTTTTTATATGTGGAAATCCTTTAACTTACGGTATTTGTGCCTTGATTCTTGTAGGTGTGATTATTATATCAAAGATTCCGTTTGGCTTTATATTCAGAGGACTTCGAAGTATATTTGTAATTTTATTCATTAGTGTATTTTTTAATGTGTTTTTTACACCGGGAAGAGTCATTTTCGAATTAGGTTTCATAAAGATGACGTATGAGGGCCTGGTCAAAGCGGCATTAATGGGTATGCGTTTTGTATTACTGATTATTGGCTCATCACTTTTGACACTTACTACTACACCGAATAATCTGACAGATGGTTTAGAGAAGTCGTTAGGTTTTATGAATATCATCAGAATTCCAGTACATGAAATAGCTATGATGATGTCGATTGCACTACGATTTATTCCTGTTTTGATGGAGGAAACCGATAAGATTATTAAAGCACAGACAGCAAGAGGTGCAGAGTTTGATAATGGAAATATAATTAAAAGAGCAAAATCAATGATTCCTATATTAGTTCCGTTATTCATATCTGCATTTAGAAGAGCAAATGATTTAGCGACAGCAATGGATGCAAGATGTTACAGAGGTGGTAAAGGAAGAACCAAAATGAAGCCGCTTAAATATAAAAGATGTGATTTTATAGCATATTTATGTATTTTTGCATTTGTTGGAGGAATGGTTGCGATTAAGATATTAATTACTAGTATGTGAAATGAGGAAGAAAAATGAGTTCAGGTGATTGTAATTCATGCAGTTTCTATGTGTATGATGAAGATTATGAAGATTATATGTGTCAGGTAAATATGGACGAAGATGATGTTGTACGACTTATGAGTGATGAAAGTTACGACTGTCCATATTATCAGTTAGATGATGAATATAGAATTGTAAGAAAGCAGATGTAAATATCAGATATAATATGTGTTTATCTTATAAGCAGCATTTGTTATGAATAATAAGATGTGATAATTTATATTTGGAAATGAGGTTGAATATGGTAGAAGAACCAATAAAAAGGCGTGTTAAACTGATTATAAGCTATGATGGAACTAATTATTGTGGCTGGCAGGTTCAGATTAATGGAATAACCGTTGAGGAAGTAATCAATCGTGAATTGAGCAGAATGTTAGGTGAAGATATAGCGGTTATTGGTGCAAGCCGGACTGATTCAGGAGTTCATGCATTAGGAAATGTTGCGGTATTTGATACATTTTCAAAGATTCCGCCCGAGAAAATGTGCTTTGCACTTAACCAACGACTGCCGGACGATATAAGAATACAGGATTCCTGCGAGGTTCCATTGGATTTTCACCCAAGATATTGCGATAGTACAAAGACATATGAATATAAAATTCTGAATAGAAGATTTGATAATCCGGTTATGAGATTGTATACACATTTTGTATATATGCCATTGGATTATGAAAAAATGCAGGAGGCAGCAAAATATTTAGTCGGAGAGCACGATTTCAAAAGCTTCTGTTCTGCAAGAACACAGGTAACGGATACGGTAAGAACGATTTATTCATTAGATGTATCAAAGGAAGATGACATTATTAAAATCAGAATTTCCGGAAATGGCTTCTTATATAATATGGTGCGGATAATTGTCGGAACTCTCATAAAGGTAGGACTTAAAGTATATCCGCCTGAGTATGTCAAAGAAATCTTAGAGGCTTGTGACAGAAATGTGGCAGGACCAAAAGCTCCGGCTAAGGGTTTAACTTTGATAGGAATTGTGTATAACTAATTAAATTTGCAATAGCAATGTGGAAAAAGTTGGTTACAAGGGCAATCTTTATCAAAATATGGTTGACACAAAAACGGCATTGTTATATAATAATTAACTGTGACAGTACGTGAAATCTATTAGTCTGTCCAAAATAAGCAGGTAAATACTTGAGCCAAAGCCCCGGTAATAGTATTTATATATAAAAAATATTTTATTATCATAGGAGGTAAACCAATGAAGAGTTACATGGCTAGTCCAGCAACAATTGAAAGAAAATGGTACGTAGTTGATGCTACAGGATATACATTAGGACGTTTATCATCAGAAATCGCAAAAGTTTTAAGAGGTAAGAACAAACCAACATATACACCACATATCGACACAGGTGATTATGTAATCGTTATAAATGCAGAGCATATTAAGGTAACTGGTAAGAAGTTAGATCAGAAAATCTACTACAATCATTCAGATTACGTAGGTGGAATGAAAGAGACAACTCTTAAAGAAATGTTAGCAAAGAAACCTGAAAGAGTTATCGAGTTAGCAGTTAAGGGAATGCTTCCAAAAGGACCTTTAGGAAGAGAAATGATTACAAAACTTCATGTATACGCTGGTGCAGAGCATGATCACGCAGCTCAGAAACCAGAAGTATTAACATTTTAGTTAGAACCTGAAAGGAGGATATTACAGTGGCTAAAACAGAAAAATTATACGGAACAGGTAGAAGAAAAAAGAGTATCGCTAGAGTATATTTAGTACCAGGTAAAGGCGACATTACAATAAATAAAAGATCATTAGACGAATATTTCGGTCTTGAAACATTAAAGGTTATCGTTAAACAGCCTTTAGTTGCAACAAATACAACAGACAAATATGACGTTATCGTTAACGTACATGGTGGTGGATACACAGGACAGGCTGGAGCAATCAGACATGGTATTTCAAGAGCATTATTACATGTTGATGCTGAATTCCGTCCAGTTCTTAAAAAAGCAGGTTTCTTAACAAGAGATCCAAGAATGAAAGAAAGAAAGAAGTATGGTTTAAAAGCAGCTCGTCGTGCTCCACAGTTCTCAAAGAGATAATAAGAAGAAAATTGATATTTCAAAAAGCCCCGAATTTTCGGGGCTTTCTTTATGTCAAAAATTAAAAAATAAGCATTTTTTTGAATAGTAGCCACATTGTAGACACACAGTAGCCACACCAAAAAAATAAAATCAATTTTCTAATATATAACAATATAAAAAAGTCATATTATTAATAAGCAAAAACAATAAAACTTTTATTTTTTCAAATGTATGTATTTGATAGTTCCCAATCTATCACTTACATACTTTTTTTCATATTCAAAATTATTATTATGTTGTGTCAATAATTGTTCAGTTAAATCATTATCTGTTTCAAATTAGAAAGATATAATAAAAAGCAGACACGACAAGACCGGAAAATCGAAGATTATTTTGAACATGTTGCAGGTAAGGAACAGGATATGGCAGTTGAAATAATCATTCAGATAGGCGACAGGGAGTTCTGGAGGCAATTTGATGATATGAAATTATCATATCAGATAATATTGGACGAGCTTAGAAAGCGATTATCACAGTTTGTAGTTGCAAATGCTGTGGTTCATCTTGATGAGGATAGTCCACATATGCACATAGTTGGAGTTACTGTGGCAAGTGGATATAAGAAAGGTCTTAGCAAGCAGGTGTCAAAACGGAAGGTATTCACTAAAGATGTGTTATCACGAGTGCTGCAGGATGAACTTCGAGAGGTGGCAAATAAAGAAGTCGAGGACTGGTTTGGGGAACAGATAAAAGAAAAGTCGAAAGGTCGAAATCACGATTTATCAGTTGCGGAGTATAAGGTGGCTCAGGAGACAAAGCATTTGACACAATTACAAGAGCAGGTGGAGGAATCGGATAGGGCAGTTAATGCAAATAAAGCCGTTGAAAAAGAATATACGGATAAAAAAGAAAAACTGGAGTCTGATATTTCATATCTGGAAAGTATGCAGCGGATTACTAAGTCACTATCAGAAATGGATAGTAGAGAATCAAAACATATATCAAAGGAACTCGATGAAAAGAGGTCAGAACTTCAATTGGTAAATCAAGAGCTGGCAAGTGCTATTGAAAAAGCAGAAGATGCGGCGAAATTACTTGATAGAATCAAGAAATTTGTATCGTCTTTCAGATTATTTGCACCCACAATAGAAGAATATGCTAATCAGGTCGAAGCAGATAAGACAATAGAGGCAAGAAATTCATTCAGTGGAATATTAAATGAGCTGGCAAGCGACTTGAGGCATTTAAAGAACTGATAAAAGAAGGCTTGTGCTGGTTTCCAAGACTCATGAGATGGAAAACTTCTAAAGGAGAAGTAGCTCCTGTATTCTTAGAGAAAAGCGATGGCTATTCATATTTGTTGTATGGATATATGAATGTGGAGACTAAGGAATATTACTCTAAAGAGAGTATTCAATGGGAGATTACAGCAGGTAATCGTACTGGTACCGTTGAACAGATGGACGCTAATGTTGAGGCAATGGCAAGAGATTTGCAGGAAATATTGAGGATAGGAGCGAAGCAGAAGAGATTGTGGGAGGGGTATGAGAAAATTAGATAGAAACTAATGGATACCCCAATTATTATGTGTTATAATTTTCTTATAAATTTGGTCTTTAATATAGTAATTTAATTAAATTAATCATATGGCAGTTTTTAACCGATAATGAGAACATGACAGATGTGAAATTGCACGATAATATTTTGATATAAAAATTTGTTACGGTATATTTTATTCAATAATTTTGAAGTAAAAAAAGGAGAATATTATGGATAAAAAATTAAAAGATGATATAGTTGAGATATTGGATATTGCGAGTAATATTGATAGTGAAAACATTGATTTTGGAAATGCTATATGTAATATGATAAAAATGGAAATCCTGAGATTTCTCTTCTATTTATCGTCATTCAAAGAATTTGATGACAAACATATCAAATTTATACAAGATTATCTTGACATTGAAATGACAGAGCAAATTAAAAATAAGATTTATTGTTTTGATAAAAAGGAAATGGAAGAGACAGTACCTAATGGTTTATTGTGTCTTATTAATATGGGTAGAGAAAATTCTACTCGGATAGATATTGGCAATAAGTATTGCCAAATATATCATAGATTAGGTGTACTTTATGCCAATGAATTTGATGGTAATGAATCTTTAAATAAGACAAATGATTTTGTTGAGAAATTAAGAAAGTATGTTGGAAATGTTATAGTATCTTTCGATGCGTTACCAGACGAGAAGAATATAGAAACTGAATCTGAAATAAGAGGATTACAGAAAAAAGCTACATGGCTAAAGTGTCCTAATTGTGGGAAATTTATAATGAATAATGGCTATTACTGTCAAGAATGTTTGGAAGATTTTGATGAAATGATATTTAATGATGATAACTATGTGGATACTTCTGGAATACCTAAATATGTTGATATTTATACATTAGATGAAAGTATGTATTCTAAATATTACTACACATCGGAAAAAGCAGGCGTTGTACTTGGTTATAGTTCTTCAACAGGCGAAGAGTATATTGAAGATACATTTGAAGTTATAGATGATGATATCATTACTCAGGATAAAATATGGGGTGATACATATGTTAAATTTGGAGATTATTTATACAAAAAAAATACATTGTATTTAGGAAATATTCCAGAAGGTCAATATTTTGAAGCATATTGTAGTTTTAATGGTAATGTAAGACCGATTTGGTTTTTAATAGACGGAAGTGTGAAAATATTTAGTGGAGAAGAAACGGATGATGTAGTTGATTTTGAAGGCAGGTATATTCGTAACGAGGAATTATTGCGAGTCGATATGGTGAATAAACAAAATGGTCAAAAGCTAACAAGGATGTATATTGTTGTTAATGGTAGATTATGTAGCGATGCATATGCAAATGAGAAGGGGATAAAAAAAATAAATGCTTTAAAGGAAAAGAATATATCATTATTAATGAATAGTTCAGGCATTGCTACGATTACATCAAAAGAATTCTTTGAGAATTATCCATGTCCTTATTGCAATGCTAGAAGATGTTTTAATAACACAGGATGGGAACATAAAGCATTTGGAAGCATTTTGGTTTATGGAAGATGCAGCAAATGTAATAATTTATTTACAGAATGCGGAAAGCCAGAAGAAATAAAAAAAATAGCATATAATGGAAGTGAAGAAAATATATGTTATCATTCGACAGCGGGGGCAGTTAGATATTTGGATTCTCCGTGTCCTTATTGTGGTTCATATCAAGTAAGGTATGCAAAATGGAGAGATAAACAACTGTCAACAGCTTTTTGGGGATTTTTTTCTACAAAATTACATTGTCACTATAAATGTGAAAAATGTGGAAAAATGTGGGAGTAATGAAATAAATTTTTAGGGAGTTAGAGAATTTAGTGATTATAGTAAAATAAATATGATTGGAAAAGTTTATTATGAACGATATATATATAAATGAAGATGACTCTAGAAATCGAGAACAAATGTCAGAGATAAAAAAATATCAAGGTACAAAAATAATAAGAGTATATAGGGATAGAATAGAAATTGGAGAACAATCCCCATATGAATGGACATTATTTAAGACACATGGATTTAGTGGACGTGAAGGTGTAATTGTAAGTGCTGCAGAAATAGAATATGGAAAAGCTTTATTAAATAGTGTACTTTTGATGCTATCTGATAGAGAGGTTGAAGTAATAAAAAAACGAAGTGGATTGGAAAATGGAAGAAAAATATCTAGAGAAGAAATAGCAAAATTGTATGGTACAAATGAAAGAAGGATTCAACAAATAGAAGCAAAATCTTTGAGAAAGCTAAGACATCCGGATAGGTCACAAATTCTTTTGGGAAAAACAGAGAGTGCATTTAGGTGTGTTAATAATAGCGAATATTTAGAAAGACTTAAGAAAAATTTATTGAATGAGGTGATTAAGCTATTAAGTAAAAATGAAAAAGAATTTGTATATTTTGATAAAATTTGTAGTAGATATAATATAAAAATAAACCAACCTTTAAAGCAAATTGATTTAGATAAATTGGGATTATCTGTAAGGGCATGTATATGTTTAAAACGAGCAGGAATAACGAAATCAGATCAGCTATTGAATCTTCCAGATAGTGATTTGAAGAAAATTAGAAATCTAGGTAAAAAAACGTATGAGGAAATAAAAGAATGCATAAAAGGAATTGATAATAATTGTGCCACAGATGTAAAATCAGAAGTATTTTGTAAAGATGACAGTAGAACGATTATTCTTATGTTAAATAATCAAAAGATAATTTATAAGTGTATGGGGGTAACAGATGAACAGATAGCAAATTCTGTACTTACTACAATATTTAATTTAAAAAAATCAAAAAAAATAATAGAAATGCAAATGTCGCCTAAAATAATAGAGTTTTTGACAATGAAGGGATATTTGTTTTGGGATGATGTATATACTGATAGATTTTCTTTATTAGAACAACTTAGAATATGTCAAATTAATGAGTGTGTAATTGAATTACAAGAATTGTGTAGATTACAAATAAAACGAAAAGAAAAGGTACTGGTTTATCCTGGACGGGAAAGTATTCGTAACTTTATTATACATAATAATTATAAAAAACCAGAGGATATAATTAATAATATTAAAAACACAGATAATGATGAGATAATTGAATTTATAGAACAATTGAAAGAGTTGATTATATTTGATAATTAGGGTGATTTTGTGATTGGGCAGACTTTTTTATTAGAGATATTTCGTACAGAGTGTGGGTAATAAAATTTTAACTCTCCGTATGAAAAGGAATGTCTAGTAATAGTCAATATTTGCATCAATCCTCATCCATAGCATCAGCCCAAGCCTGCAGCTCACAATCAAGAGCAAGTGCAGCATACATAAGTGGATTATCAATTGCAAGGTTATCAATAAGCCTTTGAGAGTTAGGTGTAGTATGGAGATTCTTTTCAGCTTCAGCACAGGATAAGAATAGAAGTGTATTATCAGCAAAAGCAATATCAATTCCGTTCTTGTATTGGTTATAGTAAGCAAAATGTATTTTCATAGTATTAGTCCTTTCTTTGTTAAAGTAATGAGTAGTTCTGAGAATGTGTGGGTAGTCCACCGCATACAACACATATGCAACACCGTAACCCCAAAATCCCTTATTTCAGGGTTTTTCAAGATATCAAAACGTTAACAAAGAGATAATAAGGGAAGAACTCATGATTCAACTTACCTATCGGTTCTACATACCCTTGCAATCCACCATCTCTACTAACCAATTGGGCATACAACCAAGGTTCTTCCTTGCAAGCCTTATAAGATATGCAATATCAGAAGGCGCATTTAGATGAACGGAAGCATTGCATTTTTGACAATCAAAAGAAACATGAATTTTTGGGTCAATGCTGGCCTCGACACTGCCTGTTTCATGGATATACATTGCAAAGATTACCTTAAACATAAGTAGATTCTTTCGGGTAAAAAAGTGTTTATTTGGTGTTTAAAACTTAAGAGATGCTACCCTATTGTCTCAAAAAAAGTGTTGAAAATTTATCTTGATTTATAGAATAAACTAAAAATTGGTTATTATCATATACTTCATATTTATTGACAATATTAAAACCAGTATTTTGTAAAGCTGTGTCTAGTGAAGTGGTTTGTTCGATAGGAAATTTAGGAAAGATATGATATCATTAAAATTGAAGGATTTACTAAAATATATGAATGCCAAGAATACACAATATTATTCAGTCCTTCAAAAACAGATATTTATCAAAATGGGTAAACCAGCCCTGTGAAATTCGTTGGGTTCATTTGGAACTTTCAATGTGTTAATAACTGTGATTACAATTGTACATTTGGATTTTTTAAAATTTTCTAGTGCTTTGTAGAAGTCTTTCTTGTAAGGACGTCTACAGCATAGTTTGCGACGTATTATAGTGGGCTATGGCATAATAAGAAATAGTCCAGCGGTGTTATGTCAAGAGATCAATGATATAAAAATCATGTATTTTTGTATATATCTCATGAAGACAAAAAACACCC
>CABIWJ010000006.1:0-1325 GCA_902362455.1 Eubacteriaceae bacterium
TTTTAAAATAAAAAGCATAAAAGGTGTAAAGGAGGGCAGAAGATATTAATACAAAAGAAAAGGAAAATAAATATTATAGGAGGAAAAGAATGAAAAAGATAAAAAAAAGTATGTTACTATTGATAGTATTTGTAACAGTAATTATAAGTTCTACAAGTTGTAAGAAAAAAGTATATATAGATGTAGACAAGTGTGCAGAAGTGGCACTGGAATATATGAAAACTAAATATAATGAAGATTTTGAAGTTGCATATAAGTATGAAGTCAGAAGAGTTTTTGGAAGTGCAGGATATGTAGAAGTAGATGTAAGAATTAAAGGAAAAGAAAAAGAATATCGTGTGATAGTATATCCAGATGAAAAAGAAGAAAATGATAAAACCTATGCTTCATATAAAGTAATATCAGACGAATATATGTGTAATCTGGTAAAAGATAAGATAAAAGTTGAGTTAGATAATGTAGTTAAGGAGGTGGGAATGAATAGATTTATTAGTGGAGTATATGTAAGAGAGAGAAACAAAGAAAAAATAGAGGGCTTTTTTGGATTTTCTAGTGCTTTTTATATTGAAAATGAAAATGACACACTTGATGGATTGTTAAGAAATGAAAATGTATATATAACATATAGAATTGAAGTTCCGGAAAGTGAATTCAGTAAAGATTATGAGAAGAGTATTATAGAAATATTAAAGCCTAAAATATCAGATGATATTATATCAATTTCTATAGAATCATATCCAGAAGAAACATATTTAGAAAGAGAAAAAATATATAAAGAAAAAGGATATGAAGAAATCGGTGGCTTGATTGGAACAGATAAAATAGATTTTTTTATAGAGGAGGAAACAAATGAGTCTAAGTAATGAACAGTTATTAAATTTGTCAGCATTAGCATATTATAATATTGATAATATAAATACAGGTAGTAAAAATGTTAAGGAAATTATAAAAGAAATAAAAGATGATGAAATGATAACATGTTTTGATGGAGTAGCGGGATATACAGATAAGGAACTTGGAATGGACAAAATTATATCATTTATAGAAAATGATAGTGAATTAATGAAATTACAAATAGTGTATCCTAGTGGCAAGGATAATACTACATCATCAGTATGTTTTGTAAATACAGAAACGTCAGAAGTTTATGTTGTATATTGCGGCAATTATATTGATAGTCTCTATATAGTAAGAGATGATGATGGGAAACAGATAAATATAAGTGAATGGACAGAAAATGTTAAAGGTTCATGTGTATCAGATACGGAGTCGCCAAAAAGAGAATTAAAATTTTATGAAGATGCTATTAATGCGGCAAGAAAAGA